>NMOS02000010.1 GCA_002290645.2 Candidatus Aquirickettsiella gammari
AACCGCTGGAACTCCTGCTCCATACTCTTTCAGCACGGTGATAATTTGCGATTCACTAAATTTTTTCTTTTTCATTTTTAAGTCTCCTGGTCAGTAATTTACCAAAAAACTCTATTTCTTTCATGGGGAATTATAAGGGAGGGTTACCAAGATAATGTTTCGTTTGCGCCGAGTGATGCGCTTGAGAAAAGTTCGGGAGTGCGCAGTAAAAATTTGTGAAGAAGGCGGCGGTAGGTATTTCTTTGATAAGCTAATTAACGGATATGATAAAGCTTAGGAAAAAATAATTTAATTATTTTTTATATAATTAAACTATTTAATATAAATAGTTTAATTTATTTGAATTGCAATATTAGGCATGTTAATTTATCAATGCGTAAATTGAAAAAAGGGAATAATTTTTATGCGAGAAATATTGTGGATCTCCTTACCTGAACAAGAATCGGTGGATATAAAAGGAGTTATTAATTATATTAATAAGAAAAATTTACCTTCTTTAAGTATCGAACAGCTACTCGAAAAATTAATAAATAATCAAGCCGATGGGTGGTCCCAGGTAATTACGCAATATAATAATATATCTTCAGTGCGTAATATCGATGCCTCAGAAATGCGTGTCAGAGCATTAGCGGTAAACAATCAATTTTTGCAACATCAGGCCGTGCTAGTCGATAAGGTATTTAATCCCAATCAACTGTTGGGTTTAATTATTTTGTGTTATTCGAATCCTTTGTTAATAGGCCCTAAATTGTGTAGGGCATTGAAAGAAGAGGATGCCGATAGTGTTGCCAGGGAAATCTTAGAGAATTCTGCTTTCGTAAGAGCAGCGGGAAGGGTAGTGCCTTGGGCCAGTAATTTACGCTTATTAAATTACGCGCTTTATGCTAATAATACTTCGGTACAATTACCAATAGAAGTTTTAACGCGAATAAGAATGGATGCTGTGAAAAAAGGTATTCATTTAGTAGAGTTAGGTCGATTAGCAGATACAAGTGATACCAGTTTGGCAGCGATGATTCCCTTGGCGATGGTGAATGATACGAATTTTCAAGAATTGCAGCAAGGCGAAGTTAAGCCTGCTGGATACCTTGGAGTTACCTTTGAGGAATCAACTTTCAATTTTAATGTGGCCGACCATCGTCGTATCGATGGGGTTCTGGCGCCTACTTTATTTTTATTGCAGATTCCGGTTGTTAGTCCGGTAATTCGTAATGTGGGTCGAGATTTAGCCAATGGCTTATCGCGTGTTGCTCACTATACGGGAAATTTTTTTATGAAGAATACAAAAAAGGTAAATGCGGGTGCTGAAGAGCAAGCGACACTTTTATCAGATCCCGAAGTAAAACTTTAATTTTAAAAAAATAAATTTGATAGAGAACCGGTTAGGAACAATTAGTTGTTCCTAACCGTGTTAATAATTTTATTACTCTTGATCAAGAAAGCTACGTAAGGGCTCGGAACGTGTAGGGTGACGTAATTTACGTAAGGCTTTGGCTTCAATTTGTCGGATACGTTCACGCGTAACGTCGAATTGCTTGCCTACTTCTTCTAAGGTGTGATCGGTATTCATGTCAATACCAAAACGCATACGCAATACCTTAGCTTCGCGCGATGTGAGTGATGCCAATACGCGTTGCGCGGTTTCGCGTAAACCTTCGATGGTAGCCGCATCAATGGGCGATAAGGCTGTTGCGTCTTCTATAAAATCACCTAAGTGTGAATCACCATCATCATCACCAATAGGTGTTTCCATCGAAATAGGCTCTTTAGCGATTTTAAGGATCTTGCGAATTTTATCTTCGGGTAAGCCCATTTTTTTACTGAGATCTTCCGGCGAAGGTTCTTTCCCAGTCGCTTGCAATATTTGACGTGAAATGCGATTGAGTTTGTTAATCGTTTCAATCATATGTACTGGAATACGGATAGTCCGTGCTTGATCGGCAATCGAACGGGTGATGGCTTGTCGTATCCACCAAGTTGCGTAGGTTGAAAATTTATAACCTCGACGGTATTCAAATTTATCAACCGCTTTCATCAAGCCAATATTGCCTTCTTGAATTAAATCAAGAAATTGTAAACCCCGATTGGTATATTTTTTCGCGATCGAAATAACAAGACGAAGATTCGCTTCAACCATTTCTTTTTTTGCCCGTCGTGCCTTCGCTTCACCAGCCGACATTTGGCGATTGATTGCTTTGATATCAGCAATGCTCATGTCGATGTTTTTTTCTAATTCACGCAGCTTATTTTGTGCCGAAGTAATGGGGATATGTAATGATTTTAGCGCTTGCGAATAACTTTTTTTAGCATTGATGTGTTTTTTAAGAAAGTTTTCATTCGTTTCATTTTTTGGAAAAGAACTAATAAAAAGTTGACGTGGTATTTTGGCTTCATTAATACATAAACGCATGATAACCCGCTCTTGAATGCGAATTTCGCCTAAAAGGGAACGCATTTTTCGAGTCAATTTCTCGAGCTGACGTGGTATGAGTTTAAATTTAGTAAAGGCATCAGCTAATAATGCCGCCTGTTTCAAGGTTTTTTTATCGAAGCGACCGTGTTTTTTTTGTGTCGCCAAAAAAGCCTCGTAAAATGCTTTTAACTGAGCAAAACGTGCATGGGCAAGTTCTGGATCGGGCCCGCTATCGAGTTCAGCAAAGCCATCTTCTTCATCGCTTGTGCCGCTTTTTGATTTAGCGTCACCGTTTTCGTCATCTGTTTCTTTATCGTCAGCGCCTTCATTTGCACTGCTACTCAGATCTTCCTCTTCATCGTGCGCTTCAGATGAAATGTTTTTTCCAGGTGGTAATTCCAGCGGAATAGAAAGTTCTTCTAGGTCTAAAAATCCACTAATAATATCGTTCAAACGGATTTCTTGTCGTTCATAACGCGTATAATCACTGAGTATATCAGAAACATTTTCTGGATATTGAGTCAGCGCGGTTAAAATAGCCTGTAGGCCTTCTTCAATACGCTTAGCGAGTTTAATCTCTCCTTCACGGGTTAGTAATTCAACGGTGCCCATTTCGCGCATATACATACGGACGGGATCCGTTGTACGACCTAGTTCAGCGGCTATATTACCTAGGGTATGGGTGTTGTCCGAACTGGATTCCTCTTCCGATGAATTGCTAGCGATACTCGAAGCCAGTAAAGTTTCCATATCGGGCGGAACTTCATAGACAGGGATACCGATATCATTGAGCATCAAGATAATCTCATCAAGCTGTAGTTGCTCTTGCTCAGCTTCAGAGATAATATCTTCCAACAAATGGTCGTTTATTTCAGCATAAGTGACAAACCCTTGCTTTTTACCATGTGCTATAAGTTCGCGTAAGCGGGATTGTTGTTGTTCGAAATCCATAACTGCGCTTGACCTCTTGGGAAAGTAAGAATTTTATTATATACCTAATACGATAAACCTATAAACCTTTAACTTAGAAAAGGCAAGTTTTTAAGACAAAAAAATATGTTAATACTTGGTTTAGGTACAAACTTAGGCGATGGTTTAAATAACCTGCGTTCAGCACTGCAATTATTGCAAAAATCATCGACGATTGCACCCCTGCAAATTTCACCCGTTTATACCTCGTCGGCGCTTTTACCCGCGTATGCTCCCGCGGCTTGGAATAGACCGTATTTGAATGTGGCGCTTGCCTGTGAAACTAGCTTGTCCCCCTTTGAAACCTTAAGGCAGATTAAACAGATTGAAAAGCAGTTAGGCCGAGAAGAAAGCCAGCGCTGGGCACCCCGAGTGATTGATATCGATATCCTTGCTTGGGATGACTTAGTGATGGATGAGGCCGATCTAAAAATACCTCACGCTGAATTATTGGCTAGACCCTTTGCATTATGGCCTTTGCTTGATTTATGGCCCAATTGGAAGCATCCGAGCGTAGAGTTATCAAGCCTACTATCTAGTTGGGGTTCCCGTTTTACAGCAAGCCAAGCGGCTTGTGGAGCCCAGCAAATTCCACAACGTTTAGCGGGCAGTGCTTTAGTCGGTATATTAAATATAACCGCAGATTCTTTTTCAGATGGCGGTCAATTTGTTAGCATTCCTAATGCAATCGCGCAAGCCGAAAAATTAGTGCGTGAGGGAGCGGAAGTGCTGGATATAGGTGCAGAATCTACCCGTCCAGGGGCAAGCCCTGTTTTACCAGAAGATGAATGGGACTTATTAGCCCCTGTTTTGACGGCAATAAAAGAATGCTGGAAACGATGGCCATTTAAGCCAAAGTTGAGTATAGACACCCGTCATCCTCAGGTAGCGGCAAGAGCGCTTGAGCATGGGATAGATTGGATTAACGACGTCAGCGGATTTATGGATGAAAAAATGCGTCGATTAGCAGCTGAGTATTCTGTGAAATGCGTGCTTATGCACAACCTCGGGATCCCAGTACAGAAAAATCGTGTGTTGGCGGCGTATCCGCCTATTTGTGAGCAAATTTTGACGTGGGCTGAACTGAGATTTAATCAGTTACTGGAAGCAGGTGTCGCGCCAAAACAACTCATCTTTGATATTGGCATTGGTTTTGGTAAGACAGCGCAACAATCTAAATTTTTATTGGAAAATATAAAACACTTTCGTCAATTAAATTGTCCTTTACTGGTTGGTCACTCACGAAAGTCTTTTTTAAATTTAATGACAGACAAGCCTTTTGCAGAGCGAGATTTTGAAACAGCGATGATATCTTATCAGTTGGCATTACAAGGGGTTGAGTATTTGCGTGTCCACAATGTACGTTTAAATGCTGAAGCCGTGGCTATGGCGACCCAAATTATTCCATCAGATGAAATAGTGACGGCCTAATGTTTAAAAAGCGCCTATTAATAATACGATTAACGTATTTCCCAAGTCAGATCAAGTTCTCGCACGGCTTTGACATCATCTAAACGTCGTAAGCTTAAATGATGTGGGGCGTTATGTAAAATAGCTGGATTTTCTTTTGCTTCTGCAAGAATTTTGCCCATCGCCGCTACAAAACTATCTAACTCTTGTTTTGATTCTGTTTCAGTCGGCTCGATTAATAAGCATTCGGGAACGAGTAAAGGAAAATAAGTGGTAGGGGCATGAAAACCAAAATCAAGTAAACGTTTACCGACATCCATCGCGGAGATATTAAATTGTTTAGACAAATCTTTTAAAGTTAAAATAAATTCGTGGCTAGCACGCCGTTGTGGGAAAGCCGGTGTGTATCCAATAGCGTGTAATCGGTGCAGTAAATAATTAGCATTGAGTGTGGCAAACTCGGAAACACGTTTTAAACCATTGGCGCCTAATAAACGCGCGTAAATATAAGCGCGTAAAAGGATACCTGTGTTTCCGCTAAACGCCGATAAACGACCTATGCTTTGTGGTCTATCGGCTAACTCTAAGCATCGATAATGATTATTTGCGTAATCGATTGTGGGAATCGGTAGAAATGGCAGCAAGCGCTTTGCAACCGCAACAGGTCCCGCTCCAGGGCCGCCGCCACCGTGGGGGGTTGCAAAGGTTTTATGTAAATTGAGATGCATGACATCAAAACCCATATCTCCAGGTCTTATTTTCGCTAAAATCGCATTTAGATTAGCGCCATCGTAGTAAAGTAATCCTCCCGCTTGATGAATAATGTGTGCGATTTGTTCAATTTGTCTTTCGAATACGCCCAAAGTAGAAGGGTTGGTTAACATGATTCCTGCCGTGTGAGGGCCCACTACCGCATTCAATGCCACTAAGTCTACATCTCCTGCACGGTTAGTTGGAATTTCACGAACCTTATAGCCGCACATGACCGCCGAAGCGGGATTGGTTCCATGTGCCGCATCTGGAATCAGAAATTCCGTTCTTGCCTTATCACCACGGGAGGCGTGATAGGCTTTAATCATAGCAACACCGGCAAATTCACCTTGAGCTCCTGCCATTGGTGTTAAAGAAACACCGGCCATACCGGTTACTTCTTTTAAAATTTCTTGAAACTCATAGAGGCAACGTAGGGTTCCTTGACAATTTTCTTCAGTTATCAAAGGATGTTGATTGAGAAAGTTGGGTAATGAGGCTAAGCGATGAACACCACGTGGGTTGTACTTCATCGTACAGGAACCCAATGGATAGAAATGGGTATCAATAGAGAAATTTTTTTGTGATAAGCGTGTAAAATGACGTACGACTTGTAACTCAGAAACTTGTGGTAATAACGGTTCCGTTTTCCGTAATAGATTTTCCGGAATAGATAATTTATTCCCGGGCTTTAAATTCACTGGAATTTGTGCTTTGGCAATACGGCCTGTTTGACTCAGTTCAAAAATAAGCATAAAAAATTTTTTACGATGTCGCGTTAAGTAATTTAGATAATTGTTGTTGATAAAGATTTAAATCTTGTTGGGTTTTAGTTTCAGTGACACAAATTAATAGAGCATTGCCTAATTCAGGATACAGTGTCGATAGATTAAATCCGCCGTGTATGCCTACTTTAGCTAACGCCTGTAACAAATGATTAACCGGTTTTGGCAAACGAATAACAAACTCATGAAAAAAAGGCGCGTTAAAAATTAATTCTACCTGAGGTAGCTGGGTTAATTGCTGAGCGAGTTGCTGTGAGTTCTGGTGAGAAACACGGGCTATACTTTGTAAACCCGCCGGGCCTAAAAGACTCATGTAAATCGTAGCAGCAGTGACTAATAGACCTTGATTAGTACAGATATTTGAGGTGGCTTTTGCACGACGAATATGTTGCTCTCGCGCTTGTAATGTCAATGTAAATCCGGGTTTTCCAGTTTTATCAACCGTACGGCCGACAATTCTTCCCGGCATTTGCCGAACCCACTCTTTCTTACAACACATAAAACCAAAATAAGGTCCGCCACCGGCAAGCGGGATGCCTAAAGCTTGTCCTTCACCACAAACGATGTCTGCCGCTTTTTCTCCCCAAGCTCCAGGTTCTTTTAGCAAACCCAAACTGATAGGATTCGTGACCGCAATGACAAGCGCCTGTTGTGCGTGCGCCCAATTAGTGAGCTTGTCAACTGCTTCGAGTGATCCAAAAAAATTAGGTTGTGCTATGACTAAGGCACAAATATCTTGGCGCTCCCATTTTTCAAGCGCCGATAACAAGGTATTGCCTTGTTGTGGACAATAATCGATGTCGATAAGTTCAATGTTCTGTTGCGTTACGATAGTTTGTAGGGTCTGTCGATAATGAGGGTGCAGAGTGCGAGGGATTAAAATTCGTGCGGATTTACTGTGTTTGTTGGCCCGCACCGCCATTAAAATAGCCTCTGCTAAGGCTGAAGCGCCATCGTAAAGAGAAGCATTGGAATAATCCATCCCAGTAAGACTAGCCATCATGGTTTGATATTCATAAATGAGCTGTAAGGTTCCTTGGCTTGCTTCAGCTTGATAGGGTGTGTAAGCGGTCATAAATTCGCCACGACTGGCAATATCCCAAACAGCCGCCGGAATGTGATGTTCATAAGCGCCCGCACCAATAAAGCAAAGCCCTTTTTTGTTTTCACCGGCACGTTCTTCGGTGATTCTGCTCATCTCCATCTCGGTGAGGCCAGGTGGGATAGCAGTTGATGGCGCAATTTTTAAATGAGAGGGAATTTCATCAAATAAATCATCAATGCTATGCACCCCCAGGGTAGCTAACATCTCTTGTATTTCGACATCAGTATGAGGAATAAATGGCATCTTAGTGCATCTCGACGGCAATATGTTGTTGGTATAATTCAAAACTTAATAAATTTTCTAATTCACTAGGGTCGGAAAATTTGATCCGAAATAACCATCCTTTATTATAAGGATCCTTATTAATGAGTTCAGGTGATTTGTTAAGTGCCGCATTAATTTCAATAATTTCACCTGAAAGCGGGGAATAAACATCAGCGGCTGCTTTTACGGATTCTAGTACACAGATTTCTTCACGCCGCGTTACCACTTTTTGCAGCGCGGGTAATTCCACAAAGACGATATCGCCTAATAGTGCTTGAGCATGCTCCGTAATACCTATACAAGCAATCTGCTCTGCTTCCACACGAACCCATTCATGGGTAGGTGTATATTTTAATACTGAGGGGGTATTTTTCATGATAATTACTCTTTTAACCGATTTAATTTTTAGAGCGCGCAAAGGTTTTTTTTCCTTGGCGTACAAAGGGAGGTTTAATGATTTGGGTGGGATAGGCTTGAGCGCCCATGATGACATCACAATACTCTTCGTTATGAGCGTAAGGGATTCTAGCAAAAGCAATCGAATAACCTAAAGTCGGGGAATAACTACCACTGGTAATTTGACCTTCCCCTTGTGGGGTTATAACTTTTTGCTTCTTACGTAGGAAACGTCCTTTTTCTTCTAGTACCAATCCGACCAGTTTTCGTGCTGGATTTTTTTGCTGCATAGCTAGGGCTTGGCGACCTATAAAATCTCGATCAGTAGGTTCCCAGGCAATAGTCCAGGCTAGATTAGATTCTAATGGTGTGGTAGTGGGGTCCATGTCAGCGCCATGTAGATTAAAACCCGCTTCTAGACGTAGCGTATCCCGCGCCCCTAAGCCACAGGGCAGATTCCCAAGTGCGATTAAATCTTGCCAGAATACTTCGGCTTCTTCGTTAGGAAGCATGACCTCAAGGCCTTCTTCACCGGTATAGCCTGTTTTGGCAATACACCAGTCGTTTTGCGTAGTACAATGGAAGGGTTTTAACTCTTTAATAAGTAATCGCTGTGCTTCGTTAAAAGCCAAGTTGGCTTTTGCTAAAGCTTGAGGGCCCTGGATTGCAATGATGGCTAGATCGGTGCGCTCAATGATAGAGATAGGCGCGAAATTTTTAGCGTGGGTATTAATCCAGTCTAGATCAGATTGTCGATTTCCAGCATTAAGTACTATTCGATAAAGTTGTTCGGAAAGCTGGTAAACAATTAAATCATCCAAAATACCCGCCGTATTATTTAACATGCAGGTGTAAAGGGCTTTTCCCGGAACTAAACGTTGTGGGTTATTAGCTAATAAATAACTGAGATAAGCTAGCGCGTTTTCTCCACAGATATCGACAGCAAGCATGTGTGAAACGTCAAATAAGCCACTACTTTGTCGGACTACATGATGTTCTTGTATTTGCGAACCGTAATGCAAAGGCATCTGCCAACCGGCAAAATTGACTAACAGTGCTGCTTTTTTTTTATGTTGCTCATAAAGAATCGTTTTGTTTTCCATGGGATTGCCCCGCGTTAAAATTTTTCAGTAAGGCATTATAGCTTGCGTTAAGCAAATTACTAAACGCTTTGTTTTTTATAGGATACACGTCAGGTGTTTTATCGTCTAAACGGAAAAAATTTAGTTAATATGGGCAAGAATGCCATCTAATTCTTCTAAGCTATTATAATGAATGATAAGCTGGCCTTTGCCGTGTAAATTTTGTTTAAAAAATACTTTTGCCCCCAATTTATCCGATAATTTACGCTCTAAGCGTTGCACATCGGCGTCGATTTTGAGTGGCGATTGCGGTTCTTGGTCGGTGAACGAAGCATTTTGTACCAGACGTTCGGTTTCTCGAACAGAAAGTTTATTCTTTATTATTTTTTCTGCCGCTAGAATTTGCAAGTTGACCGGGAGGCTTAATAGCGCCCTGGCATGACCCATTTCCAGTTGGTTTTGCTGTAGTAAAAGCTTTAGCGCCGGCGCTAAGCTTAACAGACGGAGTAAATTAGTAATTGTTGTCCGGGAACGACCCATGGTCTTGGCGACTTCTTGATGGGTTAACTTAAATTCATTAATGAGTCGTTGTATCCCTTCGGCCTCTTCAAGTGGATTAAGATCTTGACGTTGAATATTTTCGATCAAGGAAATAGCAAGTGCCGTTTCATCTGAAATAACCTTGATTAATGCAGGAACCTCTTTTAGGCTGGCGAGCTGAGCGGCGCGCCAGCGACGTTCACCGGCAATAATCTCATAACGATTTTCTTCAATAAGGCGTACCACAATAGGATTAATAATGCCTTGGGTGCGAATAGAACTGGCTAGGTCTTCTAAAGCTTGTTGGGCAAATTCTCTTCTGGGTTGATAACGACCTGCTTGTAAAAGCTCGATAGGTAAACAACGTAATTCTTCTTTGGAAGAATTGGCTGTTTGGACTAAATCTTCAAAGGGTTGACCACTTAATAGCATGTCGAGGTTTCGACCTAAACGCGATTTTTTCATCATAGTACCTGTTCAATGGACGGAGATTTATCATGTTGGGAACGCTTTTTTAAAAAAGTAGTCGAGGGTATGTCCGAAGGCGCATGTATTGAAGGTATCGGGCATCCATCACGGCTTAATATTTCCTTGGCTAAACTTAAATAAGCTTGACTCCCATTTGAATGGGGATCATATAACAAAGCCGGCTGCCCATGACTAGGCGCCTCAGCAAGCCGAATATTGCGTGGAATAAGTGTGGAATATATTTTATCTTTGAAATGCATTAATAACTGTTCAGAAACCTGTTTAGCTAGGCTATTACGGCCATCAAACAAGGTACGTAATATACCGTGAATCTGTAAATGTGGATTGACGGTGGCGCGTAAGCTTTGTAATGTATTGATGAGATTGCTTAAGCCTTCTAAGGCAAAATATTCACACTGAACAGGAATAATAACTGAGTTAGCGGCCACTAAGGCATTTACGGTGAGTATATTTAATGAAGGTGGGCAATCTAGCAGTATATAGTCATATAGGTTGGATAGCACAGCGAGTTTCTTTTTGAGTGTATATTCGCGTTGCTCTTTTTGTAATAATTGGACTTCGGTCTGCGTTAGATCGGTGGTTCCTGGAATCAGGCTATAGCCTGCAGGGGTTACTAGCAAACTTTCTTGTATCGGGATTTCATCTAAGAGTACTTGTGCAATATTAGCTCCAGGCTCTTTTTGGAAAAGACTACCCGTGGTTGCATTGGCCTGCGGATCGAGATCGATTAAGAGTGTTTTTTGTTCAAGCAAGGCCATCGATGCGGCCAGGTTAATACAACTCGTGGTTTTCCCTACCCCACCTTTTTGGTTAACGATAGCGATAATTTTGCCCATATAGCCCCATAATCTGTCTTGACAAGGTTGATATAGTATAACGGTTCATGACTAACTTGCTAATTTACCTGACACCCATACGAGATAAAATCCTAACTCATGAGCGAGCAATCAAGTGTTCAGCGACCTGAAGCTGAATAGATGTTATGCAAAATATTTTTGTTTTAAGCAAAAGGGCGTACTGATGTCTAAATTTTTTCTAGGTTTGGGGTTTTTAATGGCGATCTTGTTAGCCAAGATGAGTTTTGCAATACCGGTTATTCACATTATAGCGGCTGAGAATTTTTATGGCTCCGTGGCAAAGGAAATAGGTGGATCCTATGTCCAAGTCACGAGTATTCTGAATCAGCCGGACCAAGATCCGCATTTATTTAATATAACGCCTAGCATTGCAAAACGCTTAGAGCGAGCAGATCTCGTTATTTATAATGGTTTAGGCTACGATCCGTGGATACAAAATTTATTGAACGTGGGCGCATCAACAAGGACGCTTCTTTGTGTCGCAAAGCTACTTCATAAAAAAGCGGGTGATAACCCACATATTTGGTATGATCCGGCTACTATGCCGGTCGTGGCGGGGGCGGTACGCGATTTTTTAATAAAAAAGGATCCTAATCATCAAAAAGAATATCAAATTCGCTACCAGCATTTTCTTCAACACCACCAACATTTAATGCAGCGGATAGCCCACATTAAAACCTACTATAATAATACCGATGTGATTGCAACGGAGCCGGTATTTGGATATATGGCTAAGGCTTTAGGTTTTCGCATGCATGGAATCGCGTTTCAAACCAGTATGATGAATGGCGTTGATCCGGGGCCTAAACAAGTCCAGGCATTTCAAAGTCAGTTACAGCATCATCGCGTCAGGATTTTATTTTACAATCAACAAGTGAGTAGTCCGTTGGTATTGTATTTATTGCAACAAGCCAAACAATTTGCTATTCCGGTGGTGGGAGTGATGGAAACACAAGCTCTCTATGAAACATATCATGAATGGATGCAGGATCAATTAAAACGAGTGGAGCAGGTTTTAGATGAACGCCATAGAGTTTAAACAATTAAGCCTTGCTTATGGGCAGCGCTGTATTTTTCAAGATTTCACTGCGAGCATTGCCTCAGGTGAGTTTATCGCAATTTTAGGGGTTAATGGGGCCGGTAAAAGTACCTTATTACGATCAATCTTAGGATTAATTGCGCCGAGTAAAGGTCAAATTTCACTATTTGGTCAAGCGCTGCATAAAGGCGCATCTTTCATTGGTTATATGCCGCAAATGCGACAAAATACAGGAAGTAATAATAGCTTGAGTGCTTATGCGTGGCTAGGCGCTAATCTCAATGGATATCAGTGGGGCTTACCTCGTTTAAATGCACAGCAAACTGAAGAATTACAACGCGTGATCCGTTTGGTGAAAGCTGAAAAGATCATAAATAGACCTTACAGCCTTTTATCCGGAGGTGAACGACAACGTCTATTATTAGCTCAAGCCTTGTTGAATAAACCGAAGATTTTATTGCTCGATGAACCGCTGGTAAATTTAGATCCTTACTATCAGGCCACCTTGGTCAATTTAATTGATGAAATTCGTTTGCAATATGGTATTACTATATTGTTTACTTCGCATGATATTAACCCTTTGATAAGTAGTGTCGGTAGGGTGCTTTATTTAGCCAAAGGTAAAGCAGTTATTGGCTTAGTCAATGAAATTATTAATAGTAAAAAGCTAAGTGAGCTTTATGGTATGGACATGCAGGTTATTCAGCATGAGCAACAACTTTTTGTAATAAATAAAGAATTAGGATTCCATCATCATGTCAACCATTGTAGACCCGACCTTGATCATTTCTCTGTTTGAATATGATTTTCTCCGTAATGCGCTGATAGCCGGTACGATTGCGGCAATATTAGCTGGGCTGGTCGGTTATTTCATGGTAATCCGCAGATTGGCTTTTGCGGGCCACGCCTTAGGTCATATTGGCTTTGCAGGGGCGACAGGCGCTGGCTTATTAGGTTTAATGCCGGTTACAGGGCAGTTACTTTTGACGCTATTAGCCGCTGTAGGAATGGGTAGTTTAGGTCATAGAATTAATAAAAGTGATATGGCCATTGGTATTATCTTGGCATTTGCGCTGGGATTAGGGGTCTTATTTTTACATTTTTATACCAGTTATGCCTCACAGGCGATGACTATTCTCTTTGGTAATCTTTTAGGTGTTTCATGGCATTTAATCCACATGATGTTGCTTTACGCTATTTTTAGCTTATTAGCCTTAGCTGTTATTGCCAGACCGTTGTTATTTGCTAGTTTAGAACCTGAATTAGCGGAAGCAAAAGGTGTTTCTTTACCACTACTTTCTATTTTATTTATGATCATTGTGGCAGTAGCTGTGACTGAAGCCAGTCAAGTGGTGGGCGTACTTTTAGTGTTTACCTTATTGATAGGACCTGCCGCCGCGGCCTTAAATTGGACGCGTCATCTCTTAAGTGGTTTGTTCTTAACGGTATTGTTAGGTGTTTTAATCGTCTGGTTAGGTATTATTTTAGCCTTTGTTACCGATTGGCCTATCCCATTTTGGATTAGTGCACTCGCAGCAAGTAATTATTTTTTAAGTTTTATCGGCAAGGTAAACTAGTTAAAAGCAAAAAGTGGCGCTGAGCTGTTACACGAGCGCCACTTTTTCCAATAGTGTACCTAAAGCTTAGTTAAAATAGGCGTGAGTATTTAGTCATCCCAATTTAAGCTACCGCCGGTTTGATATTCCGTCACGCGGGTTTCAAAGAAATTCTTTTCCTTTTTAAGATCAATGATTTCACTCATCCAGGGTAAGGGGTTACTGACACCTGAATATTGTTCAGGTAAGCCAATTTGTACAAGACGTCGATTGCCTATAAAACGTAGATAATCCCACATCATATTTGCATTTAATCCCAGAATACCGCGTGGCATGGTGTCCTTTGCATATTGATACTCGAGATCAACTCCTTCTTTGACAAGATTAATTACATAAGTTTTGAATTCAGAGGTCCATAAATGTGGATTTTCCAATTTAATTTGATTGATAACATCGATACCAAAATTTAAATGCATCGACTCATCACGTAAAATATATTGAAATTGTTCGGCGGTGCCGGTCATTTTATTGCGTCGACCCATACTTAAAATCTGTGAAAAGCCAACATAGAAAAATATACCTTCGAATACAACATAAAACGCAATTAAATCGCGCAATAGACGCTGATCATTTTCAGGTGTGCCCGTACGAAACAAAGGATCTGCTAAGCTTTGGGTAAAGGGGAGTGCCCACTCGGTTTTTTTTGCGACGGTGGGTAGTTCACGATACATGTTAAAAAGGCGTGACTCATCCATCCCTAAACTTTCGATCACATATTGGTAGGCATGGGTATGTAAGGCTTCTTCAAAGGCTTGTCTTAGTAAATATTGACGACATTCTGGATTGGTAATGTGGCGATAGACCGCTAAAACGAGATTATTAGCCACTAAGGAATCGGCGGTTGAAAAGAACCCTAGACTTCGTTCTATGATCAAACGCTCATCGGAGCTTAGCCCTTTCGGATCGCGCCATAAAGCGATGTCAGCGGACATGTTAATTTCTTGTGGCATCCAATGATTAGCACAAGCCGCTAAATATTTTTCCCAAGCCCATTTATATTTAAAGGGAACAAGCTGATTGAGATCAGCGCGACAATTAATAATTTTTTTATCATCGACTTGTACACGCGCAGCGCCTATTTCGAGCGCTTCTAAACCAGTAAAGCCACCGTGCGTATCTTCAGTCGATTTCACAGGGAATACGGTGTTTGTATTTGAATTAGTCGTGTTCATGGTGGCACAATCCTCCGCAATAGTAACTTTTTTAAAACTTATTGACATGATTCACAATCAGGGTCGAGTATGGAACAGCTTAGTCCTGAGGCCGGGGTGTCCGACTGTACTGAATTTAAGTGACTCCCTTCTAAGGTCGCCTTTTCAGTGTGCGTGGCGCCCATGGTACGTAAGTAGTAACTGGTTTTTAATCCCTTAAGCCAAATATTTTTATAGAGTTCATCTAATTTTTTACCGGAGGCTTGTGCCATATAAAGATTTAAAGATTGACTTTGATCAATCCACTTTTGTCGACGCGATCCGGCTTCGACTAGCCAATGGGTTGGGATCTCAAAGGCAGTCGCATAGAGTTGTTTTAAGCTATCAGGAACGCGTTCAATTTTTTGTAAACTACCGTCATAATATTTGAGATCATTTAGCATCACCGCATCCCATAACCCAAGTAGTTTCAGATCTTTGACTAAATAGGGATTGATTACGGTAAATTCGCCGGACATATTAGATTTTACAAATAGGTTTTGGTAGGTTGGCTCAATAGATTGGGCAACACCACAGATATTGGAGATAGTGGCGGTGGGTGCAATGGCCATACAATTTGAATTGCGCATCCCATCTTTTATTACCTTTTGTCGTAATGATTGCCAATCTAAGTGGCTGGTCTGGTCTTGATTGAATAACTCGCCACGGGTTTTTTGTAGCAAGGCAATAGAGTCTAAGGGTAAGATACCTTGACTCCACAACGAGCCTTGAAAACTTTCATAACGGCCACGTTCTTTGGCTAAATCACTAGAAGCTTCGATGGCGTAATAACTAATTAATTCCATGGAATGATCCGCAAACGTAATAGCAGCTTCTGAAGCATAAGGAATACGTAACTGATATAAAGCATCCTGAAAACCCATGAGGCCAAGACCAATAGGGCGATGTTTTAAGTTAGAGCGGCGGGCTTGAGGTACCGTATAATAATTGATGTCAATCACGTTATCTAACATACGTATGGCCGTGCGGATGGTGCGACGTAATTTTATTTGATCAAGCTCTCCCGATGCGGTGAGATGTTGGGGTAGATTAATACTTCCCAAATTACAGACAGCAATCTCATCAATAGACGTGTTAAGCGTAATTTCGGTACATAAATTAGAACTATGAATCGTTCCTATATGTTGTTGTGGAGAACGTAAGTTACAAGGATCTTTAAAGGTAATCCAGGGATGTCCCGTTTCAAATAATAAGCTCAGCATTTTACGCCACAGATTGGTAGCAGGAATAGTCTTAAAATTTTTAATTTCACCGCGCGCTGCTTTGGCCTCATAGGCTTGATATTTTTCTTCAAATTCCAGACCGAAAATATCATGTAGATCCGGTGTTTCATCCGGTGAGAATAAGGTCCAATTTTCTCCTTGCAGGAGTCGTTTCATGAATAAGTCAGGCACCCAATTGGCGGTATTCATGTCATGGGTACGACGTCGGTCATCACCGGTATTCTTTCTTAATTCTAAAAACTCTTCGATATCTAAGTGCCAAGTTTCTAGATAAGCGCAGACAGCGCCTTTACGTTTCCCACCTTGATTGACGGCGACCGCAGAAGCGTTGGCTACATTTAGAAAAGGAACTACCCCGAGTGATTTACCATTCGTGCCTTTAATTCGTGCTCCCATGGCTCTAACGGGTGTCCAATCATTGCCTAAACCACCGGCAAATTTTGACAGTAAGGCATTATCTTTTATGGCACTGTAAATTTGATCGAGATCATCTGCTACGGTGGTTAAGAAGCAACTCGAGAGTTGTGGACGCAATGTTCCGGCATTAAATAAGGTCGGTGTAGAGGCCATGTAGTCAAAGGAAGAAAGTAATTGATAAAATTCAATAGCACGATCTTCCTTGTTCGATTCTTGCTGGGCAAGGCCCATCGCAATGCGCATAAAAAAAGCTTGTGGTAATTCAAAGCGGACATCATCAGCATGCAGAAAGTAACGATCGTATAAAGTTTGTAAACTCAAATAAGTAAATTGTTGATCCCGTTCAGGGAGTAAGGCCTTCCCCAACTTTTCTAAATCAAAGCTTCGTAATTGTGGATCCAGTAATTCCAGTGCAACACCGCGTTTGATGTAGTGTTGAAAGTAATGGTGATATACCCCAGCGTGGCTGTTGGTGTAGACGGCGGTGGGTAGTTCGAGAAAATCTAACGCCTCTGTATATAAAGTGCGTAATAAAAATCGTGCTGTCGCGTAGGTATAATTGGGATCTTGCTCTACCAGTGTGCGCGCACTAATAATGAGTGCTTTATCAATCTCTAGGATAGGCATCCCATCATAGAGGTTACGTAAGGTTTCTTGTAGGATTAGCTCGTGTTTTACTTCACTTAGGTCTTTACAGGTTTCGCTGATGAGCAGACTAAGCTGGGTTAAATCTAAGGGGCGTTGACTTCCATCGGCTAAGCTTACTTGTAATTGAAGGTGAGATTGCGTGTTGGTTTCCGCACGCATTTTTCGTCGTTCTTCACGATAGAGCACATAAGCGCGTGCAACTTGGTGCGCTTCAACCCGCATTAAGGCGAGTTCAACTTGATCTTGTATCGCTTCAATGGGCAGTGTTCCACCGTTGGGGTGGCGTTGCTGTATGATGTGGGTTACTTGTTGAGTGAGTTGTGACACGCGTTCATGGATACGGGTTGAAAGTGCCGCTTGCCCGCCTTCGACGGCAAGAAACGCTTTGGTAATCGCAACTCTTATTTTACTCGGGTCGTAATTGACAAGTTTACCGTTACGTTTAATCACTTGCAGTGTACAAATGAATTTATTCTCTTGTTCTGCTTCCGGATTAGATAGTAGAATCTCGGCGTTATTAAGCAGAAGAGAAGAAGTCATTAGTTCGGATGAAAGTCCGCTCATGGATGCTCCTTAAAAAGCTTGTGAAGAATTATCGCTATGGAAATGATATAACACAATATCATGTGGTTTCTATAGTGCGCAACCACTATATAAAGTGAGAAAATATTTAGCAAGCTGTGAGTAAGTTGGGACAAACATGTTAATAGTATTAACTTTTATCAATGCAATAGGCGGTTAGCGTAGGTTTTATGCATGGATGATTAAATTGCTTGCCGGGTGGCTGTATTTTGTCAGTTGTCGATAAACTTAGGAGAAGATATGCAACAAATTTCTTTTGAAGAGATCTCAAGGAGTATTTTCCGTGCTTACGATATTCGAGGTGTTGTTGGCGAATCGATAACACCGGAAGTGATTGAGACACTCGGTAGAGCGATTGGCAGTGTGGCGCAAGAGCAAGGCGAGGAGACGATTATTACCGCTCGCGATGGGCGCTTGTCGGGGCCTGTGTTGATAGAAGCACTGCATAAGGGATTACGTGAAAGTGGCTGTGATGTGATTGATATTGGCCAAGTTCCTAGCCCCGTGCTTTATTTTGCGACCCGTTATTTAAGCTATCGTTCGGGCGTGATGCTAACAGCGAGCCATAACCCTTGGAATTATAATGGCTTAAAAATTGTTTTAGCCGGAAAAAGTTTATCGGAAGCTACGATCGACGAATTGTACACACGCATTCAAGCGGGAGGTTTTAAATCGGGCCGAGGGAGCTTACAACAGATTTCCCTCGTAGAGGCGTATTTAAATCGAATTACGCAAGATATTACCCTGGCACGACCTTTGCGCGTGGTTCTAGATTGCGGAAACGGTGTGGGCGGAGTTGTGGCGCCGGAATTATTACGACGTTTGGGTTGTGAAGTGATTGAATTATTTTGTGAAGTGGATGGTTATTTCCCTAATCATCATCCAGACCCGAGTGTTCCTGAAAATTTAAATGATTTAATCGCCGGAGTTAAACAGCATCAGGCCGATATTGGTTTAGCATTAGATGGAGATGGCGATAGACTCGGCGTTGTGACGAATCGAGGCGAGATTATTTGGCCTGATCGACAAATGATGCTCTATGCAATCGATGTCTTATCGCGCAATCCTGGAGCGCTCATCATTTACGATATCAAATCGACCGCTCACTTGGCAAAAGTTATTGCGGAACATAAAGGTCAGTCTTTAATGTGGAAGACCGGACATTCGATTATGAAGGCTAAACTAGAAGAAACCGGTGCATTACTGGCCGGTGAAATGAGCGGTCACATTTTTTTTAAAGAACGTTGGTATGGTTTTGATGATGCGCTTTATACAGCGGCGCGTTTATTAGAAATTGTGGCTAAAGATACGCGCGATGTAAGTGAGCTATTTACAGCACTACCTAACAGTATTAATACGCCCGAATTAAAGCTCGCTATCGCGGAAGATAAAAAATTTACATTTATGCGGGCTTTTCAAGCGCAGGTTGAATTTCCGGGTGCCAAGCTGAGTAAAATTGATGGGGTACGCGCCGAGTTTAAGGATGGTTGGGGTTTAGTAAGAGCATCTAACACGAGTCCTTATTTAATATTGCGCTTTGAAGCCGATAGCCAACAAGCCTTACAACGCATTCAAACTTTATTTGGCAAAGCCTTATTAACGATGGAACCATCGCTAAAGTTACCTTTTTAATGCGTATTATGACTTTAAATCTGAATGGTATTCGCTCGGCGGCGCGAAAAGGGTTTTTTGATTGGGCGAAAACTCAAAAAGCCGATGTGATTTGTTTACAAGAAACTAAAGCGCAAGAGTGGCAGTTAGATACAGCAGTTCATCTCAAAGATTATCAGGCTTATTTTTTTGACGCCGAAAAAAAAGGTTACAGTGGCGTTGCAGTTTATAGTCGTATTAAACCCGATACAGTTGTTGGAGGTTTAGGTTGGGAATGTGCTGATAAAGAAGGGCGTTATCTGCAATTAAATTTTCCCAACTTGAGTATCGCTTCGCTTTATATGCCATCAGGGAGTAGCGGCGAAATACGCCAGAAGCTTAAATTTCAATTTTTGGATCATTATAAAACCATTTTAAAAAGGCAGCGACGTCAAAAACGTGATTTTATTATTTGTGGTGATTGGAATATTGCGCATAAACCCATTGATCTAAAAAATTGGCGTAGTAATCAAAAACATTCCGGATTTTTACCGGAAGAACGGGCGTGGTTGGATCAAGTTTTGGGGCCTATAGGCTATGTCGATGCGTTTCGTGAGATTAATCAACAAGCTGAACAATATACGTGGTGGTCAAACCGTGGACGCGCTTGGGATAATAACGTCGGCTGGCGGATCGATTATCAGATCATTACGCCTGGTTTAAGGGATAAGGTAAAATCCGTTTCGATTTATAAAGATCGACGTTTCTCCGATCATGCCCCTTTAACGATTGATTATGTGCTCTAAAGTAAGTGAGGTAAAAGTAGTTGAAACAGTCTATTTTTCCATTAAGCTGAGTAGGGTTTTCAATGCAAATTCTACGGCGGCATAGCGAATAATCAATCGATCTCCGGAGTAATGTTGACATAAGGCTTGACAGAAAGATTTTTTCCTCGCCCAGGCGGTCCATATCGTCCCGACCGGTGTTTCTTGGCTTCCACCACCAGGTCCTGCAATGCCAGTAATCGCAATACTGATACTCGCAGGGCTTTGTTTGAGTGCCCCTTTGGCCATAGCGAGTGCGGTTTTTTCACTAACCGGGCCATATTGGTTTAGTAGCGCCTTATCCACTCCCAAAATTTGTTGTTTCGATAAATTAGAATAAGTCACAAAGCCACGTTCAAACCATACTGAAGCACCGGAGACGCTGGTGATGGTTTGTGCTAATTGCCCGCCTGTACAGGATTCAGCCGTTACCAGCTGTAAATGTTGTTGTTTAAGCTTATCGCCTATTGCCTTGGCGAAGCGATGAACTTGGGATAGCTGTGGCATAGATTATCCTTGCTGCCTATGATAATTTTCTCAAAACTTAAAGAGTATAACGCCAGCTTAGCTAAAAATGTTATTGTAAACAAACAGCTTTTACGGCAACATAGCGACTTCTTAAGTGTGATAGAGTTAATCTTAGGTAAATTATGGCCAAAGAAGATCAAATAGTGATGGAAGGTACAGTCATTGAGACTTTGCCCAATACCTTGTTTCGCGTTGAATTAGAAAATGGGCATGTTATTAATGCCCATATTTCCGGACGTATGCGAAAAAGTTATATTCGTGTACTGACAGGTGATAAGGTGAAGGTTGAAATGACACCTTATGATCTCACCAAGGGACGTATTATATTTCGCGGCAAAGGACCCGAGCTGGAAAAATCTAAGCCTAGCTAATAGTTGGGGCTTGAGATAAATTTTTATTGGGCGCGGGTGGATTAATAACCGTTCCTTTCTCATAAATAATTAACTGTAACTCATCGTTAGCACTGGTTAGTATGAGTTGGCCGCCGTGTGTTAAACGTCCAAACAGTAATTCATCGGCGATTGGTTTTTTGATTTTTTCTTGGATGAGGCGCATCATTGGGCGCGCACCCATGTTTCTATCATAGCCGTGCTTAGCTAGCCAAACGCGAGCCGGTTTGTCTACATTGAGTGTGACATGTTTCTTTTCAAGCTGCGCTTCTAGCTCGAGTAAATATTTATCAACTACTTGAGAGACGATAGAGGCGCTTAAATAATTGAAGTAAATAGTGGCGTCTAGTCGATTGCGAAATTCAGGTGAAAAAATTCGTTTGATAGCCTCTGAATTTTCAGCGTGATTTAAGCTTGGTGTAAAGCCTATCGCTTGACGGCTAAATTGTTCCGCACCGGCGTTACTCGTCATCACCAAAATAATGTGACTAAAGTCAGTTTTTCGGCCGTTCGTGTCGGTTAAGTTACCATGATCCATGACCTGTAATAAAAGGTTGAAGATGTCAGGATGCGCTTTTTCAATTTCATCCAATAATAAAACCGCATGAGGATGTTTGGTCACCGCTTCCGTTAATAATCCACCTTGATCATAACCGATATAACCCGGAGGCGCGCCGATTAAACGCGATACACTATGTCTTTCCATATATTCGGACATGTCAAAGCGGAGTAATTCAATACCCATTAGTTCAGCGAGCTGACGCGTCACTTCGGTTTTGCCAACACCAGTTGGGCCGGCAAAAAGGAAAGATCCAATTGTTTTATTGGTTTCTCTTAAGCCGGAACGGGTTAATTTCATGGCGGCACAGAGATTTTCGATCGCAACATCTTGGCCGAATACCCGAGATTTTAATTTTTTCTCTAAGTGACGTAAGCGACTCTTATCCGAAGCAGAGACATTTCGAGTAGGAATACGCACCATCTTAGCGACTATCGCTTCGATTTCATGGATACCAATGATATGTTTCTTTTTATGATCCGGTCGTAAGGCTTGATAAGCGCCCGCTTCATCAACAATATCAATAGCCTTATCGGGTAAAAAGCGATCCGGTAAGTAACGAGCCGCTAACTCGACGCTGGCACGTAAGGCATTCATTCGGTATTTAACATGGTGATGTTCTTCAAGTCTATCGCGTAGGCCACGTAAGATGGCGATGGTTTCTTCTAAATTGGGTTCAGGGACATCGATTTTTTGAAAGCGTCTCGCTAAAGCCCGATCTTTTTCAAAAATACTACGATATTCTTGATAGGTGGTAGCGCCGATACATTTTAGTTCGCCGGTCGTCAGTAAAGGCTTAATTAAATTAGAGGCATCCAGGACACCACCGGAAGCGGCACCTGCACCGATTACCACATGAATTTCATCGATAAAGAGTACAGACTGAGGTTCTTGTTTGAGTTGTGCTAATAAAGCTTTAAATCGTTTTTCAAAATCGCCACGATATTTAGTCCCGGCCAGTAAACTGCCTAAATCCAATGAGTAAATCGTACTGTTAGCAAGAACTTCAGGAACCCGTTTGTCGATAATCGCTTTAGCCAGTCCTTCGACTATCGCTGTTTTTCCGACACCCGCTTCACCGACTAATAGCGGATTATTTTTGCGGCGACGACAAAGAATTTGAATAACCCGGGCTAATTCTTCTGCTCGTCCAATCAAAGGATCAATTTTTCCAAGGCGTGCTTTGCCATTTAAATTGATCGCATAAAGTTCTAAAGGACTATTTCCAGGACCTTCTATGGTGATTTCTTCTTCGGTCACAAAATGGTTTAATTTAGGCTCCAAATTATTATCCTGTAATTTTGGCAGGCCTTGTGAAATGTAATTCGATAAATCAGAACGCGTTACGTTTTCTCGACGAAGAAAATAAATAGCTTGGCTATCTTGTTCGCCGAAGATAGCAGCCAATATATTGACACCATTCACTTGAGTTTTTCCGCTGGATTGCACTTGAAAAATAGCACGTTGTAAAACACGCTGAAAACCCAATGTAGGTTGTATATCGAGGTTAGGATCGGCAGAAGGAAACAAAGGTGTGGTTGCCGCAATAAAATTACTAATCTCGTTCTTAAGACGATTGAGATTTGCTCCGCACGCCTTAAGTGCTGCAACGGCAGAAGGTTCATCTAAAAGTGCTAATAATAGATGCTCAACCGTTAAATATTCATAATGTTTTTCACGGGCTTGTTTAAAAATGGAATTTAAACTAACTTCAAGCTCTTTGCTAAACATGGTCGCCCTCCTTTTCTATTCGTATGAAATCCGTGTTTTCTCGCATAAAGCGAGTTTCACTGTTGTTATATAACCGGGTAGTCCATGTTGAAAAAATAATATTCCCTTTATTTTTAGCCTAGTCGAATTTTAGGGATTTGCGAGTTTGAGTATTTTTAAACCTCTATAAGTTTGTAATTAAATTTAGGATTCAGCAAAAGAAGCCAAAGAGGATGTGTTACACATATGATCGACGATAGCTTGGGCAAAATCAGAACAACTTACCTCTTTTGCATCGTTCATTAAACGAGCAAAGTCATAAGTAACCGTTTTGGCTTGGATAGCCCCTTCTATTCCAGTGATGACTAAATCGGCCGCTTCATTCCAGCCCAGGTGACGTAACATCATTTCCGCTGATAAGATAAGCGAGCCAGGATTAACCTTATTTTGTCCCGCATATTTAGGCGCTGTGCCATGGGTTGCTTCAAACATGGCGACTTTGTCGCCGAGATTAGCCCCAGGAGCAATCCCAATACCACCCACTTGAGCGGCTAATGCGTCTGATATATAGTCTCCATTAAGATTGAGGGTGGCTACTACACTATATTCGGCGGGGCGCAATAGGACTTGTTGTAAAAAGGCATCGGCAATGAAGTCTTTAATAATGATCTCTTTACCCGTCTTAGGGTTTTTTAATCGCATCCAAGGGCCGTTATCGAGCAGGGTGGCAGCGAATTGTTCTTTCGCCATGGAATAGCCCCAGTCCTTAAAGGCACCTTCAGTAAATTTCATAATGTTACCCTTATGGACTAAAGTCACCGAGGGCAAATTTTGATCAATGGCATATTGAATAGCACGTTTTATTAAACGTTGTGATCCTTGTTTCGAAACCGGTTTAATCCCAATACCACAATGCTGCGGAAAGCGAATTTTTTTAACGCCCATGTCGTTTTGTAGAAAATCAATCAACTTTTTAGCTTCTTGGCTATCGGCGGCCCATTCAATTCCGGCATAAATATCTTCTGAATTTTCTCTGAAAATGACCATATTGGTTTTTTCAGGTTCACGAACAGGGCTAGGTACCCCTTTAAAGTAACGAATCGGACGTAGGCAAACATATAGGTCGAGTTGTTGGCGTAAAGCGACGTTTAAGGAACGCATGCCACCACCCACTGGCGTGGTTAAAGGGCCTTTGATAGAAACCACATAATCACGAATAGCGCTCAGTGTTTCCTCCGGTAAGTAAACGTCTTGCCCATAGAGGGAGCTCGCTTTTTCTCCCGCATAGACCTCCATCCAAGCAATACGGCGTTTTTTTCCATAAGCTTTGCTGACCGCGGCATCAATCACCTGTCGCATAGCCGGCGTAATATCGCACCCGATACCATCCCCTTCAATAAAGGGAATAACGGGTTGCTCTGGGACATTCAAAGAAAAATCTCGATTAACACTAATTTTTTCACCGAAACTAGGGGTTTGGATGTGTTGGTACGACATACGCGCTACTCCACTTTTTTTGGAATCAAATGATATAAAAATTTTGATCTTGATTTTACAGGATTTTATTCACTCGGGCGAGTTTATTAATAGAAAATCTATTGAAATTTTAAAAGCGCATTTTTATCCCTGAGATACTCTAGAACAGTTAATTTTGTCTTGTTTTTGCGGGCAATGGGTCCGTATAAATTGTAATAAATTATTATAAATATTTTCTGGAGGGATGGAAGGTGCTTTATATTCTATTAAGTGTTGGTAATGCACTTGGAGCGTATTGATACATAATTCGATTCCAACTGGTTCAATTTGTTTGGCGAGTTGAAAAAAGCGCTGCTTGGGATTGTATTATCTGATAAAGTTAAGTTTTTTTCCGGGCTGAAATTTTCTAAGAGATGCTTTTCAAGCTGTAAAATTTTTTTATTTAAATCTTGGCTTTTATCGCCTACTCTTTTCGAAAAATATTTAGTAATGATTAGTATTTTCCAATATTCGTTGTTAAGATTTACGCTATTTTTCGTTAAAAAAGTTTTTTTTCGCCACGCTTCGTTTTCATCGCAAATATGAAACTTAATTAGCTCACGTAAAAGCGTGGCAAAAAATAGATTGTCAGTCGGTTCAGCGACTGAACGGAGACGCTCTTCAATGGTGATGTCTGGTTTGGGTTTAATTACGTTTGCTATCAAGTTTAAAAAACTTTCCGCTTCTTCATATTTATTAAAAGCAGCCAGGCCGTGATAATAATCGGTAATTTCCTTGATTAAAATTTTTGTTAAATCTTTAGTCTTGAGCTCCAATGTCGTGAAAGTTGGGTAAGCTTCGGCTCGTTTCTGTGAGCGAATGATGTCTAGCGCGTTCTGGTGACTCGTTGATAAGTGAGTTATTTCCGTAGCTATTTTTTTTAGGGATATCATAAATTTAAGTCTTCTTACCAAGTAAGAAACTTAACTATTTTTTTATTATAAATTTAATTTTAAATTATTTACTTAATTGACGACGTCTCTAATTTATAAACCCTTAAACGGGTACTTTTTCAGTCCATTTTGCCGAGGTTCATCTTTCCGATCCTCTTTTGCTAGGGGTCGCCCAAAGAGAAAATTATTAGCATGTCGCGTATAATAAGCTACTCTGTTCTTCGAAGAGATATTTCCTACAGTACCGATTAACGTTGCTAAGTGTTCTGTTTTATTAATTGATGGGATAGATTCTGTAGACGCTTTACTACTGAAAGAAGCTAAATTTTTTAGACTAGATTCAATACAGTGTATACCTAGGTTTATCTCACTTTTTTTTACCGATAAGCTAGCTTTATCGTAAAATTTAGCCGATTTCTTGAGAAGATTTTTTGCTTTCTTTAAAAGCGCGAATTTTTCAGGATGAGTAAGTTCCAGAGTTTGTAAATTCCTTGTAATAATAGTTACGGCACGATTATTCTGCACAGTAGCCGCATATTCACCAAGCGATTTTCGAAGGGGCAATTTTTGCTGTAGCCCAATAATAATCTCGGTGATATTATCATCTATTTTAATTTGACTAAATTGCGTAACTATTTTTTCATTTTTTGCTTGCCATAAGGACTCTAATGGATAAAATGGCTTGCTTTTTTTAGCTTTGTTAAAGCTTGCGTGTTCATCGAAGGGTAGTCGTTTCCTTTTAGCCGTATTCGACGGAATTTGATTCCTAGCTAAATTAGTATTTCCCAAATTTTTAGTTGAGTATAAAGACAAGGTTTTTTTATCAGTGACTACTTGCCAAGCGGGTTTTATTGCATGGGGAATGGTGGATGTAGAGGAGTTGGTTTTTAAGCGCGTATTATTAATAGCATTCGATAAAGGTAATCTTTTTAAAACTAGACTTATTTTTTCCGGTTGTGAATAAAGAGCTATCTTAAATTTAATTGTGTGACCAAACCATGAGATGGGGCGGTATCTCAGATTCATTATTGAGAGGGACTTAATGCTAAATAGGTGCGTTTTTTTAAGAAATCGGCTCGCCTATTCAAGTACGATGTGTATATACTTTAATTAATTTTAATATTGGGTGAGTTGATAATGATCGATTTTTCCTTAGGCCAAAAAATAATATTGTGGGTCCTGCCTTTATTATTTGCCATTACCGTCCATGAAACGGCTCATGGTTGGGTTGCCTCAAAATGCGGGGATCCGACCGCCAAATTATTAGGTCGTTTAACCCTGAATCCTCTCAAGCATATTGATCCTATCGGTACAATTATTGTGCCAGCGATTCTTTTTTTATTGGGTGGTTTTGTCTTCGGCTGGGCTAAACCGGTGCCAATTACCTGGCAGAATCTTAAAAATCCTAGACGTGATATGGCCTTAGTCGCAGCGGCAGGGCCAATGGCTAATTTAGCGATGGCTTTTTTTTGGGTTGGCGTCGCTAAAGTCGCAATAGGGCTCAATAACGCCGCCTTTATTTATATGGCGCAGATTGGTGTGTCGATTAATTTGGTCTTAATGCTATTAAATCTAATCCCTATTCCTCCTTTAGATGGTAGCCGGGTAGTGGCTAGTTTTTTATCGCCTGCGATGGCCTATCAGTTTAATAAATTAGAGATTTATGGATTTTTTATTTTGGTCTTTTTACTCGCCAGTGGTCTCTTAGCGAGAATATTAGGCCCCCTCTTGCAAGGGCTATTATCCATTTTTTTTAGATTTTTTGGCCTATAACGATTACACTTAGGCTCTATGAGCGAAAGCCTATTTTCTACGACAAGCACCACATCTCCTATTGCGACTATTCGAGGCCAACCCTTGGCCCAGCTGCCCTGCGATCTCTATATTCCACCTCAGGCCTTAGAAGTATTGTTGGAAGCTTTTACAGGCCCTCTGGATCTCCTGTTATATCTTATCAAAAAGCAAAATTTTGATATTTTAGATATTCCGGTTGCCGAAATAACTCGCCAATATGTGCAATATATTGAATTGATGCAGGTATTGGAAATCGAATTGGCGGCTGAATATCTCGTCATGGCGGCCATATTGACCGAAATAAAGTCGCGATTGTTATTACCTAAAGCGATAGAAAACCCATCGAATGATGAGGGGGATCCTAGGGCCGAATTAATTCGTCGCTTGCAGGAGTACGAAAGGACTAAACAGGCCGCACAAAAATTAGAACAGTTGCCACGCCTAGGGCGGGATGTTTTTTTGGCGATGGCCAAAGCGGGTGTGCCTATTGAGGCGACTGCAGCGTCGTTACCACCGCTGGCTTTAGAGGATCTCGTAGACGCTTTAAAATCGGTTTTAGCACGCGCTGCTTTGAAGGCGCATCATGCTATCGCAGAAGAACCTTTGTCTATCCAGGATCGTATGTCACAGATATTACAACGAATAGCGATACAGCCGCGTGTTAAATTTACCGAGCTTTTTAGCTTAAAGGAAGGGCGTATGGGCGTCGTGGTTACGTTTATAGCCTTATTAGAATTATGGCGTCAAACCCTCATTGAACTTTTACAAACGACACCTTTTGGGGAGATTGAAGTCAGAGCACGATGAAATTTAAAAATAAAACAATTATCATAACGGGCGGATCATCGGGAATAGGCGCGGCTACCGCCATACTGTTTAGTCGCGAGGGCGCGGAAGTTTATGTACTGGATAAAAAGAATTTAGATTATGCGGCGACGGCAAGGATTCATTTTTTACTTTGCGATGTTTCAGCGAGCAATCAGATTCAACGAGCGATTGCCAGCATCCGGCAAAAAGTAGCACAGATTGATTATCTTTTTTGTAATGCCGGAATACACTTATTTGCGAATGTGGAAGAAAGTACGGTGGCTGAAATTCAACAAGTCATCGCGACCAATTTGTTGGGGACTATTTATTGTTTGCAACAGGTATTACCGAGTATGAAAAAACAAGGATTCGGCGCGATAGTTTTAATGGCTTCCGATCAGGCATTTGTTGCCAAAGAGCAGTGCGCCATTTATGGGGCAACGAAAGCGGCGATTGCGCAATTAGCAAAAAGTACTGCTTTAGATTACGCAACTTATGGGATTCGAGTTAATTGTGTTTGTCCGGGGACGATAGATACCCCAATGTATCAAGCGGTCATATCACAATTTCAACAAAAAACAGGTCTGGCTGCATCCTTGATTAGGGAACAAGTCGCTAAAAAATTACCTTTGCAACGCGTTGGAAAACCAGAAGAGGTTGCTGAGCTGGTTGGTTTTTTATGCAGTGAAGCTTCATCCTTTATGACCGGCGCCTTAATTAATATCGATGGTGGTTATACCATTCAATGAATTGATAGCTAAGTCATTCAATTAGCTGGTCTATAGCTGATTCGAGTAATCGACCCAGATTGTCACTCGCTTCTGCGGCAAAGTGTACAGTCGCTTCGTGGGTAATAGGCGCATCGCTAAGACCGGCGGCCAGATTCGTGACAACGGATATAACCGCTACTTTCAAGCCACAATGTCTGGCAACGATGACTTCAGGAACCGTCGACATCCCGACAACATCGGCACCTAGCTGGCGAAAAGCACGTATTTCAGCAGGAGTTTCAAAATTAGGCCCTAAAACACTAATATAAATTCCTTCAGATAAAGAAATAGCCAATTTTTTGGCGGTTTGCTGCAAAATAAGCCGAAATTGTTTATCGTAGGCATTATCCATTGCAAAAAAGCGCGGGCCAAATTCTTCATCATTAGGCCCTACTAAGGGATTCATCGGGTGAAAATTAATATGATCTGAAATTGATACCAGCTGTCCAGGTTGGAGATTTTTATCTAAGGAACCCACGGCATTTGTCATCAATAAAGCATTGCAAGCTAAGCATTTTAAAGTACGTATAAATATCTTAAAATCTTTTCCTAGCATGCCTTCATAAGGGTGAACACGGCCTTGGCAACATACAACAGGGATCTTATTGAGATAACCTAGAATCATTTGTCCGGGGTGGCCTGGTATGCTGCTTACAGGGAATCCAGGAAGTTCATTATAGGGAATTGAAATGGCATCACTTATCCTATCTGCAATTCCCGCTAAACCTGAGCCTAAAATAATTCCTATCTTGGGTTTGAAGTTCGCTCGGCGTGCTAAGATAAATTGGGCAAGTTGGTGAGGAGAATAATGGGTTGCCATGAAAATTACCTTGTTTAGTTTAGATAAGCATTTTTTATATAATTTTACTGAGGCTCGATATAGCCAGGTGGTGTATTACTTGTTTGATTCGCGCCAAATAAAAATTTTTCCATTTCTTCTTTTAAAAATTCGCGCGCTTTAGGCTCCAAAGTACTTAAACGATATTCATTGATCAACATAGTTTGATGTTGGACCCATTGTTGCCAAGCTGATTTGCTAATAGATTGATAGATACGTTGACCTAGCTCGCCAGGATAAGGCAAATAATCGAGGCCTTCCGCTTGAGTTTGTAGTTTAATACAATAAATAGTTCGACTCATAATATTAGATGACTTAATAATTTTTTGATCGGGGCCGCAAGGCCTTTTTCGGCTAATTGTTCAACGTTATACCAGACTATGCGTCTAGATTCTATGAGTGGAGGCTGCCATTTTTTAACGTGCATGGCTATCGGGGTAATTTCAAGATGAAAATGGCTAAAGGTGTGCCTGAATGGGGTATGTTGTATGGGGTTTTCAGCGCTGCAATGGTAATGTTGTTTGCAAAAATCACTTATATCTTCAGTGAAGGGGCATTCAGGTAAACTCCATAATCCCCCCCAAATTCCCATTTCGGGACGTTTTTCCAGTAAAATTTCTTGTTGCGCATTGATTAATATCAACATTTTTGTGGCGCGAGAGGGTATTTTTTTAGGTGGCCTTGGTGTCGGAAAAGCTTGCGGATTTTTTCCTAGATAGGCAAGGCAATGTGTTTGCAGCGGGCACTGAATGCATTTAGGTTGTGCGCGCGTGCAGATGAGCGCCCCTAGATCCATCATCGCTTGAGTATAATGACTAACCTGATGGTTTAAGGGGGTATAGCTTTCAGCTAAAGACCATAATTTTTTATTCACCGAAGCTAAAGCAGTTGATCCTGGAATAGCGTGGACGCGGGTTAGTACACGCTTAACGTTGCCATCTAAGATGCTGGCTGATTTATTAAACGCCAAGGCAAGGATAGCCCCAGCGGTAGTTCGTCCGATTCCCGGTAAACTTTGTAATTGCATTAAATCTTGTGGAAATTTTCCAAAATATTCTTTTTCAATAATTTGTGCAGAGCGGTGTAAGTTGCGTGCACGCGCATAGTAGCCCAATCCAGACCACCGATGGAGAACTTCCTCTATATCGGCCTTGGCGAGTGAAGAAAGTGTAGGGAAAGCTTGAATAAAATTTTGGAAATAAGGGATAACGGTTGCAACCTGGGTTTGTTGCAACATAATTTCTGAAAGCCAGATGCGATAAGGTGATTTCGTTTGCTGCCATGGCAAATCTTTACGGCCATATATTTTAAACCACGCTAAAATACGTTGCTGAAATTGCTTAGGCGTCAGAGTCACGGTATTTATTTCATTCAAATCAAGCTTAAACTTATTGAAATATATTTTTTAAATCTAGTTTTTTTAAGGTGTCACCTAATTTTCCTTTTAGCTTTTCCTTAACGAAATCAATACTGAGTTGGCTAATGACAGGGCTAATGCTAATACTTTGTAGTGGCCCTGAGATCTTAATGGGGATTGCAATGCCATCAGGGTTTCCATCCGCTAATATAGGTTGAGCTTGTAACTCATAATTGATTTGTTGTTGTGTTAAGTCTAATTCACCTTTTCCGCTAACACGTAAGCGACCACTGCGGATGATTAAATCATTGCTACTTACTATGCCCTGATTAATGTTAAAGCTAGCTGTAAACTTATCGAAAGGCGTTTCAGTAGAGCCGCTGTTGTTAGGCGTGGCTTCATGTTTTATCAATGCTTTCCCAAAGGCTATCCAGTAGGATAGATTGATTCCTTTGATGGAACCCTGAGTTAAGTTAAAATGACCTTCTCCCTTTAGATTTCTTATTAAGGTGTCGCTAGCACTACCTTGTGTAGTGAGATTAAGATTTAATGTAGCCAAACCGGCTAATTGTAGTTGGCTGTTATTAATGAGATCCTGAAACAACAATTGTGTGTTGATTTGATTAAATTGGTTATGCATGATAATGCGTGGTATGTTGGGATTAAGGTCTATATGAGCGTCTCCTTGATAGTTTCCTCGATAAAGCTGCGCTGTAATAGGGTTCAGCGAAAGCACAGCATTTTTTAGTTGAAAGGCCAGTTGAACTTGTTGAAAGCTCAGTTTGCCGGACTTAATTTGCTGACTATTTAACGTGCCAGTGAAGCTAGGATTATTTAGTATATCTTGACCAATTACGTGACCGGTTAGTTTCGTTTGATCGATCAGGATCGTCAATGGATCGACTGTCATCGACGCATTTTTTAAATTGACATCAACATGACTATTTATTGAAAAGGCCAGTTCACCCTTAGGGTAATTAGGTCCCTTTAAGAGCGTGTTTAAACTAAACTTATTGAGTTCAATATTTTGTTTATCGGCACTGAGGGTGATGTAGGAGCGTAATTTGACTGCCGCATTAATATTAGGTGAATTAGTATGCAGACTAAACTGAATATCAAAAGGTGAGCTTTGATTAAGGGTAAGATTAGTACTTTTTAATTGTAGATCTGATATGTCAAGATGTTGATTTTTTTGTTGGTCTGTAAACAAAATATGGCCGTCTCGAATGCTAAGACCCGTTACAATAAACCCGATAGGATTTAGATTATTACTTACATGACGACTATTTGGATTACTTGGCATTTTGTCAGGTACACCAACTAATCCTTCCCAGTTTCCTTGACCTTTAGCATTTTTTACCAAGTAGAGTGTTAGGCCGCGAATCTGTAACCTACCAATTTCTAATTGTTTATGTAGTAAAGGGAGTAGCCGAACTTGAATATCTAACTTCTTGATTTGTGCAAATGGATTGTCACCAAAGCCAGGATTATTGCTGAGCTTAGCATCATTTAATTGCAAGCCAAGCCAAGGGAAAATAGACCATTTAATATCTCCCCCTAATAGAAGTTGACGTCCTGTAAACTTGGTGACCGCTTGGTTGATCTGCGGTTTAAGATCATTAGGGTTTACAAAGACCACTAAACCGATGAGTGCAACCAAGCCCAATAAAATGATAGCACCAACCAAGGTTATAAAAATACGCAATATCCTAAGCATGGGGTTTTATTTCCTCATAAAAATTTTCTAGCCGAACTATGGTAAATGCGGGTTCTTCATAGGGATGAGATTTTTTTAAAGCGTGTATAACCGGTTTAATCAATTTTTCATCACAAATCATTTCTAGCAGATATTCTTCAAGTGTTTCTACACTTCCTTCTTGACCTAAAAAAGGATTAGACTGCGCCAAGGGACGAAATTGACCTTGGCCTAATACTTGCCAGGCGCAACGATCATAATTTCCTAGTCGACCACCACCCTGATCAAACATAGCTAGTTTGACTTTTTCCAGGTAATCGCTGGGTACATAAACCGAGATTTTATACATGTTGGTCAGTATATCGTATTCACGGTTAAATTTGCATATTTGCAAATTTAACCGTCATCCATCACGTGAAGAGGATTTTTTGGGAGTAGTTTATGCTAGATTACGTTAAGCATAGTGTCATAAGTCAATTATGGCAGGATTATAGTACTAATTTATTACAGTTATCGATTATTCAAGCCAGTTTACAGACACAATATCAAGAAGAGTTGCGGCTTGATCACTTAGCGTTAATTGATTTACCGGGTCCTGAGTCAGGCATAGAAGTGCTTTCTCGTTTATTCTCTTACTTAGGCTATGTAACGCGTGGACAAGGTTATTTAGCCGCAAAACAAAATAATTTTAGATGGTTAGCTGAACAATCAACCACGCCCCAATTAGCGATTAGTGCGCTCCCTCAAATAGTCGTAGCTGATTTTCGTCGCGAAGCATTAGCGCCGGAAGTATTAAAAATTATTGATCATTATGCCGCTTTTAGTAAACCGTTAGATAATAATCGATTAACATTTTTGCAGGAAGGTATTTTACAACACGATGAGACGGCCGCCAATGAAATGATTGCGCTAATGATGAATTATCTCAAGGGTCGAGATTGGCCGTTGCCCACAGTTAATGAATACGAAATGGTAAAAAGCCATAATGAATTATTAGCTTGGGTTTTAGTTAGGGGTCGTCAAGTGAATCATTTTGCTTGGGCCATTCATTTATCGAAATGTTTTTCTAGTTTAGAAGCATTTAATAGTTTTTTGAGTTCATCTTTAAAAATTCCTTTGAATGAGAAGGGGGGCTTAATAAAAGGGCGTGTAAGTCAAGGAATAAAGCAAAGTTCTACATTAGCAGCCGTTAAATGGCTAAAACTAGCAGACGGTATGATTGATTTGCCGGATCGATTTATTGAATTTGTTTGGCGCTATCCTAAACAAGAAGGAGAATCCATGTTGTGGGAGGATTATTTTACTGGGTTTATTGCAGACAATGCCGATCGTGTGGTTGAATCACTTTTTTTAACACCAATATGGGAAATAAATTGAATAATAAACTTTATTATGTCACCCACAATGCGGGAAAATTCGAGGAAGTTAGCGATTTTTTTGATAAATACGCGCCCACTTTAAATATTAAGCAATATTCGGTTGATATTGATGAAATTCAGAGTCTCGATCAAAAAGTGGTGGTGTTAGATAAAGTGAAAAAAGCCTTTAAACTGGTTAATCAGCCCTTATTACTAGACGATGGGGGTTTATTTTTTGCTGCCTATCACCAGTTTCCAGGGACTTTATCAAAATTTGTTTTTCAAGGATTGGGTTTTAAAGGTTTATTTAAGTTGCTCGATGAAGACAATCGTGCGGATTTTATTTTACAACTCGCTTATACCGACGGCATCAAAACCCAGTTATTTGAAGGGATTTGCCAAGGCACTCTGGTAATGCCAGAGGATTTATCCAGTCATCCCGATCTTCCTTTTACCGCTATTTTTAAACCGCAGGGTTCTGATAAAACGCTGGCTGAATTACGTTATACAGCGGATTTTTTTCATTATTCTTTTCGTCAGCAAGCCTTGAAAAAATTTATTGCCTGGTATCAACCTTACGTTTAATCAGCTTGAAAACTAGGATAAAATGCTTAGCAAACAGCAACGAAAAGTTATATTTTCGGCTTGTATAGGGACTGTTTTAGAATGGTATGATTTTAGTATTTATGCTTATTTAGCCGCTATTTTTGCCCAATTATTTTTTCGTGCTGCACCAAGCGCTGCTTTGCTGCTTAGCTATGGTGTTTTTGCAATAGGTTATTTGGCCCGTCCTTTGGGAGCGTTGATTTTCGGCCACCTTGGCGATACTCAAGGTAGAAAAAAGGCTTTGAGCTTAAGTATTTTGTTGATGGCAATCGCCACCTGCGGAATAGGCTTACTTCCAGATTATCAAACAGCTGGAATAAGCGCGCCGCTCCTATTGCTTATTTTTCGATTACTGCAGGGGATTGCGGTAGGTGGAGAAGCGTTTGGTTCAGCTTGTTTTATAATTGAATCAATTCCAGCGCAGCAAATAGGTTTTTTTTCCTCCTTAATTTGGGCGAGCTCGGTGGTTGGTTTACTGTTAGGTTCCCTCATTGTTTTTATTCTATTAGCTTGTTTTCAAGGACATGCACTTTATAGTTTAGCTTGGCGCTTGCCGTTTTTATTAGCGGCAATGAGTGGTTTGACGGCCTATTATATTCGAACCAAAACAAAAGAAACACCCGCATTTCAGTGCTTACAAAGCGAATGTTTAATTGAAAAATTTCCGATAAAAACTATTTTTTTAGCCCATAAAACCTTAATAAGTCAATTAATTGCGCTTTACGTGCTATCCGCATTGATTACGTATTTAATTTTTATATTTATGCCAGTGTATTTGGCAGATATTTTGGGTCATTCTCGAGTTTATGTAAATGGTATTAATACCATCATGCTCGTTTTACTCATTGTACTGGATATTTTTTTTGGCGGGCTTTCTGATAAAGTGGGGCGCAAACCTTTGATGTTGATAGCAGCAAGTGGCTTTATGTGTTTAAGCTATCCACTTTATTGGATAATTGCGCAAGGTGGTTTTATTGAATTGATTATGGCACAATTAATTTTTACCGGCTTAGCGGCCAGCTTTCAAGGGCCGCTGATGGCCTTAACGCTCGATCTTATTCCGGTTACTATTCGTTATACCGTAGGTTCGCTCAGTTATAATCTAGCTTATTCCCTTTTTGGTGGGACAGCCCCATTAGTCGTTGTTTATTTAATAACAAAAACTAAGCATATCACTATGCCAGGGCTCTATCTTGCCGTAAGCGCTATAGGAGCTGTTTTAATATTAGTCGGCATTAAAAAATAGTGATTAAATTATTTGTTGATTAATTGGATTATTTTTTGGATGTTCTCTTTATCATGGCAGAGCAAGGTATTTAATTTTTTCCAGGAACGTAGCCAGGTTAACTGACGTTTTGCTAACTGTCGCGTCGCAATAATGGCAGATTCTTGCATCTCGATAGCGGAAATATGACCCATTAAATAATTCCATACTTGACGGTAGCCTACGGTACGCATAGACGGTAAGTTAGCGTGTAGATCGCCGCGCTTAAATAATTGCTCTACTTCTTCTAATAAGCCTAGTTTTAACATGGTTTGGAAACGCGTGGCGATTGATTGACGTAATAGGTTTCTGTCGCTAGGAATAAGTGCAATATTAATAAATAAATAGGGTAGATGCGAATTAATAGGCGCTTGTTGTAATGCAGTGAGTGTTTTGCCGGTTATAAGGGGGACCTCCAAAGCGCGTAATAGGCGTTGAGGATCATTGGGATGGATGCGTTGTGCTGCAATGGGATCGATGATTGTTAAGCGTTGGTGAAGTTTTTTTAATCCTTGTTGTTCTAATTCTTTTTTAAGCTGTTGACGAACGAGTTGGTTAGCTGGTGGTAAAGTGGCAATCCCTTGTTGTAGGACGTGAAAATAGAGCATAGTTCCACCGACCAATAGCGGGATGTGATCTCTGGCTAAAATTTCTTCAATGGCGGAAATGGCGTCCACTCTAAACTCGCCTGCTGAGTAAGATTGACTAGCATCATGCGTATCAATGAGTCGATGTGGTGCCTGTTTTAAAATGAGTGGTGAAGGCTTTGCTGTGCCAATATCCATACTTCGATAGATCATGGCTGAATCCACACTGATAATTTCTGCGTCCAGGTGTTGAATTAATTCGATGGCAAGATTAGTTTTCCCCGAAGCGGTGGGCCCCATGAGACAAATAACCGGTTTAGCGTCCACGTAAAAATAATCGATCTATTTCAAGGAGCGACATGTGTTTCCAGGTAGGTCGACCATGATTACATTGATTACTGCGTGCGGTATTTTCCATGTCACGTAGCAATTGATTCATTTCCACTAAGCTCATGTTACGATGAGCGCGTACCGCACTATGACAGGCGATACTCGAAAGTAGTGCGTTGATTTTTTCCGGGATATGTTGACTACTGGCGTGCTGGTTTAAATCACTTAGAACATCATGGATTAACGGCTCAATAGCACTACTGGCTAACAGTTCAGGTATTTGGCGAATAATCACTATTTCGGGCCCAAGCGTTTCAAGCTCAAAGCCAAATTGCGCAAACACTGTTGTGTATTCTGCAAGTAGTTGAATTTCATGTGGCGTCAGCGTTAGTGTAATAGGAATTAATAAGATTTGAGTTTTGATCCCTGCATTTTTTATCGCGTGCTTTAATCGCTCATAGAGTATGCGCTCATGTGCCGCATGAATATCAATCAGCGTTAAGCCTTGTGAATTTTCTGCCAAAATATAAATACCATGTAGTTGTGCTAAAGCAAAACCTAGCGGTGGTGCGGTACTTAAACAGTCTGTCTGTTCGGACTGTAGTCGGTTTATAGGATTATTTTTTTCGGTGAGTGTTTGCTCAGGTTGAGCCGCTAAAAACTTAATGGGATCCAAAGAGGTATTATAAACAGCGGCTTTTGTTTGTACTTGTAATGGGAAACTGCTTTGCTGATAAGCTTCATCCTTACTCTCGGGGATTGGCGGCGTTTTTTCACTTGTCTCACTTAAGCCGTCGGTGTTGAGTGAAATGGAATGATTCGCTTGAGATGGAATCGGTTTAGTCTTGACTAAGGCTTTTTGTAGGCTTTGCTTGACGAAATCATATACTAATCGACTCTCTCGAAAACGAACCTCATATTTTGCCGGATGGGCATTGACATCAACCGCGTAAGGATCGAGCTCTAGAAATAAGCTAAAAGCAGGATGGCGACCGTGATAAAGGACATCCTGATAAGCCTGTTTAACTGCATGATTGATTAACTTATCTTTAACAATACGGTAGTTTACATAAAAATATTGTTGATCGCTTTGACTCCGAGAAAAAGTAGGCAATGAAATCCAACCCCATAGGCGTAAATTAAGTGCTTGCATATCAAGGTAAATCGCATTTTCAATAAACGAACGACCACATAAGGCAGCGATACGTTCTTCTTTAGCCGTTTCATCTAAGGCAGGATGAAGTTGATAGACAAGTCGTTTATTGTGATGCAATGTAAATGCGACGGAAAAGTGACTGAGACTGAAACGTTTAACCAAGGTTTCAATATGTGAAAACTCAGTTTGCTCTGATTTTAAGAATTTTCGTCTAGCCGGCGTGTTGAAAAAAAGATCATTAATTTCAACAGTAGTGCCCAGGGCATGAGACATAGGAATAGGCGTTAAAGAGTTATCCGGATAATAATCGCTTAAAATTTGCCACCCTTGTTGCGTTGTTTCAGTCGAGGAGCTTAAACTCAAGCGCGCAATTGAGCTGATGCTGGCTAAGGCTTCACCGCGAAAGCCTAATGTTTTGATCCGTTCTAAATCACTGATTTGGTGAATCTTGCTCGTGGCGTGTCGGTCTAATGCTAAAATGAGGTCATCTTTATGAATTCCATGGCCATTGTCCCGAACGCGAATTCGCCCAATTCCGCCTCTATCAATATGGATGTCAATTTGTTGGCTACCCGCATCTAGACTGTTTTCAAGCAATTCTTTGACGATGGATGCTGGGCGTTCAATGACTTCACCGGCTGCAATTTGATTGGCGAGGTGGGATGTTAAACGTTGAATGCGACCTGACATAACTAAATTTATACTGATAAAATAGGCCTCAATTCTAACAAATTTTTAGTATTAGATGAATGATTTAAATTTAATCACCGCAGCGTTATCTAAGATTTTATTTCCAATGCAGGGGCTTTGTTGAAAATAAAAAAACGTTGTATCGTAAATGAAAGGATAAATAAAGCAATTTCAGCAATAATTTTGCTGCTATAAACATTAATTCCAAAACTATGGATTAATTTAATTAAACTATAAGCGATTAAGCCTAAAAAGCTAGCTAATGCCGTATATTTGATAGCTGCAGGGAGCCATCGACTTTTGCTCTTAAAAGCCAAATGTTGATTTAGTTTGAAATTAAATGTAGCCGACAAAATACGTCCTAATAATACGGCGAGGAATATATTTTTTTTTAACCAATAGGTTAAAAAAAATAACGCAAAATCAATGACCGCCGAGATTAATGAAATAGCCGCAAAACGTATAAAGACAAAATAAATCTTGATTGAGTCAATGAGAGGATTAAAGTGCGATGAATTGTTATGGTCTATATAAACGGTTTTTATAGGAATTTCTTGAATAAGGACTTGATTTTCTTCGGCAATCAGTATCATTTCGAGCTCAAATTCATAGCCCGTCGCATTTGAACTTAACAATACGGGTAGTAATTTTCGCGGAATGGCGCGTAAACCTGTTTGTGTGTCTTCTAAATCAGTTTTACTAAATAGACGTAAGATATATTTAGTCAATTTATTGCCAATTCGGCTACGCCAAGGAATAGGTACTTTATTAAACGTACGTTTTCCTAAATAGAGATCAGAAGGTTTTTGCATGAAAACATCACAGAGATGGAGGATATCTTGAGGAAGGTGTTGTCCATCTGCATCGGCAGTGACTAAGCCTAAATCCCTAGGATGGCTAGTGGCTAACCAATATTGAAATCCTGTTTTAAGTGCCTGGCCTTTGCCTTTATTTTTTGTATGTTGGAGTAATTCAACATTCAAGTGTTGAATCTTAGAGAAAATAATTTGTTTATCCGCATCAGAACCATCATCGACAACAATGATGCGTTGTTTCGCTCGAGCTTGACGTAAAGCTTTTATCAGCTTGACCAGATTTTCGTTAGGCTGGTAAGCGGGGATAAGGATAGTTGGATAATAGTCCGTTGGCATAGATTGAGAGTATAAGGAAAAGGGCTAGACGAGACTAGTCCTTACTAAGATGAAAGATGACCTTCATTAGGATATTTCCAATCTTTAGAGAGTAGATAATGTTATTATTTGGATGCTTTGTTAAGCGAAATTAAAGCTTGTTCTCCTTGACAGGTTTGGGCCTCGAGCTGTATTTGTCGAGTTGTTCCAACGAGATTGAAATTAACCGTAATATCCGGTTTAGGTAAAAAGGATATAGCTCGTTTGGGCCATTCTATTAGCCAAATAGCGGACCGGTCAAATTCATCATACAGGCCCATATCAAGTATTTCGACAGGGTCTTGTAAACGATACAGATCGAGATGATAGATAAGATAAGTGCTTATTTCATAGGTTTCAACTAAGGTATAGGTTGGACTTTTTACCAGGCCTGGATAGCCAAAACTTTTTATAAAGGCGCGAACAAAGTATGTTTTCCCAGCGCCGAGCTCACCCGATAAGAAAATTATAAATCGTTGATTTTTAGGACAACACTTAGCTAATTTTATCGCTAGGCGTTGCGTTTCTTTTTCTGTCTTAAGTAATAATACCGGCATAGCTCTAAATAATAGAATTAGATGAAATCGGCGCTTAAATAAGTATAGCCATTAAGCTAATGCGTTAATTTTTTGTATTTAGTTCTTTTTTCTGCTTGGCCTTCGTTAGCGCCTAAGCGATTTAAACGATCGGTTTCATACTCGGTAAAGTTGCCAGTAAAACAATCAATATGGCCATTGTCTTGAAAAGCTAAGATATGAGTAGTAATTCTATCTAGAAACCAACGATCGTGAGAAATAACTAAGGCGCAACCAGGGAAGCTTAACAGCGCTTCTTCTAATGCGCGTAAGGTTTCAACATCTAAATCATTGGTGGGCTCATCGAGCAGTAATACATTGCCGCCCGCACGTAATAACTTAGCCAGATGTACTCGATTTCGTTCGCCACCGGAAAGATTTTTTACTAATTTTTGTTGTTCTGTGCCTTTAAAGTTAAAGCGACCTACGTAAGAGCGTGAAGGCATTTGAAATTGGTTGATGGTCATGATGTCGAGTCCATCCGAGATTTCTTGCCAGACGCTATGAGCGGGATTTAATGCGTCACGACTTTGATCAATATAGGCGAGCTGTACCGAAGCGCCTTGTCGTATTTCTCCGCTATCGGGTTGTTCGAGTTGCATAATGAGTTTAAATAAAGTGGATTTACCGGCACCATTAGGTCCGATAATTCCAACGATGGCGCCTTTGGGAACCGTAAAACTAAAATTATCAATTAATAGGCGTCCATCAAAGCCTTTAGACAGCTTATCAAAGTCTAAAATTGAATCCCCTAAACGTAATCCGGGTGGAATATAGAGTTCTTGAGTTTCAGCGCGTTTTTGGAACTCTTGCGAACTTAATTCTTCAAAACGTGCTAGACGTGCTTTGCTTTTGGCTTGCCGGCCCTTAGGGTTGGTACGTACCCACTCTAATTCAGCTTTTAAGCTTTTTTCATGAGCCGCTTGTTGTCTTCCTTCTTGGGCTAAACGCTTTTGTTTTTGTTCTAACCAAGCAGAATAATTTCCTTCATAAGGGATACCCTGGCCACGATCCAGTTCTAAAATCCAGCCTGCCACATTATCTAAGAAGTAACGATCATGGGTGACCGCAATAACTGTTCCGGGATATTCGTGTAGATAACGTTCTAACCAGGCTACGCTTTGTGCATCTAAATGGTTAGTCGGTTCATCCAATAACAACATATCCGGATTGGATAATAAAAGTTGGCACAAGGCAACTCGGCGACGTTCGCCCCCTGAAAGCTGCGCGATCTGTGCTTCCCAGGGAGGTAAACCTAGCGCATGAGCTGCGATACTCAATTTGCGTTCTAATTCCCATCCGCCTTGTAGATCAATTTGGGTTTGTAATTCACCTTGTTCTTCAAGGAGCTGATTCATGCTGGCATCACTGAGAGGTTCAGCAAACTGCATACTAATTTCGTTAAAACGATCCAACAGCTTTTTAGTGTCGGCAATCGCTACTTCCACGTTACCGCGCACATCTTTATTCGGGTCTAAATGCGGTTCTTGGGGTAAATAGCCAATCTTGATGCCAGATAGTGCACGTGCTTCCCCGATAAAATCCGTATCGACACCCGCTATAATGCGCAATAATGTAGATTTACCCGCGCCATTTAAGCCTAACACACCAATTTTTGCGCCGGGATAAAAAGACAGCCAAATATTCTTGAGAATTTCTCGCTTTGGCGGGACGATTTTACTCACCGCCTGCATCGTATAGATATATTGTTGTGACATAAGACGAAATTCTGATTATCAAAAAGTAGGATACTAGCAATAATGGGGGGAACTAGCTAGATTTTTTAAGTACAAATGATACGAAAGGGCGTACTTTTTAGAATTAGGTGACTGCGATAAATAGTTTATTTTTCTCATGGGTATAGGCATTGCGTCATGAATTAAAAACTAGTTTTTGATTAGCGCTTAAAAAGAAAGTACTATAAGCCGCGTATTTGCATAATAATTTTTAATACCTGACATGATGAGGGATTAAGTAACTATGTCTTATTCAAAGCAAGAAACCGTGGCTAATTTTGATCCTGAACTATGGAAAGCGATAAGCAGTGAGGCAAAACGCCAAGAGGATCATATCGAATTAATCGCTTCTGAAAATTATACCAGCCCTCGCGTATTAGAAGCACAGGGCTCTATATTAACGAATAAATATGCCGAAGGTTATCCCGGTAAACGCTATTATGGCGGGTGTGAATATGTCGATTTGGTTGAACAATTAGCTATTGAACGAGCTAAAGAATTATTTAAAGCAAACTATGCGAATGTACAAGCACATTCTGGTTCCCAAGCGAATGCAGCTGCTTACATGGCATTACTAGAGCCAGGCGATAGCTTGTTAGGGATGAGTTTGGCGGATGGGGGACACTTGACCCATGGTGCTAAAGTTAGTTTTTCAGGAAAGATATATCAAGCCTATGCGTATGGTGTGACATCAGAGACGCAACGGATTGATTATAATGAAGTTGAACAGCTCGCGCAAAAGCACAAACCAAAATTAATTATTGCGGGTTTTTCTGCTTACTCTAGAGTGGTTGATTGGCAGCGTTTTCGTGATATTGCCGATCAAATAGGCGCTTATTTTTTGGTAGATATGGCCCATATTGCAGGTTTGGTGGCGGCAGGATTATATCCTTCACCGATTTCGATAGCCGATGTAGTGACAACGACAACACATAAAACCTTACGCGGACCTAGAGGCGGGTTGATTTTGGCACGATCAAATCCTGCGATTGAAAAAAAATTAGATTTGGCAATATTTCCGGGTCAACAGGGGGGGCCTTTGATGCACGTCATCGCGGGAAAAGCCGTTGCTTTCAAAGAGGCCCTAGCACCTGATTTTAAAATCTATCAACAACAAGTGCTTGATAATGCAAAGGCCATGGTTCAGGTCATGTTAGAAAGAGGCTATAAAGTCGTATCGGGCGGAACAGATAATCACTTATTCTTAGTCGATTTGATCGACAAAAATATAACCGGCAAGGAGGCAACGGAGGTTTTGGACCAAGCCTATATCACCTTAAATAAAAATATGCTTCCTCACGACCCACGCTCGCCTTTTGTAACCAGTGGTCTGCGAATAGGGACGCCCGCTATGACAACGCGAGGCTTGAAAGAAAAAGAGTTTAGCGAGGTAGCTGGTTGGATTTGTGATGTTTTAGACAATCTACACGATCCGAATGTCATAGAGAGGGTTCGAAATCGAGTCATAGCCTTATGTCAGCGATTTCCAGTATACTCCTAGACGCTAGTGTGATTTTAAACAATCTTTAGAAGTCACTAAGATATCGAAAAATGCTTAAATTTATTGGCGGGTATTGTCTATAATCATTGCTTTTTATCTTATGGATAATCTAAATCTCTATTTTATGGATATGACCTAAGTTTATGGGTTTAAAGGGAATTGGATTTTAGATGGCGCAATCTACTATTTTTCTTGAGATTAAGTGATGTATTGTCCTTTTTGTAATGAAGCAGATACTAAGGTTATAGATTCTCGTTTGAGTAACGACGGGCAGCAGGTAAGACGCCGCCGGGAATGTTTGCAGTGTAATGAACGTTTTAGTAGTTTTGAATCGGCTGAACTAGGATTACCCCGGGTCATAAAGCGAGACAATACCCGGAGTGTATTTGATCAGGAAAAATTAAGAGCAGGTATGCATAAAGCCTTAGAAAAACGTCCTATTACCAGTGAGCAAGTAGAAGCAGTTATTTTACGTTTGATAAAAAAATTGCGTTCATCCGGTGAACGAGAAATTTCTTCGCGACAACTCGGAGAGTGGGTTATGGAAGAGCTTTGTGACTTAGACCCAGTCGCTTATGTTAGATTCGCTTCGGTTTACCGAAGTTTTCAGGATATACAAGCATTTAACCAAACTATTGAGCAATTAAAACAAGATCTTTCCAGTAATAAAAAACAATCTTATGACACTGAAACCGAAGAAAAATAATTTTAAAGCAAAACAACGTGCACGTCGTTTTGCGATGCAGGCTATTTATCAAGGGCATTTAACCCAGGGTGATACGACAGTAATCACAGAAAAATTTTTAGCGCAAGAAGAAATGGTCAGTGTCGACACGGCTTATTTTCTTTCCCTAGTTCAAGGTGTGCTGGAGGATAAAGTATCCTTAGATACACAATTACAGCTATTTTTAGATCGGCCTTTAAAGGAATTAGATTTAGTTGAATTGGCGATTTTGAGGTTGGGTGCTTATGAGTTATCTCAACATCCCGAAGTGCCTTATAAAGTGATTTTAAATGAATCGATAGAGTTAGCCAAAATGTTTGGTGCCACAGATAGTTATAAATATATTAATGGAATTTTACATTTGCTTGCCAAAAAAATTCGTGTTTTAGAATTTAAAGATAAGTGAGCATTTTTACTTAAATTTATTATTTTACAATGTCAATGAATGAATTTGATTTGATTCAAAATTTTTTTAATCGAGAGAAAAAAAATCGCACGGATGTTATTTTGGGTATTGGTGATGATGCAGCGCTATTGCAAGTACCCTTAGGCCAACAATTGGTCGTCAGCACGGATACTTTAGTGGCAGGGCGACATTTCCCCGAAAATACATCGCCCGCCGATATCGCTTATAAAGCCTTAGCGGTTAATTTAAGTGATCTGGCCGCAATGGGTGCAGAGCCGGCATGGATCTTGCTTGCCTTGACCTTGCCTAGTGTTAGTGAGATTTGGCTCAATGAATTTAGCCAAGGTTTTTTCTCATTAATGCAAGATTTTCGCTTGCAATTGGTGGGGGGAGACATGACATGTGGACCCTTAAGTATTACGGTTCAAGCCTTAGGATTTGTTCCTGCAGGAAAAGCATTGTGTCGTTTAGGCGCAATGCCCGGTGATCGTATTTATGTCAGTGGAACCTTAGGTGATGCGGGTTTGGCCTTAGCCTATTTACGCAAAGAGACTCCCTTGGAATTAACCCAGAATCAGATTCAACGGCTAATGCAACGTTTAAATCGACCAAAACCTCGTGTAGAACTTGGTTTAGCGCTACGTAATATTGCAACGAGTGCTATTGATGTTTCCGATGGTTTAGTGGCTGATTTGGGTCATATTTTAGTCGCCAACCAGTTAGGCGCCACCATACAGTTGACCGATCTTCCGCTTTCAGCCAGTCTACAAAAATTGTCTCGAGAACAGGCTTGGCAGCTTGCTTTAAATGCAGGAGACGATTATGAATTATGTTTTACTATCCCCGCATCTGGTGAAACAGCTTTGCAGCAGCATTTAAAAGCAATCAATAGTTCTTGTACCTGTATAGGCCAGATTAAAAAAGAGTCGGGGTTGTCTATTATTCGTGAAGATGGTTCTCTATTGGCGTTAGAAAAAACCGGGTTTCAGCATTTTATGTCATAGGCTTTTTTATCTTGAAAAGTGACGGTATATTAGGGTTGTGAAAGCAGCTATACTCTTGAGCTCATTAAATTCCACGAGAAAAGCTATGCAAAAGAATCTAGTACGTAAGGTATTTAGTCATCCTATTTACTTTATTGCTTTTGGTTTTGGTGCAGGATTGTCACCCTTTGCGCCGGGTACTTGTGGCACCTTGGTCGGCATTCCCTTGTATTATTTTATACAATCTTTATCTTTGCTAAATTATGCGATTGTTTTGTTGCTAGCAACACTGATTGGCATCTGGGTTTGTGATGTTACGGAACGTGGTTTGGGAGTGCATGATTATTCAGGCATTGTCTGGGATGAAGTCTGTGGGTTTGGTTTGACGATGTGGGCGGCACCTAGCGGTTGGTTATGGATCGTGATAGGTTTTATTTTATTTCGAATTTTTGATATTGTAAAACCTTGGCCAATAGCGTGGATTGATCGTAAAATGCCGGGTGGTTTGGGTGTTATGGTCGATGATCTCATGGCGGGTGTTTATGCCTGGCTAAGTTTACAACTGATACATCGTTTTTTTTAAAGGCTTAAGGAAAAGAGATGAAATTTATTCTCTATGATAAGGATGACCTTGTAATAGACTAAAAGCACGATAAAGTTGTTCTGCGACAAGAATTCGCACCAATGCATGGGGAAGTGTTAAAGCAGAAAGTGACCAAATGTGTTCAGCACTACTTAAGCAGGTAGGGCCCAATCCATCGGGGCCCCCAATCAATAAATTGATATCCTGTCTTTCTAATTGCCACTGTTGTAATGATTGAGCAAGTTGTCGGGTATTCCACATCTGTCCTCTGGAATCCAAGGCGATGATGCGTGATCGTTTTGGGATGGCGGCTAATATTTTTTTTTCTTCTTCTATAATCGACTGAGAAGCGCGACTATTTTTAGTTCGTTTACTGAGGGGGATTGAAATTAAATTAAGTTTACATTCAGGCGGGAAACGTTTTTGATAATCTTTAAAACCATTTTCAACCCGTAAAGCTAATCGAGTACCTACAGCAATTAAGTGTATAAGCATTGATTATGGTTGGCTCCATAACTTTTCAAGGTTATAAAATTCACGTTCAGGTGGTAACATGATATGGACGATAATATCGACTAAATCAATTAATACCCATTCCCCTTCTTTCTCACCTTCTATACCAAATAGCGTCATGCCTTTTGCTTTTGCGGCAGATACGAGATATTGAGCCAAGGTTTTGACGTGTCGATTCGAATTACCCGTACAAATAATCATCAGGTCCGTGATATCGGTCACCTTACTCACATCGAGTACGGTAATATTTTTTGCTTTGTGGTCCTCTAATAGGCTGACTAGGTCGGTTTGCAGCAAAGCTTTCTTCAAAGTAGGTTGTGTCATAGATATAACTTTTGTTCCAAAATGTAATCGAGGACGCTAGGAGGCAATAAACCAACAGGATATTGACCAGCGGCAATTTTTTTGCGTATAGAAGTCGCCGAAATTGCTAATGGTTTTACATGAGTTATGAATAATAATCCAGAGGGTTGCTGTGATAATAGCAAAGGATCGTTTATTTGATATTCTTCAATCAAAGCACCGACACCGGCAGGATAAGTTTCAGCCTGATCGGGCCGTGGTACAAGCAACAGATGTGCATATTGAATTAACGATCTCCATTGCTGCCAATGATTTAAACTTGCTAAGTTATCATATCCTAAAATAAGTCCTAAAGGAGTACACCCAAACTCAAGGCGTAGAGAGATTAAAGTGTCTATCGTATAGGAAGGCGTTGTTCGGCGCAGTTCCTGTTCGTCAATTGAGAAATAAGGATAGTCTTGCAGGGCGCGTTGTAGCATGACAAGTCGTTGCTGTGGGTTAGCATAAACCCTTTTGTTAATAACCGGATTTTTACAAGGAATAAAACGTACTGCACTTAAGTGTAGCTGTTGATATAAAGCTTGTGCGATATGTAAATGGCCATAGTGAATCGGATCAAAACTGCCCCCTAAGATGCCTATCATAAATATTTATGCCCTGCTATCTCGATACTAAGGGTTTGTAAAGCATTCCAAACATTACCTATGCCAATTCCTTTTATGAGTCGGTCAATATGAGCGGCAAATCTCAGTAATTTGTACCAATGCGTAAGCGGATGACGTGCTAGTGCTTGTTGAAAGAGTATTTGACGCGTTTCCCATACCCCTTGTTCTTTAAAAAGTGTTATTAAATGACTACCTTTGCCGAGCTCGAAGGCAAAACGAGCTAATTGTCGACATTCGCGGCTTAGTGCCCATAAGATTAATAAAGGTTCTACCCCTTCTTCTTTCAGCTGCGCTAAGATGCGTAAACAGCGTTGAGATTTTCCGGCTAGTGCGGCATCGCTTAGTTTAAAAGGATCAAATCGCGCATTATCACTGAGCGCGAGCGTCAACATTTCAGCCGTAATAAGCTTATTTTTTTCATCAAGGGTCAAGTTGAGCTTTTCAATCGTTTGTGCAGTGGCGACTAAATTTCCCTCGGTTGCAAACATAAGACATTCAATGGCTGCTTTTTCTGCGTTTAACCCCATGCTATGAAAACGTTCCATGATCCATTTAAACAATTGTGCGGCTTGCATTGGCCATATGGGGACGAATAAACCCACTTTATCAATACTTTTAAACCAAATACTTTGCTGCATGCGACGATCAATTTTGCCGGTAATAATGAGTAGCAGCTTATTAGGAGGTGGATCTTCGGCATAGAGTTGCAGGTTTTGTGCGGCTACTTCAGAGATACCGTGAGGTAAATGTAGCTCTAGAAGTTGTTTTTCTGCAAATAATCCATAGTTATTTATGCCGGTAATTAAAGAGGACCAATTAAAATGGGTATCAACATAAAATACCTGCCGTTCAGTAAAACCCGCTTTTTTTGCCGCTACTCGGATGGCGGTACAGGCCGCTTGTACGAGTACGATTTCTTCGCCAGAGATAAAATAAATGCGCGCTAAAGGCTGATTTTTTAATTGCAGAGCTAACTTTTCATAAGATAATTGCATATAATTTAACGGTTAGTGCCCAAAGACAGCAGGCACTGTGGCAAAACGGCTTCTTAGTTGAGGAGAGGCTAAGCGAGTTATAATCTGTTGAATGATATCTTGCTGCATGTTTTCTTGTAATTCATTTTCTGTATTAAGATCACCATCGAGTTGGTCAGAAGTAATGGAAAAGCTACGCGTGACCCGGATTTGCTGTGGCATTAATAAAATATTGCCGGTGCGATCCACGAGTTGAAATAATAACGTATAAACCAGTAAATAAGTGGTAGTTTGTCCGGCATTCCCTAAACTCGTGGTAGTTCGAGCAAAGTTTTGGGCAAGAATTTGCAATCGAGTCGACGCAGGTGTTGCGAGTGTCGTATGAACGCCGACATTTTCTAAAGCTTTTTGCAAGGCTTTGGTAAAATTACTGTAAGGTTGGCTGGTTTCTAAAGAAAGTGACTCAAAGGGTAGTGTAGACTTACCATAACCACTTAGATGAAAACCACAAGCACTTAACATGAGGCTAAAAAAGAGACTGAAAAAGAGCAAAAAACGAGTAATCATAAACGCTAACTTTAAATAACAATATTAATTAATTTTTTCGGGACAATGATCATTTTTTTGATAGTTTGGTTTTCAATATAACGCTTTATTTGCGGATCGTTGAGGATCAGCGTTTTAAGTGTTTTGTCATCATAATGTGTATCGAGGGTTAATTTTGCACGTAATTTACCATTAATTTGGATGACCCAAGTTATTTCTTCGACGGTTAAGGCGTCAGCCGCTACCTTTGGCCAAGCTGCTTTATCAATTAGGCCACAAAATTTTAATTCTTTCCATAAAGCATGAGTAATATGTGGGACAATGGGTGCGAGTAAACGCAGTAAGATGCTAAAGCCCTGCCAAATAATTTGCTTTAACGAGCAGAGCGCCTCATCCGTGTAGGATGTTAATAATTGCGAAGCTGTTTGAAGTACGTTTAAAAGTTTCATGCAACTGGCAATGACGGTATTAAACTGTTGTCGTTCATAATCATGACGAGCAAGTTGTAAGATTTCATGGATTTGTCGTCGCAAGTGGCGCTGTTCATTCGGAACATGGGTCCAAACGATAGGGGGAGTGAGGCTATGTTGATGGGTTTCATTGAGATCTATAATCCAAGGGTTATTATACGCTAAAGCCCATAAGCGTTTTAAAAAGCGATAAGCGCCTTCAACGCCCGCATCAGACCATTCCAAGGATTGTTCAGGAGGTGCTGCAAACAAAATAAATAAACGTAACGTATCAGCGCCGTATTGTGTCATTAGCTGGGCCGGATCAACCGTGTTACCCTTTGACTTAGACATTTTAGCACCGTCTTTAAGTACCATCCCTTGCGTTAGTAGCGCGGTAAAAGGTTCGTTAGAATTCAAAAGACCTATATCACGTAATACCTTGTGAAAAAAACGTGCATAAAGTAGGTGTAACACAGCATGCTCGATACCACCGATATAATGGTCAACGGGCGTCCAGTATTTAGCTCTATCATCTAACATGGCTTTGTTTTGCGCAGGACATGCAAAGCGTGCGTAATACCAGGAAGACTCTACAAAAGTATCTAAGGTATCCGTTTCTCTTTTGGCCGGTTGTTTACAGCTAGGACAAATGGTTTGATAAAATTCAGGCATCGTCTTTAAGGGGGATCCAACACCGCTAAAGTGGACCATTTCTGGAAGTATGACAGGTAAGTCTTCCTCAGGAACAGGGACTACGCCACAAGTAGAGCAGCAAATAATCGGGATAGGAGTGCCCCAATATCGTTGTCGCGAGACACCCCAATCGTGAAGTCGATAATTCGTTTTGTGAGCGGCAAGACGTTCTTTTATGAGTTGTGCCGCAATCGCTACTGAGGCTTGGTCAGAATTTAATCCAGTAAATGGACCTGAATTAATTAATCGTCCCGTCGTCAGAAAGGGAGCTAATTGGTAATTAGGCAACTTATCTCCAACCGGTTCGATAACCGGGCGTATCGGTAAATGATATTTTTGTGCAAATTCAAAATCTCTTTCATCATGAGCCGGTACACCCATAATAGCGCCTGAACCGTAATCGGCTTTTACAAAATTAGCAATCCAGATAGGTAAAACTTCTTTATTTAAGGGATGGTTCGCCGTAATATCCATCATTATGCCCTGTTTTTCTACGTTGGCATTGGCTGCTTCCGAGACGGGGAGTTGCTGAAAGCGATCAATAAATTCTTGTATTTTGGGGTCTTTCTCAGCGGCATACCGAGCAATAGGATGTTGTGGGGAAATTGCTAAGAAAGTAGCGCCAAATAAAGTGTCGGGGCGCGTGGTAAAAATTTCGATAGAAGATAGTTCAGGGTGGTTAAGTTTAAATCTAATCATTAAGCCCTGCGTTCGACCTATCCAATTGCGTTGCATAGTTTTGACCTCATCAGGCCAGGCTTCTAACGTATCGAGATCCTGTAATAGTTCATCTGCATAGGCGGTAATTTTTAAGAACCACTGTGGAATTTCTTTACGTTCCACAAGGGCACCGGAACGCCAGCCTCGACCCTCAATAACTTGTTCATTGGCTAATACGGTTTTATCGATAGGGTCCCAATTGACTAACGCACTTTTTTTATAAACCAGGCCATTTTTAAATAGCTGAACAAAGAGCCATTGCTCCCAACGATAATAATCAGGTTTACAGGTTGTGATTTCTCGACTCCAATCAAAGCTTAAACCGAGTTGTTTAAATTGTTTTCGCATATGCTGGATATTGGTATAGGTCCATACAGCAGGAGGTATTCCTTTTTCAAGGGCCGCGTTTTCAGCCGGCAAGCCAAAAGCATCCCAACCGATTGGGTGTAAGACATTTTTGCCTAGCATGCGTTGATAGCGGGCGATAACGTCCCCTAATACATAATTACGTACATGACCGACATGTAAGTGACCACTCGGATAAGGAAACATAGAAAGACAATAAAATTTTTCTTTATTAAGGTCTTCAGTTACCTTAAAACAATGGTGTTCTTGCCAAAATTTTTGGATATTGGCTTCGAGGGTGAGGGGTTGATATTGTTCTTGCATGTGGCGAGATACCTTGTTTTTTGTTAAGCCTCATTTTAAAGGGGTCTTAAATTCAGCAGTGTTAAAAATAGTTCAAAAATATGCATAAATTGTCTAATAACTCTATTTCCGTATTATTTGGATTCTATGGCAAGATCAATCTTTCACCAATAGATAGGGTGTGATTTAGCAGGTTTAACGCTAAGCTTTGTTTTGGCATCTTTGATAAGCGTAACATAAGATACATAATCCCACTAAAAAGATAATAATTGGATCATCGCCTAAATAGACCCAAGGAGTCATCCCTGAGGTTTTAAAAACAGCGGCTGTTAATACGCCTGTTTCAAAAGCTGGGAGCTTTCCTGCAAGTTTTCCTTGTGGAGTCACAATAGCTGTCATCCCAGTATTACTCAAAAAAGCCAGATAACGACCCGTTGCTAAGGCTTGAAATTGGCCAATTTGCAAATGTTGGGCTAAAGCAAAGGAATGGCCAAACCAGGCATCATCGTTAATGGTGAGTAGTAATTCTGCCTTCGCTTTCAATGCTTGTCGGACTAAACTGGGATAGGCAATTTCATAACAAATAAAAGGACCTAAATTTAGATTAGCCACTCTAAATAGGGCTTGATGTTTAGGTCCGGGTGAAAAACTAGACATAGGAATATCTAATAGATTTAAAAGACCATGTGCCCATATTAGCCACCAAGGAAGATATTCACCAAAGATAACAAGACGTTGTTTATAATAGCTTGCTTGATCCAAACCTAGTGCTATCATCGCATTATAGTATTGAAAATCTTTTTCGATAGGAATACCGGTAATAATCGTCGTTTTATGCTGCCTTGCCTGTTTATTAAGTTGCTTTAGAAAATAACCCGCTTTTTCTTGCAAGAGAGGGATAGCGGCTTCTGGCCAAATAATAAGTCGGCTATTCCAGTGAGATTGCGTTAATTGTTGATAGTGTATTAAGGAAGCTTGTAGATATTGAGGTTCCCATTTTATTTGTTGTGGAATATTAGCTTGAATAAGACTGACTTGGATAGGTTTTCCTACAAGCTTTGTCCAATGGACAAAGCTTAAAGCGTAACCTGAGGTCCATAAAATGATAAGTCCCAGTAAAGGAAATAAAAAACGCAAGCGGGGGTTTTTAATAAGACTTAATTGGCAATTGAAACGTTTATTTAAAAAAGGGCAGAATAAGCTAAGAAATAGACTCGCGCTTAAGCTTATTAAAAAGCTAAGACCAAATAGACCCAATATGGGAACATAACCACGAAGGGGTCCGCTTACTTGACTTGTGCCTAGTAACAACCAAGGAAAACCAGTCAATATCCAACTACGTAGCCATTCAGTGAATACCCAGGAGCTAGGGAAAATTAAATAGAGTTTAATTAAATTGTTATCGGGGAAAAAACGATTTAAAAGATAAGCTTGAATGGCTATAAATAGGGCTAAAATAAAAACAAATAACCCGGTGATCAGTAGCGCTAAAAATAATGAGGTGTGAGCAAATTCATGGATGCTGATAAACACCCATGACACCCCAATGCCATAAAAACCGATGCCAAATAATAAGCCTAGAACGAAAGCGCGTTCTGCTGAGCTATTTAGCCAAAGTAATAATAATAAAGCAGGAGAAAAAATAGCCAGCGGGTAGATCGCCATGGGCGCAAAAGCAAATGCTAGCAGGCCACCCGCAAGTAGGGCGCTAATTTCTTTACAATAAGACATTAGATTTTTTTCGACGTAACGTAGTGGATTAAATCTCATTTTCCTAGCTTGTTTGGATGCTTAAACTTCAGTTTGCAGCCTTGTTTCAAAACGACATAGCTTAGATATACAGGCTTTTAGACTATCTATTTTAAGAATCACGCTTACACCATAATTTAAATTTTTACCGTTATTATTCAATAGTGGTCTATTTAAACCAGGATAAATTAGTCAGTGCAAGTTGGATCTGAGCGCTTAATTTTTCACTGATTGATTTTTTAGTAATATATTGTAACTCATAAATTTCAGCTTTATTGCTGGCCGCCAGATGACTTAAGTAATCATCACTGGTTATTAATTCATCGAGTAAATTTAATGGCAAAGCATCTTTAGCAAGCCAGTGCGCACCGGTAGCTACTTGCTTTATATCAACCTGTTTGCGATTAGATTGAATAAATGATTTAAATAAGTGGTGGACTTCTTCAAGATCGTTTTGGGTTTTTTTACGTGCTTTTGACGTGTTTTCGCCAAACAGGGTCAAGGTACGCTTATACTCCCCAGCGGTTAATAACTCAAAGTCAATATCTCTTTTTTTTAAAAAACGATGAAAATTAGGTAATTGCGCCACTACCCCAATGGAACCGATGATGGCAAAGGGAGCGGCTAAGATTTTATCACCCACACAGGCCATTAGGTAACCACCACTGGCTGCTATTTTATCAATCGCAACCGTTAAAGGGATGCGTTTATCTTTTAAACGTTGTAGCTGTGAAGCGGCCAATCCATAAGGTGCAATCATTCCACCGCCACTTTCTAATCGTAGTACGACTTCATCTTGAGGGGTTGCTACCTGGATCAGCGCGGTAATTTCTTCACGTAAGCTGTTGACGGCAGTAGCCTTGATATCACCTTGAAAATTTAAGACAAAAATACGCTTTTTTAGCAATTTTTCATTTTTCTTTAATTTAATCTTCAGTTCTTTACTATGTTTTTTTCGTTCTTTTTTATTGAGAATTTCTGCATTAAGCGTGTTCGCAAGTTCTTGATATCTTTTATTGAGTTTTTTAACACATAATTTATGCTTAGTTTGTTCCCTGGCTTTCCTCGCAATGGCGAAAATACCTGCGATTGCGATTAAAATTGCTAGTACGGCAGTGCCTAACTTAGCTAGAAAAATAGCATATTGGAGGAAAAATGACATGTAAACAACCTTTAAGTTTATTGAAAAGGGAATAATATACTGTAAGCATTAATTGCATGTTTGTATATAAAGAAGCATTTACCTTAATAAATTCAATGCTATAGTAGGGCTTACCGGGTTCGAAAGTTGTAATTCGCTATTAGCTTAATGAATTAGCAAATTTGCCATGCTATTTTAATCTATTTTTTGACTGCGTCAACCAACCGTAAAGCTTGAGTTTACAGTGAAAATTAACGCAAATTATCTGACAAGTAAAGTTTAAATGCGTTTATACTTAGGATATAGAGTAAAATTAATAAAACTGGGTGGATATCGTGTTAGTAGCGCAAGGACTCTCATATGAGCGCAATAAGAGAATGTTGTTTAAGCACTTAGCTTTTCAGCTTTATTCAGGACAGATTCTGCATATCATGGGCGCTAATGGTACTGGAAAAACTACCTTGTTACAGATATTAGCAGGGTTGCTCGTCCCTTTGAGCGGAAATGTTAGCTGGAATGGCGTTTCTATTGATAAGAACGTAGTTCATTTCACAGAAAATTTATTATACATTAATCACCGTTTAGGGATGAAAGCAGCCCTTACTCCGGCTGAAAATCTTTATTTGTTTTTAGCAAGAAGAAATTTAATAAAAACTAAGAGCAAACAAAAGGCATTAGAAAATATTAAACAGGTGTTAGAAAAATTAGATTTAAATCTTCATGCCCATGTCTTAACAGCTCAACTTTCTGTGGGTCAACAACGACGCCTGGTGTTAGCAAAATTATTGCTCATTAAAGCAGATTGTTGGATCCTAGATGAACCATTTACCGCGTTAGATAAAAAAGGGGTTGCTTTAATCGCTTCTTTAATAGAAGAACAAAGATATCGAGGCGGGATGGTTATTTTTACCAGTCATCAATCAGATTATTCATTGCAGACAGAAGTGAAAAAGATCTTTTTGGATGCGTGCTGTGTTTGACCATCCGTTATTCTTTAAAATAACCGTCAATTTAAAATACGAGTTATTAGCGGTTTGTCGTTGTTATCAAGATATGATTTACCCCTTATTATTTTTAATTCTAGTGATTGTTTTATTTCCTTTAAGTGTGAGTCCTGATCCGGTTTTGCTCAATAAAATATCAGCCGGAATTTTTTGGATTGTTGTTTTATTTTTAGTGCTCTTGATGTTAGATCAATTATTTCGTAATGATTGGAAAGAAGGTGATTTAGAGCAATTGATTTTAACGCCAAATGCTCTAAGCTTAGCGATATTTATTAAATTACTGGTATTTTGCTTGGCTATAAGCCTTCCCTTGATAGTGATGACGCCATTTTTAAGTTTATGCTTATATATACCGATAAGGGCGTTAAAAACCTTGTGTTGGAGTATTTTTTTAGGGACGCCTAGCTTGATATTTCTGGGGGGTATTGCACGTGCCTTAACATTAGGGCTACGTCACAGTGGGCTCTTAATTGTCTTGATAGTAATCCCTTTTTATATCCCGGTATTAATTTTTGCCAGCAGTGCTGTTAGCTTTGCCAGCATGGGTTCATCTGCCAATGGGCCTTTAGCTTGGTTAAGTGTATTAATGTTACTGAGTGTCAGTTTATCGCCGTTGGTTATTCGTATGATATTACGTTTAGGTATTGCTTTTGTCTAAGGCTAAATTTTTCATTAAAAGCAGATATTTTTACTAGATAAATTAATTGATAGACAGGGCGTATTTATTTTTAAAGGAATCGTGTCATGATGAAAAAAAGAAGGATGGTAAAGGTCTATCGATTTATTGCTATCAAACATTTCTATAATTTAGCCGGCTACTTATTGCCAATTCTAGCTGTTTTTGTGTTGATATTAGGCACGTATGGAAGTATAGGCGGTTTATATTTGGCGCCGGCAGATTACCAGCAAGGAGACGCATTTCGTATTATTTACGTGCATGTCCCTAGCGCATTTCTATCCTTATTTATTTATTTGGTGATGGCAATGGCTGCGGTGATAGGTTTAATCTTTCGTATCAAATTAGCGGACCTAATCGTTTCAGGGAGTGTATTTTTAGGGTCATGGTTTACTTTTTTAGCCTTGTTAACAGGGAGTGTTTGGGCAAAGCCAATGTGGGGCGCTTGGTGGGTTTGGGATGCACGCTTAACGTCGGAATTAATTTTGTTATTTTTATATTTAGGTGTTATTGCTTTGCGTTCTGCGATCCCGGAACCTAAAGTAGCGGCAAAAGCGACTGCCGTTTTACTGATGTTGGGTTTAGCCAACATCCCTATTATTCATTATTCGGTCTACTGGTGGAATACTTTGCACCAAGGGGCGACTATCCATCTTTTAAGTCCCTCTTTAATTGAGAGATCGATGTTGTATCCTTTGCTGGCTATGATAGCCGCCTTTACAGGTTATTATTTTATAGTTCTATTATTATATATTCGCTGCAAAGTATTAGAAGATAATATTAAAATAAACCCGGCTAACAACTGGCAATTAACCGAGGTGAAGATTTTGCATACGTAGTAGCCGGTATGGGCGCGCAAGGGCTAGCATTATTATCCTGATAAAATCTATTCATCATCCCGAAGTTTGGCAGAGAATCACAAGATTTACTGGCATTAGCGGCCTGAACTAACTGTTCAAGTACTTGGGTTATATAGCATTGAACTGCGGCTGTTTGTCGCGTAAATAACTGAAAAAAAGCCATATAATTTTCTGGGCTTATTTCCATAATATTTTTAAGCTGGAGCGAATAATCTACGTCTTTTAGTGTTTCTGTCATTTTATTTAAGCACTGATCAAAATTATCTTGTAATAATGGCGATTTCAATTCTTTAAAATAAATAAATAAGCAAGTAGACCAGAAGCCATTTAAATTCTCAGTATTAGGGGATAATTTAGCCTGTTTTTTAAACAGAGACCAAAAATCTAAAAAATGTTCATCTACAAAGCTATCTATTTTTTTTTGCTCAGTAGGGATATCTAAGGCATGCATTGTAGTCAGTAAAATACTAAGCAACCTAATAAATTTATGATCTGTTATACAGTGCTGCAATTTATTTTTCGCACTACGAATTTTTCGCACCTCACTTATTTTATTAATACCATGACGTGCGCCTGCGCCCAAAGCACGTAGCACATGTGAAGAAGCCATTTCAACTGAATAGGTCAAGAAACAAAGCAATTTAGCTACTAGATTTGGCACTAAAGCAATATTTTTGCCTTTATCAACACTAATAATTTTTAAAATCTCAATTTTGGCAGATAGTTTATTATAGAAATGGCGATAGGCACATTCATTGAGTTTATTATTTTGAATATATTCTTGATAAAGTTTTTCGACTTTACCAGTCTGATTACATTCGAGAATTAAATGAGCTAATTTATCTTTAAGTGGATTTACTTTAAGTTCATTTTTAGGAGACTGGTCGCCGACTAACATTTCGGCGCAATTAAAAAATAAGTTTTTATTTGCAGATTGATGAAGCTTGGGTTTTCTTTTTTTGCAAATAACTTGTCGCCATAAACTATTTTTTGATTTTCTTTTGATCACGCTTAAGCATAATTCTTTTTTTCTTTTTAAGAGGTTTAAGTTTCTAAGCGTCAGAGGGTGCATTCGTGTTGGCCTTTTGTATTTATTTTCACACATGTTAACATTATATTTATTTTTTTTAAAAATATTTTTTATTTTTAATATTGCCTTATTAAACACTTTACAAAATCGATATTTTGTGGGCCGGTATAGGACTTAGTTGAAATTAAGAGTAAACTATGACTTTCTTTCGCTATAACGATATTTTTTATGAAATTGCTACATTTTGAGATCGGTATTACTAAGCCTTTATTTGTGATAGCAGGTCCCTGTGTCGTGGAGAGCGAACAATTAGCGATGGATACCGCAGGGCAACTTAAAGAAATAACTGCCCAATTAAAGATACCTTTTATTTATAAGTCATCTTTTGATAAGGCAAATCGTTCTTCGGTTAAAAGTTTTCGCGGTTTGGGTCTAGAAGCCGGTCTACGTATTTTAGCTAAAGTTAAAAAGGATTTGGGCGTTGCTATTATTACCGATGTTCATGAAGATACCCCCTTAGATGAGGTGGCTAGCGTGGTTGATATTTTACAAACACCCGCCTTTTTATGCCGTCAGACCAACTTTATTCAAAAGGTAGCAAAACAAGGTTTACCCATTAATATTAAGAAGGGTCAATTCCTTTCACCTTGGGATATGAAGTATGTGGTAGAGAAAGCACGTGAGGTTAGCCAAGAAGTTATCATGGTATGTGAGAGAGGCGCTAGTTTTGGCTACAATAATCTTATTTCAGATATGCGTGCCTTGGCCGTCATGCGAGAAACAAGCTGTCCGGTTATATTTGATGCAACGCATTCGGTACAGTTACCGGGTGCAGCGGGCGGGTGCTCAGGCGGACAACGGGAATTTATCCCTGTATTAGCGCGCGCCGCTGTGGCGGCTGGAATTTCTGGGCTTTTTATGGAAACACATCCAAATCCTGAGCAAGCATTAAGCGATGGACCTAACGCTTGGCCCTTAGGAAAAATAGCCGAACTATTGAAAACCTTGAAAGATTTAGATGGTACCGTCAAAAAAACAAGACTAATAGAAACAACCTTATAGGTAAAAATATGTCAAAAATTGCTGATATTAATGCGTATGAAATTTTAGATTCACGTGGAAATCCTACTATAGCCGTTGAAGTGCTATTAGATTCGGGTTTAAGCGCCTATGCCAGTGTTCCTTCGGGTGCCTCGACAGGCTCAAAAGAAGCTTTGGAGTTAAGAGATACGGATAGACCCGATCGTTATCAAGGTAAAGGTGTTTTAGGCGCCATCAAAAATATTAAAGGACCTATTCGGAATAACTTGATTGGAAAAGCGATCGACGATCAGGAAGGCTTGGATAATTTAATGAGAAAGCTGGATGGAACGGATAATAAAGAGAATTTAGGGGCTAATGCACTATTGGGTGTTTCATTAGCATTACTAAAAGCGGCCGCTTTAGATCATCATCAAGAATTGTATGTCTATATTGCCGCACTGATGGGAAAGACATACGAAAAATATATTATGCCGGTGCCACAGATGAACATTATTAATGGTGGTATGCATGCAGATAATCAGTTAGCTATTCAAGAATTTATGATTGTACCGTTAGGCGCACCTTCTTTTAGTGAAGCATTGCGTTGGGGTGTTGAAGTTTTTCATTGTTTAAAAACTTATCTTAAAAAGAAAGGCTTAAATGCCAATGTAGGTGATGAAGGTGGATTTGCGCCGAATTTTCAAACCCATCATGAAGCGATCGACTCTATTTTAGCAGCAATTGAACAAGCCGGATATCGAGCGGGTAAGGATATTTATTTAGCTTTGGATGCTGCAAGCAACGAGTTTTACAAACAGGGCAAATACTGTTTAGAAAATAAAAAGTTGGACACAGAGGGATGGATAACTTATTTGCAGCATTTAGTCAAACAATATCCTATTATTAGCCTAGAAGATGGTATGTCTGAATCAGATGAGCAAGGCTGGATAGAATTGACCCAGCGACTGGGTAAAAAAATACAATTAGTCGGAGATGATTTATTTGTGACCAATCCTAGCTTATTCAAACAAGGGATAGACAAAAAATTAGCGAATGCTATTTTGATTAAATTTAACCAGATTGGGACACTGAGCGAAACCTTAGCGGCAATTACCCTGGCAGAAAAATCCCATTACGCCGCTATTATTTCGCATCGATCAGGCGAGACAGAGGATACGACCATTGCCGATTTAGCGGTTGGAGCAGGAGTTGGCCAAATTAAAACAGGCTCTGCTTGCCGTACCGATCGAATCGCTAAATATAACCGTTTATTACGTATTGAAGCCGATCTCTTAGCGGAGAATAAAGTGATTTATGCAGGTGCCCAAGTTTTTTCACGCTTTTTAAATAATTAAATAGCGATGAAACCACTTATTGTTATTTTAGCGCTACTTTTTTTAGGCCTACAATATAAGCTATGGTTTGTACAAGACGGTGTATGGCGTGTGCATCAACTTAAGAAACAGATAAGCGAACAACTAAAGGACAATACCCGGTTAAGCCGACGAAATAAAACTATCGCCGCTGAAATAAATGATCTCAAGCGAGGCCGGGCGGCGCTAGAAGCTCATGCGCGTAATGATCTCAACATGGTAAAACCTAACGAACTGTTTTATGTGATTGTAGATAAGCCTAAAAAGAAGACTCGGGTTGTTAATCACCATTAAAATTTAATGGGTTTCCAGATTCGTATAATCGGAGCTAAGGCGAGTACTTTTACATTACGTAACGGAGGGAACTCTAAGCAAGTGTCTGGATTAATAACATATAAATCAAAATTATTGGCAACCTGCGCTATTTTTACGCGCCTAAGCAGTAATTTTCCTCCCTCAAGCTCGACGATACAGTCAGCCCCGTGAGCAAGCTCCATGTTTTTTTCAGTCAATTTCTTTCCAGCAACGAGATCACCCGCCCCATAAAGTGGTTTCATACTTTCATTATCAATTAGATGTATTAGGTGCTCCGGATAATTTTTTTTAAAAAGGGCTAACTCTTCTCTAATTTCCATATTCTCCATTGGGTAATCTGATCTTTTTTCATTAATTATTTGTCTTGATAAAGATTCAAGTGCTTGGTAGTTTAACTTAGAAAGTTTACTAGAGTCAGTGATTTTAGGTTGTTCTCCATATCCTGTCATCAACCAGACTGCAGAGCATTCAATTCCTTCTTCACGCATAGCGGCGCATACTTTTTTTGCACCGCGTTCTGTTACACTACTATATCCTTGTTCCCAATAGTTAATGGTAGTTAATCCGAGATTACAATGTTGGGCAAATTCTTTCATTGATAGATGCGCCATTTTACGTAAAAACCTGAGCCGATTAGCTCTTTCTTGGATTTCTAATGGCCGGTCGGTTTTATTTTTCGCTTTTAACGCCCGCTTAGAATTTTTTTTCATTACCTTCCTTTACTAAATTTGACATAAAATATCCGTTCAGATAATATTTAATCTCTATAAGAGATATGTTAACGAGAACATTAAATTTTTTAACTTAAGGTATTCCATCTATGTAAATTCTTCGATTGCATTTTATTTATTTTTTAAAAATAAGGTTTAGTTAAATAACGAGATTAAAAATTTGTCATTGTGCCGGAGTATTAGCTATTTACATGGCGCACCGACACTTTCATTTCCTTTAGACAGATTCTATTTTTTCAAGGAGTAACCTTTAACTAAACTATTTTTAAAAAATATTTTTCATGTGTCTTTAAAAGAGGCCTTGATACTATTGGGTACGGAAATTAGTTACTATCAATTACAGCTAACTTTCTTTATATCCCTTTATGTTGTGGAAAATTGCTAATATCAAGCCTTATTTTGCAGACACAACTTGAGCGTTTACCCAGGCTAACGTTTGCAAGCCTACCTATTATAACGAATATCCTCCCTAGAGTGGATAGTTGGGACGGTTTTTTTTAAAGTAGATTATTAGCTTGTTGATGAGTAGAGACTATTTTGGTCCATTTTGGGCTATTGGGTGGTGTTAAAGGCGATTTTTAAATAGTCATTATCGACTCAATAAAAACAAGCGAGCCAAGCCTTATGAAAGAATTTTACTGGGTAACCCTATCTAAATCTATGATGACTAAGGAGATAGAAATACAAAAGAGGTTCATGTAGACAATTATTTACTTGTGTTAAAGCTTACAAATTAAAGTTTAAAAAAGGAATAAAAGACGCTAATGACAGAAAATAAAACTATAAGCAATAAAACGATCGTACAATTATTAGAAAAACTAGGAAATAACAATCCTTCTAAAATTCAAATTGAATTAGTAGATGCCTTGTTACTAAGAAGTTCTATTGAACAAAGTGTTTTATTTGATCAAAAACTTACCTCGAGAGAACGATATTGTTTATTATTAGCCGCTAAAGGAAAAACAGTTCAAGATACTGCTGAGCTAATGGGTGTCAAGATTTCAACGGTTAGGACGTGGCGTCATAAAATTTTAAGTAAACTTTCCTGTCGTTCTATGGCACAGGCTATATTTAAAGGGATTCATTATGGTTATTTACATCCAACTAATGCCCAATAAAATTTTATTTGTATCCTAGGATACGATGAGTTTTTTATTCGATATTTAGTCGGAGTCTATCTTAGATTTAAATACCACGGTAACCCTCCCTTATAATTGCCCATGAAAGAAATAGAGTTTTTTGGTAAATTACTGACCAGGAGACTTAAAAATGAAAAAGAAAAAATTTAGTGAATCGCAAATTATCACCGTGCTGAAAGAGTATGGAGCAGGAGTTCCAGCGGTT
>NMOS02000037.1 GCA_002290645.2 Candidatus Aquirickettsiella gammari
AAAAAGGAAAAACCCGCGTAGAGCGGGTTTTTGTAAGTAGCCTGGCGGTGTCCTACTTTCCCATGGGGGAACCCCAAAGTATCATCGGCGCAGAACCGTTTCACGACTGAGTTCGGAATGGGATCAGGTGGTGCCAGTTCGCTAAGGCCGCCAGACATTCATTGTCTCAGGATTTGCTTTAATCGCCGTGCTGTGTTGCCGTCTTTATCTTCGCTACTCATTTACTGACTGGTAAACTGCGTTGCTCAAAAATCCGGCGGTTTGCGCGACATCTAACATCAAACCCTAAGATAAAACCATAATATTAAATTAAAACAAATAATCTGTAAAAAGTAAATTGTGTAGATATGCTTCATTCAGATCCAAAAGAATAACCAGTTGGATTCTCAAATCAAGCCTCACGGTCAATTAGTATGGGTTAGCTCAATACATTACTGCACTTACACACCCCACCTATCTACGTCGTCGTCTTCAACGGACCTTTAGGAGGATTTAATCCTCGGGAGATCTCATCTTGAGGGGGGCTTCCCGCTTAGATGCTTTCAGCGGTTATCCCGTCGGTACGTAGCTACCCGGCTATGCTTCTGGCGAAACAACCGGACCACCAGCGGTACCTCCACGCCGGTCCTCTCGTACTAGGCGTAGCTCCTCTCAAATCTCCAGCGCCCACGGCAGATAGGGACCGAACTGTCTCACGACGTTCTGAACCCAGCTCGCGTACCACTTTAAATGGCGAACAGCCATACCCTTGGGACCTGCTTCAGCCCCAGGATGTGATGAGCCGACATCGAGGTGCCAAACACCGCCGTCGATATGAACTCTTGGGCGGTATCAGCCTGTTATCCCCGGCGTACCTTTTATTCGTTAAGCGATGGCCCTTCCATTCGGAACCACCGGATCACTATGACCTGCTTTCGCACCTGCTCGACGTGTTTGTCTCGCAGTCAAGCACCCTTGTGCCATTACACGCTATGCGCGATGTCCGACCGCGCTGAGGGTACCTTCGTGCTCCTCCGTTACTCTTTAGGAGGAGACCGCCCCAGTCAAACTACCCACCATACACTGTCCCCAAACCCGTTCAGGGCCCTAGGTTAGAACTTTAACTTTAACAGGGTGGTATCTCACCGGTGGCTCCTCGAGTCCTAGCGAACTCAATTCAATGCCTCCCACCTATTCTGCACAGTTAAATTCAAAGTCCAGTGTAAAGCTGTAGTAAAGGTGCACGGGGTCTTTCCGTCTTGCCGCGGGTACGCTGCATCTTCACAGCGATTTCAATTTCACTGAGCCTTGGGTGGAGACAGTGTGGCTGTCGTTACGCCATTCGTGCAGGTCGGAACTTACCCGACAAGGAATTTCGCTACCTTAGGACCGTTATAGTTACGGCCGCCGTTTACCGGGGCTTCGATCCACAGCTTCACCTGCGCTGACATGACTTTTGATTTTTATTTTCGAATTATTATTCTTTCTAATTCGTTTTCAAAAGCCATCTCAGCGCAAGTTAACCGCTTCAATTAACCTTCCGGCACCGGGCAGGCGTCACACCCTATACTTCCTCTTTCGAGTTCGCAGAGTGCTGTGTTTTTGATAAACAGTCGCAACCACCTGATCATTTCAACCTCCCTCAGCTTGTGGGGTATACCCACTCACCAAAAAAGGTGCACCTTCTCCCGAAGTTACGGTGCTAATTTGCCTAGTTCCTTCACCCAAGTTGTCTCATCGCCTTAGTATTCTCTACCTGTCCACCTGTGTCGGTTTGCGGTACGGTTCCTACAGACCTGAAGTTTAGAGAGTTTTCCTGGAAGCAGGGCATCAGTCACTTCATCATTAACCGAGGTTAATAACTCGTCATCACGTCTCGAGATTAACAAGACTCCGGATTTTCCTAGAATCTCTCTCTACTCGCTTAAACCGGAACTACCAGTCTCCGGCTCACTTAGCCTTCTTCGTCCTCCCATCACAGTCTGTCGAAGTACAGGAATTTTAACCTGTTTCCCATCGACTACGCGTTTCCGCCTCGCCTTAGGGGCCGACTCACCCTGCGTCGATTACCGTTGCGCAGGAATCCTGGGACTTTCGGCGTGCGGGGTTTTCACCCGCATTATCGTTACTCATGTCAGCATTCGCACTTCGGATACCTCCAGCAACCTTTACAGGTCACCTTCAACGGCTTACCGAACGCTCCTCTACCACGCAATAAATCTTTCAATCTATCGCATTCACTGCTTCAGTATTAGGTTTGAGCCCCGTTCATTCTTCCGCGCAGACCGATTCGACCAGTGAGCTATTACGCTTTCTTTAAAGGATGGCTGCTTCTAAGCCAACCTCCTGGCTGTTTAAACCTTTCCACTACGTTTCACACTTAACCTAACTTTTGGGACTTTAGCAGGTGATCTGGGTTGTTTCCCTTTTCACGACGGACGTTAGCACCCGCCGTGTGTCTCCCGTGCATCACGAACTAGGTATTCGAAGTTTGCATCGGCTCAGTAAGTCGGGATGACCCCCTTACCGAAACAGTGCTCTACCCCCTAGTCGTTAACACGAGGCGCTACCTCAATAGCTTTCGAGGAGAACCAGCTATCTCCGAGCTTGTTTAGCCTTTCACTCCTAGCCACACCTCATCCCCATCTTTTGCAACAGATGTGGGTTCGGGCCTCCACTTAGTGTTACCCAAGCTTCACCCTGGACATGGCTAGCTCGCTCGGTTTCGGGTCGACTCCTAGCGACTCAACGCCTTTTTCAGACTCGGTTTCCCTTCGCCTTCCCTATTCGGTTAAGCTTGCCACTAAAAGTCACTCGCTGACCCATTATACAAAAGGTACGCAGTCATCCCGCACTTAAATCACTTTAAACTTTCTTTATCCGCTAGATTTTGCAATAACTATACATAATGCATTATCTTTCTCAAAATGATTTAAGTGCGGGACTCCTACTGCTTGTACGCAGACGGTTTCAGGTTCTATTTCACTCCCCTCGCCGGGGTTCTTTTCGCCTTTCCCTCACGGTACTGGTTCACTATCGGTCAGTCGAGAGTATTTAGCCTTGGAGGATGGTCCCCCCATCTTCAAACAGGATTTCTCGTGTCCCGCCCTACTTGGTTTCACGCTTAGTCTCACCAATAAGTTTTTGCCGACGGGGCTTTCACCCTCTATGGCAGGACTTTCCAGTCCTTTTGGCTAACTCATTGACTAGCTCGTGAAGGCTTTTCCACGTTCGCTCGCCGCTACTTGCAGAATCTCATTTGATTTCTTTTCCTCGAGGTACTTAGATGTTTCAGTTCCCTCGGTTCGCTTTGTTAACCTATGTATTCAGTTAACAATGACCTATATAAAATAAGCCGGGTTTCCCCATTCAGATATCTCCGGATCAAAGCTTGTTTGCCAGCTCCCCGAAGCTTTTCGCAGGCTTCCACGTCTTTCTTCGCCTTCGACTGCCAAGGCATCCACCTTCTGCGCTTAGTAACTTGATCTGAGAACCCAACTCGTTACTCTTCGCTTTCGCTT
>NMOS02000048.1 GCA_002290645.2 Candidatus Aquirickettsiella gammari
AGAAAGCCAGGGTATACTTCCAAAAATTAAAGTTAATCAACACCTTGCGGTAATCCATCCCTATCTTTCTCAGGTTGAGTTTTTTTTGTTGAAACAAATCAACTGGCATAAAAACATTTAATAGATATAAGCTGACCGCTGCCCAGCCAATTAAACCCGCAAACAGCCATCGCCAACTCGTCCAGTTTATTAATAAGCTACCTAATATCGGCCCTATTGCCGGCGCCATGACGGTGATACTGCCCATCCAGGAAATCGTTTGGATCGCTTGTTTCTTATCCAGTCGTTCATGAATCTTGGCATAACCGGCTACCAAAATAGTGCTCACGACGCAGCCTTGTAAAAACCGCGCCACTAGAAACCAGGTAATATAAGGCGTAACGCTACAGATGAAGGTAGCTACTAAAAAAAGGAGACCGCCTAGCAACAAGATCTTCTTGTGCCCATGGTGATCCGACAGCGGGCCTAGTATTACTTGAAATGTCGAAGCACCGAGAAACCACAAGGCAATACTCAACTGTACGGTTGCATTGGAGACATTAAAGTCTTCTCTTATCTGCGGCAGGGCCGGCAAGAATAGATTGTTGGAAAAATACAAAGGGAATTCATACAGAATTAAACTCAGCGGGAACAAGATGTTATTATTTTTGTAGATTAATGACATAATTTTATTCTTTTATTAGATAACAAGGTTTAATTATTCAAAGTGAATACTTTTCACTTCGTATGAAACTTTAACCATTGCTGGTATTCCTCCGCTATCGCTAAACCCTCCCAAAGTATCGACTTAAATCTATCGACAAAGTCAGCGCTTAATCCAGTTCTTTCCGTAAATAACTCATTCCATTTTTTTATCAGTATTTTTAATTGAAAATAAAATTTTCTTTTATACTTGGGGGTTTTAAAACATTGCTGAATAGTATTTTTCAACTGTCGATACGAACAAGCTTTAATTAAAACGCCATCTACGCCCCAAGCTAGATATTTCTCTTCGTTATTTTGGTTGACAAAGGCACTCCATATTATTAAGGGTG
>NMOS02000011.1 GCA_002290645.2 Candidatus Aquirickettsiella gammari
GATTTAATGCTGCCTTTTCTTCTTCGTTAAGTTTAAGTTTTATCATCCGCTTTAAGGTGTTAAAAAATAATACTCAACAATAAATTATATTTAATATTTTTTCTAGATATTTAATGCAGTCCGCTTAGGTTTAATTTCTCTAATGCTAATTAAAGCATCTTAAACGCTTTAATAGCCGCCATGCGTGACGCTTTAATATCAACTATCGGTCGGGGATAATCACATTGTTGCGCTAATTGTGGGTCACGTTCATAAGGCGCGTGAATTGAGCGTGCATCAAAGGCAACTAACTCTGGACAATATTGACGAATAAAATCTCCGTTTGGATCAAAACGCTCACTTTGTCGAATGGGATTAAAAATACGAAAATACGGCGCGGCATCGGTTCCGGTTGAAGCGCTCCACTGCCATCCACCATTATTAGCCGCCAAATCACCATCAATTAAGTGGCGTATAAAATAATCTTCGCCTAAACGCCAATCAAACAATAAGTTTTTGCTTAAAAACATCGCGACTATCATGCGCAAACGATTATGCATCCAACCTAATTGATTTAATTGGCGCATACCGGCATCAATGATCGGATAGCCGGTTTTCCCTTGTTGCCACGCTAATAACTGTTTCTCATTATATCGCCATTTTAATTTTTCAGTTTCCATCCGAAACGGTTTATGCATGGAAAGACGCGGCACAGCCACTAATAAATGCTTATAAAATTCACGCCAAATTAATTCGTTCATCCAGGTGATTGCACCCTTATTTCCAGTCTCTAATTCATCTTCATTAGCCAGTAAAGCGGCTAAAAAACATTGGCGAGGGGAAATCATCCCGGTGCTTAAATAAGGTGATAATAAACTGGTCCCTGATAAAGCGGGAAAATCCCGACATTTATGATAATCCAACAAGCCGTCTTCGATAAATTTCTTAAGTCGTTGTTGCGCCTTAACTTCGCCTGCAGGCCATCTAATATCGGATAGAAAACCGGGTAAACGAGTTGGCACTTGATTCGATTTAATACCAATATTTTCCTGCCTCTTAGGCAAGGGATAATGCTTGATTAAATTTCTATTATTTAATAATAGTTGAATATAAGTGCGTTTAAAGGCGGTAAATACACTAAAAAAATCTCCTTTCTTAGTAAGTACTGTTCCTGGCGCTAAAATCACTTGATCGTCATAGCTATTACAAATAATCTGCTTTTTTTGTAAATAATTGTCAACCGCCTGATCGCGACGACTTTCATTCACTTCATATTGCCGATTATAAAATAAGGTATTTATAGAATATTTTTCCATACATCGATATAATTCTTGCGCAATATCATCGGTTTTTTTAACCTTTTTTACTAATAAAGGAATACCTCGTGCCTGCAAATTTTTGCTCAGTTCGCTTAATCCGGACAACATGAATTGGACTCGGCAAGCAGCAATATGGTGCTTTCTCCACAAACTTGTGTCGATAATATAAATACTAATAATTCCCTCTGGACAATGCTTAGCCGCATAATAAAGTGCGCTATTATCGTGTAATCTCAGATCTTCACGAAACCAGACCAGACCTTTCATGGAAATTTTCCTAACTGTTTCAAAATTATGATTATATCCTACTATGGATATAATCAATGCCAGGCCATTAGATCTGATAAATAATCTTAGCGTCGCACCATCTCAGCGAATCGGATACGCACTTTCGACGAGACAAGGAGAGCACGAAGTGCGAAGTCAAGGAGCCCGCGATAGGCGTGCGTTGACGGGCGAAGCAGGAAACGCATCACGCCGTAAAGTCATTGTGGGAGCCACTGCGCGCAGCCCAGAATGGGCCAGTGCGTGGCGGACGCAGGACGAATCGGGGCCTACTTTTAGTCGCGTGATGCGAACAAATTTTGGGGGCACGACGGCCAAAATTTTTCGTGAGCATAGCGACTCGCTTGTAATAATTTATTTAAAATGATATATTACTTTAATAAAGATAAAAATAGTTATATACCTAATAACATGAATACTCCGTTAAAATTTATAATACAGTCCTACGATCTTTTTGAAAATAAATCTATCGTAGTTTGTACTGCTGCTAGTCCAGAAGATAAAAATTTTAATTTTCAACTGCGCTTTATCCAAGATAAGACTAAGCAAATAGACTTTACTCAGCTAACAAATAATTTAAATCAATGTGTTCAAAAAATTAACATCACTAACAGACTAGTTTTAAGTAAAGAAAATGAATGTAGATTTTTTAATAATTTAAAAAATAGTGGCTTCGATCTAAGATTCACCGATACCATCCGGGATGGCATCAAAACCATCTGTGAAAACGCTAAAAATCAACCTGGATTATCGAAAGAATATAACAACGAATTATTGGCATTATTTTCCTTAGACACTATTAAAGTTAACCATCAAATTTGGCATATCGGTTATGAGATGCCAAAAAACACAACTGACTATGATCCAATCCTTAGTATTTACATTTTCGATGGCAGAGGACTTACTAAAAAAATATATCTTTTTCCCTTCGATGAGACGTCTTTACAAAAAGCAAAAGAAATAATTCTAGCTGCTAAAGACATTGATAATTTAAAGCTAGAAATTCCTTTTGTAGCTTATAATCCACGACTAAATAAAGAGTTTTATGACGAAGAAATACAAACGCGAATAGATCTTCAAACTATCATTGCTGAAACATTGATGCATCTTAAACCAACTAAATTTTTCCGAAAAGATAATTCAGAAAAGATTCAAATATTTAACGCGCTTGCTAAGAAAATAGCGGCCGGCGAATCACTTGAAGAAATACGGCAAAACTTAAATCAATATAATAAATGGCAAATACTCTCTCAACATAGAGATCCGTGGGGAATTTTCTCGTTCTTTAAGGGTAAAACACACTCCGTGATGGCTTGGGAACTTCTTAATGAACGGCTTGGAGTAGTCTTTTCTGCGGATGCTAACACGAGCAATACCGTCCTTACTAGGCACTAAATTATTCAACTCGCTATGCTCTGTATTTTTAAAAATAGGCTAGACTTATCGCGTTCTTTTTGCACCATCGTTTAATTCTTTTTCGCCATTAAATTAAAAATAAGCTACACTTATTTTATTACCTGATATGAAAATTAGCTTATTTTTTAGAGATATTTGACCGCATTTATGAATAACTATAAATTAATTATCTTAGATTTTGATGGCACGCTTTGTGCAACCCATGAAGCGATACTTTATTGCGTCAAACGCACTTATAAAACACTCAATATGACCGTCCCGGCGCATGATTTCATTGATGAAACCATCCGAGCCGGTCTCGGCATGGAAAAAACCTTGCTAGCGCTCAGTCCTGAATTAACCGAACAACAAATCCAACCGATATTGGATCAGTATGAAAAAATTTACTTAAGCGAAGGGGAGCAAAAAAGCGCGCCTTACTCTAAAGCCGGCGAGGTATTAGCTAAGCTTCATGCGGCAGGATATAAACTCGCTGTGGTGAGTAATAAGGCTGTTGCGGCGGTGAATACCGCGTTAGAACGCTTTCAGCTCAAACAATATATTACCGCGGTCGTAGGGGATACCAAAACACTGCGTAAAAAACCAGACCCTATGGCCTATACTGATTTTATTCAACCAAAATTTAAAGAAATAGATCCCAAACAGATCTTAATGATAGGAGATACTCCAGCCGATTTATTATTCGCACAAAACATTGGAGCGGATAGTTGCTGGGCAGAATATGGATACGGCGATGCAAAGACTTGTCGCGCACTCAATCCCACTTATACCATTAAGCATTTGACGGATATTTTAGCGATCCTACTCTAGTCGATTTCATCTCGTTTAAAAGTTATTGAATTGTTTTTAATTCGGTTTCTATTTTTTTTAATCTATCTTCAATATTTGAAAAATAGTCCCGCAGCGCCTCAACTAAAATCATTATTTTCATGTCGGGCTCGAGATTCACTGTATCGCCGATATTTTTGTGGGAAAAATTAGTTCGACGTAATGTTTCAGGGATCAAATATATTTCAAAACTAAACTGTTTTTTATCCGTCAATCCTATCGTTAAACTTGAACCATCAACGGCGATATAGCCTTTAGGTTTCACAAAAGCAAAACACGCTTTGGAACATTGTATCGTTAAGCACAAATTATTATCCGTGATTCTTTTATCTGTAATAATCGCCGTTTCAAACACATGCCCACTAAGTGCGTGTCCACCTAGCTCATCACCCAAACGCAGACTTCTTTCGACACTGACTTGTCTATTTATAAAAAGCTCATTTAAAGTTGTTTTAGCTAAGGTTTCTTGCATAGCCTCAAAACTAACTTCAAATCCCTGCACATCAACTACCGTTTGGCAAACGCCATCGATAGCAACGCTTGCTCCTATTTTTAGATCCTTCGTCAAGTCTTCATTTAAAACGACACTATACTGTAATAATCCTGGTCGCTTAAGCAGAGACTTAACAGCAAATAAACCTTGGGTAATTCCAGAAAACATAAAAAATCAACTTAAATTAATGAAATTTTCGATCAACTGCATTTGTTTTAGCACAACCCCTTTATTTTCTTGCACAAATTTTTTAGCGTCCATTCCCATTTGCTGGCGCTTAGCAGGATTAGAGAGTAAAAAAACAACCTGTTTTGCGAGCTCTTGCGCGTTATTTACCTGAATTTCGATACCGCGCTGTTTAAGCTGTTCGGTAATAGACTCAAAGTTAAAGGTATAAGGACCCGTAAGTATGGCTAAACCAACGGCGGCGGGCTCCAGCGGGTTTTGGCCACCCTTTTCGACCAGACTACCACCTACAAAAGCCAGATCGGCCGCCGCGTAAAAACTCAGTAATTCTCCCATCGTGTCACCAATAAACACATCGGTGGTAGATGTACAAGGCTTCTGTTGACTGCGTTTGATCACCTCCAATCCTTGGCTCCGGTAGAGATATTCGAGTTGAGCAGCACGCTCCACATGTCTTGGCACAGAGACCAATAAAACATTAGCTAAACAAGACTGTACCTGACTAAAGGCCTCGGCTATCAATTCTTCTTCGCCAGGATGGGTACTCGCGGCAATCCAAACCAGTCGATCCTTACCCCAATGCGCACGTAATTTTTCGGCCTCTGTAGATAATTGGGGCGGAAGTTTCAGATCAAATTTAAGATTACCTGTTACATGAATACGATCCTTTGGCAAGCCTAAGGCCATAAAACGATCGGCATCGGCTTGACATTGGGCGGCTAGCAGGTTAATACTTTTTAGCATGCGTTGGGTCACCGGTAAAATACGTCGATAGGCCCTAGCGGAGCGTTCAGACAAACGCCCATTGATGAGGATAACAGGAACTTGATACAAATGGCAGGTGGCTAAGAGATTAGGCCAAAGCTCCGTTTCGAGCAAAATAAGTAATCTCGGGCGTAGCTTATTAAAAAATTTTTTTAATATCAATGGCAAATCATAAGGAAAATAAAGTCTTGTCACGCTATTGCCCAAGCCGACGCGTATGCGTTCTGCGCCGTTTATCGTTTCGTTAGTCACAACAATAGGGATAGCCGGATAGCGTAGCTGTAGTGCCTTGATAAGCGGAATAGCGGTCAAGGACTCGCCGACCGAGACAGCATGCAACCAAATTCCCCCCGATGGCGCTGGGCGTAAACCGATGCCTAGACGTTCATACCAAAATTGCAGACCTGCCGGATTGTGACGATTTTTTATCCATAAACGAAGTAAAATAAACGGCAACAATAAATAGAAAATTATTGTATAGAAGAATCGCATGATGAATAAACTTATCACTTAGATATTTTAATGACTGAGCTTATCGTTTATTCAACTTTATGACAAGATAATATCCTGTTAGTCTTGTACGCAAAATTTTATGAATTAGGCTTTAAGCATGAATATATGGGGCAAACTCATTGGTGGTTTTTTTGGATTTCTGCTCGCAGGTCCATTAGGGCTTATATTAGGCGTTTTTATTGGGCACCTCTTCGATCGTGGTTTCACTCAAAACCAAGGCTGGACTTTTTCTTCGGTCAATCCCAGCGTAGCACAACAAGTTTTTTTTGATAGCACATTTTTAGTGATGGGGCATATTGCGAAATTGGATGGTCGCGTCTCCGAAGCCGAAATCCAAGCCGCACGTGCCATCATGAACCGCCTAGGACTAACGGAAGCAATGCGGCAAAAAGCGATTGATCTCTTTAATCAAGGCAAACAATCCTCCTTTGATCTCGAAGAAACCTTAAAAAAATTGGTGCAAGCTTGTCACCGGAATAAAGTATTGCTTAAGCTGTTTGTTGAGATACAGATGCAAACGGCATTAGCGGAACGTCATCTCACTCCGGATAAGCAGAAAGTATTACAAAAAATCTGTCAATATTTAGGTTTTGCGCCGCTTAATTTTAGTTTTTTTGAACATCTATTTAATTTTGAGCAAGCATTTCGACAACAGTCGAGCCAGCAGCAAGGGCATTATCAATCATCTCATTATCGACATCAGCTGAATCTACAAGATGCCTATGCTATCTTAGGTATTTCGACAAGCGCAACGCCTGCCGAAATTAAAAAAGCTTATCGTAAACAGATGAGCCAACACCACCCGGATAAATTACTCGCTAAAGGTCTACCTGAAGAAATGATCAAGATTGCCACCGAAAAAACACAAAATATTAAGGCCGCCTACGATCGTATTTGCGCCGCTAAGGGGATATAATGCAGCAGCCAATTATTTCTGCCTCTATTTTGTCCGCTGATATGGGCTATTTAGCCAAAGAATCCGCTTCAGTATTAAAAGCAGGTGCCGATAGTTTACATATTGATGTTATGGATAATTACTTTGTACCTAATCTAACATTCGGCCCCTTAGTCTGTCATGCTTTACGAAAACATCTCCCTAAAGCCTTTCTCGATGTGCATCTGATGGTAAAACCGGTTGATGATTTAATTAGTGCCTTTGCAAAAGCCGGGGCAAATCAGATTAGTTTTCATCCTGAAGCCAGTTGTGACATTGCTAAAAATATAAAACAAATTCATTCCTTAGGCTGTAAAGCAGGCTTAGCGATTAATCCTGAAACCCCATTAACTTGTTTAGGCTCGGTTTGGCAACAGTTAGACTTTATCCTAATAATGTCGGTCCATCCCGGATTTGCTGAACAAACCTTTATCCCTGAAATTTTAAGCAAAATATCAGCGGCTAAACAACTTATTGCAAAGCATAACAGGCCTAACTTACGTTTAGGCGTAGATGGGGGAATTAAAAAAAGTAATATTACCGCGGTAGCGAATGCGGGAGCAGATACTTTTATCCTAGGATCAGGTATCTTTAATAGCGCAGATTATAAGGCCTGTTTAACAGAACTACGATTATCTCTAACCCACAAGGAAAAATAAAATGCGTCTTTTTATCGTATTTTACACCGTGTTTTTTTTATTAACCGCTTGCGCCACGACAGAAGGCTATCAACGACAAGTCAATAAATGGCAAGGAAAAAATATTAAAACCCTTATTGACAAATGGGGTCAACCTGATGCTGAAATACCGCTCGAAAATGGAAATAAAATCTATCAATACACGCGAAAAACCCAGTATTCGATCCCCGATCCTAAACGTAGCCCCCTCGTTAATGAGAGTAAAACCCTCTTTTCAGGCTATGGTGAATCTTGGAGTAATGGTCAGGCGATGTCTCGTTATTGTCAAACCTCATTTGAAACGACACCTGATGGTCACATTATCTATATAAGCTTTAAAGGTGATAATTGTATTTCGAATAATATTATCTATTAATTATTTTTTAAGCCTGCAACTTGTACATGAACAATATAAAAAAAAGTAATGTCACCCCTAAAGATTCAGGTTTTTTTACTATTCGAACAACAGCGTGTTTGATTTTTTTGTGTTTTATCTTACCGGTGAATGCCGTCACACCAGAGTCCACTATGGCAGAAAAGCTCGGTTGGATACCTAGTCGTATAGGCATTTGTAAAGGTGAGTATCAAGACCCTTTACAAGCCTATGCGAAAACATCTTTAGCTAAGATTAATCAAGCCTTTACCCATATCGATGCCCTGCAATCTAATTTTTCGCTTGAAGGAACCTCTACTTTAAGTGGTCATGTCATCATTACCCAACCCGGTCGATGGCTGCAGGCTGATCAAGTCTATTTTTATCGCGATGCAAAAACGGGAAAGATTACCAATATGGATTTGCAGGGTAAAATAAAACTTCGTGAGCCTAATCTGTTAATAAGTGCGGAAAAAGCACACTTAAATCTAACGGATCAAAGCGGTTATCTCACCGATATTATTTATCGGATTTTATTAAGAAATACCACCATATTGATGGGCACCAACGACAGAATGCCTATTAATGCGTGGGGTTCGGCAAGTGCGGTTGAACAAACCGCTCCTGGATTAATTATTTTACATAACACCAGCTATTCAACCTGCTCACCCATTAATCCTACTTGGCAGCTTGCTGCTAAAAAAATAGTCTTGGATCGTGATAGCGGCCGAGGAAAAGCCTATAATACTCACTTGGATTATCAGGGTGTGCCTATTTTATATAGTCCTTACTTAGCCTTTCCCATTGATAACCGACGTGAATCGGGCTTTTTATTTCCTAACATCAATACGTCTTCGCAATCGGGAATCGGAATAGGATTTCCCTATTACTGGAATATAGCACCTAATTATGATTTTCTATTTACGCCAAGCTTTTTAGGCAAACGAGGGCTACAATTAAACGGTCAATTTCGCTACCTGACACACCAGAGTCAAGGTAAAATAATTGCTAATTATCTCCCCTATGATAGAGCGGCTGCGCAGTTTGCCAATCAAATTCCTTTACTTTATCCGACAACAAATCCGTTGATTTTCCCACGAAGTAATCGCAACTCATTGACTTGGCAAGAGCAACGTACCTGGTCACCACGTTGGACCAGCATGGTTGACTTTAATAGGGTTAGCGATGATTATTATTTGGAAAATTTTAGTCAACCACCGACTATTGCTATCAACCAGCTCGCGCAGCAAGCCCAATTAAATTATAGCGGTGATATTTGGGATTTCACCACGCGTTTAAATCACTATCAAACCTTACACCCTCTCAATCAAGCACCTGTTAATAACCCTTATAACAGCCTGCCTGAGATCGATTTAAATAGTAGTACCCAAGATTTTCATGGATTTAAGGTTCAATTAGGCAATCAACTTAATTATTTTCAACGTTTAAATGATCCCGGTGAGTTAGTTAAACCCCCACAAGCACTACGGATTAACATTTTACCTTCCATCAGTTATCCCATGCTAAGCAGCAGTGCTTACCTGATTCCGCGCTTACAACTTAGCTTAACCCACTACAACATAGCCAACCAAGTCCCTGGCTTTGAAAGTGATATCCAACGTACGATCCCTTTATTTAGTCTAGACAGTGGTTTACATTTTGACCGTCAGTTTAACTGGGGAGAGCATCGCTATCAACAAACCTTAGAACCGCGTCTTTTTTATCTGAATGTGCCTTATCGTGATCAAAGCAATATTCCTGTTTTTGATAGTGCACTTATTCCATTTAGTTATGACAGACTTTTTATGACCAACCGATTTAGTGGCTTTGATCGTATTGGTGATGCCAATCAAATTAGCTTTGCTTTAACAACACGACTATTAGATCAACAGACTGGTGATGAAAAGCTAAGCGCGAGTATTGGTGAAATATATTATTTTGAGAACAGACGGGTATTGCTATGTAGCCCTTTAGAAAAAGCATTGAGTACCGCCGGAACCTTGTGTGCTAACCCCTTTACGGTGGTAGGTGCAACCTCTCCTACTGAAAAATTTTCGCCGATTGTAGGTTTACTTAATTACAATGTCAGTTCAAATTGGAGCACTACCGCTGACATCGCCTGGGATCCGAGCAGTCATGATATTATTAATGCCGCTGCCAATGTACAGTACCATCCACATCCCAACCAGTTATTCAATATTAACTATGGACGCATTCGTTTTGGTGATATCTTAGCCACTACGCCGCCGAATAGTCATCAAAATGATTTCAATCGACTTGGCTTTTCTTTCGCATCACCACTTAAGAATCAATGGAGCACTGTAGGGGGTTGGAACTATAATTTCAGTCATAGTTATTCGCAAAGCTTCTTTTATGGATTACAATATGATAGTTGTTGTTGGGCCTTTCGAATTGTCGCCGGCCGCACTTTTTATGCCTTAAATCAAAGCAATGGTCCGATATTCAATAACATCGTTTATTTCCAATTCCAACTCAAAGGCTTGAGTACAGTAGGCATCAGTGATATAACCAACTTTTTGAGTAGTAACATTCCAGGCTATACTGATAATTTTCAGACTGGCGCAACCCCTTTATAGTAACGAGCGGCTATGGACCTTTTTAAAAAAATTTTTCCACTCATTATCTTATTAAGTAACTTATTATCTCCGGCCGTTTTGCAGGCCGCCGAAGCCTTGGATCGTATCGTCGCCGTTGTGAACAATAGTGTCATCACACAACAACAGCTCGCCGAGCAAATTGAGATGACCCGTCAACAACGACAGGCTGAAAACAAACCTCCACTCGATGCAAGTACTTTACGTAAGCAAGTACTCAATCATATGATTGATGATCAATTGCAACTACAATTAGCCATTAGTTCCGGTTTAAAAGTTGACGAGGCCGCATTGGATAAAACCATTGTCAGCATTGCCCAACACAATGGGTTTAGCTTAGAGCAACTACGTGAAAAATTGCAGCAAGATAATGTCGCTTATCTAAAATATCGTGAACAAATCCGTCAACAGCTTCTCATCAACCGCTTACAACAGGATGAAGTGGCCGCAAAAATTGTCGTCAGTGATCAAGAAACAACCGATATGTTAACGCATATGCCGCCCAAATCATCGGCGCAACAAGAACCCAGTTATCACGTTGAAGATTTACTCATCCCTTTTCCCGAGGATCGTTCTGCCACAAGCCTAGCACGTATGAAGCAAACCGCATTATTCTTATTGCAACAAGCAAAAAATGGAACGACGTTCCAAACATTAATCGAGCAAGCAAATCAAACTAATCCCCCATTAGCTGGTACTGACTTAGGTTGGCGCTCGTTTAATGAATTACCGGATGTTTTTCAAACACCGGTAAAAACCTTACAATCGGGTCAGGTAGCAGGCCCTATTCAGGCACAAAATGGTTTTCATCTGATTTGCTTACTAGAAATAAAAGGCGATACTTCTCCTCACTACGTGGCTGAAACACATACCCGACATATTTTAATTAAAACATCTCCGTTGCTCAGCGATGCGCAAGCAGAACAGCGCCTGAAAGAAATTCGTGCGGAGATATTACGTGGCGGAAATTTTGTCGAGCTGGCTAAGAAATATTCACAAGACCCCGGTTCCGCTTATAAAGGGGGAGATTTAGGCTGGACTTTGCCGGGCGTGTTTTACCCTACTTTTGAAACACAAATCAACAAATTAGCTATCAATCAAATTAGTTTACCTTTTCGCACCCAGTTTGGTTGGCATATTGCGCAAGTGTTAGGTAGAGCGCAGAAATTACAAGCGAAACAAACCCTTTCACGCACACAAGCAAGCCAGTTAGTTTATCAAAAGAAATTTAAGCAAGCCTTAAAAAATTGGTTGCGACAATTACGCAATCAATCTTATGTGAAAATAATGTAACTCTCACCCTATAGCAATAAGGTAAAAAAATAAACACTGCGTAAATTATTTTCAATTTAATAGTAATAAAATTATTATCAGTTCAACGCTGGCTTAGAAGTAAAATTAACAACAAAAGATGGATATGATGGTAAACATAATTAATTTATGTTAGTCTCAAAAAGATATCGGAGCAAAATAAGTATCGATTTTAAAAAGAATATCCGCTAAGAATACTCATTTTCAGTGGATCGCGTTTTACTCCGGAGAGTGCAGTACATCCATAACACTAATAATTTATAGCATGGAAGGTGAAGTATGTTAAGAACACATTTACGAGATGACGAACTTTTACTACGTCAAGAAGCTGCAAGAGGAGATTATAAAAAAGTTAAAGCAATTTTAGATAGAAATAAGGAAAGAAACGCAGATTCTTTCAATATAAATAGCTGCAGTTCAAATGGAAATACCGCTTTGCATTGGGCCTGTTCTAAGTTCATAGAACAGAAGGTAAAAGGTTCTGAAGAAAAAGAGCACCCTAAGGTAATTGCATTGTTAATCAAGTGCGGCGCAGATCATAACATAAAGAATAAATCTAGCAAGAAGCCGTTTAACCTCTTAGCGATTAATACACCCGAAAATCATTCACAAACAGGCGCAACGGCAGGAAATATTGACATTTTCTCATTAATAAATATTCTATCAAAAGCAAAAATCGAGAAGGTGGTATTCCAGTCGGAGAAACTTAGCGGCGAATCACCACTGGCAACACATTTTCATTCAATTATTGATGACTTAAAACTGATGGAATTTTTTCCGTTAGAAGTTGTGAAGAAGCCGGGAGCTTTTACCATTCTAAGTTTGCCGTGCGGTCTCTCCTCGGAAATAGTACCACTACTCAACTACTTTAAACCTTTCATTCCGAATAAGAGCATTAAATATATTGGCATAGACCAAAATAGCTCTACAATTGAATATAACAAAGCCAAGTATGAAGCTTATGAAAATGTAAGCTTTATCTGTGCAGATGCTTCTGACCACAAGGCAATAAGGAAGAAGATTGTAGCTTCCTCGATTGATATAGGGATAGTACGTAACGTAAATTTTACCAAAAATAAGGATAATTTTTGTATAATAATAAATAAAGTACTTCCAGACTTGATCAAACCGGGTTGTCCACTGTTAATGACGTTTCAAAAGAGAGAAGAGCTCAATAAATGTAATGAGGAGACCGAGCTTTCTTCTAATTTTGGAAAATTAGCGCGGGGTAAAAATTATTATGAGTCGGAGGAGGCATCCTATATTTCTGCCGAACGCATTGAAAATATTACGCTGACGCTTGATCCTGATAGGTATGGCATTATCTTAAATTCATCTAAAACGAATGCGGTTCAAGAACAATTGAGTCATGGATTATAAAGATTACGTATGTAAAGTTGCTTTATTGCTTATTTGGGGACGTCAAAAAAAGATACTTATTTAAGAAATCGATTTAACAAGGTTTGAAGTGTTGTGATGCGTGATTTGGCGCTTAGCTGTTCGCCCATAAAACGTAAGCCAGTAGCACCGTTTAGCTGATACTTAGATGGGTTATTTTGAATGAGTTGAATAATATTGGCAGGATTGATGTTGGGTTTTTCATTAAATTCAATCCGACCGCCTTGTGCGCCGGACACTATTTTTTTAATCCCTAATTTTTGCGCCAATAATTTCAATTCAGTTAATTGAAATAGATTTTTTATCGCCTCGGGTAATAAACCAAAGCGATCGATCATTTCAACTTGCAATGCTTCTAATTCCCGTTCATCTTGGGCATGGGCAATGCGTTTATACAGTACTAAGCGGGTATGCACATCCGGTAAATAACTCTCGGGAATCAGGGCTGAAATCTGTAAGTCAATTTCTGGGCCCCTATCAAGCAATTGATTGAGGATAGGTTCTTTGCCAGACTTTAAGGCCTCCACGGTTTGCTCGAGCAACTCCATATAAAGCGAAAATCCTATCCGCTGCATATTGCCACTTTGTTGCTCGCCTAAAACCTCCCCCGCACCGCGAATCTCTAAGTCGTGCATGGCTAAAGTAAAACCAGCACCCAGATCCTCTAACGAAGTAAACGCGTCTAAACGCTTCTTGGCATCGGCGCTTATCAGTTCTTTGGGTGGCGTCATTAAATAAGCATAGGCTTGATGATGCGATCGACCGACACGTCCACGTAGTTGATGGAGTTGTGCCAAACCAAACTTATCCGCCCGATCAATGAGTATGGTATTAGCCGTAGGCACATCGATTCCGGTCTCAATAATGGTGGTGCAAATCAACACATTAAACCGTTGATGATAAAAATCGGCCATAATACGTTCCAGTTCACGCTCACGTAATTGGCCATGCGCTACCTGAATACGAGCTTCGGGGACGAGTGTTTCTAATTCCCGCGCTGTTTTTTCAATGCTATCTACTTGATTATGTAAAAAGTAAACTTGGCCGCCACGCAATAATTCACGCAAGATGGCTTCGCGAATCAAACTGGTATTACGCATTTGCACAAAGGTTTTGATCGATAAACGTCGCGCCGGTGGTGTTGCAATAATCGACAATTCCCGCAAACCAGATAAAGCCATATTTAAGGTACGCGGAATAGGTGTTGCGGTTAAGCTTAATATATCAACTTCGGCACGTAGCGCTTTTAAACGTTCTTTTTGTTGTACGCCAAAACGATGTTCTTCATCAATAATCAATAACCCTAAATTGGGATATTGTAATTCCTTATTTAATAATTTATGCGTACCGATAAGGATATCAATATGTCCTTGCTGCAGACGTTCTATAATCTTTTTCTGTTCCGCAATACGACGAAACCGCGAAATCATTTCAATTTGCACCGGCCATTCGGCAAAGCGATCACTAAAATTTTGATAATGTTGTTGGGCTAATAAGGTTGTTGGCACTAAAATCGCCACTTGCTTATTAGATTGCACGGCTAAAAAGGCGGCACGCATGGCGACTTCTGTTTTTCCAAAACCTACATCACCACAAATCAATCTATCCATAGGCTGCTCTCGGGTCATATCCTTAATAACATGCCCGATAGCTTGTTCTTGATCCGGCGTTTCAGTAAAAGGGAATTGTGCCGAAAAAGCGTGATAATCCTCATCTGGCAATTGAAACGCATACGCTTTTTTCGCCGCTCGATGCGCATAAATATCGAGTAATTCAGCGGCCACATCTCGCACCTGCTCTGCGGCTTTACGTTTTTCTTTTTCCCATTGCTCAGAACCTAAATGATATAAAGGTGCATGTTCACTGTCGTTGCCACTGTAGCGACTAATTAAATCCAGCGAAGAAACCGGGACATATAATTTAGCGCCGGCCGCATATTCCACAATCAAAAATTCATTCTCTTGATCGCCTACTTTTAAATGTTGCAAACCGCGATAACGCCCTACCCCATGATCGATATGGACAACCGGTGCGCCTTCAGTTAATTCGGCTAAATTTCGAATAATAGTGCGGCTATCTAAGCCTTTGGTTTTAGTTTGGCGTTTTTGTATCACCTGGTTAGCAAACAGCTGTGCTTCGGTAATAACTGCTAAAGGTGGCGTTTCTAAATAAAATCCTTCCTCTAAGGGCGCCACTATAATATGCAGTGGTTCAGCTGACTGTAGAAATTCATGCCAGGTTTCACAACGATGTACTTTAACAACCAGCTTGGCTAATAAATCCAATAGTACTTCGCGTCGACCGGCACTTTCTACGCAAAATAAAACCCGAGCTTGTCGGTTAACTAAAAATTCATTTAAAAAAGTATTTAATCGTGCTAAGGGTTGCTCTAATTTATGCTCAATGGCCAGATTCGGGAATGTCTTAACCGCAAGAGGGTAAGCTTGAGAAGAATCTGTCGGAGCTTGCTGTAATAAAATTCGAGGAAACTGTTTTAATTTTGTAAATAATTCATTAACGCCCACATATAATTGGCTAGGTGCTAATATGGGTCGCTCTATATCATGCTTGAGTTGTTCGTAACGCTGGTTAATTTCTTGCCAAAAAAAATCGGCGGATTGGTGGATATCGTTAACTTGTAAAATTAATGTGGCTTTCGGTAAATAATCAATTAGTAATTGTGTCTTTGGAAAAAACAGGGGTAAATAATATTCAATGCCTGCGGGGGCATGTCCTTGACTGACCGCTTCATAAAGCGGACAATTTAAGGGATTGCCAATAAAATTTTCTCGCCATTGTTGTCGAAAACAATGAATGGCCGATTCAGATAAGGGAAACTCACGCGCAGGAAGAAACTCGATTTTTTCTAATTTCTCGATGGAACGCTGTGTCTCTGGATCAAAATAACGAATACTATCCACTTCATCATCGACAAAATCTATTCGATAAGGGAGATCACTTCCCATCGGAAAAACATCTAAAAGAGATCCTCGCACAGCAAATTCACCGCGCGTCAATACTTGTGATACGCTGTGATAACCACCTAACTGTAAATTTTGTCGTATTTCTTCAATGCTACGTTTCTCACCACAAGCAATCAGTAAGCTGGTTGATTGAATGTAACTTGTTGGTGCGAGCACCTGCATTAAGGTGGTAATGGGTACTAACAATAAAGCACGATCGACATGGCGCAATTGTGCCAAGCTAGCGAGACGCTGGGAAACAATATCCTGATGCGGCGAAAAATGATCATAAGGCAAGGTCTCCCAGTCAGGAAAACTTAACACACTTAGCTCAGGTGAAAAAAATTTTACCGCCGCCAAGCATCGATTGGCAGTTAGATTATCCGGGGTAATGGCTAAAATAACCCCTTGATGACGATGGGCAATTTCATTTAAAGCCAAGGCGATACTATCTTGCTGCAAATTGCCCAAACGCAAACGCTGGTCTGGTTTGCTGGGAATTGAAACATTCAAAAATTCAGGGATGGACATAAATTTTTAGTTAATTTACTTTTTTATATGTACCAACAACAAGGAGATTGCTGAAGGAGTAATGCCGGAAATACGTGATGCTTGCCCCAAGGTCAGTGGTTTATGCTGAATGAGTTTTTCTTTAACTTCATTAGAAAGACCTTTAACCTTGTTATAATCTAAATCGACCGGCAATGTAACTGCTTCATAGCGCGCTTGTCGTTGGATCTCATTGAGTTGTCGCTCAATGTAACCGTGGTATTTGGCTTGAATTTCAATTTGTTGCGAAACTTCTCGGTCTAAAACACCTGGTCCTAAACCGTCAATTTCCATCAAACACGCATAATTTAATTCCGGCCGTGTTAATAGCTCAGAGACTCGATAATCACGCGTTAAAGCCTGTTCTAAATGCACTTCTATAGCGGCACTCGCTGTTGTTTGCGGTTTAACAGAAAGTTGTTGTAAACGTTGTTGTTCTTCTCCTAATAGGCGGCGCTTCTCGTCAACCCTTTGCCAACGTGCTTGATCAATTAAACCGAGGCGGTAAGCGGCCTCACTCAGACGCAGATCGGCATTATCCTCACGTAATAACAAACGATACTCCGCTCGACTGGTAAACATACGATAAGGCTCTAATGTTCCTTGTGTGATTAAATCATCAATTAATACCCCGATATAAGCTTCGTTGCGGCGGGGACACCACGCTGATTTACCTTGTGCTTTCAAAGCGGCGTTCAAACCGGCAATAAGTCCTTGTGCAGCGGCTTCTTCATAACCGGTGGTTCCATTGATCTGGCCGGCACAAAATAAGTTTTCGAGTAGTCGCGATTCTAATGATGGAAACAAATCGCGTGGATCAAAAAAATCATATTCAATCGCATAGCCCGGTCGTGTGATATGCGCTTGTTCTAAACCCTTAATACTATGTATTAAGCCACACTGTACTTCGAAGGGTAAACTGGTTGAAATGCCGTTTGGATAAACCTCATGAGTATTAAGCCCTTCTGGTTCGAGGAAGATTTGATGCGCTAATTTGTCAGCGAATCGAACTACTTTATCTTCAATGGAAGGACAGTAACGCGGGCCTATCCCATCTATTACGCCAGTATAAATAGGTGAGCGATCTAAACCCGAGCGGATAATCGCATGGGTCTTTTCGTTGGTATGAGTAATAAAGCAACTTATTTGCCGAGGATGTTGCTCTACTTTACCTAAGTAGGAAAATACCGGTAAAGGGGTATCACTGGGCTGTTCTAATAAAACCTGATAATTAATCGTGCGGCCATCAAGACGCGGAGGCGTTCCTGTTTTTAAACGATTTATCCGCAACGGTAATTGACGTAACCTCTCCGCCAAATGGGTTGCAGCAGGCTCCCCAGCACGTCCTCCTAGTGATTGTTGAAGACCGATATGTATTTTTCCGGCTAAAAAGGTACCGGCTGTTAATACTACCGCTTTTGCGTGAAAACGTATTCCCATTTGCGTCACCACACCGGTGATGCGATCCGCTTCCAAAATGATGTCATCAACCGCTTGTTGAAAAATAAATAAATGTGTTTGATTTTCTAAAGCGCTACGGATGGCCTGTTTATATAAATTGCGATCCATTTGTGCTCGTGTTGCACGTACAGCAGGACCTTTACTGGCATTGAGTATACGCCATTGTATTCCTGCCACATCGGCGGCACGCGCCATCACACCACCTAAGGCATCCAGTTCTTTGACTAAATGACTTTTTCCAATACCGCCAATCGAAGGGTTACAAGATAATTGACCTAAGGTTTCAATATTATGTGTCAATAACAAAGTTGATGCGCCTAAACGCGCCGCCGCCAAAGCTGCTTCCGTCCCCGCATGACCTCCGCCGACAATAATAACGTCAAATTCTGTAGAAAATGGCATAATTTTTTAATTTATTCTTAATTAACTATAGTTTTCTAACGAAAGTTAAGGCAATATATCGGTTTTTAATACTGTCTCTAAAGAGGAAATCCGATGACACGATTGCCCGTATTGACTACCCTGGCTGCTAGCCTACTCGTCAGTTCAACCGCACTGGCTGCACAGAGTACCCTTCAAGCGGCCGTTAATCAACTCAACCCAACAAACCATTCTACAAGCAGCGTCGAGAAAATAGCCGCTAACTCACCCCTTAAGTCTCGTAAAGATCAGATAAGTTATAGCATTGGGGCTGATTTAGCGGAGAACTTTAAAGAGCAAGGTATTGATATCAATCCAGTTGCATTAGAAAAAGGATTAGAAGACGTTGCTCATGGAAAAACCTTATTATCACAAGCGAAAATGGCGGATACTTTGAAAAACTTTCAACAAGAACTTATGAACAAAAAACAAGCTGAATTTAAACAACTTAGTCTAAAAAACAAAGAACAAGGGGATGCTTATTTGAATTCCAATAAAAGCAAACCCGGTGTTATTACCACTAAAAGTGGAATTCAATATAAAGTAATACAAATAGGTAGCGGCGAAAGCCCAACAGATACCTCGATGGTCAAAGTAGAATACACCGGCAGCTATGTTAATGGGACTGTTTTTGAGAAATCTAAAGAGCCTGTTACCTTCCCTATTAATAATGTCATTCCAGGCTGGACAGAAGTTTTAAAGATTATGAAACCAGGTGCAACTTATCAAGTGGCTATTCCACCTCAACTTGCTTATGGTGAACATGGTGTTGATAAAGCCATTGGGCCTAATCAAACCCTTTTATTTACGATTCACCTGATTGAAGTTAAGAAAAGAGCCTGAAAATTAGGTGTGCTCCCTATCGCATAGCTAATGAAGAAGAAAAATAACGTAGTGATGGAAATAAAGTTAAGCAATTCTCCAAGTCAGTATGGCTTGAATGCGCATAAACTTGAGCTATACTGCATTAAATAAAAACTAAAGGGATAGTTGTTGATAATTTTCATCGCAGTTTAAGGAGGCGGACATGAATCCAGATGAGCTAAAAGAAAAATGGAATCAAATTAAAAGTAAATTTCGCGAAAAATGGGCCAAGTTAACTGACGACGATTGGACTCAATTACAGGGTGATAAAGAAAAATTGGTCGGTAAAATTCAAGAACGGTATGGCGTCGCAAAGGAACAGGCTGAGAAAGAACTTCGCGATTTCTTTAATAAAGATAAAGACCATCACTAAATTTTTAATTTTAAATCATTGTGATATTAGCTATTCTAATCCCACCTCGATAAATTGACGTGGGATTAACAAAAGCTATTCCCTTAGTGTTTTTTATAATGTATTCTCTCTTTCTTTGATAAAGCCAAAAAGAACAATTTTCAGCTTTTCCAGCTAAACCTGCTTAGTCAAAAAATTAGCTAAGTTGACATAATCACTCACAAAAAGTTGTTCGGGTCTCTGCCTTGGATCGATGTTTAACTGCTCAAAGTCTTCGGCTTGGAGCAGATTCGCTAGATTATTACGTAACATTTTTCGACGTTGGCTAAACGCAATTCTAACTATTTCAGCAAATAATAATGGGTCATTGGCCTTATAAGGTAACTCTTTATAAGGGATAAGACGAACAACCGCTGAGTCAACCTTCGGCGGCGGCTGAAATGCACCCGGCTTAACGTTAAATAGCTTTTCTACGCCACAATAATATTGAATCATCACGCTTAAACGTCCATAACTAGCTTGTCCTGGCTGTGCATTGAGCCGGTCGACGACCTCTTTTTGCAACATAAAATGCATATCTTGAATAGCACTGGCTTGGTCAAGACAATGAAATAACAAGGGTGTGGAAATATTATAGGGAAGATTTCCTACTAGCCGCCAAAGACTATTTGCTTTGGACAAGGATTTGAAATTAAATTTTAAAGCGTCGCCTTGATAAACAATTAATTTTCCTAAATGTCGACACTTTTCTTCTAACAAGGGAATAAGATCTTTATCTAACTCAATCACGCTTAAGCAACTAAGTTGGGGTAATAATTGCTGGGTTAAAGCCGCCTAAACCTGGGCCAATCTCAATTATATTATCGGTTTTTTTAGGCGCAACGGCTCGCACTATTTTTTCAATGATAAAATTTTCATGCAGAAAATGCTGACCAAACCGTTTGCGCGCCGGCAATGGAAGTGTCATTTTTAATTAAGCCGCTTGTAAATCCATTATTAAGGCCGATAAAAATCGCGCCGCTTCACCGCCTGTGATAACACGATGATCCACTGTTAAGGATAACGGTAACAATTTATGCACAACTAACTTTCCTTGCTCAGACACTACACTTTCAGTCATGCGACCCACCGCTAAAATAGCCACCATAGGAGGGATAATAATAGGACTTGCGTAACGCCCCGCAAAAACCCCTACATTTGATAATACAAAAGTTGCGCCTAGCAAATCTTCCGGTGAAATACTACGACTTTTTACTTCGGTTTTAAATTTGTCAATCGATTTACGTAAATTAATCGCGCTAGAGCGCGCTATATCTTTTAGTACCGGAACAAATAAACCCTCGGGGGCGTCCATGGCGATACCTAAATCAATTTGACTACGTTGACATAAGGCTAAATTAGATTCGTCAAACCAGGCGTTGAGTCGCGGTTCGCGCTGACAAGCGGACATAATAGCGCGAATTAAACGTAAAGTAATATCTGTTTTTTCCTGCCAGGCATGAATATCGGCATCATCAACTAAAGTAACCGGGACTATGGATTGATGTGCTTTTTCCATTGCCATTACCATCGCGCGACGTACGCCGCGTAAGGGTTCGTAACCGACTGCCAGTGCATTATTTGACGAAGAAACTATTTTTTCAGAGGACCCCTGCCGCGGCATTTTTTCTAGATCGGCTACGGTAATTTGTCCATCAGGACCCGAGCCATGATAATCCGCTAAATTAATACCGAGTTTTTTTGCTAAAGCGCGAATAGCGGGCGTTGCTTTAATGCCCTTATTAGGATGTGCCATCAGTGGTTTAGGTTGAATACCGGTTGCTGATTCTTGCAAAATTGCACTACCTAATTGCAAATTACCCACCACTGTCGCTTTGTCCTTGGTGTCTGGTTGATTTTCTTCTTCAATATCAATCAAAGGTGTACCTGTTTTAATAATGTCACCTGCTTTACCATAGAGTTGCGTCACTTTACCATTAAAAGGAGCCGGAATATCAACAACTGCTTTGGCCGTTTCCATCGCCACCATCGGTTGATCCATTTTTATATAGTCATCTATCTGTACAAACCATTCTCGAATCTCCGCATCCGGTAAACCTTCACCTAGATCAGGTAAATTAAATAGTGTCATGCAAACTCCAATGTTTGTTCAATCACATTGTTAATCCTTGTTACACTGGGTAAATATTGTTTTTCTAATTGCGCATAGGGAACGGTGACATCATAACCCGTAACACGTTGTATCGGTGCCTGTAAAAAGAGAAATGCCTTTTCACTTAATTGAGCCGCAATCTCTGCACCTACACCGCAATAGCGTGCTGCTTCATGAATAATGACGCAACGCCCGGTTTTTTCTACCGAAGTAAGGATCGTATTGAGTCCCAAAGGCTTTATTGTCGCCACGTCGATTACCTCCGCACTTAAACCCTTTTCTTTTAATAATCTATCTGCCGCTAATAAGGTTTCATGTAGCATCGCGCCCCAACTAATTAGGGTAATATCGCTTCCTTCTCTTAAAACAAAACATTGATCCAAAGGCAAAGCAACGCCAGTATCTTCTACTTTCTGTTTGTTTAAGCGATAGAGGCGCGTTGGCTCTAAAAAAATAACCGGATCCGGATTGCGAATAGCCGCTAGTAATAAACCATAGGCACGCGCAGGTGATGAAGGAATGACCACACGTAAACCTGGAATATGCGCAAAAATAGCTTCTGTACTTTCAGAATGATGCTCGGGGGCATGAATACCTGCTCCATAAGGCATACGAAATACCAAGGGACAATGTAAACGTCCACGCGTACGATTACGCAAACGTGCGGCATGATTTATAATTTGATCCAATGCAGGATAACTAAAGCCCATAAATTGAAATTCAGCAACCGGTTTTAAACCTTGTGTAGCCATTCCAATGGCAAGGCCAGCTATCATCGATTCGGCTAATGGGGTATCTAAAACGCGATTCGCTCCAAATTTTTCGAACAAGCCAACTGTTGCGCGGAATACACCGCCATTTCTCCCTATGTCTTCACCGAGCAAAACAACCTCTTTATCGGCAGACATCTCATAACGTAATGCTTGTGTAATCGCTTCGATAAGCGTTATTTCAGCCATTAGTGAAACCCTTGACTTAACTTAAACAGTGCTTCTGCTTCTATACGCTGTTCTATCAGATCATGTGGTAATGTGGCATACTGATAATCAAATATGTCGGTAATAGCCGCTTTAGGTAAGCTAAGATATTCAATGACTGATTTTTCGATCGATACAGTACATTGTTTTTTAAAGTCTTCCTCTTCTTCATCAGACCAAGATTTTTGTTGGATTAAATATTTTTTTAAACGTATTAAAGGCTCTTCTTCCCAGGCATGCTGTAGTTCTTTTTTACAACGATAACGGGCTGCGTCATCGGCTGTTGTATGATCACATAAGCGATAGCTTAGCGCCTCAATAAGACTTGGCCCTCGCCCTGCGCGGGCGTTGTCAATAGCTCGGTCCAGCACAAATTTAACCGCAATAAGGTCATTGCCATCGACTTGCTCGCCCGGGATTCCCGCGGCAATGGCCTTTTGTGCCAAGGTTTGGGCATGGGATTGATGTCTACGTGGCACAGATATAGCCCATTGATTATTATTAATCACAAAAACAACCGGTAATTGCCAAACGCCAGCAATATTTAACGCTTCATAAAAATCACCTTCTGATGTGGCGCCATCGCCACAGGTCGTCACGACTACTCTTGCTTGCTGGCGAAGTTTAAAAGCCGTTGCCACCCCTGCTGCATGTAAAAGTTGCGTCGCAATGGGAACACAAATCGGAAAATCTGCTGGACATTGACTAAAGTGATTGCCCCATTCATTCCCTTTCCAGAAACTAAGGATCTCACTCATTTTCACCCCGCGCATCAATTGAGCGGCATAGTCTCGATAGAAAGGACACAGAATATCCTCTTTTTGCATGCTCGAACCTATCCCAACAGAAATTGCTTCTTGTCCAAGTGTCGATGCATAAGTATTGAGTTTACCCGTTCTTTGTAAAGTAACTGCTTTGTAATCAAAGAGGCGCGCCCATATCATTTGCTGATACAAATCTCGTAATTCACTCGTATGGCGAGCAAAGGCGGGTAAATCTCGCTGTAATTCCCCGTTGGGATCTAAAAAACGAGTATACTCGACAATAAATCTCGCAACCTCGCTCATATTAACCTCTTTTAAAAATAGTAATGCCTTAACTTAAAAAAGTTGTTATCTTTTTTTAGATATTATTTAATCGCGATTTGGCTAAGTTATCTGCAACCGTGCTAGGAAGTTTATTTTCATCAAGTGCACACTTAAATATTTCAATCAGTGTACTGTAAATTGTTGCTATATGTTGTACCACATGCTCTCTATTTAATCGATTTTGATATTCTGCATAGGCATAAATCAAGCCTCCGGCATTAATAACATAATCGGGCGCATATAAAATATCCTTTTTTTGTAACAGTTCAGCATCTCGTGGTTCAGCTAATTGATTATTTGCTGAACCGGCAACAATCGCCGTTTTTAGCTTGGGAATTGACCGATCATTTAAAACAGCTCCTAATGCACAAGGCGAAAAAACATCGCATTCCACCGAGTAAATCTCATCGGGTGCAACTACTTTTGCGCCTAAGTCTTTTGCGCGCTGCACTAAATCTACGTTATTATCACAAATCGTTAAATGAGCGCCTTTTTTTCGCAGTGCGTTCGCCAATGCCAAACCTACATGGCCCATACCTTGGATAGCCACATGTAAACCTTCTAAATCATCACGCTGAAGTTTAAATTTAACCGCCGCTTCAATGCCATATAACACACCTAAAGCGGTATAGGGAGCTGGATTTCCTTTATGTTTTGATGTCGTTACGACATAAGGGGTCTCAAGTGCAATGCTATCCATATCCTCAATAAGCACACCACTGTCCATGGCAATGATATAACGTCCTTTTAATTCATTAACAAATCGTCCTAGGGCACGAAAATACGCACTGCGATCCGATAATTGTTTAGGACGCATCAATACTGTTTTACCACCGCCTAAAGGTAAATTCGCTAATGCGGCTTTATAGCTCATCCCTTGCGCTAAACGTAACGCATCATGAATAGCAAGGTCTATCGATGTGTATTCAATAAAGCGACACCCCCCTAAAGCAGGACCTAAACGGGTACTATGTATCGCTATAACGGCACAAAGTTGATTAATTTTATCTATTTTAAAAAAAAGTTCGCCAAAACCGAGCTTTTTTGCATAGCTTAGTAGCTCATCGCTTAACATAAATAAATCATAAGCCTTAAAAAAATAACCGTCTATTCTTTAATTAATAAACGACTCATCCCTACATTTTAATCGAATAACCTAATACCAATATTTTTGTACTAGAGTTTTTACAGTGAGTGCACATTCTAAGAGACTCTGCTACAGCATGCAACGATTTCGCTTAAGTAAAATAGATAAAAGGACTGATACTAAAAAAGCGTTAACAGATTGCTAAAAATTGCGATATGGCCATAATACGTTGCTCAACTAGTTTTTTTCCTAACGCAGCACCACTGAAACCTTGTTTTTTAAGCACTTTAGCTGATACTTTTTTAGCTTCGGTAAGCGCAGATAATACTCTATCTTTTTGTAAATAAGGCTGGCTTTCTAGGCCAGCATAGGCTTGAAAATCAGCTTCGCAAACCAATAAAAACTGCTCAATGCGGGAAGACTGTCTAAAAGCATCGGTTTTTTCTAACAAAATATACAAAGAAGAGGCATCTAACTCTAATGCGCGATGACAAAGCAAGTGATAAGCTGCCGATGTAAGCGCAAGAGAGGTATAAGCCTGAGGGATGCGATAGCGCCGACATAATGCTCGAATAATATGCAAACCCGCTTGGGTCTCTTGTTCTGATATTCCTTTGCCTAAGTCACAGAGTATTGCCGCAAAACGTACTTGCGGATCGTCCGTCAAAAGCGTTGCTTTTTCTAAAACAGTTAAGTAGCTATGTCGCCATGCCGCGGTTTTATTAGCTATTTGCTCATATTGATTATATAACACCTGTAGTTCGGGAAATAAAACCGCTAATGCATCACAATCGTATAAGGTTTTAATAAAAGCTTGTGGCGCTAGCTCTGTTAATGCCGATGAAAATTCCTGCCATACTCGTTCTGGAACCAAGGCTTTTACCTCGCCGACTGCCACCATCGCTTTCATTAACTCCATGGTTTCTCTAGCAACACGAAATCCTAAAGGAGAAAACCTGGCCATAAAGCGTGCAACACGTAAAATACGCACCGGATCTTCACTAAATGCAGGCGAAACATGGCGTAACAATTTATTCGCTAGATCTTTTTTTCCCTGAAAAGGATCAATAATATCGCCTTGGCTTGTTTGTGCCATCGCATTAATCGTTAAATCTCTACGTTGCAGATCATCTTCTAGCGTTACATCGGGTGCTGCATAACAAGAAAAACCTTTATAACCAGGCCCAGTTTTGCGCTCTGTGCGCGCGAGCGCATATTCTTGCTGTGTTTTAGGATGGAGAAATACTGGAAAATTCTTTCCAATCAAACGAAATCCTTGCGCTAACATTTCTTCAGGGCTTGCGCCTACCACGACATAATCACGTTCTCTTATCGGATAACCGAGTAATTGATCTCGCACCGCACCGCCGACTAAATAAATTTCCAAAAAATCATCCTTACCATGAATGAGTACTTTAACAACATAAATTAAAAGCAAAGTAACAAAATAGATAGCGCTACTCAATTTGCTAAATTAAGTAGCGACTATTTAATAGCTTATTATAGAATAAGAAGAAGAAAAATCATCTGGTCTACGAACCATTCTTTGGAAAAAAAACTTTATTCTGATTTCTTTAATAAATCCTTAAGTCCTTAATAAGTAAAAATCGAGCTTCTATCTAGCTCTGGAAAATTTATTCATTGGTAACGATATTACCGCTTGCGAATGACGGTTTAGATCAAAATCTCTTTTAGAACAGGAAGCGCTAAAAAAGGCAAAATGACCCGATGAAATCTTAGCGGTTACCTTGCTATTATTTAATGTAGTTGGCTCTATTATTGGATGTTCAACTGAACTAAAACTAGAATCAATCGGTGAACCTTCTCGTTCAAGTTTCAAAAAAGCAGCTAAATATAAAAGCTTTTTATTGGTTTGTTCTAAAATTTCAATTTTACTATCTAAATTTTCTGCACAATTAAAGCGATCTCGCTGCCGACTATTCAAATGGTAGGTTAAAAGATTAACAACTGCGTTAATAACAATAAGTGGGATAAAAAAAACCAGTAGCGGTAACATGCTAGCGTTGATAACCGCTCGAATTCCTAGGCTACTTTTCCATGCGATTTGTTGACTTAGATCAAAACCACAAAATCCACCGTCAGAGAAAGCAAAAAAACGATTAAAAATCTTTTTTATTTTTTTAACAGAGGAAGCCGAGCCACCTAGTAATTTGCCTTGATCACTAGACTCATAAATACGGCTTTCCTTAACACGATTACTAAACGCTAAGTAGAGTTGTTTGATTGAATCATCTACTTTTTTATTTTCTAAAAGTGGCTTAATTTCTCGTTCTGTTAAGCGAATATTCTCACGCAAATATTCAAATTTCTTCCATTTTTCGAGCTGGATAACTTGTAGTTTCCCTCGTGAATCTTTAAATTGATACTCACATTTTTCATTGAGACTATTAAAAATGCTACGTTGATAATAATCCTCTCTAGCACGAAACTTCAAAAGCTGTCGTACTAAAAAAAATCCCGCCACACTCAAAATTAAAATACCGACTGCCAAAGGTGAGGCTGCCATGCCCGCTAAGGCAGTAGCCCCCAGCACGATTAAAAAAGCATTAATAGCCGATGTTAACAAGTAAGTATAAAGTAAAACGCTGGTCAAATTAATAATCAGCGACGCAATAAACTGGGTTTTTGGATAAACTTCTTTTAGGTATTGATAAATTGATGATTTTTTTAAGCTTATAGGTAAAAATCCATCGCTATTAATTTTTTCCTGCATCGCAAAAAGCATATTGGCATAGCGATCTAATTTTGTGCTATCCCCTGTTAATTGCAATATATAATTCTGCAGCAAACTAAATTCTTCTTTATTTTTTTCTGCATTAAATACGTCTATCTTTATGCGTTCAAGTAATTTTTCTGCTTCCGGGGTCATTAGATTAGGACAAATGCTAGGATCTTTTTTGACTAAAAAAATAAAGCGTATAAGCAAATAAATTGCGATAGACACCGTAATTAATACAAAAACAACTGGAAAACTATATAGTGATAAGGAAAAAAATAAAAATAATAAGCTAATCCAATTTAATAAATTCGCATGAGCACTGAGGGCATCCCAAATGGCAGTAAAAAATCGGAATGTTTTATTTCTAACTAGAAAGGTATTCGCTCTTTCCCAAATGGTGTTAACCGGGTAAATACGAATACATTCGGTCTCTTTTAAATAATGCACTGTTAGGTTTTTAATTGGTTTTACTGGCTGCTGCTCTTCTTCAACGACTAAATAATGCTTTCGATGCAATGTTATAAAGTTTTTTTCTCTATCGTCGATAGCCCAAGGATTAGCCTTATCTTCAGAATAAAATAACAATCGTCGATTATATTGCTCGATTAAATAATTTATTTTTTGCAATCGATCACTGAATTTATTTAGATCTTTAAATTCATGCAGTGAAATTAAATAATCCCAATTATTACTTTTATTTTTTTTATAATCTGCAAAAAAATTCTTAAAGAAATTTAAAAGAAAAGGAAGGACCGTGGTATCATCTAGTTGGTCCACTCTAAGCATTCTACCCGTAAAGCTAGGTATCTTTTTTATTTCATTCCAAATTGAAATAAATTTTCTACGATAAGGCACTTAGGCTATTTATTGTTATATTGGGGTTTCAAACTCAACTAATAGCTTATTTCAGGCTAAGCGATTTGGAACAAAAAAGTCAAGCTGGCTGAAAGATATATTTTTATCTTTTTGGACAAAATGAGGTTTTACTGCCATCTTCTTTCCATTCTGCCTGTATACAGTGCGCCGCAATTTCTTCATAAAGTTTATTTGAAAAATTTGCGGTTAACATAACACGATTGCCAAATTGAGTACGTTGAACTAAACGATCATCCGTTAGCCACTCGAATTGAGTAAGCGCTTCTAAACCAGCCATTTGATGCAAAGGTGAGAAAAAATTATAATATTCAGAAAAATAATTTTGTATCTTATCTAAGGTTTTTTTATCTAATACCCAAATAGGTGGGATATTGTAAAGATTTTGCAACAAGGCCTTCACCTGCCTAGTTGCTAGAATTTTTAATTCACTTAACTCCGAACGATCAGTTGAAATAACCGAATCATGAAAAACGACTTCATAAAGCGGTAATCTATAGCGTGGATTATAGTTGGCATAAATAAATTCATCGGGGGCATTATAAGGTTTAAATAGGGCCCTTAACGCTTTGATAGGCCACCCTAGCCGAAACTGTTTTTTATCTTCTTGAAAAATTGGCCAAAATGCTTGAGAAAACGTTAAAAATGCCCCATTATTATAGGCAATAACACCAGCAGACCAGGCTAAGCCTCTTTCAGAGCCTAATACTAATTTTTTAGTGCTGCTAATATAGCGCATACGTTCTAATCGATTATTTAAATCCTGCACTGATGTCATTGGATGTTGCTTTGAATAATCTTCATAAAGTGGATAGGCCGCATCGTAATCAAGGAAAAGGCTGTTATCCCCTTTCGCTAACATAGCCTCAATATGGTTTGCTATATTTTTTTCTTTAGATTCCCTTAAGCGCAAAGCCTCGGAACTTAAATAACAACCTCGATTGGCGTATCCGGTTAAAATAGATCCATTGACATCGCGAATACAGGCTTCTGGCCATAAGTATTTAGGCCACCCTAGCGTAATATTGTCGGATTTTTTCGGGTTTACCGCATTATCGAAATTATCATATGGGCCTATTAAATAACCCATACTTTCAGCCATATGCACATAATCTTTATCGACATTAAAACCATTCTGAACAGGACTTGCATTATAATTTATCAATGCGTGTTTAATCCCTAGTTTATCCAATTTGTCCAACATCGCTAAACTCTTGCCATCTCCCCATACCCAGATATGGAAAGCGCCTAATAATTTATTCACATTGGCATTTTCCAATATCTTTTGTTTGAGTGAAACAAACTTGTTTTGCTCAATGAGCAAATTACGATAATCCACGGCAGGGCTAATCGGTGAGTTACCAGTCAGATGAATAAATACTTCATAGGAAAGATGCATCTTGCTTAGAAAATGATGTGTATTAAGCAAATACAATTGTCCTTGCCGCTGTTGCACTTGTGCATCGGTATTTTCATCCTTATCAGCCAAAATATAGCTCACATAATTGTGGGGATACTCGATAGCCCAAAAAGGCATACTCAATGATAGAGATTTAGGATATTTATTAAATTCTTTTAACCAAAAAGGATCATGATTAGGAATGTATAAGCCTTCACCATCAGGAAGAATTAAGGCCTTAGCTTGTGAGGTTAAACCGGCCATAGGCCATTGAAAACTTTGCGCTTTATCGCTGATAAATAAAAATTTTAAGCCTTGCTCATCGACAGCAACTTTAACCTGAATCTTAAGATGAGGGTAATGCCATTGCGCATCTTTGCGACTACTTTCCAATTCTTTCACCGCATCGAAACGATGCTCGCCTTGGGTTAAATTAATTTCTGTTTGGCCATTTACAGGAAGCACTGAAATCGCTAAGGTTGCCGGATCAATACTAAACTGACCTGTTTTAGCGGATAAATTAATGGTCTCTTCGGCCCAAATTAGCGGCGTAACAAAAACAAGGGCGCAAAAAAGCAAGCCACATTTTTTAAACATACCTTTAGACATCCCAGTACTTCGGTAATAAAAAATTGATTATATAGTGAAGCCATAAGACGGTCAAAATATTTACAACTTATTCGCCAGGCCGGTTAATGAATTTTAACGGTATATGACGGGCTGGTCCCGGTTTTAATATTTACAAAAACGAGGGGCTACAGACTTTCATGAAGTAAAATGACCGCGCTATAATGAAAGTATTTTTACTCGCCAAAATCCCCATAAGGAGGATTCGTTGCACACTCGTTACCAGTCTTTATTACCACAACACGGTTTATCGCGCTTTGCAGGATGGATTGCCAACTGCAAACAAGCATGGATAAAAAATAGATTAATCCATGGTTTCATACGTCACTATGATGTCGATATGAGCTTAGCATTAGAAGAAAATCCCCATCATTATATTAATTTTAATCATTTTTTTACCCGCGCTTTAAAACCAGAAATGCGCGCCATTTCAACGAGACCTGAAGATATCGTATCGCCTGTTGACGGCTGTATTAGTCAAATGGGTGACATTAATGAAAATCAGCTTATTCAAGCCAAAAAAATAAATTATAGTTTACAAGCTTTATTAGCAGGTTCTGCCAAATTAGCCACACAATTTCAAGGCGGTAAATTTGCAACCTTTTACCTGGCTCCTAAAGATTATCATCGGGTACATATGCCTTATACCGGCGAATTAAAAGAAATGATTTATGTTCCGGGTCGCTTGTTTTCAGTAAATGCTAAAACCGCCACTGAACTGCCTAATTTATTTGTTCGCAATGAACGGGTCATCACCTTGTTTAACACCCCCCTAGGTCCTATGGCGATCATTTTAGTCGGCGCTATGCTAGTTGCCAGTATTAGCACGGCATGGGAAGGCCCCATCGCCCCTTCTTCAGGACGGCATATTTATCACTGGCATTACCTAGATAATAAAATCTCTTTAAATAAAGGTCAGGAATTAGGATGTTTTCAATTAGGCTCAACAGTCATTGCCTTATTTGCACCTAATCGGATGACTTGGTCATCGTCGACATCCACCCCGAAAGTGCAATTTGGTGAGTGTATTGGTCATATTTTATAAGATGTGTTATATAAGCGCATTGTGGTTATAATGTCTCTATCGATGAGAAAAATAGGTTAGGTAATACCAATGACAACACCACAAGCAAAACCCGTTACAGCCTCAGCTGTCCATGACCATACTTACAAAATATTCCCTAATGATTTGAACTCGACCGAAACGGTCTTTGGGGGCCTAGTTATGTCGACTCTCGACAGAGTTGCTTCTGTTGTTGCAGAGCGACATAGCCAAAAGCCGTGTGTCACTGTTTCTGTCGACGCTATGCATTTTTTACAGCCCGCCAGACGAGGAGATATTTTAATTTTTCAAGCCGCTATTAATCGTAGCTGGAATAGCTCTATGGAAATAGGCGTGAGAGTTCTTGCCGAGGACTATCGTACCGGCGAACGACGCCACATGGTTTCAGCCTATTTTACCTTTGTGGGCACCGATGAAAATGGACATCCGGCTAATGTTTCTGCAGTTATTCCCGAAACTGAAGATGAAAAAAGGCGCTACGAGGAAGCGGGTCAGCGACGTGAACGCCGACATCAAGAAGCAAGAAATCGACGTGCTCACGGATAAATGCCACTTATTAAATAATATCTAAGCCCTAATAACTTCTTGGAATTTGTTAAGCGGTCGCAAAGATGTTGGTTTGATAAAAATAAAAGAATTTTGTTGGAGAGAATATGTCGATTCAAGTGTTACCCATTTTGGCTTTTAAGGATAATTATATTTGGTGCCTCATTAATGAGGAGACAAAACATTGTCTAATTGTCGATCCAGGTGAAGCAAAACCTGTTCTAGCGCAACTAAAACATTTAAATCTCACCCTAGATGCACTATTGATTACGCATCATCATTGGGATCACACCAATGGAATCCGATCCATTTTAAAATCATTTCCAGTTCCCGTATTTGGTCCGGCTAAAGAAAAAATTGTTGGCTTAACCCATCCTGTTGATGAAGGTGACAAGGTTGAATTAGCAAACTGGCCGATAAGTTTTGCGGTTCTCGCTATTCCTGGTCATACCTTAGGCCATATTGCCTATTATGGAAACCAACTTCTATTTTGTGGTGATACCTTGTTTACAGGTGGTTGCGGTCGATTATTTGAAGGAACTGCTGAACAAATGCTGAACTCTCTAAAAAAATTGGCTCATTTACCCGATCAAACACAGATTTACTGTGGGCATGAATACACACTGGCTAATCTTCATTTCGCCCAAGCCGCAGAACCTAGTAATCCTCATATAAAAGAGCGCTTGGAAAAAACCAGGATATTACGTCAAAAAAATTTGGCCAGTGTTCCCAGCTCTTTAGGTGAAGAGCGATTGAGTAATCCTTTTTTACGCTGTAAAAATCCAGGAATACTAACGCAAATAGAAAAAAGAACCGGGAAAAAATTCACTTCTACGGTTGAAGTATTTACTTATCTTCGTCAATGGAAAAATAATTTTAAATAATAAGCTTAAATTGTTCTTTGTCGCTCGATCTGCGTTTGTACTTTATGACGAAATAACAAAGGATTAGGCACCGCAGGAAATAATTCGGCCGATCCGCCGACACCACGGATACGAATTGTGCCATAATCTAATAATCGACCTAAAATACTTTGCTCGACCTCTACTGCTTCTATACGATTTAATGCGTTTTCAAATGAATAACGTCGAATAAATCCTAACTTAATAATTACACGTTGATTAGTAATGCCAAATTCTGAGGTGTAATAAACCATTAGCGCGGACAAACAACTCAGCAATGTTATAAGTCCAGCAAGGTCTGCCATTAAAATAAGCCCCCAATAAAAAGCACAGATAGCCAGCAACAAACTTATAACGGGCCTAAAAAAAATGATCCAATGTGGATGACTACGGTAAATGAGCTTTTCATCTGACAGAAGTATTTTATCAATATAATTCATGCTGACCTCTTATTATTTGAGTGACTATTGTTCCTTCCTCGCACGCTAATCCTAGCTAAACTTAGCCTGCTTTGCTATCCTTCTGTCGCATGAATGGGCAATTAATATTAGAAAAACTCAACTTAGCGGTTAAATTAGGCTACTCGGCAGAGGAACGCTCCTTGCCACAATGGGTCTCCGTCAAAATTAAGCTCAGCTTTCCTCATCTTCCTGCCGCCTGCATCGACGATAACTTAGATAATACCTTTTGTTACGCCACCCTATCTGAAGCCTTGCAAAAATTCTGCGATGAACGTTCTTTTAAACTTATCGAAGCCTTGGCTTATCAACTTTATCAATTTCTAAAAAAGAAAACACTCGAAATGAGGCAAGAAAGAGTAGCTATTTTTTTATCTATCAGCAAAAATCCTCAGCTACCTAAACTAGAGCAAGCTAGCTTTTCAATTTACGACTAAGCGCAACCTCTTATCAACGCTATAATTAAATTTCTATTTTAGTTACACTATATCTTATGTAAATCTCTCGCAAAAAATAAATCGTTTGCCTAAGTGTTAAATACCTCGCTTTAAAAGGATTTATTTTCCGGGTAACTAAATATTGGCAAAGATAATACAACAAAGAAAGCAAAGCTTCTGCAAGAGGTCTTATGAAAAACACGCTGGATTTATCAAAACATACACCCATGATACGCCAATATCTACGTATAAAAGCTCACCATAAAGACAAATTATTATTTTATCGAATGGGCGATTTTTACGAACTATTTTATGAAGATGCCATCAAAGCAGCCAAATTACTTAATATTACCTTAACACAACGAGGGCAATCTGCCAGTCAAGCCATTCCAATGGCGGGCGTGCCCTTTCATAGTGTCGAGAGCTATTTAGCAAAACTTGTTAAGCAAGGCGTATCGATTGCTATTTGCGAACAAATAGGTGATCCAACGCTAACAAAAGGCCCTATGGAAAGGCAAGTCACTCGCGTCATTACTCCCGGAACACTGAGTGATGACGCTCTATTAGAAGAGCAACAAAGTAATATATTGCTCGCCCTGTATGGCCAAAATGATCAATTTGGACTCGCTTACTTAGACATGGGTAGCGGGCAAATTCATATTTTACAGGTAGTCAGTGAAGAGGCTTTAATCAGCGAATTAGCACGACTCAACCCGGCTGAGTTGCTCATTAGCGAAGATTATAAAGCGGATCAACTGCTTAAACGCTACAAAACTATTCGCCGTAGACCTACTTGGGAATTTGACTTAAACACAGCCATTCACTTACTAACGCAACAATTTCAAGTGCGTGATTTAAGTGGCTTTGGTTGTCAAGATTTACCGTTAGCGATACAAGCGGCTGGTTGTTTATTGAACTATGCTAAAGACACCCAACGCACTCATTTACGACATATTCAGCCAATTCGAGTAGAACGTCGCGAAGAAAGTGTTATTTTAGATGCCACGACCCGACGTAACTTAGAATTAACCCGCAACTTACAGGGCGGAAGAAATAATAGCTTAGTGGCTATCCTTGACGAAACAGCAACCCCAATGGGGGGTCGCTTACTTCATCGATGGATACACCTGCCATTGCGTGAAATCTCAACAATTCAAGCACGTCAAAACGCGATTCTATCTTTAATAGCGACGCAATTTTATCCCGATTTACACAATATATTAAAAGCCGTAGGTGATATTGAACGCATCATTACACGTATCGGCTTAAAATCCGCAAAACCACGTGACTTGAGTCAACTACGCACAGGTCTTGCTATTTTACCTGATATTCATAATAAACTTGCCCCTTGTTTAAACCACGCAACAGAAAAAAATCAACGCTCAGACTTACTTACCGCTTTAAGCCAGGATATCAAAACATTCCCGCAACTATTTGCTTTACTACAACAAGCTATTATCGAAAATCCTCCTGTGGTTATTCGCGAAGGCGGTGTCATTGCGAAAGGATATCATGCTGAACTTGATGAACTACAAAACCTGAGTGAAAATGCCGGACAATATCTAGTCGATTTAGAAAAACGTGAACGAGAACTGTCGGGTATTAATACACTGAAAGTTGGTTTTAACCGTGTCCATGGTTATCACATCGAAGTAAGCCGCGGACAAGCCAAACAGGTTCCGCCACATTATATACGTCGACAAACCTTAACCCATGCTGAACGTTTTATTACACCCGAATTAAAGGAATTTGAAGATAAAGCCTTAAGTGCGCGTTCTAAAGCGTTAAGCTTAGAAAAAAAACTCTATGATGAATTACTTGAGCAATTAATCCATTATCTCCCCGCTCTACAAAAAACAGTTAACGCATTGGCACAATTAGATGTTCTCATCTGTTTTGCAGAGCGCGCTACAACGCTTGGTTTAATATGTCCTCAATTAAGCAAAAATCCAGGCATCTATATTGAAGAGGGTCGCCACTTAGTCATTGAACAAACCTTAGATACCCCATTCGTAGCGAATAACTGTCACTTAACCCCTAAACGACGCTTGTTGATTATTACCGGCCCTAATATGGGTGGAAAATCGACTTATATGCGACAAACTGCCTTAATTTGTTTGTTGGCCAGGATAGGTTGTTTTGTGCCGGCTAAAAGCGCTACGATAGGACCCATCGATCGTATTTTCACTCGCATTGGGGCAGCCGATGATCTCGCCAGTGGTCAATCAACCTTTATGGTCGAAATGACCGAAACAGCCTCTATTTTGCATAATGCCACTGAACAGAGTTTAGTTATTATGGATGAGATTGGGCGTGGTACGAGTACCTTTGATGGCCTGGCGTTGGCCTTTTCTTGTGCTGAATATTTAGCGAAACAAGTCAAAGCTTATACATTATTTGCCACCCATTATTTTGAATTGACGGGTTTAGCGGAAGAAAATACCGAAATAAGCAACTACCACGTTAATGCCATAGAACACGGGGATAAAATTGTATTCTTATATACTGTCAATGAGGGGCCAGCAAGCCAAAGTTATGGGCTACAGGTTGCACAACTGGCCGGTGTTCCTAGACCCGTTATTCAATGCGCTAGAAAAAAACTCATGGAGCTCGAACAAGCTTCTTCTTTGTCTGATGGTAAAACAAAAAGCGAGACAAATCGCCCCCCATCTTTACAGAAACTCTCTTATAACCCTGCTATTATGGCCTTACTCGATCAAACAGACCCTGATCAATTGACGCCCAAAGAAGCACTTGAAATAATTTATCGATTAAAATCCCTGCGAGGAATGACTGTATGAATAACATCCCTAACGATGCCACATTTTCGCATCATCAAGCTAAACAAAAGCAAGACCCCTCCAAACTCGATAAAGGGATAGATAATGGTGAAACGATCGAAGAAGGGGAAAGACTCGCTTATCGTCGACGAGGGATCTATCTACTCCCGAATCTGTTTACTATAGCCGGATTATTTGCTGGTTTTTATGCCATAGTAACCGCGATGGAAGGTTATTTTAATTATGCTGCTGTTGCTATTTTCGTTGCGATGATTATGGACTTTTTTGATGGTCGTGTCGCTCGCCTAACCAATACTCAAAGTGCTTTTGGTGCAGAATTAGATAGTTTATCTGACATGGTTTCTTTTGGTGTAGCACCGGCATTAGTTATTTATAGTTGGTCTTTAGAGGGCTTAGGTAAATTAGGTTGGTTAGCCGCATTTCTATTTGCCGCCGCGGGCGCATTACGTTTAGCGCGATTTAATACCCAAGTATTGGTAGCGGATAAGCGTTATTTTCAAGGATTACCTATTCCTGCCGCCGCGGGTGTTTTAGCCAGTATAGTATGGTTATGTGTTGATTCAGAAATTCTGGGTGATGTAGTTAGTCTTATCACAGCCGCCTTAGCTATCATCATTGCTATCTTAATGGTCAGTAACGTGCGTTACCATTCTTTTAAAGAAATTGATCTAAAGGGCCGTGTTCCTTTTGTGGCTATTTTACTCATCGTATTGGCTTTCGTAGGTATTTCTCTTGATCCACCTAAGGTATTATTTCTTATCTTTTTTTGTTATGCCTTATCGGGCCCTATTCTAAGCCTGTATGCTTTATGCAAAGCGCGTTCTTGCAGTAAAAAAGAATAAATTTATAAAAATTAGCTCCAGACACGCTGCTTTTAGAAGAGACGACTAACATTCGGGGACATTAACAGCTAGCGTTTTTGCTAAACCGCCTAAAGAGGTTTCCTTATAAATAGCCATCATGTCTTTTCCAGTTGCAAACATCGTCTCTATCACTTTATCTAAAGATACCTTTTTATTTTTTCCATCCTCCATCAAGGCCAAATAAGCCAGCTTAATAGCCTTTTCTGCGCCTACACCATTGCGTTCGATACAAGGAATCTGCACTAAACCGGCTACTGGATCACAAGTCATGCCTAAATGATGTTCCATGGCCATTTCAGCAGCATTTTCGATTTGTTCTAAGCTTCCTCCTAATACCGCTGTCAACGCCCCCGCCGCCATGGAACAAGCAACACCCACTTCGCCTTGACAACCCACTTCAGCACCGGATATCGATGCATTGATTTTATAAAGTAAAGCGATAGCACCCGCCACTAATAAAAAATCACTGATCCCTTGTTCATCAACATTTTCATAAAAACGCCGGTAATAGGTTAATACGGCTGGAATAATCCCCGCTGCACCATTGGTTGGCGCTGTTACGATGCGCCCCCCCGCTGCATTTTCCTCATTTACCGCCATCGCATAAATAGTTGGCCATAATAATGCGCCTGGAAATGCCGATAATTTTGAAAACGCCTTATCACTCATTTTGGCATATAACGCCGGGGCACGACGCTTAACTTTAAGTCCCCCCGGTAATATCCCTCGCTCATGACAACCTTTATCGACACAGGCTTGCATCACATCGGCTATTTTCAATAAGTCCGCCCGAATATCTCTGTCAGGCGCCAATTGTTGTTCATTGGCTAACATAAGCGCTGGAATCGTCAATCCACTTTTTTTACAGGCATCAAAAAGTTCAAGCGCTTTAGCAAAGGGGTAAGGAACCGTAATAGTGTCCTCTTTATATTGTTGACCAAATTCTTGTTCTGTGACAATAAAACCGCCGCCTATCGAATAATAAATTTGACTTTTTAAGGGCAGGTTCTGTGTATCAAATGCCGTGAAGCGCATTCCATTGGTATGTGCGGGTAGTAATTCTTTTTGTAGAAACAAGAGATCACTTTGCGCTGAGAAAAAAATACTTTTCTTCCCGGCTAGATTAATCCTAGCCGCGGCAATAATTTCTTTAGCGCGTTGCGGCGCTTTTTTAGGATCAATCGTATCGGGAAGCTGTCCCTCTAATCCATTTAAAATAGCGACATCCGTCGCATGACCACGGCCAGTTAAAGCAAGAGAGCCATAGAGCTCAACCTGTAAACGGCTCACTTGACTGAATAAATTAGCCTCTAGATTTAAATTCTCGACAAATTTATGCGCCGCTTTCATCGGCCCTACGGTATGTGAACTAGAGGGCCCAATTCCAATCGAAAACAAATCAAACACACTGATTGTCATAAACTGACTACTTTCGTTATTTATTTGAGCTATTCTATCGCTTTCCCTAACACGAAAAAAGCGCTAATCAGAAAAGCTCGATCGGATCGACATCCAGCGACCAACGAACCCGACGGCTACTCGCTAAAAGACTAATCGGCTTTATGATTTGTTCTAATAAACGATGTAAAGGCTTGCGTTGACTTGCTTGTAATAGTAATTGACAGCGATAATAACCCGCTCGCCTTGGTAATAAAGAAGGTACGGGTCCTAATAGTCTTACTTCTTCACTATATGGCTTGGCCTGATGTTTAACCTCATTTAAAAAATCGTTGGGATAGCTCGCGCTCAGTGCTTCGGCATGAATTAGCACTAAATAGCTAAAAGGGGGTAATAACGATGCGCGTCTCTCCTGTAATAATATGTCACTAAAGCTAAGGTAACCTTGCTGGATTAAGTGCAGTAACAAAGGATGTTCCGGATGATAGGTCTGAATCAATACTTCGCCTGGTTTATCGGCACGTCCAGCGCGTCCCGCTACTTGAGTTAGTAACTGACCGGTTCGTTCTAAAGCACGAAAATCTGCACTAAATAACCCGCTATCTGCTTCTAAAATACCAACTAAGGTTACATTTGGAAAATGATGTCCTTTCGCCAACATTTGCGTTCCAATCAAAATCTGACTTTCACCTTCATGTATATTTTTTAATAAGCTATCTAAACTTCCTTTATGTTGCGTATTATCCCTATCAATACGAACGATCCCTACGCTTGGAAAATACTTTTGTAAGGTTTGTTCCAGACGTTGTGTGCCCTGACCTAAAGCAAATAATTGTTGGCCCTGGCAATTAGGGCAATGTGTATCTAATGGCCGCCGATAACCACAATAATGACATTGCAAATGGGCTGGTTTTTTATGGAATGTCATTTTACGTTCACAGCGCTGACAATCTGCTGTCCAACCGCAATCATGGCAGATAGTAACCGGTGAAAATCCCCGCCGATTTAAAAATAAAAGCACTTGTCCTTGATTTTGCAAATGCTTTTGCATCGTTTGTAATAATACCGGCGCAAAACCTTGCTCGAGTTTTTGCTGACGTAAGTCAACAAAATGAAAACTGGGTTGCAATGCGTTACCAGCACGTTCAGGTAAGTGCAACATTTGATAACGCTTTTGGCGAGCATTAAAAACACTTTCTAAAGAAGCCGTTGCGGAACCTAAAATAACCGGTATATTTTCTAAGCGTCCGCGTACTAAAGCTAAATCCCGCGCATGATAGCGCAAACCATTTTGTTGTTTAAAAGAGCTATCATGCTCTTCATCAACAATAATGATGCCTGGGCGCAATAAGGGCGTAAACAACGCAGAACGTGTACCGATAATAATAGAGGCGGCACCTGTTTTAGATAATAACCAGTGTTCTAAACGTTGTTTTTCCGTTAATCGCGAGTGAAATAATAGCAAAGGAACCGAAAAACGTGCTTGAAAACGCTCTAACATTTGCGGCGTTAAACCAATTTCAGGAACTAATACCAAAGCTTGCTCACCGCGATCTAAAACTGCTTGTATCGCCTCAAGATATACCTCTGTTTTTCCACTCCCTGTGACACCATTCAATAAAAAAGCTTGAAATTTTCCTAAGGAATTAATAATTGTAGCTATCGCCTGTTGCTGATGCGTATTTAATTGTATTATTTTTGCTAAAGCACCATCAGTAGTCGTATTTATTACTATTTTTTTGCTATTAATTTTAGCGGCGTGGATTTTAGGTGCTTTTTTAAGACTATTTTTAAAATCCTTTCCCACTCGTAACGAATTTGGCAATGCATTAGCAAACACTTCACCCAAAGGACAGTGATAATAACGACTGGTCCATTCTAATAAACGCTGTATAGAATCCGGCAAAAGAGGTACTTCATCAAGAATAGCAATCGCCGTTCTTAATTGTGAGAGCGGCCGTTCCGAAGTTGTGCTTAGCTCCATTAAAAAACCAACTTTTTCCTGTTTTCCAAACGGAACAAGGACACGCAAGCCTTTTTTTAATTGATTTAAGGGAAAATCTGTTGGTGCTAAATAATCAAAATAGTGGTGCAAAGGTGCGGCAATAGCAATTTTTAGAATATTAAGCATTTATCTAAGCCAATAAAATAATTAAAAATTGCATTGTCTTCCTTAAAGTAAAAAATCTTTAGTGTTCATTGACTAACTCAGCAAAATTCGATCCAAGCTGTCCTCTATTTTTTTGAGTGCTAATTGATTCAAATAATTCTCATCAACCCCTTGTGCTTGAACCTTAATATGTAACTGTGACGGACCTATTGTTCCTATCAATGAAGGATTAGTAGGGCCGTATAAAACCATAGTAGGAATTCCCAAGGCCGCCGCTAAATGACTTAACCCCGTGTCCACCGAAACCACTGCTTTAGCGTTGGATAAAACAGCCGCCATTTCATTTAAATTTAAGTAAGGCAAAATATGCGCTAACGGATATCCTTTAATTAAGCGAACTACTTTTTCTCTTTCCTGTTCGCTGCCCCAGGGAATAAAAACGTTTACTCCTCGTTTAGCCATTTTTTCCAATAATAAAGACCATGATTTATCAGACCAACACTTCGCCGACCTACTCGCATTGGGCACAAATATAAGATAATTTTTGGCTAATGCAATTTTTGGCAGAATTAGACTCTCTTTATTGAGACCATAATCAGGCCCAGTTGTGGGTAAAGCGTAGTTCAAAGCTTTAGCAAATAATTGACGCAAACGTATAATCGCATGCTGCTGTCTCGACACAGAAAAGCTACGCTGATAAGCCAGATAAGCAGGCTTCTCCCGTACCGAATTTTTATCCATACCTAAACGATAACCGCAACTTAAGCGCGTGATAACAGCGCTTTTTATCGAGCCTTGTGCATCTAAAACAAAATCATATCGCTGACTACGTAACTTTTTATAAAATTGTTTTACGTCGCCACTTTTTGCAGTTTGCCAAAGCTGTTTTCGCCAATTTCGTAAAGCTATCGGAATAACTTTATCGATATGTTGATGGCAGCGCGGAATTTCTGTAAATGCTTCTTCTGCCACCCAATCGAATTGAATATTAGCAATCGCTTTAGCCGCATCCGTTACGGCAGGTAAAGTATGGATAATATCACCCATAGAGGATATCTTTACGATCAAAACACGCATAAACAGCAAGCTACCCGATAAAAGTATAGTTCAAAAACTTTTATTTATTTCAAGATTTAAAACTAAAAAGTTAAGTCGCTGAAAATATCGTAAGACTCAAATCAAGATAAATAATTAGCTAATAATTGATAAACTTCGGAAACCTTGGTTTGATACTGTTGATTCAAAATAGCGGTGTGCGAATGATAAAATCCGATCCCTCTCCAAGTCGTTGCAGCATTAGCAATATTTTGGCTAAGAATCCATGCTCCAACTTTTACGTTGACACAAGGATCATACTGCAATTGATATTGGGTATAACCATAAAGCCGGATTTTAGACAACCAAATTGAATTAATTTGCATAGGGCCATAATCTACAGTCCCATTCTTATTAGCGGAGGCTAAACCTACAGCGCCACCTTCTACGGCCAAAACTGACAAAATTAAGGTAGCAGGAACATGGTAGGCAATCGCCGCTTGATTAATACATTCAATAGGCACGCCATGAATCTCTAATGCACTTATCATAACAAGCCTCGTTATACCTTTTGAGCAAACCTAATTATTATGCTCACTGTCGCTACGACCTATAAGCAAGACCCCAGATAAAACCGCTGGTAAACAGAACAACAGTAGCCCACCTAGCAAAATCATATCAAATTTTACTAGATTATCGACTACGATAACAGCCGGAGGAAAAAAACCAAGTATAAAGGTCATCACACAAGCCAACAAACCTAAACCTGTTACGATCCAAATCCCCCATTTTCCACCCGGAATACGGTAAACACGGCTTTGCCTAGCTTCCTTATACCTTAATCGTAAAGCGGCTAAAAATAAAAAAATATAAAATAAAACCGCTAATTGAGCCGTCATAACGCTCAATAACCAATAAGCTTCACTTACGCTAGGAATAAGTATGAAAAGACTCGATAATAAAGTGACTAATATCCCTTGAAATAACAATAAACATACTGGCGCTCCAAAGCGATTAACCTTTAACAAGCAATGTAATCCACTTATTTTATTTTCGAATGTAGCTATCAGTAAACCTCGAGTAGGACCTATGACCCAGGTTGAAATACTGCATAAACTACCGATAATAATTAAGGAAATAATGATAGGAATAAAAAAAGGTAAATGAAAGCTGTTAAAAAAAACAACATAAGCCTCTGTTAAGCCTGACAGTATACTCAGTTGTTTAGCGGGGACAATAAAAGATATGGCTAAAGAACTGAGTATAAGCGTTATCAAAATTAAGCTGGTAGACCAAAACAAAGCGCGAGGATAATCTTTCTGTGGATTGCGTACATCACCGGCGTGCACGGCTGACATTTCTAGCCCCATCAAACCAAAAATAATCGTGGTTAAAAATGCAAGATTATTAAAATTGGTTAAATTAGGTAAAAAAGCGTGAGATACGAAATGTATTGCTAATGGCCGTGAACTTTTAATCCATAATACGGCCAAAACAATCATAAAAAGCATAGGGATTAAAGTCCCCAGCAATGCGCCGACACTACTTAGCCAATTAGAAACTCGTAATCCTAAGCAACTTAAGCCGGTAACTAGCCACCAAGTAACTAATAGTGTACTTAAAAGGTATATTTTGTGCTGAGCCAATTGGGGGTCGACTAAATAAGCAAATGCCGAAATTACAAAAGATAAAATCGTAGGATACCAAACCACGTTATAAATCCACTGTAACCAAATCGCAAACCAAGCCCATCGCGCACCAAAGGCGGTACGAATCCAGATATAAGCACCGCCCGTACTCGGCCAAGCGGTTGCTAATTCTGCCGTAACCAAGGCGGTAGGAATAAAAAAAATTAACGCCGCTAATAAATAAAAAAATATTAACGCATAACCAAATTGAGCCGCTATCGGTAACGATCGCAAACTATCGACGGCAATAACATTCATCATCGCCAAACTAAATACACCTAATGGCTTATTAAGTGTCTTACTGGGTATGAGCATTATTTTTTACCCGATTTATAGCTCGCAATAATCCACATAACCGCACCTAATGAAATAGCACTGTCCGCCAAATTAAAGGTCGCAAAATGCCAATAGCCGATACAAAAATCAATAAAGTCAACTACGTAGCCTAAACTTATTCGATCATAGAGATTACCGATTGCTCCACCTAAAATTAAAGCAATAGCACCAGCAACCCAATTATTAAGGCCGCCTCGATAAAGTAAGCGCACTAAGTAAAGACTGACCCCCGCACTAATTGCAACAAATAACCAACGTTGCCAACCATCCACTTGACCTAAAAAACTAAAGGCGGCACCAAAATTATGCGTCAAAATAAAATTTAAACAGGGAAATACGGGAATAATACTCGATTTACTGAGCGAATGTGTCATCCATAACTTAGTCATATAATCAAGCGCAATAATTAATGCACTTAAACAAAGCCAAGATAACTGAGATGTTTTTTTTTCTTGCATAAGCTGTTAAATAAAATTGAAATAATAAATCACTTTCCAGCGGCAAAGAGCCGCTTTCATTGTTAAGTATTAATTTAGGGCCTTAATTTACCTTGAACTGAATCTGGAAAAACCTCGTTCTTTAAACCTATTTTTACGCGTATACACGCGTCTCCCCTTTACCATCGGGTAGATTATCGACACAACGCAGACAAATATCAGGATGTTTAACATCTTGTCCTACATCAGCCAGGCGATGCCAACAACGCGCACATTTTGTTTTTTTCCCTACGGTAGAAATAATATTTATGGCTAATTCTTCTGCATTTATTTTAAGGTGTGTAGCCTGCTTGGGTGGATTTATCGTCAAGAGTTTCGCCGCCGAAGTAATCAATACGAACCTAAGCTCTTCCCCTAGTGCAGCCAGTATATTAAATAACTGGGAATCTGCTTTGACATAGAGTTCAACCTCTGCTTCTAAAGAAGAACCTAATTCACCCACTATACGTAATTTTTCAATGGCTTTATTCACTTCATTGCGGACTTGTATGAGCAAATTCCAATAAGCTTGTCGATTGCATTGGCGATAAACTCGCTGTAGCGGATCTTCTGGAAAAGAAAATGACAAGGGATACCATTCATTTAAAAATACCGTCTTTTCGCGTTCTCCAGGAAGATACTGCCAAATTTCTTCAGCCGTAAAACTTAAAATAGGCGCCAACCAACGCACCATGGCTTCTGCAATATAAAAGAGTGCTGTTTGTGCAGAACGCCGCGCTACACTGTTTTTTTGTAAGGTATATTGACGATCTTTGATGATATCTAGATAAAATCCGCCTAAATCACTAATGCAGAAATGTTGTAATTTCTGATAAATACTGTGAAATTGAAAATCTTCATAAGCGACTATAATTTCATGCTGTAAAAGTTTAGCCCGCTCTAAGATCCAAATATCTAAAGACAACATTTCACTCGTGGCAACACAATCTATCGCTGGTTCAAAATCATGTAAATTGGCCAATAAAAAACGAATCGTATTGCGAATTCTACGATAAGCTTCTGCGGTATGCTTTAAAATTTGATCAGAAACGGCAATTTCTTTACGATAATCGGTTGAAGCAATCCATAAACGGAGAACATCTGCTCCTAGGCTTTGAATCACTTTTTCAGGAGCAATCACATTACCTAAGGATTTTGACATTTTGTGGCCTTTCTCATCCACGGTAAAACCATGGGTTAAAACAGATTTATAAGGCGCTTTACCCTTTATAGCGACAGCGGTCAATAAAGAAGATTGGAACCAACCTCGATGCTGATCGGAACCCTCTAAATACAGATCAGCCGGCCAAGCTAATATTGAATTTTTCATTAACACCGCATAATGACTCACGCCCGAATCAAACCAAACATCTAAACAATCGCTTAATTTTTCATAGTCTCTTACTTCATTCCCCAGTATTTCATCTGGATTTAAATCATACCAAGCGTCAATCCCTAACTTCTCAACTCGGTTTGCAACCTGCTCTAATAAAGCCAGACTTTTGGGATGCAGATCACGAGAGATTTTATGTACAAATAAGGGAATAGGAACGCCCCAACTCCGTTGTCTGGAAATACACCAATCAGGTCGATTACTCAGCATCGATTCAATGCGCGCTTCACCCCATTTAGGAATCCAAGTCACTTGTTTAAGTGCCGCTAAACTAGCTTCTTTTAAACCTTGTTGATCCATACTAATAAACCATTGCGGTGTTGCACGGAAAATTAAAGGTGTTTTATGGCGCCAACAATGCGGATAACTGTGCTTGATATCTTCTTCTTTCAGTAAACTCCCTGATTCTCTTAACTGGTCAATAACCCGCGGATTTACCTTAAATACATGTTCCCCTGCAAATAAAGCGGTGCCCGGCAAGAAACAACCATTAGCGCCGACTGGATTAATTAAGGGCAATCCATATTGTTGTGCGATTAAATAATCTTCTAAACCATGAGCGGGCGCTGTATGTACAGCACCTGTGCCGGCTTCTACAGTAACATGCTCACCTAAAATGACCGGTACTTGTCGCGGATAAAAAGGATGTTGCAGTAAAACACCCTCAAATACCTTTCCAGTCGCTTCCCCTAAGCGTTGATACTCCGTTATTTGGTAACGTTTCAAACAGGCTTTTAATAAAGTTTCAGCGATTAATAAACGCTCTGTTTTGGTTTGAATCAACACATATTCAAGATCTGGATTTAAAGCAACCGCCTCATTAGCCGGTAAAGTCCAAGGGGTTGTTGTCCAAATAGGGATAACAACAGGCCCGTGACCTATTTCAGTAGGAAATCTAGTTAAAAAATCAGTTTCATCAACTACGTTAAATCGCACATCAATGGCAGGGGAGATTTTATCGGCGTATTCAACCTCAGCTTCCGCTAAAGCAGAGCCACAATTTACACACCAATGTACAGGTTTAAATCCTTGTTGTAGATGTCCTTGGCGGATAATTTCGCCCAATGCGCGCATAACATTCGCTTCGTATTGAAAGTCCATCGTCAAATAAGGATGCGCCCAATCACCGAGCACCCCTAAACGCTTAAACTCTTCACGCTGTATTGATATTTGTTGTAGCGCATACTCACGACAAGCCTGACGGAAGGCCTTTGCTGTCAATTTATCACCTACTTGGCCCAGCTTTTTTTCAACATTTAATTCAATAGGAAGTCCATGACAATCCCAGCCAGGAACAAAAGGGGCATCAAAACCACTCATCGTCTTTGCTTTTAAAACGATATCTTTTAAAATCTTATTAACGGCATGACCAATATGAATATGGCCGTTGGCATAAGGAGGACCATCGTGAAGTATGTATTTGGGTTTACCTTGATTCTTTTCAGCTAACTTTTGGTAAAGCGACAAAGATTCCCAACGCTTTAAAATAGCAGGCTCTGCATTAGGCAGATTAGCCTTCATCGGGAATTTAGTATGGGGAAGATTTAAGGTGTTTTTATATTCGCTCATGTTATCTACTTAGACCTCGCCGGAGGCCCACTGTGAGTCTTAAATTTAAAAGGATCTAGAATAACATGCTTATACTACCTGCAGTATAGTCAAATACTATCGTTTTATTGATTCTTAAGTCAATTAATAGATATCCCTGCTAAAGCAGGGATCAAGACTTTACCAACTGCGTTTACTCGCCTTTACACAAACCTTGTTGCAGACAAGTACCACTGACATCCCAACGTAATTGACCATTGGTTTGATAGATAGGCGTCAAAATATAGGTGAAGTGATCCACTTTATTCACACGAATCCTCTGTGATGTAGCAAGGATCTGAGCGTTTTTACCCACCTCGATGCTAGCTACATAACCTTTAGATTGATTTTCTGCCTTAAGGTTATCGGGAATACCGTTTTGACCCGGTGTGCCGCAAGCAGTCAAATTATCGTGCTCATGCATACATGTAGTAACCGCTAATTTAAAGGGCGCTGTCCCTTGAATTAACTCAGCAAACTTAGCACGATTACTATAATTTTGATAACCCGGGATAGCGATAGCCGCTAAGATACCGATAATCGCAATGACGATCATTAGCTCCAGCAAGGTAAGACCCTTTTGCTTGCCTTTTATTAAATACATAAATAAACGCCTTGATAAAATTGATACTCTATTTTAACAAGCCTTTCTTGTTTAAACTAGAGCCAGTCTTTATACTTGTGCCCTTCAAGAGATGCCAACGTAGCTCAGTCGGTAGAGCAACTGATTCGCAATCAGTCATTTAACCTAAAAAACAATTAATAATCAAACACTTGCGATACTTTGCAAACTTAATAACCTACTAAAAACTACGGTATTTTACGCACATTAAATCTCAGCCTGGTACAATTCTGGTACATGGATTTTTTATTTTAAATTTCATAAGCAATTAATTTAAATAAATTTATACCCAATGTATAATTTTAGATCTATTCAATATAAAAAATATAAATTATACTTTTAAAAAATAACAAAAATGGAATAAAAAGCGTAAAGACAATCAACAATAAAGGGAATTAATAATGCCAAAATTTAGTGAAGCATTCGATAGATTTAAAAAAGATGGTTTTTTTGAATTAGATACTAAATTATATACAGAGCAGATCAATAAACTTCAAATTTGCGCAAGATTTCTTAGAGAAGACAATCCAGAAATACCCTTTTATCAATTTCACTTAAGCCATGTTCAGTTTGTTCCTGGTTATTTGCCGAGACCTGAACGAGTTGTAGACGGTGTTGTGGTCGAACATCATGCGCAACGTGATTGGCATCCTACAGTTCCTGATGTAGTTCTTCTACAAATGGCCAGGTCAGCCAGTGCGTTCAATATGGGCTTAAGATTTAATGAGCTAAACGCCCTAGAGATTCCATCTGAAGAACAGCTTAAAAGTGCCTTATACAGCTTGCTAAATCAAGCAGGTATCTGGAGTTCGATCAAAATCGATTGGGTATCCTTTTTTTGTGACAATGAGGCTCAGAATTATTTAAACGCAGATTTTCATAATGATTTATTAGAGAGATTAACCGAGCAGGCTGGAACATCATTAAAAGAACTCAGTTTAAAACCATTTTCTTTATCCAACAGTTTAACGGCATTAGTTAATTTTTTAACTCGAAGCGTGGACTTAGAAATTTTACATCTGGAAATAATTGACGCCACTCGGGATGAATGGCTAGAGCTTGCTCGGGTTTTGGCGGTTTGCCCCAAGCTTAAATCTTTAAATTTAGGAAATACGCTCTTTGATGAAAATGCTTACTCTGCTTTATCGACGTTACTGGATGAAAATTACCGGATAAAGAGAATTAATGTAGCAGGACCAATTGGTAATAGAACATTGATGAAAGCTTATAATCAGCTCAATCAGCGTTTATCAAAACCTCGCCGGGCTCGATTTAAAGAAAAACGATTATCGCAAGAGGTGTTACTCGAGTTAGCGTTCCAGACCTTAATCGAGAGAGAGAAAATTCAACTCGAACAACTAGGTTATATGATAGGTGACGGACAAGAGAATAAGCAAACGCTATTGATGAAACGAATTAATTTTTTGTTAAGCGATCAAGGAGCGCGGGAGCTTACTGATTCTGAAAAAGAAGCGTGGCTAGAAGAAGCGCGCGTATTACCTGATGTTTATACAAATCATAGAGAATACATGAAGAATTATTCTGCGTTAGTTCACCTTTATTTGGACGAATTGGTTGTAGAGCGAGGAAAAACAGTGGGCTACCTTTTGCTCGAAAAGGTTTTGGAAACAAGAAATGTAGAAGCCATGGAAGTTTTGCTGGAAGCCAAAGTGGACCTATTTGAAATGCCCGATAATACAGAGAAACCTTTTTTAAAGAAAGCTTTGCAAGGTAGGCGGTATGGTGCTATAGGAACCGTTTTGCTTCATTACATGGCGCAGGACATGAGCTTGACGGAATTGGCATTAGAATATTTTAGGGCTCATCCAGAGTTACACCCTACTTTTGAAAAATTTACAGAACATCTTTGTAAGTACGCCAATATTTTAATCCATAAAAATGATTTACCAGGTTTCCTCTCCTTTACAAAAGATATCATCAATCTATGCCGAAAAATGTTTAATATCGATCCCCCATCCGAGAAAAGGGGTGAAGAATACGCGGACATTCAGCTGAAGCTACGTAAAAGTATGCGAGTGGCTACTGCTAATGGACAAGAAGAACTTAGCCGTAAATCCGTGTCTGAGATGCGGAAAATTGTTCAGGAAATGAGAGATGATTCTTTTATAGCAGCGCGAGGTTTTCTTAATAAAGCCAAATTGCATGACCCAATGTTCATATTTTTAGGTGAACTTGATGGAATGTTATCAGATATCTCGGATAAAATTGATGACAGAAAAGACGATTTTATAGAAGAGCAGGACAATATTATAGCGGAACAGAGCAATGCTCTAAAGGAAAATGAAACTATTATAAAGAACCTTTTAAAATCGGCAGTGGATATGCAAGCTAAGCTCGATAGGATGGAAGCACACATTGAAATGTTAAATAATTTATTGAGACAAAATGGGATGATGAATCAGAATCCAATACCGGAAGAAAGACCAGAAATTAGAGCCCATCATTTTGCTAGAAGGTAATGTGATTGAAGGAAGATGTTATTCAAGGAGAGCATGCTAAATAGCTTATTGCAGGGCATAGGACAGCGATTGGATAAAAAACCCATGATCCGGATGTCGTGGTGGCGCGGTAAAAAATGGAGTTCTGTGGTAACCCTCCCTTATAATTCCCCATGAAAGAAATAGAGTTTTTTGGTAAATTACTGACCAGGAGACTTAAAAATGAAAAAGAAAAAATTTAGTGAATCGCAAATTATCACCGTGCTGAAAGAGTATGGAGCAGGAGTTCCAGCGGTT
>NMOS02000053.1 GCA_002290645.2 Candidatus Aquirickettsiella gammari
TACGGTTTTTTTAACTAGATATAAACCGATCCCGTAACCTTTATATTCCCCCTCATAAGAGGGATGCACGCGATAAAAGCGTTCAAATATCTTATCGATGTTATTTTTAGCAATACCAATTCCCGTATCGCTTATCTGTATTTCTATTTTGGCTCGATTATTCTCTGCTGAGAGTTGGTTTATTTCTAAAGCAATCCTGCCTTGCAGGGTAAACTTGACGGCATTTGATAAGATATTCAGCAAAAGTCGTTTCAATTTAATCCGATCGCTGATAATAACCGGGAGTATGGAATCTACTTTCACTTGAAACTGTAGCCCCTTGCTTTGCAATGAGGGTTGCATCAGTGTTTGTAACTCATCAGAAAGCTGATTTAAATCAATCGGCTCTTTTTTTAGCTGTTCTACTTGGTGCTCAGTAGCGGTGACTTCGATGACCGAGTTAAGCAATTCTAACAATTGTTCGCTGGCACCCTGGATCATTTGTCCGTATTCTTGTTGCTCCTGCGGCTCCATTTTGCTATCCGCTTGGATACTCGAAAGACCTATGATCCCGGCCAAGGGGGTTCTTAAATCATGCGCCATGTTCATCAGAAATTCTTGTTTAGCAATTTCTGCTTG
>NMOS02000054.1 GCA_002290645.2 Candidatus Aquirickettsiella gammari
CGAGTATTGATGAAAAAAACCATGACAGCTAAACGCTGCCAACGAATTATCCCCTTATTTTTAAAAATGATAAAGGAACTTAAACAAAGTCCTTTTCATTCTTTAATGACGCTAGGAAAAACACTGTACCACTGGCGTGATGAAGTCGTGCGAATGTGGCGATTTAGTAAAAGTAATGGAATAACAGAAGGGTTTCATCGTAAAATGAAATTGATTCAACGTCGCGCTTATGGATTTAAAAATTTTGAAAACTACCGCTTAAGAGTTAAAGTTCTATGTGCTTAATCTGCCCCCTAAAGTGGGAAAGACCCTTAAAGTTCTATGTGCTTAATCTGCCCCCTAAAGTGGGAAAGACCCTTTAATTGGTGCCAACGAGACGAATCGAACGTCCGACCTACTGATTACGAATCAGTTGCTCTACCGACTGAGCTACGTTGGCAATTGTCCAGAAAGAGCCAAATTGTAGTCAATTTGAGCAGTATTAGCAATTTCATTTTGTGCTACTCATGCTACGTGTACCAATTTTGTACCAACTACACGTTCAGCCGCCTCTTTGAGATGGTCGCTATTTAAATGTGCGTAGCGCAGGACTATATCAAAAGATGA
>NMOS02000055.1 GCA_002290645.2 Candidatus Aquirickettsiella gammari
AGAGGGGCCATAGCTCAGCTGGGAGAGCATCGGCTTTGCAAGCCGAGGGTCGTCGGTTCGATCCCGACTGGCTCCACCAAATACAGGCTCGTAAAAGAATTATAAGGGAAGAAGGAAATAATAATAATAATAAGAAACCAAGAAGGTAAAAGGAAACAATAAGCGTCTTAGGCGTTTATTGGTAAGCTCATTAACAAGACAATAATTTGTAAGAAGGCGCGAAGATAGTCAAGAGAGGTCAAACTCTTTTAATTATCTTCCAAGAATGAAAATGAAATTGTTTAAAACAATTTCAGGGTATGTTGCATTTAGCGAAAAGAACCAGAAAGAGAGGGATCCAAACCGGCTAAGCTTGCAAGCTTAGCGACTCAAGTTGAAGTGAAGTATTTTCTTGAAACCGCAAGGAATCAACAAAAAGACAAAGCGAAAGCGAAGAGTAACGAGTTGGGTTCTCAGATCAAGTTACTAAGCGCAGAAGGTGGATGCCTTGGCAGTCGAAGGCGAAGAAAGACGTGGAAGCCTGCGAAAAGCTTCGGGGAGCTGGCAAA
>NMOS02000056.1 GCA_002290645.2 Candidatus Aquirickettsiella gammari
AGAGGGGCCATAGCTCAGCTGGGAGAGCATCGGCTTTGCAAGCCGAGGGTCGTCGGTTCGATCCCGACTGGCTCCACCAAATACAGGCTCGTAAAAGAATTATAAGGGAAGAAGGAAATAATAATAAGAAACCAAGAAGGTAAAAGGAAACAATAAGCGTCTTAGGCGTTTATTGGTAAGCTCATTAACAAGACAATAATTTGTAAGAAGGCGCGAAGATAATCAAGAGAGGTCAAACTCTTTTAATTATCTTCCAAGAATGAAAATGAAATTGTTTTAAACAATTTCAGGGTATGTTGCATTCAGCGAAAAGAACCAGAAAGAGAGGGATCCAACCTGGCTAAGCTTGCAAGCTTAGCGACTCAAGTTAAAGTGAAGTATTTTTTTGAAACCGCAAGGAATCAACAAAAAGACGAAGCGAAAGCGAAGAGTAACGAGTTGGGTTCTCAGATCAAGTTACTAAGCGCAGAAGGTGGATGCCTTGGCAGTCGAAGGCGAAGAAAGACGTGGAAGCCTGCGAAAAGCTTCGGGGAGCTGGCAAA
>NMOS02000057.1 GCA_002290645.2 Candidatus Aquirickettsiella gammari
ACGGCATCAATCAATGTTGGTCGTTAGACTACATGAGCGACGCTCTAGTCAATGGGCGACGCATTCGTACAGCAAATATCATTGATGATTATCATCGCGGGGGATTAGGGATATTAGTGGCCTATGGTTTACCTTCCAAGCGGATTACCCGATGGTTGGATCAACTCGCCATGAAATATGGCTACCCCCAACGTATTCGAGTGGACAATGGCCCAGAAAATATTTCACGTCACTTCCAACAATGGGCAAAAGTACATGGGATTGAAATTCAATATATTCAACCTGGGAAACCAGCTCAGAATGCATTTATCGAAAGATTTAACCGAACTTATCGTGAGGCTGTTTTAGATAGGTATTTATTTCGAAATATACAAGAAATACAGAACATAACAGATCACTGGCTTAAACATTACAACGAGGAAAGACCCCATGAAGCTTTAAATAATCAAACACCAATATACTATTCTCAATCCCTAAACAAAAATTACTCTATTTAAAAACTGGGGTAAGTTTGGGAGGTTTACA
>NMOS02000058.1 GCA_002290645.2 Candidatus Aquirickettsiella gammari
AATTTTCTCTGGCTTTTAGTTTTCTATTTTTAGAATTCATTCGTCAACTAATTTATGAAACTTTATCTATGAAATTAGGCTGCCTAACTTTAATATAAAATGTAGCGAATGTCATGAAACTTCACAACTTAGTAAAACGTCATGCGTTTGTAGCAGCTTCACAATCAAAAACAAAGCGAGCAATACCTGTTCCACTTAGCATGGAGGCTATCGAGATTATTCGAAGGCAGATAGGTAAACACATGGAATTTGTTTTTACTTATCAAGGAGAACCTGTTAAGCAATGCAATACGGCTGCGTGGAAAAAAGCTTTAAAACGAGCAAAGATCGAAGATTTTCATTGGCATGACTTACGTCATACATGGGCATCTTGGCATATACAAAATGGAACTTCACTAAGCTAACCTCATTAAATATCTATAATAAATTAGCATAAGCTTGGAAATTAAAGGTAGGTTTTGAAACGGTTCTCTGTTCATGAAAGTGCCAGACCAACTTACGTATTTGTTGTATCAGTTCTT
>NMOS02000012.1 GCA_002290645.2 Candidatus Aquirickettsiella gammari
ATTCGTCTCAAATTTATTGCTTCTTTAGTCTTCACTAATTCCTCAATAATTCTCCACTCCTCCTAGCACCTCGAGCCGAAAACCCAGGAGCTCGCGAATTCTACCTCATTCACCTTTTCTGTCAAGAGGAAATACTTTATAAAAATAATTTATTGTTGAGTCGCGCTCGCATTTCACGCTTTTACTCAGAGTTGCCGCATAAATTAATTACTCAAGCTTCTTATTAACATATAATCACTTTATTTCAGTTATTTATCAAATAAGTTGAAAATAAGGAATTAAGTCTAATAAAATGATCGATGCTATAATTAGTAATTGTTATAATATACAGCTATGCCTTTATAGCTAAACTTTAAAGAACTTTTAATCTAACTTTATTACAGTTTAAAAAAAGCAAATTTATGGGTCCTCTTTTACTCGACTTAACCGGCATAGAATTAACGTCCGAAGAGCGCGAAATCTTAAAACATCCTCAAGTAGGTGGCGTTATCTTCTTCAAACGTAACTATGAATCACCTGAGCAACTTAAACGCTTAATCGCGCAAATTCACACCCATAGTAAACAACGACTTTTATTAACTGTCGATCAAGAAGGAGGACGCGTACAGCGTTTTCAATCTGGCCTTACGCCGCTTCCTGCATTAGGAATAATTGGGCAACGCTATACAGAAAATCCTACATTAGCAATTCATCTTGCTAAAACACATGGCTGGTTGATGGCCAGTGAATTACTCGCCATAGGCATTGATCTCAGCTTTGCACCTGTTTTGGACTTAAATAATAACTTAAATCAGGTTATCGGACTGCGCGCTTTACATAGCGATCCCAGCATTGTGACTCAGCTAGGACGCGCTGTTATTGAAGGAATGAATTGCGCTGGCATGTGTACCGTAGGTAAACATTTTCCGGGACATGGCTCTGTAACCGCAGATACCCATACGCATTTTACAGTGGATGATAGAGATTATAAAACGATTGAAGCGAGTGACTTAATTCCATTTGCTCAATTAAGTGCTTACCTAGATGGCATGATGGCATCTCATATTGTCTATAAGCAAGTTGATCCACTGCCCTCTGGCTTCTCTTCATATTGGCTACAGTCCATTTTACGCAAACAACTTAATTTCGCTGGTGCTATCTTCACCGATGATTTATCTATGAAAGCGGTACAAACCATGGGAACAATTTCAGAGCGTATAAAACTTGCATTACAAGCGGGTTGCGATGGACTACTCGTTTGCAACTGTCGCCAAGATGCCATCTTAGCCCTAGAAAATTTAGAACGGTCTCCCCACGTAATTAAACTTTATACGGTGGGGCGCTTGCAAAAATTATTTCCTCGTCGCACACTAACGCTCTCTGCCCTACAACAAACCGATACCTGGCGTAGCGCAGTCAATCTATTAACGCCGCTACTCGATAATTAGGATGCATTCCATGTTAATCCCCGCGCATATACAAGAGGTCGAAAGAAAAGCGACCCGGCTCTTTACTAAAGAAGACATTGAACTCGGCTTAGATACTATTGCCAAAGCGATTAGTAATAAGCTAAGCGAAAGCAATCCTATTATCTTATGTGTCATGATAGGAGGTCTAATTCCAGCAGGCAATTTATTACCGCGCCTTGATTTTCCTTTAGAACTTGATTATATACACGCTACCCGCTATTCAAATGAGACAGTAGGGCAATCTGAAATACAATGGGTAGCGAAACCTAGAGTGTCGCTTAAAGGTCGTAACGTATTAATTATAGAAGACATCTTAGACGGGGGCTTGACATTAGCCGCTATCCTTGATTATTGTCAGGAACAAGGTGCAAGAGCCGTTTATACGGCTGTCTTACTGAATAAGCAAAAAGCCAAACGCTTGCCAGGAGGAACCCGCTCAGTAGATTTTACCGCTATTACTATGGATGATGGTTTTGTTTTTGGCTACGGGATGGACTATAACGGCTATTTACGTAATGCTCCGGGTATTTATGTGGTAGCACCCGAGCATGAATAATAAGGTGTCAAATTTTTTTTGAGGTCAAAACAGTGCCTACCCTAAATAATTCCTTGATTGTCACTCTTAAAGATACTTCTTTCGAAGAGGAAGTGCTAAAATCTAGCTTACCGGTGCTCGTTGATTTTTGGGCGACATGGTGTGGCCCTTGTAAAGTGATTGCGCCTATTTTAGCTGAACTTGCCGAAAAATATGCAGGAAAAATAAAAATAGGTAAATTAAATGTTGACGAGAACCCTGCTACCCCGACAAAATACAGCGTACGTGGTGTTCCTACTTTAGTCCTCTTCAAAGATGGGAAAGCCGAAGCAACTAAAGTCGGCGCCTTGTCCAAATCACAGTTAGAAGATTTTTTAAATAGCCATCTTGTTTAAGAAACAACTGTGTTCTATTTAATGCAAGTAATTCATCTGGGTAGGATAAACACTATAAAAGACGCGCATTACATTTGGGGTTTCAGAAATTTTTTTCGCATTATCCATATTTAACCAATGCGTAGGAGCACTGTTTTTATCTCTATTCAAATATAAAATTATAAAATGAACTTATTTATTAAGTATCTCTATATGCTTGACGCTCATTCTTTATATTAAATATTCCAACTAAATACTTAACGCTACCCAATTAATTTTTTACAATTCCTTTTATGAAAGAAACAACACTATGAATTTAACTGAACTCAAAAAAAACTCCCCGGCTGAATTAGTTGCTATTGCTGAAGAGCTAAAAATAGACGGTCTAGGCCGTCTGCGCAAAAAGGATATGATTTTTTCTATCCTTAAAGTATTAGCAAAGCGAGGGGAAGATATTTACGGGGATGGTGTCTTAGACATCTTAAAAGATGGTTTTGGGTTTTTACGTTCTGCGGAAGGCTCTTATCTCGCCGGACCTGACGATATTTATGTTTCCCCTAGCCAAATTCGACGCTTTAATCTTCATACAGGGGATACTGTTTCCGGAAAAATACGCCCTCCTCAAGAATCAGAACATTATTTTGCCTTACTTAAAGTCAGTGAAATTAATTATGATGCGCCAGAAAATGCTAAGAATCGAGTTTTATTTGAAAATTTAACCCCAGTATTTCCTGATGAGCGTGTCGCTCTAGAACGTGGCAACGGTAGCACTGAAGATATCACTGCCAGAATAATTGATTTAGTGGCGCCTACTGGGAAAGGACAGCGAGGCTTAATTGTATCGCCTCCTAAAGCGGGAAAAACAATGATGATGCAAAACATTGCACAATCTATTTCGCATAATTGTCCTGATTCTTATTTGATTGTTTTATTAATTGATGAGAGACCTGAAGAGGTCACTGATATGCGACGCTCAGTTCGAGGCGAGGTGATCGCCAGTACATTCGATGAACCCGCAGCCCGACACGTACAACTTGCAGATATTGTTATTGAAAAAGCCAAACGGCTAGTTGAGCATAAAAAAGATGTGGTTATTTTATTAGATTCTATAACCCGTTTAGCCCGCGCTTACAATACTTTCCTTCCTCCTTCAGGAAAGGTATTAACCGGTGGTGTCGATGCCCATGCCTTACAGCGACCAAAGCGTTTTTTTGGCGCCGCACGTAATATCGAAGAAGGAGGTAGTTTAACCATTATTGCAACCGCGCTCGTTGATACCGGCTCTAAAATGGATGATGTTATCTACGAAGAGTTCAAAGGAACCGGTAATATGGAAATCCATCTTGATCGCAGAATTGCTGAAAAACGAATCTACCCCGCTATCCATTTAAATCGATCGGGCACAAGACGCGAAAAATTACTTACCAAACCTGATGTACTACAAAAGATATTGATTTTACTTAAATTTTTAGGCTCCATGGATGAAGTAAGCGCGATGGAATTCCTGATTGAGCGATTAAAAAACACTAAAACCAATGATGAGTTTTTTGATTCGATGAATAAATAATCCTTAATTTATTTAGCTGATTTAAGATTTTTTTCTAAATCAGCTAATCTTCTCTAGCCAAATACGCAGCTTGGCTCTTTATACTACAAAATTTGCCGATACTTTTTACTACGTGTGAAAAACATGAGATTCCACTAATTGAATCTCATATTTAACTGGATTTTCCGGACATGCTTTTATTCCACATTCTAGATAGGTAGAAATTCCATTAAAAACAGCTAAAAGGAATACTAAGCCAAAAGCAATATGGCTTAATAGTTTCATTCCTCGACTTTTAGAGGGTTCATCATATTGATATTGCGGCAAGATACTAAAAACAATAGCAATGTAAGCAATAACGGCGACACATAAAAGAAACAGCCAGGTATATAGATGTAACCCCAATAAGGGAAGACCATAACCTGGATCGCCGGGAACTACGTGAAGGAATATTTGCCGTATTGATATTGCGGCGGTCAACATCGCCGACAATAGCGCTAGCGTGTAATGCGCAGGACGTATCTTAAATTGGACATTGAGTAAAAATCCAAAGGCAATACCTAAAACACCAATCCGTTGTAGAATACATAACGGGCAAGGTAATTCGTGGAAACCTATCTGTAACACAAAGGCAAGCAACAATAAAAAAGCCAAGCCTAAAACATCTATCGCATTAAGAACCTTGACAATCTTTGCTACTTTTGATGGTTGCATAATAATTATCGCTAAAATTGCAGAGACAATTGACTTGTTATATGGTGGATAAACACGAAGATGGTTAACACTAAAAAAACCATATACAAACTTATGGCAAGCCTTCTCTGCTTGCACCAGGCTAATAACACACAAAGACTATATATAAAAAATAGCGCTAACATAGTTGCCCACTCTATTGAGTATTATTAATCTAGACCACTTTATTAAAAATAGCTACATTCTTACGCTATCGGCCAAAAGAAAGGTATTTTTTAGCCCTGGAAAGACTTCCTATCTAATAGAAATTGTATCCCCTCCCAAGCCGCATGCTTGGGCACAGATTCCACCAATATTTTATCGCTAGCGCGCTGCTCTGCGTCATGCAAATATTGATACAACACCTGCCCATATTTAACTGCTTCATTGGGCATAGTGATCCATATTAGATTTTCATGGCTCATATTAGGGGGACGCAGCCCCAATACGGTTAAGGTTTTTCCCTGATGTAAATACTCGCGCACCATAGGCGCTAATTGTCCGATTGCGATCTGTTGTAATAAAGGTTTAGCTAATTGAGTTAATTTAGGCACTGATTTAATCAGTTCATAAGGAGTAAATTGACTGATTTGTTCTAATGAAATAGCGCCTACTCGAAGTACGCGTGGAATCTTAGTCGTTACATCAAGGACAGTAGACTCAATTCCAACAGAACAAGGCCCACCTTCTATAATAAGCGCAAGCTTATCAGCAAATTCTTGTCGTACATGTTCTACCTGGGTAGGGCTAAGGTGTGCTGAACGATTAGCAGAAGGGGCAGCCAAACCACCTGCAAACGCTTTCAATAGTGCTTGTGCCACTGGGTGATCCGGCACACGTAAACCGATTTTAGCTTGTCCTGCGCATAACTCGGATAAAACCGATTCATGTTTATTTAAGATTAAGGTTAAAGGCCCTGGCCAAAAGTGTTGAGCTAATTTTCGCGCTAAAGGGGATACATTAGTAGCCCATGCATCCAATGATTGATGCTCAGCGAGTAAAACACTTAAAGCTTGATTCAAAGGACGATGTTTGAGCTTGAATATTTGTTTGAGCGCCGATAAATTTCTCGCATCACCCGCCAGCGCATACACGGTTTCGGTCGGAAAAACGATAAGTCTCCCTTGCTTTAAAAGCTTAACCGCTAAATCTATTTCGTCTCGATTAATCATTATAATAAAACCCAATGATATCAGCATCAAATCCATTATTTTTATAATAGCTATAAAAAAATTAACCCCATCCATTCAATATATTATATTATCTTGATAAGATAGTTAGCCTTATTTAAATCTACTAGCTTTAAATTAAGAAATAGATACTTTAGTATACCTATCTCAGAAGGGATGACACTAGGCGCAGCCTATTTATGTCATTAATTGCCGTGTGAAAAGACCAAGATGTCTACATGGATTCGTTAAAGGACTATGAATACTATAATCTTAAGAGTTACATTTAAACTTTTTAAAACGCTCGCTTGTCTGTTTTTTTCTCTATTCACCAGTTTAGCCGTTGCCCAGTTGAACATGGCGGCGCCGAAAGTGAATCCTGAACTTAATATTCCTTACCCTGCTACGAGTTATCCAGTGGATGCTAAAACTCGTGCGCTGATTAAACGTGGCGAATATTTAACTAAAGCCGGCGATTGTATTGCCTGTCATACCGATACCCAACATAATGGCAAAGCGTTTGCAGGTGGTCTGGGTATTTATACCCCTTTTGGAACCATTTATTCACCTAATATTACACCGGATAAAAGCACCGGTATTGGATTATGGAGCAATGAAGATTTTATCCGTGCCATGCATCAAGGAATAGCCCCGAATGGCAGTTATTATTTCCCGGTATTCCCTTTCCCTAGCTTCGCAAAAATCAATAAAAATGATCTACTGGCGATAAAAGCGTATCTTTTTAGTTTGCCGCCTATCAACAAAGCAAACCAAGCTAACGAAATGATGTGGCCATTTAACTGGCGATTTTTGCAGCTAGGCTGGCGAATTTTATTTCTTCATGCCAATGAATATCAACCGGACAATCAACAAACTCTATCTTGGAATCGTGGTGCTTATTTAGTCCAAGGTTTAGGTCACTGTGGTATGTGTCACACGCCGCTAAATTTATTAGGTGCCGAAAAAAAGAAATACTATTTAACCGGTGGATTTATTCAAGGTTATTATGCCCCTAACATTAGTGCGAGTGGATTAAAAGGTGTTCCTATTGCCGATATACAAGCTGTTTTTCGCCAAGGCAAAAAACCAAGAAATGCCGGCAAAGTAGCGGGCCCGATGGCAGAAGTCAACAGCAATAGCTTAAGGTATTTATCAGCTAATGATTTAAGCGCCATCGCCACTTATCTAAAAAGTGTAAAAAGCCCGGTACCTTATTCGGCATTTACAGGGCCTATCAGCGCAAAAACAGGTTACAAAGTATATGAATCTTATTGTGCGACATGCCATACCACAGGAGCCGCGGGTGCTCCCAAGATAGGCGATACCGATGAATGGCGAAAACGTCTTCAACAAGGCAAAAACATCGTTTATGAACATGCCATTCGCGGCTTTAATTCCATGCCTGCCAAAGGAACTTGTGCGGGTTGCTCTGATAATGCAGTGAAAGCGGCGGTTGATTATCTCATTCTAAATGATCACGTCGTTACCATGACAACGATTCCTCTGCAAGAAGTGTCGCTGAGTTTAAAAGTGGGAAAACAAATTTACCAACAACATTGTGCTCTCTGTCACGACAAAGGAAAATTAGCGGCGCCTATCATAGGTGATAAAGCAAGCTGGAAGCCCTTAATCGCAAAAAGTATCGAAGTATTGTTTGCACATACCATTCGGGGTTATAAGAAAATGCCGCCCAAAGGCGCTTGCAAAACCTGTAGCAATGCAGAATTAGAAGCCAGTGTGAAATATATTGTCGAAGAAAGTAAAACCCAAGGCGATTATTCATTGTGGTAAAAAATTTAGTTTAAAACGGATAGGCTTTTGCTTTTACGCTTGATGAGCATGGTAAGATAAAGTTTCTTGCGGAAAATAAATCTCTCCTCGCCAAGCAAGCCATTTAATCAAACAACTTGGCTTTGAGTTCATCGTTTAATGGATAGACTGTAAAAAAATTATTGTGCCCTCACAATAAAAAAGGATAGCTAGGACATGGATCACATTAAAAACTCTTTTTTAGTTTTTTTTATTAGCCTTAGTTGGTTTTTCACCCCTTGCGCTGCCTTAGCGGCCTGGAAAACCAACATGCCACGTGGTGTAACACCTATCAGCCATGCGATTTATGATCTACATATGTTGGTATTTTGGATCTGTGTAGGAATTGCTATTGTCGTATTTAGTGTCATGATTTATTCATTGATCCGACATAGAAAATCGCGCGGAGTCAATGCGGTACCATTTCATGAACATTTTGCACTAGAAATCGCCTGGGCCGTTGTCCCCTTCCTTATTTTAATTGTTATTGCGATTCCCGCGACAAAAACCCTGATTCAAATGAACGATAACAGTGATCCCGACCTCACTATAAAAGTAACCGGGTACCAATGGCGATGGCGATATGCCTATTTAGATCAAGGACTTGATTTTTTTAGTAATCTCTCTACCCCCATCGCAGAGCTGCAAAATCAAGCCAAAAAAAATCAATGGTATTTATTAGAAGTCGACCATCCCTTAGTTGTTCCCATCCACAAAAAGATTCGCTTTTTATTTACCTCAAATGATGTCATCCATTCTTGGTGGGTACCCACATTAGGTATTAAACGCGACACTATTCCTGGATTTATTAATGAAGCATGGGCAAGGATCGACACTAAAGGAATTTATCGTGGCCAATGCGCTGAATTATGTGGGACTAATCACGCTTTTATGCCTATCGTCGTATACGCCGTCAGTGAGACCGAATTTAATCAATGGCTTAAACAACAATCAGGAGAAATGCGGCATGGAACAAACACTTGATCGAAAACAAGCTGCTGCTAAAGGTTTCTTAGTATTTATTAAACGTTGGCTTTTCACCACCAACCATAAAGAAATTGGCACGCTCTATCTACTACTTAGTTTATTAATGTTTTTTATAGGCGGAGTACTGGCTTTACTGATACGCGCTGAATTATTTCAGCCTGGCGCACGCTTAATGAGTCCTGAACTTTTTAATCAGATGACCACCCTACACGGATTAATCATGCTGTTCCTGGCTATCATGCCGGCTTTTGCGGGCTTTGCAAACTGGATGATCCCGTTAATGATAGGTGCGCCGGATATGGCGATGCCGCGTATGAACAATTGGGCATTTTGGCTTTTGCCCGTTGGCGCTATTATCGTATTTAGTACTTTATTGATGGATGGTTCCGCGCCCAATTTTGGTTGGACTATGTATGCCCCCCTATCAACCACCTATGGTCCGCCCAGCACCGACTATTTAATTCTCGCTGTACACTTAATGGGTCTTTCTTCCTTAATGGGTGCCATTAATATTATTGTAACCCTGCTTAATCTGAGAACACCCGGCATGAATATGATGAAAATGCCGATTTTTTGTTGGAGCTGGCTCGTCACCGCTTTTTTATTAATCGGCATCATGCCTGTTTTAGCCGCGGCTGTCACAATGATGTTAATGGACCGACACCTAGCCACTAGTTTTTTTAGCGCCGCTGGCGGCGGTGATCCCTTACTTTATCAACATCTTTTTTGGTTTTTTGGTCACCCGGAAGTTTATGTCATTATTCTGCCCGCTTTTGGCATTATCTCGCAAATTATCCCCACATTTAGTCGCAAAAAACTCTTTGGCTATCGATTTATGGTCTATGCCATGTTAGTGATTGCGTTTTTATCCTTTATTGTTTGGGTTCATCACATGTTTGTCACCGGTGTGCCTTTAGCCGCCGAATTATTTTTTATGTATACCACCATGCTAATTGCGGTTCCTACCGGGGTGAAAGTATTTAATTGGGTAACCACTATGTATCGCGGCGCATTGACCTTTGAAACACCGATGTTATTTGCACTCGCCTTTGTTATTTTATTTACTATTGGTGGTTTTTCTGGCGTGATGTTATCCCTGGTTCCAGGAGATTTTCAGTATCAAGATACTTATTTTGTGGTGGCCCATTTTCATTATGTCTTAGTCCCTGGAGCCTTATTTGCCGCGATTGCCGGCGCTTATTATTGGCTGCCTAAAATGACCGGGGTTATGTACAACGAGCGATTAGGTCAGTGCCATTTCTGGTTATCGGTGATTGGTGTCAATCTCACCTTTTTTCCGATGCATTTCTTAGGCCTAGCGGGCATGCCACGCCGTGTTGCCGATTACTCCTTACAATTTGCTAATTTTAATGCCATTGCCAGTTTAGGGGCCTTCCTTTTTGGATTTGCACAACTATTTTTTCTCTACATTATTATTCAAGCACTACGCAAAAAAGGTAAAAAAGCCAGTCATCAGGTTTGGGAAGGCGCTGAAGGTTTAGAATGGACCTTAAGCTCGCCACCGCCGTTACATAGTTTTACCACGCCACCGAAATTCGAGTAAATTAATTAAAATGTCATTTTCCCGACAAAAAATAGCGTCTAAAAAAATTTTATTCTTACTCTGTTTTACAACGCTGGCCATGTTTGGTTTTGGTTTTGCCATGATCCCCCTTTATAACGTACTGTGTAAAAACCTAGGTATTAATGGAAAAACCGATAAAAATGCCTATCTAATTTCCCATGATATCGATCTTTCTCGTCGTGTGCGGGTGGAATTTATCACCAACAATAATAATTATTTGGCGTGGGATTTTCATCCCCGAATCCAGCACGTACAATTACATCCCGGTGAAAATATACTGGTCTATTTTACCGCAAAAAATAATTCCGGACGCCGCATGACTGTGCAGGCAATTCCGAGTGTTTCACCCGGATTAGCGGCAAAATATTTAAAGAAAACCGAATGTTTTTGTTTTACTCGGCAAACATTTGATGCCGGCCAACAACGCGATATGCCGGTGTTATTTCATATCGATAAACATTTACCGCAAAAAATGACTACGCTTACCTTGGCTTATACTTTATTTGATGCAACGGGTTTAAAAAAAATTCCTATGCGCTCGCAAGCGATAGGACATTTATAATAGGAAAATGTACATGGAAGACAAACCATCTCGCTACTATGTTCCAAAACAAAGTGCTTGGCCGATAATAGGTGCGCTGGCTTTATTAATATTAGCCTTCGGTTCACTTAATTTAAATGCAAAATGGGGCCCCATTGCCGCCCTAATCGGTTTGGGTGGATTAATCTTTATGCTCGGTGGCTGGTTAGTGTCTGTGACTAAAGAAAGCAATGCCGGTTTATATAACCTTCAAATGGATAAAACCTTTCGTTGGGGAATGTTCTGGTTTTTATTTTCCGAATTATTCTTATTTGGGTTATTAATCGGCTCGATCATTTTTGTACGATTTTCAATTACACCCTGGATAGCTGGGCAAAGTGGTGATGCATCACAGCTAACCCATTATTTACTCTGGCCTGATTTCGTTAAACACTGGCCTTTATTTACCCCCCCCAGTGCCGCCCCTGCTTCTTCTTCTTTTAGCATGGAATCAATACGACGCATTCCTTTAATTAATTTAATCATCCTACTTTGCAGCGCCTTGCTATTGACCGACTCACGGTATCACCTGAAGCATAAACGTTATAAATTATGTCGCCTGACACTCAATACCGCTATTTTATTAGGCGGTACTTTTTTAGCGATTCAAAGCTATTATTTTTTTCATTTAATGAAAGCGAACATCATTGTTAAAAGTGGTATCTATGGCAGCTTTTTAATCGCCTTCTTAGGCTTACATTTACTCAATATTATCGCCGCACTGCTATTTTTATTCATTTTATGTTTTCGTATTTATCAAAATAAATTATTCGCAAAAAATCCATTTTCTTTTGACGCCGCCGTTTGGTGGTGGGATTTTTTAGTCGTTATTTGGGCCTTTGGTTTTTTTTGGATTTTTTAATGGATGCCGAATAATAAGATGCATTTAAGTCTAAAAAATTATTGTTTTGCGCCGCGCTTACTACCCACAGTGATGGTTTTGTGCTTACTACCGTTATTAATCAGTCTAGGATTTTGGCAAATCCATCGTGGTAGCGAAAAAAATCAGATTCAAAAGCTATTTAATGTGCGTTCACAGTCGGTAGCGATTGATTTAAATCATAGCCCACCGATAGATCTCAGAAAAAATTACGCCTCTGCACAAATGCTAGGTCATTTTGATAATCAACAGGTTTATTTATTAGATAATAGAATTTATCAACATAAAGTAGGCTATGAAGTACTAACCCCTTTTATCTTAAAGAATAGTCATGAAGTCCTATTAGTCAACAGAGGGTGGATCCCGCAAGGCTTAAATCGGAACAAAATACCGGAAATACCCACGATAGAAGGCGAAATAAGCATTCGAGGATTAATTGTTTTCCCCGCTAACAATTTTAGCTTTAAACAGCCCGCTGAAAAAAGTTGGCCGCAACGAATACAAAGCGTAAATGCACATTTTTTACATCAACATCATTTCCGCCCTTTTCTGTTCGTCATCAATAGCCCACAACGCTATAGTTTTATTCCACTCTGGAAACCGGTTTCTTTCCTAGCCAGTCGACATTATGCCTACGCATTCCAATGGTTTGGCTTAAGTTTAACGCTATTTATTGCTTTTTTTAGTACCCAGATTCGTCGCTTATGAACACTAAAAAACAACAAAAGCCCTTATTTATTTTACTAGGCTTATTAATCTTATTTTTATCGCCCTTGATATTGGCGATTATCCTTTATCTCAACAAGCCGATATATTTACATCATAAAACAACCAATAAAGGCCAACTGATTGATTCATTAGCGAACTTTAACGCACTGGATAAAACCACGCTTTATCAGCCACGCAGTGCTTTTATCAAGCAGAAAAAATATTGGTTATTATTTTATTTAGCCCGCTCGCCTTGCCGAGATTTATGTCAAAAGAATCTACATCTGATGCATCAGATTCACATCGCTTTAGGAAAAAATAGTGCACAGGAAAAATATGCGTTAGTACAAGTGGCGCACTCAAAAGACCGTATTCAAAATGAACATCGTCAACAAGACCCGCATTTATTAAATTATTTTATATCAGATAAAGAATTTCATAAATTTTTCTCAGTATCTAGGTTTAAGCAAAGTGCTGAAGGCTATTATCTCGTCGATCCCTTAGGAAGAATTATTTTATATTATCCCCCTCATGCTCGCGGTGAAGCTATCTATCAAGACTTAAGCCATTTACTAGCCCATTTAACCACAGGATAAAAAAAATATGTTAGCGGAAAATAAATCGGCGTTTTATTTTTTAGTTATTGCTTGTCTATTCGCATTTTTGGTGATACTACTCGGTGCGATGACCCGTCTTAAGGATGCTGGTTTGGGGTGTCCAGATTGGCCCGGTTGTTATGGGCAACTCACTATCCCTCATCAAGCGATAAAACGGCTTAATGCCCCTTTTACGGGACTCACCATCAATCCGGCTAAAGCATGGCCGGAGATGCTCCATCGCTATGCCGCCGCCATACTGGTGTTACTCAGCTTTGCCGCGGCGGTGCTCATTCTGCATCAACGTAAATTAGCGCAGCAACCGGTGTTGCTCGCAACACTCTTATTGATGTTATTATTTTGGCAAGGACTATTAGGCAAATGGACCGTCACACTGCGTTTACATCCGCTGGTGGTGATGTCGCATTTATTAGGCGGTTTTGCCCTACTTAGCGTGTTATGGTTGCTGCTATTACGCTTAAAGCCATTTCATATCCCTGCTTGCACGTCACAAGAGGAAAAACTGCGACCCTGGGCGATCTTGGGTTTGCTGTTTATTATTCTACAAATTAGTCTTGGTGGCTGGACCAGTGCCAATTATGCCGCTTTCGTATGTACTGATTTTCCCATGTGCCAAGGACAATGGTGGCCGCCGATGAATTTCTCAGCCGGTTTTCACTTAAGCTTTAATGCCGAGCAAAACTATGAGGGGGGGGTATTATCCACCGCCGCACGTACCGCGATTCAAATGAGTCATCGTCTAGGCGCTTTAATCACAACAAGCTATCTGGCTTGCTTGATTTATAAACTCTTTGGTACTCGCCAAGGATCGCTATTACGCCGAATGGGCTTGATACTTTTACTGTTATTAATAATACAAATCAGCCTAGGAGCATTAAACGTGCTATGGGCATTACCGTTACTGATTGCCATGGCGCACAATGCAGTTGCGGCACTACTACTATTGAGCTTAATTACTTTAAATATCTATCTAACGCTCGATAAGGGGAAAATTTAATTTCCTCCTTACTCAGTTAAGTCCTTGCCATATAATTATTTAATCAAACCTAGCCTTTAGCAAGGTAGATATTAGTACTTTTACGTAATGGAAAATTTTCCACTTTTGTAGCCTCTTCAGAATTTTTAAAGATACTTAAAAATCGCTTGAACTTATTTTTACATATTTTAATTAGCTCTGTCGGTGATGTAAAATCTTTAGATAGCTCTAATTTTTTTCTAACAAATAATGATTTGCTTTAATATAGGTATTAAATTGTGCCGAAGGTTTAAGCGCCTCTATATGGGATGGAGCGATAAAATTCTTAATCTTATCTATACGATCATCATTTTTAATTTTTTTTTGTTAATCGCTTGACTAGAAGCATAAGTTTGCTCCGACCATATAGTGGGTAAACTATCGGTATTTTTACCGGATAAATTTGACCTATAATTGTTAAATTGGGTTACCGACCAAGGTTTTTCTTTAACAGTTAGCGCAGCTGAGCCTGAATAAATGGTTGATAATCTTCGATAGGAGACAAGCTCATTAGGTAGCTCGCGTGTAATACCATTAAAATCATATTTTCTTTTCATGATAACTCTATTTTTATTTTTAATTGAAACAAAATTATACTGGCTATAACGATCAAAAAAGGGACATTGAAATGCCCCTTTTTCATCAACCAGTAATTTTTAAGGTTTTGGTTGTATTTGTTGTGTAGACGAAGCTTCGAAATCCACTGTTTGTTCTGAAGACACTTGAAATTTAAGCAAAAAACTATCTAACTTAGACGCTAATTCGCCTGCCAACTTTCCAGATGTTGCATATTGTAGCAAAAAAGAAATTCCATTATTTTTATTAAGCTTATCAATGCTGCTACTAATATACGATCGAATCTCGCTAACTTTTTCTTGAATACCCTCTCTGCTAGCTCCACCCTTTATTTCACTTTCAAGTTGCCTAGTGTCTGCTATAATCTTACCTAATATCTCGTTCTTAATTCCACTACTTGATTTATAATTTTCAATCGCTAAGCACGCTGTTCCTATCTCTTTAAAGTAAAACTCCAACATTTCTACTCTTCTTATTAAACTATTTTCTTTACATACTACACTTTTTATAGCTTCTTCAGCTTGCTTTCGGATGCTATTATTGATTGTTTCTTCTAAAACATTAACTCTATTAACCAATTTTCCATATTCTCTTTCTAGCTTGTCTAAATTTACTATTGTTAAAATATCCGTCGCTTGAGTTGTAGAGTTTTCTTGTATTTTAGCCTTCATAAATGAAGTTAAAGTTTTTATATCATTAGTAACTTTAGTGCCCTCATCATGAATTTCTCCAGAAAATAATCCAGATTTAGGACAGATTTCTTCAAGCTTTTTTTTGAGTTGATTTATTTTTACTTTAAATCTATCCAGCTCATCTCCCGTATTTAATCGAGCGATCTCGCTATCTAGCATAGGTTTACTCGAATTAAGCGCTGCTAATAGAGCAGAAAAATCGTCTGTAGACGTAGATTTTTTATACTGCACTTTTAACTTTGATAAGTTTTTTGATATTCCAGCTAAGCTTTCTGAACGAGCAGAATAACTATCTGCTTTATCAATAATACTTTTTAGATCAGTCAATACGGTAGAAATAGATAAACCTGTATTTTCATCAAAAGCATGTTTTGTACTACGATAATCCTGGAACACTTCAAAAGAGTAAGCTGAGCTATTCTGAAAACAATTTTTTAGACCATTGACGATCGCTGTATTACCCTTTAAATCAACTGATAATTCTTTAAGTTTTTCTTTACACTTATTTAAAAAATCTTCTGATTCGCTGTTTTTAACAAAAAAAGCTAATTTTATAACCTTACTGTTTGCATGTTTTTCGTATTCTTTAACAGAACATTTCTTTACTGTTAACAATCCTTCTTTTTTAGATTCAAAATAAACGAATACACGCTCATCCTTTTTATTTACTTTCATAGAATCCTCTTCTTTTTTTGGTGCATGGTCTACTGCTAAATATTCAATTTCTGCAGTAGTTTCTCCTTTTTGATTAACACTGGATTTTTCTTGTTGTTCAATCATTTCTTTTATTTCTGTCAAATGTGTCGGCATGCCAACCTCTTTATTTATTATTTTTTAGTAAAATTAAAAATAGTTATTTTTAACTGCAAATAATTTAGCATTATTAAAATAATCTTGTCTAGTTATTTATTATTTTTAATTTAAAAATTAATCTCTTAAAATTAAAATAAATTTTTAACCCAAACTATTTAAATTTATTATATGATTAACGAGCGATAAATAATTTCTTTCGCTAAAAATAGACTACCTTTAACAGGTCGCATCCCGTATAATTTTTGCTATCTTCTAGAGGGATACACAAAACAGCAGGGAAAAATATGCGAACAATTTCTTGGCCTTGCCCATGGCTAGTACAGCGGATGCAAATTTATTTAGAGCTGAGTAAATGGCGCGTCACTTGCTTAATGTTGATCACGGTATGGGTCGGCATGACGCTAGCCTCATCAACACCCGTTGCTTGGCAGTTAAGTTTTTTTACCTTGTTAGGAATAGGCTTGATAGCAAGTGCCGCCGGCGCACTCAATCATTTGTTAGAACGTCATCTCGATAGCCAGATGGCACGCACCGAACGACGACCTTTACCACAAGGTAAAATTTCCTCTTTGCATGTTTTACTGTTTTCGATAACAGCGGGCCTAAGTGGTTTAAGCCTGTTGAGCCTATTTACCAATCCATTAACTGGTTTTTTAAGCTTGATCAGTTTAATCGGCTACGCATTTTTTTATACCTTATATTTAAAACATCACACGCCACAAAATATCGTCATTGGCGGTTTAGCCGGTGCTATGCCGCCTTTATTAGGCTGGACAGCGATAAGCGGGAATATCGACCCAGGAGGATTGATATTAGTATTAATTATCTTCATTTGGACGCCGCCACATTTTTGGTCGCTCGCTATTGCACGACATGCTGATTACGCTAAAAGCAATCTACCGATGCTGACCGTAACCCATGGCATTGCGTTCACAAAACAACAGATTCTTCTTTATACTTTATTGTTAAGCGGGATTAGCTTGTTACCTTTTAGTATTGGCATCAGCGGGCTCTTCTATTTATTTTCCGCTTTATTACTGAATTGCGGATTTATAGTGGCGGTTGCGAATTTATTAAAGCAAACTAAAACCGCTGCCGCGATAAAAACCTTTCATTATTCTAATTTTTATTTACTGATGTTGTTTGCTTGTTTGCTCATGGACCATTCTTTAATGAGGACTCTTTAATGACTTGCCCTACTTCGAATAAAAAACTGTGGCTGTTTGTTGCTCTGCTCGCTGGCATGCTCGCCTTAGCCTTAGGAATAGGTTTCAATGTTTGGCACAGCGAAAAAAATCAGCTAACACCGGCTGTTTCGAGCACTAATTTTATTGAAGCGCCTTTGCTACCTGAGTTTCATCTTCGCGATGGACAGGGAAGATCTTTTAGTAACGCTAACTTAAAGGGTCATTTCAGTTTATTATTCTTTGGCTATACACATTGCCAGGGAATCTGCCCCTTGACCATGACCCTACTAGCCCAGCTTTACGCCCAGCTAAAGAGCGAAAAACTGCCTTTACCGCAGATTATATTCATTACGCTTGATCCAATGCGAGACACACCCAACATCGTCGCCCGATATGTGAAGATCTTTAATCCCGCCTTCATCGGCGTAAGCGGCCATTTATCCCGAATAAAACAACTGAGCAAACAAATGGGTGTGGTTTATATACAAGCGCAACAGAATAAATCAGATGAAAACAACTATCAAATAGACCATAGCGGAACCTTATACCTCATTAATCCAGAGGGGAAACTGATTGCGCTCTTTTCTCCCCCGCTCGATCAAGCCAATATTAAAAAGGATTATGCGATGCTAGTTCGCCAATAAGGCTTTATTAGTATAAAATTTCGCTTTTCGATTTAGTCACTTAATCGACTAAAAAAAGACCAAGCCTGTTGCAAAATAAAGGCAAAATTTGCTAGCTTTCATCAACAACTGGAAGGTTGAGGTTTACCGAGGTAAATTAGAGCAGCATCCAGCAGTTTCACTTTGAAAGAGCAAATTGTCTCATTGAATTAAGAGATCTAATGAAAAAACAACGCGTTATGGTTGGCTTATCGGGCGGTGTCGACTCTTCCGTCACGGCCTTATTGCTAAAACAGCAAGGCTATGAAGTAGAAGGCCTGTTCATGAAAAATTGGGAGGAAGACGATAGCGAGGATTACTGCTCAGCGAGTGCGGACATCGCCGATGCACAAGCTGTCTGCGACAACTTAGCGATTCCGCTACAGACGATTAATTTTGCCGCTGAATATTGGGATCGGGTGTTTACTAATTTTTTACACGAATATCAAGCCGGTCGTACACCCAATCCAGACATCCTCTGTAATAAGGAAATTAAATTTAAGATCTTTCTCGACTATGCACTACAGTGTGGCGCTGATTTTATCGCCACCGGACACTATGCTGGAAAATCCTGTGCCAATAACAGCTATCAACTGCTCAAAAGCGCTGATCAACATAAGGACCAAACCTATTTTCTTTATACCTTAGGCCAAGAACCATTGGCAAAAACCTTATTTCCACTGGCGTCACTGACTAAGCCAGAAGTACGTCAGATGGCGGCACAAGCCGGCTTAGTTAATGCGCAGAAGAAAGATAGTACGGGGATTTGCTTTATTGGTGAACAAAAATTCAAACACTTTTTGCAAAGCTATCTACCCGCTCAAACTGGAAACATTGAAACCTTGGCAGGAGAGGTCGTTGGCGAGCACGATGGCTTAATGTTTTATACCCTAGGTCAACGTCAAGGACTGCGCATCGGTGGACGTAAAGAAGCTGCGGCGACACCTTGGTATGTGGTCGATAAGGATCTTAAGCGTAATACCTTAATCGTCGTGCAAGGACATGATCATCCGTCGCTTTATGCGCCAGCGCTGATTTGCACCCAGTTACATTGGGTTAATAACACGGCGCCTAAAACCCCGTTTTATTGCACGGCCAAAACGCGTTTCCGTCAAACAGAAACTCCTTGCTGGGTAAACTCAGCGGCGAATGATAGCTATCAGGTTGAATTTGAGATCCCGCAATGGGCGATCACCCCGGGTCAATCGGTAGTTTTCTATCAAGAAGAAATCTGTTTAGGGGGAGGAATTATTGATGCACGCCTCTAATCTTTCCGATAAGCGAGTCATCATTGGCTTAGGTGCCACAGGGCTTTCCTGTGCGCGTTATTTCAATCGATTGCAGTTGCCTTTTACCCTCATGGATAGCCGTTTAAAACCTCCCCAATTAGCTGAGTTTCGAAAAGAATTTCCAAATGTGGCGATTCATTTAGGTCCTTTTAATCCATCGCTGTTCCAAGCGGCTAGCGAATTAATTGTCAGCCCGGGTGTCGACTTGAATAATGCTGAACTTAGTTTAGCGATTGCAAAAAATAAACTTAAACCTATCGGGGATATCGAATTATTTGCTCAAAATGCACGCGCCCCTATCATTGCCATTACCGGTAGTAATGCCAAAGGGACAGTGACCAGCTTGGTAGGCGAGATGATAACCCAAGCTAAACAGCGTGTTGAAGTGGGCGGAAATATCGGGATACCGGTATTAGACTTATTAAATCTGCCCGTGCCGGATTTTTATGTCTTAGAGATATCGAGTTTTCAATTAGAAGCGACCTATACACTCCGTCCTAAAGTAGCCACTGTACTCAATATTAGTCCCGATCATTTAGATCGGCACAAAACCTTAAAAGCTTATATACAAGCAAAGCAACGAATTTATCATGATTGTGAAATCGCGCTCTGGAATCGACAAGATCCCAACACCTACCCTTGCGCTAAAACAAAAAAAATCATCAGTTTCGGTTTAGATACACTTCAACCAGACTCAAAAGAATTTGGTTTGCAAAGGCTAAGCAATCAAACCTACCTCGCTCAAGGCGGAAAAATACTGTTAGCGGTCGACAAACTGGCTGTTAAAGGTCAACATAATTGGGCCAATGCGCTGGCCGCTTTAGCCATTGGACAGGCGATTCAGCTTCCATTAGCGCCAATGCTAACAGCACTCTGTCAATTTAAAGGCTTAGCGCATCGCTGCCAATGGATCACCGAACAAGCTGGCATTACTTGGTATAATGATTCGAAAGCGACTAACGTGGGCGCAACCTTAGCCGCTCTTAATGGATTAGGCCCGGCTATTTCAGGAAAAATTATTCTCATTGCCGGTGGTTTAGCCAAAGGGGCTGACTTTTCGCTGTTGCATGATGCCGCAGCACGCTATGTAAAAAAATTGATTTTAATAGGTCGCGACGCGCCACTTTTAAAAAACGCTTTAGAAAAAAGCACTACTGTGCAAATGGTGTCTGATTTGGCACAAGCCGTGGCTGTAGCACAGCAAACAGCGCGCGCGGGTGATACGGTACTTTTATCACCTGCTTGCGCGAGTATGGATATGTTTAAAAATTATGAGGAGCGTGGCGATATTTTTATCGATTTAGTACAAGGAATACATTGATATGGCGGATAAAAGCAACTCAGAGGTCGCAACACCTGTCGTCTTATATGATCGCAGCTTACTGATTGCCATTGCGACCTTACTCGCTTTTGGCTTATTGATGGTCGCTTCAAGCTCTATCGTGATTTCAGAACATCGATATGGTCAAGCTTTTCACTATTTCTTCCATCAATTATTTTATTTAATATTAGGTATCGCCGCTGGCATCATCGTGGTACAAATAAAAACTGCCTATTGGAAACAGATTAGTCTCCCTCTGTTAGTCCTCAGTATCGGTTTACTTTTTTTAGTTTTATTACCAGGTATCGGCAGACAAGTTAACGGCAGTATGCGCTGGCTAGGATTTGGTCCTTTTGGATTGCAGATTTCTGAATTCGTTAAACTAACAATGATTGTTTATTTAGCGGGTTATTTATTACGTCAGGAAAAACAGGTGCAAAACCAAATCCGAGGTTTTCTTAAACCTTTAATGGTTTTGGCGATTATTACTTTTTTACTATTACGCGAACCGGATTTTGGTGCCGCTACCGTTATTTTATTGACCAGTTTAGGTATGTTATTTTTAGCCGGAGTACGTATTTGGCAATTTGTCATTCTGCTCGTCGGTGTTGCGGTTATTTTAGTTATACTCGCGATTAGTTCACCGTATCGTTTAGCGCGCTTAACAACCTTTCTTAATCCATGGGCTAATCAATTTGACTCTGGCTATCAATTAACCCAATCCTTAATTGCATTTGGTCGTGGCGGTTGGTTTGGTGTGGGTCTCGGGGAAAGTATACAAAAATTATTTTATCTTCCTGAAGCACATACCGACTTTTTATTTGCTGTCTTAAGCGAAGAACTCGGCTTAATAGGGGGATTATTTATGATCTGCTTATTCTCACTATTGGTCTTTCGTGCATTACATATAGGTCAAAGTTGTTTTAATAGTGGACAGCGCTTCTCGGCTTATCTTGCCTATGGGATTGGTTTAAATATTGCTTTACAGGTCATGATCAATATCGGTGTCAATACCGGTGTATTACCCACCAAAGGTTTAACGCTCCCATTGATGAGCTATGGGGGAAGTAGCTTACTCATTACTTGCATCATGCTAGCGTTACTTTTACGCATCGATTACGAATATCGCTTAATACAGTTTGGATTCCGAGTCAGTGATTAGTCTATACGCTTCTAAACAGGCAAAGCGCGTTGTCAAAAGCGCCTATAAGAGCATTGGTTCGGCAGCGCTTGAAGCTTATAGGCAACTAATGCCACAATACCGCCCTCTTTACTCAAAATATATAGGCTTTAGCGATGAAAATCCCTTTTGCGGATAACCAAATGGGGCGTATTAAACATCTCCACTTTGTGGGCATCGGTGGTGCGGGGATGGGAGGCATTGCTGAAATCTTATTAAATGAAGGCTATACCATTTCAGGCTCCGATCTACAAGAAAATACCATGACCCGACACTTACAAAAATTAGGCGCACAGATCAAACGGGGTCATCACGAGGATCATATTCGTCATGCCAATGTGATTATCTATTCTAGCGCGGTATCGCCCGATAATTTAGAAATAAAAGCCGCGCGTCATGCGCTTATTCCCGTTGTTCCGAGAGCTTTGATGCTCGCTGAATTAATGCGCTTTCGCTATAGTGTTGCAGTAGCAGGAACACATGGCAAAACCACCACCACGAGCTTAGTCGCGAGCGTACTAGGAGAAGCCGGACTCGATCCAACCTTTGTGATCGGCGGACGGCTTAATAGTACCAGTACCCATGCTCGCTTAGGGGCAGGCCGTTATTTAGTCGCTGAAGCGGACGAAAGTGACGCCTCCTTCCTTTATTTAAAACCGATGATTGCAATTGTGACTAATATCGATATCGATCATATGGAGACTTATAATGATAGTTTTCAGCAACTTAAACAAAGTTTTTTAGAGTTTTTATGGCATTTACCCTTTTATGGTTTAGCTATCTTGTGTTGTGATGACCCTGTTATACGCTCGCTGTTACCGGATATTATGCGCCCTATTATCACTTATGGCTTCAGTGAAGATGCAGATATACGTATCACGTCCTTTCAGCAAAAAGGAATAAAAAATTATTTTAGTGTTGCTCGTCCCCGGCAAAAACCATTAGATATTACCCTAAATCTACCGGGGGAACATAATGCCTTAAACTCGCTGGCGGCTATTGCCGTTGCATCCGAGCTCGGTATTAAAGACGAAATCATGCAAACCGCTTTATCTCACTTCAGTGGTATTGACAGGCGTTTTCAAATACTCGGTGAATTTAGCTATCAAAAAGGTCATGTCTTATTGATTGATGACTACGGACATCATCCACGTGAAATCGCTGCTACCTTAAAGGCGATTCGTAACGCTTGGCCGGATCGACGTTTGGTGATGATCTATCAACCCCATCGTTATACCCGTACCAGGGATCTTTTTAATGATTTTGTCGAAATTCTATCTACCGTTGATCGCCTACTGTTATTGGATGTTTACGCAGCGGGTGAAACACCTATTCCAGACGCTAATAGTGCGAGTTTACTAAAGTCTATTCATCAAGCTGGCCATTTAAATCCTATCCATGTTGAAGATAAACAAAATCTTTCTCAAACCTTAGCGCAGGTTTTACAAGCCGGTGATGTATTGCTGTTACAAGGGGCCGGTGATATTGGCAGTATTGCACAAAACTTAGCGCATTCTCAGTTGGAAATGAATTAACTGATGCCCAATTTACGCGGCCAACTCTTAGAAAATGCACCCCTTGCGGAATATTCTTCCTGGCAAGTCGGCGGTCCTGCCCAACGGCTGTATAAACCAGCTGATAGTCATGATTTAATTAACTTCATTAAAACCTTAGCGGCAGAAGAACCACTTATTTTCCTAGGCTTGGGAAGTAATACCTTGGTGCGGGATGGCGGGATAAAAGGAACGGTGGTTATCACTCAAGGGGCACTTAATCAATTAAAATGCTTAGACCCGGTTACCCTATACGCTGAGGCCGGTGTCGCCTCTCCGGCTTTGGCGCGATTTGCGGCTCGAAAAAATTTAACCGGTGCTGAATTTTTAGCCGGTATTCCGGGCACTATTGGTGGCGCTCTGGCCATGAATGCAGGTTGCAGCGGTTGTGAAACCTGGAATATTGTAAAATCTGTGATAACGCTAAATCGTCATGGCGAGAAAAAAACACGCTTCCCGAGTGAATACGAAATCGCTTACCGTCAGGTCAGTGTGTTTCCTGACGAATACTACTTAGCCGCGCACTTTCAATTAGAACCCGGCGCTAAAGAAAAATCTTTAGCCAAGATTCGCTCTTTACTTTTGCATCGTGCCACAACCCAACCTACCAATGAACCTAACTGCGGTTCGGTTTTTCGCAATCCTGCTAGGGATTATGCGGCACGTCTGATTGAAAGTTGTGGACTCAAAGGTTTAAAAGTAGGCGATGCATCGGTCTCTACAAAACATGCCAACTTCATTATTAACGAAGGTCGTGCTACAGCCGCTGATATTGAATCTTTGATTGAAAAAATTACTGATATTGTCTTTCAAATTCATCATATCCAATTGATTCGCGAAGTACGCATTATTGGAATAATTTAAGCACTATAAATCTTGTAATTGTTTATTCATCAAATCAAAGGATTCTTTTTCGGCTTGATCTCTGACTAAACAATATTGTGATAAATAAAGCATTAATAAACTAAAAGGAAATATAATTAACATTCCAAATGGAAACTTTAATCGGGCAATACCGCCGAAAGGACCCAAATAAGAAAGCAATAATAAAACAGTAATATAGGAGAAAAATCAATATAAATTGTAATTACCGGACCAAAAATTACGTTTTTGATAACAAAGATAAATAATAAAACCAAACAAAATAGCCAAGCAAAGCTTCCATATCACTGAAAAGCCGCACCAATAAAGCATTAAATTACAAACATAAAAGGCAATATTACAAAAAAATAGGCTCCCTAACAGCTTGAATGGACGACGTTGTTCGGGCTGTATTTTACGCAAAGCAAGTAAACAAATAGGTCCAATCCCATAAGAAAGAATACTGGCTGAAGATAAAAATGCCACCATCTTTTGCCAGCCAGGAAAAGGTAAAAAAGCACATATACCGACTAAAAAGTTGGCATAAAGGGTAACATAAGGGATGCGATAACGATTTAGTCTTAAAAAAAGTGGCGGTAAATGTTTATTAAGCGCCATTCCATATAAAATTCGTGAAGTCGCCGCCGTATAAACCAAGCTAGTCCCTAATGGAGAAAAAGCGGCGTCAAACAATAATAAAATAGCCACGGTACTCAGACCCAACAATAAAGTTAATCCCACTAAAGGACCACTATCGCCTGGAAAGCTAAGGTGGTGCCATCCTTGTTGCAGATAGCTTTTCGGGACTGCGATTAAAAAACTAAATTGCAACATAAAATAGAGAATAAATCCAATCAGCACAGCGCCTAAAATAGCAATAGGAATACTTTTTTGCGGATTTTTAACCTCGCCGGCCAACATTAATCCATTTTGAAAACCGGTAAAAGCAAATGCAATACCCCCCGCTGATAAAGCAGAAAATATGTCGATCCAACTCTTTTTAGTGCCTAAATCAATAGCGATGTTACCTAAGGAAGAAGAAACATGTATTAACGAAAAAATAGCAATCGAAGGTAAAATAAATTTTACTATACTGGCATATTTATTACATTCTGCTAAAAATTTAATACCGTAACTATTAAGCAGCACAATGAAAAACATAATCGCTATGGCGACAAGATAACCGATAGACGAAAGTTTAAAATAAGAAACCTGATTAATTAACAAAAACGGAAAAAAGTGACTGCTATATTGTAAAATAGCCTGGATCTCAATAGGTGTCATTACAACATAGGCAAGCCAAGTGACCCAGGAAAATAGAAAACCAACCTCTTTGCCATGGGTAAAGCTAGGATAGTTAGACATGCCGCCTGAAATAGGTAGCATAGTTCCCAATTCACATAGTGGTAATGCAATAAATAACATAAAAAGTGCGGCAATCACCCAACTAATTAGCGCATTGGGACCGGCCATTTGCGCGCCGATAAAAGGCGTAAATAGCCACGCTGAACCTATCATGCCTCCCGCTGCCGCAATTAATATATTACTGGTAGAAATATCACGCTTTAGCAATTTTCGAATCCTTAACAAAATAAAAATTTAGGCGCATAGGCAAATCTAAATTGATTTTTTCTATTAGTTTAGCAATTTTTTAAATATTAGTACTTTTGATATCTATTATTAATTGGATATTCATGTGATTAGTCAGAAATCAGTATCTAAAAATGGGCTTTATTTATACTATTCTTACTGGAGTTTTTTGGAAAGCTCGCAAAGAAAAATAAATTACCCATCATCGGCTTTGAGCTTGTGTCTATTTTAAGTTATTTCAGTAAATTGCTAACATGCTCTAGCTTATTGCAAAATTGGTATTTAATTAAAAATTATGTTTTAATACATCAATTATTTAATGACATAAAATAGTTTCTATTGAGTAATTGGGTTACGTTTTTTAAAAGGAATTAATAATAATGAAGTCTGCTAAATTATTTACTAATAATTTTATTGAGTCAGCAGTCAATAAAGATCAATATTTAGACGAATTAAAAAAAACATCTCCCTTCATCCAGCGTATTTTTTAAAAATTCGCGCCAAGCGATCAGATGAAGATGATTTTATCGAAGCGACTCGCCAAGGGTTTTATAATTATTGGTTAACTTTGGCAGAGGTTACCGATATTGCTCATTTGGAATATAACAACTTCAAAGATTTAACCCAAAGACCCAATTCAGATTTTCAAGCGTTTGATTCATTAGATCATTTAATCGATAAAATAACTAATTTTCAAATACGTGCTAAAAAAACAAGTACGGCACGTGAAACTTTTATCGTTAATATCGGTTATGCGCATTGGATTACTATCGTTCTTTCTTATCAACAAGAAAATTTTACACTCTACTATGTCGATTCATTAAATTACCTATTAACGCCAGAAATTCAGCAATTTTTACACACGCAGCATATTCTATCGAATGATTTAAGTGAGCATTTATTTCAACAAATGCATGATAGCAATGTCGGCTTGTGGACTTTAGAAATTGCTGCAAGTCTGAATAAAATGTTAGATCAACAACTTCCCTTAGATGCGATGAAAGTAATTTTTTCTTATCTGCCTCATCAATATGATGCTAATTATTTTAAAGAAAAAAGAAAGGTATTAGCGGAAAAACTCGACCAGCATATTCAATATTTAAAATTATCGGGGCCTTCAACATCAGGTTTCAGTAAGGTGACTAATTCCTCTTCGTCTTCAATGGTAGATGAACCTGTTTTAAAAAAAAAGAAAATTGAATTAAACGATGAATTGGTTAAATTTCGTTTAACACTATTTGTTGACACCTATATAAACTACACCTCTAAGCTATTATGCATCTATCATATAGTCGCTAAAGGGCAGCAATTAAGTTTAGAAAACTTGAAGACCGAATTAAAAATTGGGTCAACCGCTGCGTTGTTGGGGATGACAATAGCTCAAGGAATAGCTGGCTCTATCCCTTCTTTGACAGCAACGGCTAGAACCATTAGCTCACATTATTATTCAGCTGATAAAGATAAAGCGCGTAAAATCACCTTAGCTTTTGAAAATGTACTACCGGGTGAATTAAGCCGCTTATTAGCCTTAGTTGCAATAGAGATTTTTCATAGCTTTGAAAGTCAATTTATGTCAATAACAGATAAAGCTGGAAATAAAATAGCGATAGAAAAGTTAGCAGAAGATGCTGCCATTAGATCACTCAATTATATTGTTGAAACTAACTCAAAAAAAATTTCTCCTTTGATACTTCGAGAGTTACTCAGTACAGGAGTTATTTTAGGTAAATCAGAAAAATTTTTTGATCCCAGTTTTAAAAAAATGCGCCTTCGTGTAACAGGCGCGAATGTACTAGATACAAAGGGTGAAACACTGAGTACCGCTAATTTATATGAACAAGCTGGTATTCGTGTTTTTAATACGGAAACTCAACAGAAAAGCTTTTATAAATTAAAAAAATTTCTTAATAGTTTTTATGGTTATCGAATGCCGCTGTCTTGGGAAAAGCAAAGAAATGGCGAAATTAAAGAAATTTTTATAAATAATTATCAACAACAAGAATTGCCACTACCACAATTGAAAAATCAATTTGAACATGATTTATTGGATTATAAATATGTTTTAAAAGATAATATGATTGATCAAGAAGCAAAGGATATTTTAGATAAAATAAAAAAAGCAGATCAAATTCAGCCTCTTATGGCGCAAAATATAATGCTACAACAGGAATCTATATTTTTTAATTTGAGGAAACCGATAAGTAATTTTAGCGGCCGGAAAGAGATGTTAGATAAATTACATCAGCTATTAATATCGAACGTCAACATGGCCGTTATTTCACAGGGGTTGTCTGATTTAATACTGGATGAACCTGTTAACTCAGGCGCCGCAGCTACTCAAGCGGCTTTAAGCGGATTAGGTGGTATAGGAAAAACGCAATTAGCTTTACGTTACGCCGAATTATATGCAGCTTTTTATGATAATAACGTGATCTGGATTAATGCTGACACAAGAAGTGATATTGCAAATTGTTTGGAAAATTTAGCCCCTAAATTAAATATAGCCGAAAAAAATAAATTTGGTAATAATAAAGATTATAATGAATTATTGTCTGAAATTTATCATTATTTTTCTAATAAAAAAAGTCTATTTATTTTTGATAATGTTGAAAACTATCAAGAATTTGAAGAATTTTTACCAAAAAATTTAATTGGGAATACGCCGGTTATATTAGTAACTTCACGTTTTAGCCATTGGAAAAATATACTTCCAGTTTTGCCACTGAATGTATTTAGTGATCAAGAAGCGATAGAATTCATAAAGAGGGAATTAAATATAGATATTCCTCAGCAAGATGCGAAAATAAAAGAACTCGTTAGCCTAGTGCAAGGCTTGCCTCTGGCGCTACAACAAGCCGTTGCTTATATTACAATGCAAAAAAAAGTTGATAGTACATTTGGAATTGATAGTTATATTGGATATTTTAAAACTAATGGAGAAAAAATACTTAATTTCGATTTTGCAGAATATAGTAACGACCCCTATTTTAAATCAGTTTTTATTGTCTGGAGAATTACTTTAGATACAATAAAAAATATTAAAAATATAGGTGAAAAAGCATTAAATATTTTAAATATCATGGGTTACTTATACCCTGATAATATTAAAAATGATTTATTTTTAAATTTATATTCTTCAGAAGAAGTAAGTCATGCGATTCATCTACTTAAAAGTTATTCTATGATTAATACGGGAAGTCAATCGGATATTTCTGTTGCTCACCGTTTAGTACAAAAAGTGGTTCGCGTCAATCTAGAAAAAGATTTTACAGCCCTAGAAAAAAATGCTGAAAAAATAATTTATCTCACACAAGACCACTATATAAATCATGATATAGGTTTACACTATATTTATTTTTTATTGCACATGGTTAAGCACAATAACTTAGTTTCTCGTCTTGGCTTAGGTACTACGAGAAAACGTGCCATAGACGTCTTTATTTTATCTAATCATGGTATCGATTTATTTTATTTTTACGATGCCGCTTACTTAATATTAACTAAAGAAGAATATTTTCAACTTTTGGGAGAGGCTTTATTTTTATATATTAAAAATGGCTTATTATTTCTTCTCTCTGAAACAATCAGTTATTTGGAAAAACATTTAGCTGAAAGATTACTCACTAAATTTAATATGTGGGCAATAATAGAGCATCGTTATCAAGCAGCTAGTCAATATCAAGACTATATTTGGTTGTCATCAGAAGATGAATTACGAAACAGACAGCTGGTAGGCATACATTTAATAGCAGATTTTCAAAAAAGATTTACTGAAAAATTATCTACTTGTGAGTTTGAAAAACGCAAGCCCAGAGATATTACCTGTAGATTTAGAGAATCTGATAATCAGGCGAATAAAATATCATTAGCTCAATATCATTTACAATTAGTGATAAAATCAATACATTTAGCCTCATCAAAATTGATGAATGAAAATAGTTTACTTGGTTTTTTACCGGCTGAATGGAATCAGATTGCCTTACCTTTTAGAGATCGTATAGAACTTGTAGAAAACGGTTTATTGTTAGGAACATCTAAAAGCACGACATATAAAGAACTATCTGATTTAACTGAAAAAAGCTTATTTGGAAAATATTTATTATCGAATAGAACGCAGGTATCTAATATTTCTCAAAATAAACAATCTAATTTAAATAAAACAAAATATTTCTTAACTCATGTTAAGAAAATAGCTAAATATTTTATAAGGCGCAGTCTTGCTTCAATAGCCAATAGTTATCACTTTGAAAAAGCATTAGAAGCGTTCCAGAAAAATGAAGCGGTTTCATCGTTTAGTGGTGCAACCAGCCTTGCCACATCAAGATATGATAGATTATTATCGGATATTAAGATAGAAGCGTTTTTAAATATTATCGAGGACATTTCAAGACTTTTAGAGCTCAGTGAAGATGCAACTGTAATTACCAGTATTTGGACTTGGTTAACAAGCAATGGTAATCAGCCTATTCGCCAGGTTAATCAAATTGAGCATTATGTGCATCTTAATATGGAAGAAAAGTTAATAGAAACTTTACGTGCTGCAATGCAGCTTCCCCCTTCTGCTTACTTGGAAGCAAAGGCAATTAATAAGCAGTTAGTTAAAAATTCGATTGATTTTTTAAAGAATACAACTTACATTCAGAATCATATTTTTCCAGCAGCTGATTCGCCCCTACAATTATTTAAAGACAATCAAATTTTTTTACAAGAAAAACAATCGATCAAACTAGACTCGACAATGCCAGATAAGCTAAGCAATGAAGAAGGGTCTATTTTTTGTTTATCGGGTATATTAGGGAATGAATCCTATGTAAAATTTTCAGAATGGGTTTATGAGGAACCTTACCCTCCTTTTATGCGGCCTGCCTTAGTGACTACTTATCTTTGTAAGGATGCATTAGGGGTTGAATTGACTAAAAATAGAACGGGAAATGCGACCTTAATTACTTTAGGCACAGGAACTGATATAGCTATTGGGATTCCTGATCGGTTCAATATTTTTCTGGTTAATAATGGTGAAAAAAATTATAAAGGTGGACATGCCGGGAATTTATTCTTTACCCAAGGAGATAAAATAACGGGAACTCTAGAGGGCGGAGAGGGACCGGAGAATACTATCAGATTAGAAAATTTTTTACCTAATGCAACTTATGTTTTATTTGACAAGCAAGGTTTGCTTTGCGGGCAAAATGTAACTTCATTGAACTCACATTGTAAAGAAGGCCTGCAATTGAAACATATTCAATATATCTATGGCCGAAAGCGGTTAAAAGATGTTATTTTCATCAATGGCGATATCGAGTATGTAGATGGCCTTGCTGGAAAAAATGAAGACGAATATGATTATATTTATTTGACGCGTTATATAACGCCCCATTTGCTGTTAGAGCTAAGATCAAATACCGCTTTTTATGCTTTTGAGCATAATTTTCCATTAAATACATCCTTAATAAATTATCACCTGGGTCGGCAAGTCGGTAATGCATCCGTACTCATACATTCTGTTGAATCTATTCAGCATCGATTTAACATTGAATTCTCTTTAAAAGAACTCGATAAAATAGTTTTCTCAACGAGTGAAGTTTTTTTAATTTTTTTGTATAAAGAAAATTTTTTTAATTTACGTGTTTCTGATTACTTATTTAATATTAAATTATCTGTTATTGAGCTTTTCTTTAAATCCCAGCAAGAGCTTAGATTAGCGAGCCCAAACTATCTTTATATTCGAGAGTTAGGTACTTATACCCTCAATGAATTAGTAGGATACTATCACTCTTTATCTCAGCGTTTACAGATGACATTACGGATTTTTGTCGTGCCTAGCCAAATAATGCTACAGGTCGGTTATGCAGGCCAAGCTATGATACTTTATAGTGAGCCATCGACAAAAAATTATTTAATAAGTCAAGGCGATAAAACGATCTATTTAATTAAGTCGCCGTTGCAAAAAATAGGATTCCCTATGCCTGAGATAGTTATTATTTCTTTAGGGGAAAAAAATGCGTTAAATATCTTAGATCTAAGTGAAGTATGGAATCAAGCACGACGTATTTGTCCCATGCAGACAATAACAAGCGAAATAGTTGAGCAAGATCAGGATTTAATACTCAGTTTAAAGGTTAACCATCGTTGGTTATCAACTACTGAATGTCTGCCATCAGTAACCGTTTGGTCTATTGCTACGATAAAATTACGTAATGCGTTAGTGGATGATGCTTACCAAAATTTAGAGATTTTTTTCCATAATAGCCCGCTTAGAATTACCTTCGATGAACGAATAAATTAGCATTTACAAGCTTACCCTTTGACTTTTGGTCCTGAAGAAACAATTATTATTCTAACTAAAAACGACCTCATCCCAGAAGCTAATATTCTTGCACTTAAAGACATACACCATAGAAAATATAGTTTTTTTCGTCATAATGAAACAGATTTAATTCTAAGCAATGTATTTGATCCGCTTACTCCGCCAGATGAATTTTTTACCGTTGTATACAGTCAATTTTATCGAGTGCCCGAAATGCGCGAGATTGTACTAACGACTAAACTGACTTTCATTGATCAGCAATTTATTCTTAAAAAAGAAGAAGAAAACATTGTTAATGCGGCTCATTTTAATTTTAATCAATTCAACTTAACTCAAAACATACAAACATCTTTAAATAAAAAGAGGCCAAGTAAGATTGTTAATTTTTTTCCGGATGATCATGTACGTCTTAGACGGCAAGTAAAAATCAAACAAAATGCTTCTAACACTAAAAAAATCATGTTAAAAACGCAAGTGAATCGTAAGCTTCGCTTGAATAGATTCGAGAAATTAAATGTGAGTTTCTTTGATGCAATAACTTCAGACGCGCCGCCTTCTCCACTTGCTAAGCCCGCGCTTTCTTATAATGATAGTTATTCTGATTCAAATTCTAACCCTTCCCTAACGAATAATACAGACATCAATAGCCAGTCAGTATTTTTAACTTGGATGTACCATACGCTATGGGGAAAAAAACCAAAATTATTAAAATTCAAGCATTCCATCACCATGGAAAATGAAAATCAGGTATACCGCGCCATTGATTACTATGAAAGATTACAAAATGAAAGTAGCTATCGTTAGCGATGATTTTGCTATGGTTTTTCGGACAAAGTAAACTTAAGTTACTCAGCAAAGAATTTATCCAAAAAACTATAGCAAGCTCAGATAAGTTCAAACAGCTAAAGCCTCTCGTTGCTTTTTAAATAAACACTGGATTCCGGATTCTGCCAGTACCAGCAATTGATCCAATTGTTGTTTGCTCAGGGCTTTTTGCTCCGCGGTGGCTTGTACCTCAATGATCCCGCCTTGTTCTGTCATAACGACATTCATATCGGTATCGGCTTTCGAATCCTCAGCATAATCAAGATCTAAGATAGGCTGCCCTTGATAGATACCCACCGATATCGCCGCAACCAGAAAACGTAAAGGATCCTGCTTAAGCTTTGCTTTCTTTTTCATCACAGCAAGCGCATCAAATAATGCCATACTCGCACCGGTAATCGCTGCGGTACGCGTACCACCGTCCGCTTGAATCACATCACAATCCAAAATGATGGTATTTTCACCCAATTGTTTTAGATCGACGCTAACGCGCAACACTCGACCAATCAAACGCTGGATTTCTAAACTGCGTCCTGTTTGCTTGCCTCGACTTGCTTCACGATCACAACGGGTATGTGTCGCGCGGGGTAGCATGCCATACTCTGCCGTAATCCAACCCTGACCTGAACCTTTCAAAAATTTAGGCACGCCAGGTAGCACGCTGGCGGTACAAATGACTTGGGTATTGCCAAATGCAATGAGCACCGAACCTTCTGCATGTTGGGTATAGGGCCGGGTAATTTGAATAACACGAAGCGCATCAGCCGCACGATTTGTAGCACGCATCATTATTTTTCCTTTTATTAATAAAAGCTAGATTTTATTTTTAGAGTCATTAAAATAGGTTCTTGAAACACATGCATTATACTTTTTAAGTTGAAAATTACCATGACTAATAGCATGACGGCCTTCGCCCGAAAAGAAAAACAAGCGGATTGGGGTCAGGCAGCTTGGGAACTGCGGAGTGTTAACCATCGTTATTTGGAAATTATTCTCTCTTTACCTGAACCCTTTAGCCATTTAGAGCCCTTGATCCGAAAACAAATCCAAACTCGTTTGCAACGAGGCCGAGTTGAAGCCAAGTTACGCTATAAATTCTATGCCCATCGATCAATTCCGATTGAAATCGATGAAGAACTGACAAAGTCATTGATTAGCGCTTATACGAAAATTGCTAACCTAGCCAATATAAGCACGCCCTTGGATCCAGGCGAACTACTACGTTGGCCACAGCTACTCAAGTTTGCAGAATTAAGCTACGAAGCCTTACAACCCGAGTTAATGGGTTTATTTTCGCAAACACTAGATGATTTTTGTTTGATACGAGTCACTGAAGGAAAAGCACTTTTTAACTTGATTCGTCAACGTTTAATAAAGCTGGATGCACTTATCCAAAGTATTCAAATACAACTTCCGCAGCTCTTAAATCTACAACGAGAAAAAATTCTCGTACGCCTAAATGAAGCTAAAGTAAGTCTAGAGCCTAACCGTTTAGAACAAGAAATGTTATTATTTACCCAAAAGACAGACGTAGCAGAAGAACTCGATCGCCTGCAGATCCATCTGGGCGAATTTAAAAAATTATTGATAAAAAATCAAGCTCAAGGTAAACAGCTTGATTTTTTATTACAAGAATTAAACCGTGAAGCCAATACCTTAGCCTCTAAATCGCTTAATGCCGAACTCACTTTGTCGGCCGTCAGCATCAAGGTTTTAATAGAAGAAATGCGCGAACAAGTGCAAAATATCGAGTAATTTATGAATATACCAGGCACACTTTATATCATATCCGCGCCCTCAGGAGGTGGAAAGACGAGCTTAGTCAATGCACTTTTGGAGTCTGTCGCTAACTTAGAGGTTTCCGTATCTTATACCACCAGACCACCGCGACCGGGTGAAAGAGAAGGCCTGGATTACCATTTTATTGACGAAATAGCCTTTAAACAACTGATCCAAACCAAATCCTTTCTAGAGCATGCGGTTGTTTTTGGTCATTATTATGGCACTTCACTCGATTGGGTAAGCAAAAAAATAGAGGCCGGGGTTGATATTATTTTAGAAATCGATTGGCAAGGCGCGCAACAGATTAGAGAAAAAATGCCTGAATCTATTGGCATCTTTATCGTCCCTCCTTCCTGGGAAGTATTGGAAAAAAGATTACAGCTTAGAGCACAAGACAAAAAATCGGTGATCAAAAAACGTATGGCGGATGCAAAAGCTGAATTAGCCCATTATGATGAATATGATTATTTAATTGTGAATGAAAATTTTTCCAATGCACTGGCCGATTTAAATGCTATCTTGAGGGTTCGACGTCTACGTTGTAGCATTCAAAAAAAAGAACTCGCGCCGCTTTTGGCGACTTTATTAAGCTAACTTTATCAGCTTATATCTATTAGTAGAAAATTAGCTTAAAAACTCAATTCAAATAAAAAATTGATAAACTCTTTTAAAAGAATTAAGCACATTAATGGGGGAATTTTGTCAGTTAATTTGGGGCAAGCAATGAGCAGCAAAATACAGTCTCACACCTTAGGCAATCATTGTATTAATATTGTCCTCGGTGTGATAGGTATGCTGATTATTATTATGGGCACGCTAATAACATCGCTGCCTACACAGAAACTATGTTATTTGTTCGGTGGACTTTTCTTATTGCTTTCATCGCTATTAGAACGTCAATTATTTTTCACTTTATTTCAAATTGTGATTAGTTCAGGGGCTCTGATTGCTTTTGCGCCTATCCCTGCCTTTTATAAAACCTTGCTACCTATATCTTTAAGTATTTTGGTCATCGTCTATTTTATTAAGCAAGGGAAGTTCAAAGACCCTTTAAACCGTTTGGGTTGTTTAGGTCTTGTTTTTTTGGCCATTGGCTACGCCGTTACCCATCCCTTGATTTACTTTCTAGGTGCCCTATGTCTAACGATATTCTCTTTTGCTGCTTTTAAGCAAGGGATCCGATTAGGTTTAGTATGGGGGATATTAAATGCAGTGTTTAGCGTAACCGCTGGAATAGCCACGTATAAAATCTTCTTTTTATAACAGGCAAATATATTATCCTTTATAGAAGCAATTTTATGTTGAAGAAATTACTCGGCGGTTTTTTATTATTGTCTTGCGGCTATTCTTTGACCAGCTTGGCCAGCATACCGATTAGCACTTGTCCTGATATACAAGTTTGTTTTACCCCTGGACAAAATTGTACCGCTGAAATCACTGAGGTAATAGATGCCGCTAAAAAATCTATTTTTGTTCAAGCCTATAGCTTTACTTCCATGCCCATAGCAGAGCATTTGATTGCCGCCAAAAATCGCGGCATTGCCATTAATGTCATTCTGGATAAAAGCCAAAAATCGCAACGATATAGCGCCTCGCATCTTTTAGTCGATCAACATATTCCCTGCTGGATTGACTATAAACCGGCCATTGCGCACAACAAAATCATGATCATTGACGAAAAGGAGGTCATAACGGGATCATTTAATTTTACTAAGGCCGCACAGAGTAGAAATGCTGAAAATTTATTGATTATCCGCGATCCATCCTTGGCTAAGCTATATATGCAAAACTGGCGACGACGTAAAGCAGTTTCGCGCTATCTTAATCCGCAAACGGAACCACACTGTGGATTAATAAAATTAGATAACACTTATTAAAGACTAACGATGCGGCTTAATCTTAAGCACAGCAAGTCCGATATGAAACGATTAAATCAGCACTATCCTAAATAGTTTCATCCTTCTAGTAGTGGATCTCCGGCAATATCGCTTACTCGATGAGCCAGATGATCTTGTGCCAATAGTAAGTAGATAGCCGGTACGACAAATAAAGTAAATAAAGTACCAATAGAAATACCTGTGGTAATCACTAAACCAATATTAAAACGGCTAATAGCACCCGCTCCTGTGGCAAAAATCAAAGGAATAACCCCTAATACCATCGATGCCGTTGTCATTAAGATAGGCCTAAGTCGAATTCCAGCCGCCATTTGTATCGCTTCGCGTTTTTTATGACCTTCTTGCTGTAGATCATTAGCAAATTGCACAATTAAGATCCCGTGCTTACTGATTAAACCAATTAAAGTGACTAAACCTACTTCGGTATAAATATTCAAACTGGCACCGCCAATACCCAGACTTATAAAAATAAGTGCGCCGCAAATCGACATCGGGACACTCACTAAAATAATAAAGGGATCGCGAAAACTTTCAAATTGAGCCGCTAAACAAAGAAAAATAATAATTAACGCTAAAAAAAAGGTTAAAATTAATGCACTACTTTCTTGTTGAAACTGACGTGACTGCGCCGCATAATCTACCCGATAGTTTTCTGGAAATATTTTCTTGGCTATCCCTTGTAGTCCTTTTAATGCATCCCCCATGGTCACGCCTGGAAAAGGAATAGCCGAAATAGTCGCTGAATTGAGTTGCTGAAAGTGATTAATTGATTCGGGAACTACCCGCGTTTTTAGTCGCGCAATGGTTGATAAAGGAATGACTGCGCCATTAGGAATGCGTAAATAATAATTGAGCAATTGATCGGCATTCAAACGATAAGCTTGCATCACTTGCGGTATCACCTGATAGGATCGGCCGGCAAAATCAAAATAATTAATATAGTTTTCGCTGAGAGAAGAGGCTAATAGATTCCCTACATCGGCCATGGTTAAGCCCATTTGAGCGGCTTTGTCTCGATCGATTTGTATGCTTGTTTGCGGTTTATCCAGTTTAAGATCGGTATCTAAATAAACAAATAAGCCGCTCTGACGCGCTTCGTCGAGTAAGGCTTGTGATACTTCATTCAATTTATTGTAATCATCCGTGGTCGTAATCACAAATTGTACCGGCAAACCACTCCCTCCACCTGGTAAGGAAGGTTTTTGAAAAGCAGCAATCCGTGCACCGGCTATTCCATCAAATAAGCGCTGTATCTGCGGTTGTAATTGATTGCTTGTTTGCTTGCGTTGATTCCATGGCTTAAAAACCATCCCTCCGATACTGGTATTAAGGCCATTGACGCCATCTAATTGAAAAACATGATCCATTTCTGGAAAATTTTTAAAGATTTGATAGACCTGATTGGAATATAACTGTGTTTGTTGTAATGTCGCATTCGGTGCGGCGGTTAATAAACTCAGAATAATGCCTTGATCTTCTTGTGGCGCTAATTCATTTTTTGATGTGGCATATAAAAAATAAATACTACTTAAGATAATCAATGCAAATACAGCAGTTACAGCAACATTATTCAAAGAATCATGCAATGCATGCTCGTAAATATGACGTATTTTTTCAAATTGACGATCAACAAAAGCAACAAAACCCGAATGATTATTTTCAGTGCTTGCTTGTAGTGATTTAGAACACATCATCGGTGAAAGTGTTAACGCGATAATCGCTGAGATCGCGACAGCGCCCGCTAAAGTAAAAGCAAATTCGGTAAATAGTGCACCGGTTAATCCGCCCATAAAACCAATCGGAACATAAACGGCAATTAAAACCACGGAAATTGAAATAATTGGAATAGCTAATTCCCGCGCACCTTTTATGGCGGCATCAAAAGGGGTTTGACCCGATTCGATGTGTCGATAAATATTTTCTACGATAATAATGGCGTCATCGACCACCAAACCAATGGCTAACACCAAGGCTAATAAGGTCAATAAATTAATAGTATATCCCAACAACAACATAATAAGGAAAGCGCCTATCAAAGAAAGCGGCATCGCAATAACGGGAATGATGACAGAACGTACGGAGCCTAAAAAAAGAAAAATGACCAATGTCACTATCACTAAGGCTTCTATCAAGCTGGTCATTACTTCATGGATAGAGCTATTGATATATTGACTTTCGTCGTAAACAATTTTTCCACTTAATCCTTGTGGTAATTGTTGGCTAATAGCGGGCATCGCATCCCTTACATTTTTTATTACCGAAAGTACATTCGCGGTCGGCGCCACTTTGATACCAATATAAACAGCCGGCTTATTATCAAACTTAACCGCACTATCATAGCTTTGCGAACCCAAAGTCACTTTAGCGACATCTTTTAAGCGTATAATGGCGCCATCTTTTGCTTTAATAATCAAGTTTTGAAATTGCTCTACGGTATTTAAGCCTGTATTGACGGTCAAATCGACCGTGACCATATTTCCTTTGCTGCGCCCAACTGCTGCAATAAAATCATTATTCGCTAAAGCGTTTGCTACCTCATTGGCGCTGAGACTATAAGAAGCTAACTTGGCGGGATCTAACCAAGCACGCAGTGAAAATAAATGTTGTCCGACTATTTCAGCCTGCTGTACGCCATTTATCGCTTGAAATTTTGGTTGCACCACTCGAATAAGATAATCGGTTATTTGGTTACTGGCTAATTTTGGACTATAAAATCCGATATACATTGAGTCTATCGTTTCGCCAACGGCGATACTTAAGGTAGGTTGCTGAGAAGCTTTAGGTAATTGATTAATAACCGCATTCACTTTGGTATTAATCTCTGTTAATGCTTTATTCGGATCATAATTAAGTCGTAGATTCGCTTGAATAGCGCTACTACCTTGGGTACTGCTAGAGGTTAAATAATCGATCCCTTGTGCTTGGGAAATTGAGTTTTCCAGGGGAGTGGTAATAAAACCGGCGACTAATGCCGGATCTGCGCCTGTATAAACGGTAGAAACAGTTATTACGGCATTTTCTGTCGCAGGATATTGTCGAACCTGTAACAAGCTTAATGAACGTATACCTAACACCAAGATTAATAAACTAATCACGGTTGCCAGTACAGGTCGTTGAATAAAGATATCCGTAAACCGCATAGATTAATCGTCCTGAATCTAAGGTGCCTCTTCTCAAGTCAAGCAAGTATTAAAAACCACTTGCTTATCCTTTTTACCTACTCATCAATAATTTGTGGGATAGGGTTATTAGTAGGAACAATGGTATTATTGATACGTACTAAGCTGCCATTTTTTAATTTCAGCTGTCCACTCGTTACTACTGTATCACCTTCTTTGAGTCCCGCTAAAATAGCAATTTGGTCCCCTCGCTTGTCCCCTGTTGTCACAAAGGTTTGTAATACACTAAGGAGTGGTTTTCCTTTTTTATCTTTTCCTTGCTGTTGCACTATATAGGCTATCTCGCCATAAGGGTTAAAACTAATTGCTGTCTGTGGCAATGTGAGAAATTGCTTAAGCGGATTGGTTTGCACTTCGGCTGAAATAAACATGCCTGGATATAATTCAAACTGCGTATTAGCTATCGTTGCCTCTACTTGAACATTACGTGTTGTCACATCCACAATAGGATTAATTGTTGTCACTTTCCCGACAAAAATCTTACCCGGATAAGTATCTGTTTTAATATGAACAACCGCACCTGGCTTTAATTGAGTTAAATCTTGTTGTGGCACATAAAAATCAGCATACAGTGGGTCCAACGCCTGCAAGGTAACCACTTGATCGCCCACATTCACATATTGTCCTGGGTTCACTGCAGAAACACCTAAACGTCCACTAAAGGGGGCTACTAAGGTTTTTTTAGCCACGATAGCCGCTTGCTGCGCAACTTGTGCTTGTAAATTTTTCAGGTTTTGTTCATCGGTATCTAACACCGCTTTACTAATAGCTTTTACAGCAAATTGTGCCTTATCACGATGGTAAGTAATTTCCGCTAATTTTTCTTGCGCTTCTAGCGCATGCATCAAGGCCACATCAGAGTCCGCGTTAAGCTGCACTAAAACATCACCTTCTTTCACTTCCGAGCCCGGGGTAAAATAAATCGTGCGGACTAAGCCAGCTAATTCTGTCGTCACATTAACACCTTTCACAGCACGTAAACTTCCATAGGCCAAAATCTTCGCTTGCCACCAGGTATAATGTACCGGCATTGCCGAAACAGTCACTAAAGGTGCTATATTCTTGCGCATACTATGTCGAATCAGTAATTGTTTAATCAATTGTATGCCAAAAACCAAGGTAAAAAGTACCGCAACGCTTATCAACATGATACGCATAGGTCTACTCAAGTGTACTTTCAATCTACGCACTGTGTAGACCCTCTGCTAACAGTTCCACCATCCACCTCCTAAGGCTTGAAATAGTGCCGCGGTATCGGTATATCGACTGGCTTTAGCTTGGATAAGATTAATACGTGTTTGTTGATACTGGCGCTGCGCATCTAATAAGGATAAATAACTTACGCCGCCTAAATCAAATTGTTGTCTGACTAAATTTAAATTAGCATAAGCGGCTAATTCTGCCTGTTTTTGTGCACGCATTTCACGCGCATCAGCTTCTAGTGCGCGTAAGGTATCCGCTACATTTTTAAAAGCTTGTAGCAACACTTCACGATACTGCGCTGCGGCTTGATTATAAGCGGCAATAGCGGCACGACGCTCTGCAGATAACGCACCGCCTTGAAATATCGGTTGTAGTAATGCGCCACCTATACTCCATAAATTAGTTTGTGAACCTAAAACATGACTACCTACCGTATTAGATTTTCCATAGGTTCCATTCAGTGAAAACTGTGGATATAAATTAGCCGTCGCTACACCGACTTGTGCATTAGCCGCTTCCCATAATGCCTCTGCGGCACGAATATCGGGTCGTTGGCGCACTAAAGCTGAGGGAATACTTAAAGGAAGTTTAGTCGGTAAATGCAATTCTTCTAAACTCAAGGATGGAATAATATGGCTGTCGCTTGGAAAAGCACCCACTAAAACAGCCAGCAGATGACGCGCTTGCTGCCAACTTTTTTCTAGCGGTGGCAAGCTAGCCCGGGTCTGCGCTAATTGTGTTTGTTGCGCTAATACATCAATTTCTGAAACACCACCTAATTCAAATTGCCTTTTGATAATAGCCAATTGTTCGGCTTGCTCGCGAATCAATTGTTGGGTCACGCGAATTTGCTGATGTAACGAAGCAATAGTAATGGTGCTGGTTACAATATTAGCGGTTAAAGTAAGGTAGGCGGCGCGAAGTTCAAAATATTGATACATCACTTGCGATTGTAATCCTTGTATCTGACGTCGTGCGGCTCCAAAAATATCCGGCACATAAGACACATTAACTGAGGCATTAAAAAGATTAAATACACTTCCTGTAGGCACACTATCGCTAGTAATAGTACTGTTAGCCGTATTCGAATTAAAAAACCCGGCACTTGAACCGCGTTGTGCCGAAAGCTGTGCGGAAACAACCGGGAATAAACCGTTACCTATACCGGCATTCAATTTTTCCTGCGCTTCGAGCAAGGTTGCTTTTGCAGCGCTTAAGTTAGGACTATTGGCGATACCTCTACAAATAAGTTGATTTAATTTAGGGAAATGAAATAAACGCCACCATTGAGCAGAAATAGACTTTGCTTGAATAAATTGTTGCGATGCGCCTCCTGGCCCTGCGGCGCTAACCGTTCTACCAGGCCAAGGTGCTTTAGTATAATGTGTTACCTGAGGGGATTTTGGCGTATTAAAGTCAGGGCCCACTAGGCAGGCACTAAGACTTGCTAACATCATCGCGATGATGACAAATTGGCAACTACTCCTGTCAAAAAACCTCATTACTTCTGTCCATTTCCACTGTGTTATTAGTACACATTTTAAAATGTACACTCCCTTATCATAGACGATTTTTCCAGGAAACTCCGTGAAAAACCACACATATCGTATTACAGGATTTTTAGCTCACTTAGGGGTTTCGCGGATAATAAATGAAACAGGTCTGTAAAATAAGGGTTTATCGCTTATCAAACACGCATCAATACCTCCCTGTAGCTCCTAGTGAACATCCTGCTCACTCAGGTTTTCTAGACAATAAACCCTTATTCTACTATTGCAAAAATTTTATCGCGAAACTACCTCCACGATGAAATTATCACGTTTTTTATAATTTTATCCCTTAACTTGGGACATTTATGCTTTAATTATCCAATAGCAGGCCTCTTATTTTTAGACTGTATTTTATAACTTGAAAGGGGAACTTCTCTTGGGAGATTAATCTATGTCGGCGCCTTCAATTGTTTTTCAATGCAAAAAAAAACGTCAGCTTGCGCTACTCTATTTAATCATCGGGGCAATTACCATTGGTTTTGCGCCTGTTTTGGTACGTTTAAGTCAAGTAGGTCCGATTTCAACAGGATTTTGGCGGGTGGCGATCGCCTTTCCAATTTTAACGCTACTTTCAATGCGACAAGGATCCACTTTGCCAAATGATGAAGAAATCCCCGCTTTTAAAGACTATTTATGGGTATTATTCTCAGGTATTTTATTTGGCGGCGATCTGGCAACCTGGCATTTATCCATTCATTTCACCAGCATCGCCAATTCAACTTTATTAGCGAATGTCTCCCCGGTCATTATTGCTTTATGGGGATGGCTAGTACTCGGCAAAACACCGAAAAAAAAATTAATAATTGGTCTATTATTAGCCATTTTTGGGATAGCCATTTTAATTCACCCTAGTTTGCGTATGAACCAAAATACAAGAATAGGTGACAGTCTTGCCTTGATTACCGCTTTCTTTTACGCCGGTTACCTATTAGTGCTCAATCGAGCACGTAGAAAATTTACCACTTTTTCTAGCATGGCCCTATCTACCTTTGCCAGCATGCTAACCTTATTACTGATAACCTTAATATCCGGTGAAGCTTTTATACCGACAACAGAAACCGCGTGGTTAGTCTTAATTGCATTAGCACTCTTTGCGCATATTTTAGGCCAAGGCTTGATTGCTTATGCCTTACCTTATTTAAGCGTTACCTTTTCCTCTACCGCCTTATTGATACAGCCTATGGTAGCCGCTATGGCCGGTTGGTTTTTCTTTTCTGAACATCTCGGCGCAATACAAATAATGGGTATATTCATCGCATTAATAGGGATCTTCCTAGCCAAACAGACTATTTAATTCTATAGCGGGTAAAGATGACGACTTAAGCCAAACTTTTACTGGCAATCTCATAAACATCCGCAGAAAGCCCGGCTATCTTAACGATCGCCTCTAATTGTTCACGCATTAATTTTTGTCGATTACTATCAAAACGATGCCATTGTGTGAAAGGCTTTAGTAAACGTGCCGCTATTTGCGGGTTTAGTTTATCCAGATATTGGATTTGCTCACTTAAAAATAAATATCCTGCACCTGAAGCGGCATGAAATTGTATCCGATTTTCTGTACAAAAAGCGCCGATTAAAGCCCTAATTTTATTGGGATTTTTCCAATCAAAAGCAGGATGTTTAAGTAATTTTTTAACCCGCGCCAAGGTATCCTGTAAAGGAGCACGCGCTTGTATCGCAAACCATTTACAGACAACTAAAGGATTAGCCGCCCATTTTTGATAAAAATCTATTAAAAAGGGTTCTCGTTGTGGTAAATTATGATTCACTAATTCACTCAAGGCATGGATGCTGTCTGTCATATTGTCCGCTAACTGATAATGGCTAACACACCAATTATTAAAAACTGGGTTTTGTAATAGCATTAAATAACTTAAGCAGGTATTCGCTAAACGTCGCTTTGTGACTGATTTGGCATCAAAGCGATAAGGGATTAAATCATGGCAAGCTTGATAGTGTTTTAACAAATCATTTTCTAAGGCTTTAGCGAGTTGCAAACGAACATATTCTCTTCCCCGATGGATCCCCTCTACATCAATAACAGTCATTTGCTCGGCGATATAAACTTCACTCGGCAAACTTAATAATTCAGCCAATAAATCTTGATTATTTGGCGTATCATCACTTATTAAGCCTTGATAAACCTGGCTCAATAAATCAACCGCCGGATCAGAGGCGCTTGCCGGCGATTGAATACGACGTAGCACAATACGCGTCGCTAATTGTTGCGCGGCATCCCATCGATTAAAACCATCGGTATCATATTGTATTAAAAAAGCTAACTCTTCATCGGAATAATTAACTTTAATTTTCACCGGTGCCGAAAAATTCCTTAGTAAAGAAGGAATAGGTTTTGACTCAAGATTTACAAACTGGAAAACTTGCTCTGATTGTTTAAACTTTAATATACGTTGTTTATCAGGGCTTGCTTTAGCTTCGCCGGCAAATTGCAACGCCATCGCTTGACCGGCTTGATTGAATAAGGCGACCGATAAAGGAATATAGAAAGGCTTCTTATCGGTTTGCCCCGGTGTGGGTGGACAGCTTTGCTTGAGCATTAAATCAAAGGTTTTAGCATCCGCTGAATAATGACAATCCACTTGTAACTCCGGTGTTCCCGATTGTTTATACCAGTTTCGAAATTGTTGTAGATCGTAAGCACTCGCTACTTCGATCGATTGGACAAAATCTTCTATAGTCACCGCTTGACCATCATGGCGGGTAAAATAATCATCCATGCCCTTGCGAAATAATTCTGCGCCCACTAAGACCTTCATCATGCGAATGATTTCAGCGCCTTTCTCATAGATCGTCATCGTATAAAAATTATTGATTTCAATATAAGAATCCGGTTGTACCGGATGTGCCAAAGGTCCTGCATCTTCTGCAAATTGCATAGCACGTAACTGCCTAACCGTATTAATACGCTCAATAGCGGGATTGCCAATGGTTTCACTAAACTCTTGTTCACGAAAAACAGTCAGGCCTTCTTTCAGACTTAATTGAAACCAATCGCGACAAGTGACTCTATCACCTGTCCAATTATGAAAATATTCATGGCCAACCACTTGGGTAATATAACTATAATCTGTATCTGTCGCTGTCTTTGGATCGGCCAAAATAGTTTGTGAATTAAAAATATTGAGTCCTTTATTTTCCATCGCCCCCATATTGAAATCATCAATGACCGCAATCATAAAAATAGCGAGATCATATTCGCGACCATAAGCCTGTTCATCCCAACGCATGGCTTTTTTCAAAGAATCCATCGCATGATGACACTTTTCTTTTTCGCCTATCTCAGCAAAAATCTGTAAGCTTATTTTGCGCTGAGAACAAGTAATAAACTCATCCTGAATATATTCTAAATGACCCGCCACTAGCGCAAATAAATAACTGGGTTTTTTAAACGGATCCTCCCAGGTTACGGAATGTTGATTATCGGACAAATCATGTTGAGCTATCTTATTTCCATTCGATAATAAAATCGGATATTTTGTTTTATCGGCAATAATAGTCGTCATATAGCGGGCCAATACATCTGGCCGATCTAAAAAATAAGTCATTCGCCTAAAACCTTCGGCCTCACATTGGGTACAAAAAATACCTCGTGAGACATAAAGACCACTTAATGCCGTATTTTCTTTTGGTTTAATCTTAGTTTCAATCTCTAGACTACATTCATTAGGTAACTGAAAAATAGTTAATTCATGCTCAGTGAGTTGGTATTCTTTGGCCGATAAAAGACGATCATCGACTTTAACAAAAACTAATTCTAAATCCTCACCTTGCAGCACTAAAGGCGCGTGATTATTTTTTTCTGTTTGCCGGGAAAGTGTCAAACGAGCATTTACCTCGGTTACGTCTTCATGCAACTTAAAAATTAATGCCACTGTTTTGATACTAAAAGTAGGTGGCGTGTAATCTTTCAGATAGGTGGTTTTTAGCGTCATTATCATTACCTATTATTTGATTGATGAACTCGATTCTTTGCTCATATTAACTAAACTAGGCAGGACTAAGCTTAATAAAAGCAATAAGCCGCCATAAACAGTCGTTCTCGCCAGTAATTCGCGATTAATCAACATGCCAAATACACTGGCAAATACCGGCTCCAATGCAAATATTAATGCGGCCTTTGGGGCATTGGTGAATTTTTGATATTTATTCTGTAGATAATACGCCAAACTTGTCGCAAAAACAGCGCAAAATATAATCCCTTCTAAGGCGCGCGGCTGCATTGCCTCACTAAAGGAATGACCCCTAGTAAAAAGTAAAACAAAAGGCAAGGTGAAAAAAAGTTGATAAAAAGTTAACAATTGGTAATCGGCTATTATTTGATTCAATCGCTGTAGATAAGTAATTTGCAAAGAAAAACTAATAGCTCCCAAAAAAACCCATAAATCACCGTGCGCTATATGAAAATGTTGTATATCCATGATGACATATAGGCCTGCAAAGCCTATCAGTGCACATAACTTATCCAAGCGACTCGGCTTTTCCAGTTTAAATAATGGCGCTAGAAAAGGGACAAAAATAACACTCGCGCCGGTAATGAAGGCAGCCCGCGCTGAATGGACTGTTTCTAAGCCGATGGTTTGACAAAGATAAGCCGCCGCATTAAGAATACCTATCATTAAGCTTCCAAACAGCATCGCCCTCGTTGTCTTATGAAATAAAAACCATACACTAGGGAGCAAGACCAAGCTCGCCAAAGCAAAACGTAAGCTCACAAAAACAAAGGGATCAACTTCCGTCAAGGCATTTCGAGTCAGGGGGAAAGTAATGCCCCACATCAGTGTAGCTAAGGTTAAATAAAGATTGGCCTTACTAGATAATTTCATAAAATATAGAGTATAGTCATTCACCTCTCTTGCAACAACCGATAAGGAGAATTAACTGTGTCTATTCGGGTTCTTGTTAATGGCGCTGCGGGTCGTATGGGAAAAACCACCGTAGCGGCAATTGCTGATGATAAAGAGTTGCAATTAGTCGGGGAAAGCCACCGCAAAGACAATCTGAAAAAATGTATACATGCCGCCAAGGCTGAACTTGTCATAGATTTTACCAACGCTGCTGTTGTCTTTGAAAACACGAAAGATATTATCCTAGCGGGAGCCCATCCTGTCATTGGAACCAGTGGTCTACTGCCTAACCAAATTAAAAAATTGCAAAAAATTTGTGCTGAAAAAAAATTGGGGGCTATCATTGCGCCTAATTTTTGTATGGGCGCTTTATTAATGATGCGTTTTGCCGAACAAGCCGCGCATTATTTTCCAGAGGTGGAAATCATTGAAACCCATCATGAAAAGAAACTCGATGCGCCTTCGGGTACCGCCTTAAAAACGGCGGAAATGATTGCGTTGGCTCGAAAAAAAAATCCTAGTTCTAAAAAAATCCATGAAACCTTACCCGGTTCTCGCGGCGCGAGTAAAAATCAAGTCCCGATACATTCATTACGTCTCCCCGGATTTTTAGCCAAACAAGCAATCATATTTGGCCATCTAGGTGGAAATCTTAGCATTATCCATGAAACGATAGATCGTAATGCCTTTATGCCAGGCGTATTATTAGCCTGCAAAAAAGTGATGCAGTTAAAAAAATTAGTTTATGGCTTAGAAAATCTTTTATAACAATAGCTAAAATGAGACATAGGATGCGGAAAATTTAATGGTCGATTTCAAACAACTCTACACAGAACTCTTAAACCAATTAACACTGAATCATTTAAGTGTTAACGAACTGACAGCAAAAAAACTAGTGGAGTATTTATTATTACTGCATAAATGGAATCAAATCCACAATCTAACCAGTGTCCGTAACCCTATTAACATGGTTTCTAGACATATTATAGATAGTCTTACTATTGCGCCTTACCTACAAGGTCCTCACCTTATTGATATCGGCACGGGAGCTGGGTTACCGGGGATTCCTCTGGCACTGACCCAACCCCAATATCACTTTGTACTACTGGACAGCAATGGAAAAAAAACCCGTTTTTTGACCCATGTGTTACAAACGCTCGCTATTTCTAATGCCGAAGTTATCGCTTCGCGCGTAGAAAAATATCAGCCTACAGTTTGTTTTAATAGCTTAGTCAGCCGAGCGTTTAGTCATTTAAATGACTTTTTAATTAAAACAAAACATTTATGCTGCGAAAAAGGCACCTTTTTAGCCATGAAGGGTCAATACCCTGGCGAAGAAATAAAACAACTGAATAGCCAATTTAAGCTGATTGAGACAAAATCACTACAAATCGCGGGACTTGATGAAAAACGTCATTTACTGATTATCGGATTAAATCGCTAACAAGTAATAAATTATAAAAATCATCTTAACAGAATTTATGTTATTCGCCTTTTTTCTTAAGATAAACTTAATTTATTTATAATATTATAGCTAATAAATTTAATAAGTAATCAACTCGCCCAGGAAAATAAAATGTCTGATTTTAACGAAGCATCCCCTTTAATTGAGTCACAAACATCCAGATCTCCTACGTTTTTACAAAAAATAAGAACCGCGCCTGTTCAGATCATTAAAAAACTAGCTTTAGCGGGCGTATCGGCATTTAGTGGTTATATGTACTGGCCTTCCTCTTTTAACGCGGCTGCGTTTGGCGGAGAAGCCTTACAAGTAACTGCTGCTTTGGGTGGAAGTACGACGAATGCCATTTTCAATTACGAGAGCTTTCTTAGTCTCTCTGAACTTCCCAAATTTCGCAGTATGCCGGGGAAATATTTAACCGCCACCCTGTTTTCTATCGCCTGTGTAGCACCGAATTTCTTTATGGATATTGTTGATGAAGAAGGAAATTATACCGATACAACCGATATTACGCTTCAGGCAGTTAGCGCTTTTCTGAATATCTGGGTTAATGTAGTCGGTTCATTAGCGTTAATTAATAGTATCGCCGATTTAATGAAAAATAAAACAGAATTAGAAAAAGAAAAACTAATAGAAAATTTTGATAGCAGTATTAAAATATTTTCTCAACTCAGTATCGATAAACAAACTAAAAGTGAATTGATTCCCTTACTTGCAACAAATAATACATTAAATTTACGACAAAAAATAAGCTATTACTCGCTGACGACTAGCATTGGTTTGCTAAGTATTCCACAATTTTTAGCCTATGTATTCATCAGCTATTTTGGCATGAAAGACCTATCCGAGAAAAAATTCGGCGCCAATCAAACAGTGAGTACATTACTTGCCTCAATAGCCGCTACTGGCAATGCTATACCCAATGCCGGATTCTCCATAAAAGGCGTGAATTCAAGCTGTAAAAAAGTCATCTCTTTAAAAAAGCCTTCTTTACTTGCGACACTTTTTATTTTGCCGGCACTATTTTCTGGATTTACCACGCATAAAGCCATGGCAGATAGTTTAAAAGAATTGGAATATTCTGGGAATACTGCTGAAATACTCAACTGGTTATCTAATCTTGGAGCCGCCCTTATTTACAATTTACCGCAAATGTTAGCTTTAGCAAACAGACTGGGAAAAGAAACAATTAGTGTGCCTGAGAGACTAAGTACACTACAAATAAACCTAGAAGCTGAAATTAATTCCTTAGAAAATCTTGAAATTATTAGGAATTTTAAAAATAATTTAGCTGATAATTCCCACATAGTTAAATTTTTTAGTAAACCGCCGTCTCCTAATAAAAATAATAGTTCTACTAATCGGACTGCATTAAATATCTAGAAAAAATATTAAATATAATTTATTGTTGAGTATTATTTTTTAACACCTTAAAGCGGATGATAAAACTTAAACTTAACGAAGAAGAAAAGGCAGCATTAAATCAATTACGTCGCATTCAAAAATCAAACCAAGGTGAACGAGCCACTTATGTACTGTTGTCTAATGCGGGAAAATCAGTTTCAGAAATAGCAAACCATATAAATCGTAATGCACATACGGTAAGGTTATG
>NMOS02000059.1 GCA_002290645.2 Candidatus Aquirickettsiella gammari
CAGAAGGGTTTCATCGTAAAATGAAATTGATTCAACGTCGCGCTTATGGATTTAAAAATTTTGAAAACTACCGCTTAAGAGTTAAAGTTCTATGTGCTTAATCTGCCCCCTAAAGTGGGAAAGACCCAACTACCGCTTAAGAGTTAAAGTTCTATGTGCTTAATCTGCCCCCTAAAGTGGGAAAGACCCTGGGAAAGACCCAAGTTGATTTGAGTCGAGGTGGCGCTAAGCTATTGATTTTTCTGGTGCTGGAACCAGGATTCGAACCCGGGACCTACTGATTACAAATCAGTTGCTCTACCAACTGAGCTATTCCAGCCGTGAACTAGAAGAGCCGGATTGTAGTCAATTTCAGTATTATTAGCAATTTCATTTTGTGCTACTCATGCTACGTGTACCAATTTTGTACCAACTACACGTTCAGCCGCCTCTTTGAGATGGTCGCTATTTAAATGTGCGTAGCGCAGGACTATATCAAAAGATGA
>NMOS02000060.1 GCA_002290645.2 Candidatus Aquirickettsiella gammari
CTCCCTAGCAACTGGCTTAAGGCAAGCTAATGTTTTAGGGTTACGTTGGAAAGATGTTAGTTTAGAAAAGCGCCATGCTATTATTCACGCAAGCCAATCTAAAAATAAAACGTCTATCCCTGTCCCTTTAAATTTTGATGCTGTTTCAGTTATACGCAAGCAATTAGGAAAGCACTTAGAATTTGTTTTTACTTATAAGGGAAACCCTATAAGACAGTGTAATACGGCTGCTTGGAGAAAAGCATTAAAGCGAGCAGGGATAGAAAATTTTCGTTGGCACGATTTACGTCATACCTGGGCATCTTGGCATGTGCAAAATGGAACATCATTGCAAGAACTGCAAATGCTGGGAGGATGGTCATCTTTTGATATAGTCCTGCGCTACGCACATTTAAATAGCGACCATCTCAAAGAGGCGGCTGAACGTGTAGTTGGTACAAAATTGGTACACGTAGCATGAGTAGCACAAAATGAAATTGCTAATA
>NMOS02000013.1 GCA_002290645.2 Candidatus Aquirickettsiella gammari
CAGAAGGGTTTCATCGTAAAATGAAATTGATTCAACGTCGCGCTTATGGATTTAAAAATTTTGAAAACTACCGCTTAAGAGTTAAAGTTCTATGTGCTTAATCTGCCCCCTAAAGTGGGAAAGACCCAATTTTGTTCTGAGTCTAATGGTTCAATGCGTCTTAATTTTTTTTTCTCTCAAAGCAAGCACGTTAAAAAAACCTCTAGGGTGATTGAAGAGGATTTTCAAAAAATCAAGCCGCCGTGCCAAGTCGTGTAGAAGCAAAGCGGCCTTTCTTTTAACACAAGCTACTTTTTCACCACTCGGTGTTAAAGTGGTGAAAAAGTAAGAAAATGATATTGAAAAATAACAGTAGAAAGCAATGTCGATACTTGACATTTTAGAGCGGTCTCTTTACAATCTCGCACCTCTTCGTTCGATGAAGAAAGCGTTTTTTGAGCTTACAGTTATGGGTTTAAAATATTTTTTGTAAGCGCTGATGAAACTGATTTACGTTAAAAAAATAGCGTAGATCTATGCTATTTTAAGCCACATTTTTGAGTAAAGAGATTACATGGCCACAATTAATCAGTTAGTGCGAAATCCACGTGTACAAAGACGTGTTAAGTCGATGGTGCCCGCTTTAGGGGGATGTCCTCAAAAGCGTGGTGTCTGCACGCGGGTTTATACCGTTACCCCTAAAAAGCCAAACTCAGCCCTACGTAAAGTGGCGAGGGTGCGCTTGACCAATGGGATGGAAGTGACTACCTATATAGGCGGTGAAGGCCACAATCTGCAGGAGCACTCCGTCATTCTGATGCGTGGTGGTCGAGTTAAAGACTTGCCCGGTGTCCGTTATCACGTAGTACGAGGCGCTTTAGATACCTCCGGTGTATCAGGTAGAAAGCAAGGGCGTTCTAAGTACGGCGCTAAACGGCCGAAAGATAAATAAATTAAATAGCTGAGAATTTATATGCCAAGAAGACGTGTTGCTGCCAAAAGGGTTATTCTCCCAGACCCCAAGTTTAAAAGTGAGTTATTGAGTAAGTTTATTAACTCTATTATGAAAAATGGAAAGAAAGCGGTTGCGGAAAAAATTGTTTATGGCGCTTTGGAACGCTTAGAGGCACGTCTAAAAGATAAGTCTAAAAAGGTAGCAGACAGAGACGAAGAAGGTGCTAGTAAGCAGGGTTTTGATGCTGATGTGCTGCTCGATATCTTTGATCAAGCCTTAGATAATATTCGGCCTAACGTTGAAGTGCGAGCAAGGCGGGTAGGTGGCTCAACTTATCAAATTCCTGTCGAAGTGCGTCCTTCGCGTCGCACAGCGCTTGCGATGCGTTGGCTTAAGGTTGCGGCCGGGCAACGTAGTGAGAAGACCATGGCGCAACGTTTATCCGCTGAAATTTTAGATGCTTATGATAATAAAGGGATAGCCGTTAAGAAGCGCGAAGACACGCACCGCATGGCGAAAGCAAACCAAGCTTTTGCACATTTTCGGTTTGGTTGATTTTAAAATTTTAAAAAGGTACTGAGTGTGGATCGACAAACTCCCATAGAACGTTATCGAAATATAGGTATTATTGCCCATATTGATGCGGGGAAAACAACAACAACAGAGCGTATTTTATTTTACACTGGAGTCTCCCATAAGCTAGGTGAAGTGCATGAAGGCACAGCGGTTATGGATTGGATGGCTCAGGAACAAGAACGCGGCATCACCATTACCTCAGCGGCGACAACCTGTTTCTGGGATGGGATGGCTCATCAATTTCCTCAGCATCGTATCAACATTATTGATACCCCAGGACACGTTGATTTTACCATTGAAGTAGAGCGTTCTTTGCGGGTATTGGATGGAGCTTGTGTTGTGTTTTGTGCTGTCAGTGGGGTTGAGCCGCAATCTGAAACAGTTTGGCGCCAAGCGAATAAGTATCAGGTCCCTCGTCTAGCCTTTGTGAATAAAATGGATAGAGCAGGAGCTAATTATTTACGCGTTGTTGATCAAATCGAAAAGCGCTTAGGTGGGCGGCCTATTCCTATTCATCTACCGATAGGGGCGGAAGAGAATTTTGAAGGTGTTGTTGATTTAGTGCAGATGAAAGCGATTTACTGGGATGAAAGTACCCAAGGCATGCGTTTTGAGTATCGTAATATCCCGCCTGCTTTGCTGGCTGAATGTCAGAAATGGCATGAAAAATTAATGGAAGCCGTCGCAGAAGCATCCGATAAGATGACCGAACGTTATCTTAACGGAGATAAATTCACTATAGCAGAGGTTAAAGAGGCGATTCGCCAGCTGACCTTAACGAATAAAATTGTGCCAGTGCTTTGTGGCTCGGCCTTTAAGAATAAAGGTGTTCAAGCCATGTTAGATGGGGTTATTGAATATTTACCCGCGCCTAATGATGTGATGGCCATTAAGGGTGTGCTCGATGATGCGAATCAGACCGTTGCTGAAAGGCCGCCGGTTGATGATGCGCCTTTTGCTGCCTTAGCCTTTAAAATAGCCACCGATCCGTTTGTGGGCTCGCTGGTTTATTTTCGCGTCTACTCAGGTGTGGTTAAGAGTGGTGACAGTGTTTATAACCCAGTTAAAAGTAAAAAAGAGCGTATCGGGCGTATTGTGCAAATGCATGCCAATACACGAGAAGAGATAAAAGAAGTAAGAGCAGGTGATATTGCGGCGGCTGTTGGGCTGAAATATACCACTACAGGGGATACGCTTTCGGATCCCGATAAGATTATTACTTTAGAGCGTATGGAGTTTCCTGAGCCGGTTATTTCGGTTGCAGTAGAGCCAAAAACTAAGGCTGATCAAGAAAAGATGTCTATTGCTTTAAGCAAGTTAGCCCAAGAAGACCCCTCTTTTCGTGTGCGTGTGGATGAAGAATCCGGTCAAACCATTATATCCGGGATGGGTGAGCTTCATTTAGAGATTATTGTTGACCGTATGAAACGAGAGTTCAATGTGGCAGCGAATGTGGGTAAGCCACAAGTGGCTTATCGAGAAACCATCCGTAAGGCCGTTGAGCAAGAAGGAAAGTTTATTCGCCAAAGTGGTGGTCGTGGTCAATATGGCCATGTTTGGATTAAGCTAGAGCCGTTAGAGGCTGGTAAGGGTTATGAGTTTGAAAATGCGATTGTAGGTGGGGTTATTCCTAGGGAATATATCCCTGCTGTTGATAAAGGGATTAAGGAACAGTTAGAAAATGGTGTGATAGCAGGTTATCCTGTTGTCGACGTCAAGGTAGTGCTTTTCGATGGCTCTTACCATGATGTAGACTCCAGTGAAATGGCGTTCAAAATTGCTGGCTCGATGGCATTTAAAGAAGGTGCGCGGAAAGCAGCTCCTGTTTTATTAGAACCCATCATGCGTGTTGAAGTCGTGACCCCTGAAGAGTATATGGGTGATGTGATGGGCGATCTGAATCGTCGTCGCGGTATTTTACAGGGAATGGAAGATTTGCCGGCTGGAGGTGGAAAAATGATACGTGCCGAGGTTCCGCTTTCTGAAATGTTTGGTTACGCCACTGATTTACGTTCAGCAACCCAAGGGCGAGCTACCTATACGATGGAATTTGGTAAATATAACGAGGCGCCCGCTAATGTTGCGGACGGTGTAATTCGTAAAAAAGAGAGTAATTAATAGTCATTGAGGTAAAAATTATGGCCGTTGGAAAGTTTGTAAGAAATAAGCCCCATTTAAATGTGGGAACTATAGGCCACGTTGATCATGGCAAGACGACATTAACGGCGGCTATTACTAAATGTATGGCCGAGAAATTCGGTGGTGAAGCCATTGCATTTGATAAAATCGATAAAGCACCTGAAGAAAAGGCACGTGGTATTACCATTTCCACTTCCCATGTGGAGTATGAAAGTGATAAACGCCACTATGCCCACGTAGACTGTCCTGGCCACGCCGATTATGTTAAAAATATGATAACCGGTGCGGCGCAAATGGATGGTGCAATACTCGTGGTCAGTGCTGCAGATGGTCCTATGCCACAAACACGCGAACATATTTTATTAGCGCGACAAGTTGGAGTTCCTAATATTGTTGTGTTTATGAATAAATGCGACATGGTTGATGACGCTGAGTTATTAGACTTAGTCGAAATGGAAATCAGAGAGTTACTCTCAAAATATGAATTTCCTGGTGATGATGTTCCTATTATCCGCGGATCGGCCAAAAAGGCTTTAGAAGGTGATTGTGAAGGAGGTGGTGTATTTGCGTTGGTAAAGGCGATGGATGAGTATTATCCAGAACCCGTACGCGAAACGGATAAACCATTCTTAATGCCAATTGAAGATGTATTTACTATTTCGGGTCGAGGAACGGTAGTTACAGGCCGAGTTGAGCGTGGAATTATTAAAGTAGGCGAGCCTGTACAAGTAGTCGGTCTAAAAGCGGTGCAAGACACTTCTGTGACCGGCGTAGAAATGTTTCGTAAGTTGCTTGATCAGGGTGAGGCGGGCGATAACATCGGTGCTTTGATTCGTGGGTTAAAGCGAGAAGATGTTGAACGCGGCCAAGTATTAGCGAAACCAGGCACGGTAGAAGCTTATGTTGAATTTGAAGCGGAGATTTATGTATTGACCAAGGAAGAAGGGGGTCGTCATACCGCATTTATGAATAATTATAAACCACAATTTTATTTTAGAACTACCGATGTAACTGGAACAATTAAGTTACCTGAAGGTTCTGAAATGGTGATGCCAGGTGATAATGTTAAAATTACAGTGACACTTATGAATGAATACGGTGTTGCGATGGAAAAAGGTTTACGTTTTGCGATTCGTGAAGGTGGTAAAACAGTAGGTTCCGGTGTTGTTTCTAATCTTCTTAAAAAAGGTAAAAAGGCCTAGTAGGTCAGTAGGAATTTATTATGTCTTTAAAAAGCCAAGATTTTCGCATTTTGCTTCACGCATTTGATCATCGTTTAATCGATAAGGCGACTGAAAAAATTGTAACTTCGCTAAAGCGCACAGGCGCTATTATTTGTCCTATTCCTTTACCGACTAGGATCAAGAAACTTACTATTTTGACTTCGCCGCATGTTGATAAAGATGCACGTGATCAATACGAGATACGCACACACAAGCGATTAATCGATGTTTATGCTTCAACGGACAAAACAGCCGATGCCCTCAAACGGCTCGACGATTTACCTTCTGAAGTCAATATCGAGCTAAGAACAATGGGTATCGATAAAAAAGAAAAGAGTGATAAGAAAGATAAGTAATTCCTTAAAGTGCTAACGAGAGTGAAGGTATTTAGTTATGGCTATGGGTTTAATAGGTCGAAAATGTGGTATGACACAGATATATGCTGAAAATGGATCTGCTATCCCTGTTACACTCATTGAAATATTACCTAATCGAGTGGTTCAAATAAAGACCAAAGAGCGCGATGGGTATGAGTCTGTTCAAGTAACTGTCAATAAAAAAGCGGCTTCACGCTTAACAAAAGGCGAGGCAGGTCATTTTGCTAAGGCAAATGTTGAGCCAGGTAAAGGGCTTTGGGAGTTTCGGCTGAACGAAGAAGATAGTGAGTTTATTAAGGAATTGGCTTTAGGAAAAGAAATTAGTATTGATAATGTATTTAAACTGGGCGAGTGGGTTGATATAACGGGGACGAATAAGGGTAAGGGTTTTGCTGGGGTTATTAAGCGCTACCACTTTTCTACTCAAGATGCGACGCATGGTAATTCGCTTTCACATCGTGCGCCGGGATCTATTGGTCAACGTCAGTCTCCGGGTCGGGTTTTTAAAGGCAAAAAGATGTGCGGACAATTAGGCAATCATCGTTGCACTATACAGTCCTTGGAGGTTGTAAAACTTGAGCCTGAGCGAAATTTGCTGCTTATTAAAGGAGCTGTTCCAGGTGCGCCAGGTGGGCAGGTTATTGTGAGACCGGCAGTAAGAAAGAAAAATAAACGCAACAAAGCTTAATCTCGTACAAAGAGATTAGTTTGAATTATAAATTTTTGGAATGGCTTTATGCAAGTGGCTTTAGTAACAGAAAATGGCTCGAATCAGAAACTTCAATTATCGGAAGCGGTTTTCGCTTGTCGTTTTAATGAGCCTTTAGTTCATCAGGTCGTTACGGCTTATTTAGCCGGTGGACGACAAGGGACGCGTGCACAAAAAAATCGTTCGGCGGTGAGCGGCGGTGGAAAAAAACCCTGGAAGCAAAAAGGAATGGGGCGCGCACGGGCAGGTACTATTCGTAGTCCGCTTTGGCGTAGTGGTGGCGTTACTTTTGCCGCCAGCACACAAGATTTTTCACGGAAAGTAAATAAAAAAATGTATCGTGCTGCTATGCGATCGATATGTTCAGAATTGTTACGTCAAGAACGATTTTTAGTCATAGAGTCATTTGAAATGGATCAGGCTAAAACACGTGATTTACTAGCAAAGCTACAAGCGCTCAATATAACGCAGAAGGTGCTTATTATTCTTGAAGAGGTTAATAAAAACATTTATTTAGCCGCGCGAAATATTCATCGAATTGAATTAACGGACGTAGAGGCGATCAATCCAGTTAATTTAATTAATCATGAAAAGATACTCGTAACAGCGCCTGCTTTAAAACAAATTGAGGAGCTCTTAGCCTAATGAATATTATCCTAAGCAAACAACAGCAGCGCCGCTTTAAACTGATAGAAAAGCCACATATATCTGAAAAGACTACCCGCTTAGCAGACAAGCATCGGCAATTTGTCTTTAAAGTATTGAAAGATGCCAGTAAACCAGAGATCAAACAAGCGGTAGAATCTTTGTTTAATGTCAAAGTGGATGCGGTTCAGCTTTTGAATGTAAAAGCTAAACGCCGTCGCTTTAAGCAAGTTGAAGGTCAGTTAAAGGGTTGGAAAAAGGCTTACGTGAGTTTGAAAGAAGGTCACGACATTGATTTTACCGGAACAAAATAGAGAGAAATAAGTATTATGCCTAGTAAAAAAGCCAATCCTACCTCGCCAGGCCGCCGCTTTGTTGTTCAGATATCGAAAGCGGGTCTACATAAAGGTAAGCCGTATAGTAATTTATTAGCGCCAAAACCTAAAAAGGGTGGGCGTAATAATCGAGGAAGAATTACCACGCGTCATCAAGGCGGTGGTCATAAACAATTATATCGTTTAATTGATTTTAAGCGTGATAAGGAAGGTATCATCGGTCGAGCAGAGAGAATAGAATACGATCCTAATCGTACTGCCCACATTGCCTTGATTCTCTATCCAGATGGAGAGCGGCGGTATATTTTGGCGCCAAATGACTTTAAAGTAGGTATGCAGGTTTCAGCGGGCCCAGAAGCAATGATTAGGCCGGGTAATGCATTACCATTGCGCAATATCCCAGTGGGTACGGTATTACATGCTATAGAGCTAAAACCAGGTAAAGGTGCGCAATTAGCACGTAGTGCCGGCGCCTATGTACAGCTCATTGCACGAGAAGGAGATTATGCTACTATACGGCTGCGTTCGGGCGAGCTAAGAAAGGTTCCTGTCGAATGTAAAGCAAGTATTGGTGTTGTGAGTAATAATGACCATAATTTGCGTTCTTTAGGTAAAGCAGGTGCATCACGCTGGCGTGGTATTCGTCCTACCGTTCGAGGCGTGGCAATGAACCCAGTTGACCATCCTCACGGTGGTGGTGAAGGTAAAACTTCGGGTGGCCGTCATCCTGTCAGTCCTTGGGGAGTTCCGACCAAGGGCTATAAAACCCGTCGAAGTAAACGTAATGGAAAAATGATAGTACAACGACGCAAAAAGAAATAATTTAATTTAATGAGGTGATCCAAGTGCCACGCTCAGTAAAAAAAGGTCCATTTATTCATGGACATTTGATGAAAAAGGTTAATGCAACGCAAGCGGCTAGTGTTAAGCGACCTATTAAAACATGGTCGCGAAGCTCTATGGTTTTACCTGAAATGATAGGTTTAACGATAGCCGTTCATAATGGTCGTGATTTCGTGCCTATCTATATTACTGAAAATATGATAGGTCATAAATTAGGAGAGTTTTCTATAACGCGAACTTTTCGCAGTCATAGAGCCGCGGATAAAAAGGCCAAAGGCGCCGATGAAAAAAAATAGTTATAGAGTTAAAGGGGTATAGAACGTGGAAGTTGCTGCACATTTAAAATACGCGAGATTGTCACCGCAAAAGTGTCGTTTAGTAGCCGATCAAGTACGTGGTTTGACCGTCGAAAAGGCATTGCAGGTGTTGACTTATAGCGTTAAAAAAAATGCTAAGGTCATAAAGAAAGTTTTAGAATCCGCGGTGGCTAATGCAGAACACAATGCAGGTGCTGATGTTGATTTACTGAAGGTGACGACTATTTTTGTTGATCAGGGTCCTACTTTAAAACGTATGCATGCTAGAGCCAAAGGGCGAAGTAATCGCATATTAAAACCTACCTGTCATATTACGGTGAAGGTTTCAGATGATAATGGGGAGAAAAACTAATTATGGGCCATAAGGTAAATCCTGTTGGAATTCGTTTAGGTATTACCCGAACATCGACAGCAAGGTGGTATGCAAAGAAATCCCATGAATATGCGGATAATCTTTATAGTGATTTGAAAGCGCGAGCGATGATTAGTAAAGCCTTATTACAGGCCGGTGTATCATCTATACATATAGAGAGATTTGCTCGGAATGCAAAGATTACTATTTATGTAGCAAGACCGGGTGTAGTGATTGGGAAAAAAGGTGAATACATTGATCGTCTAAGGGAAAAATTAGAAAAGCTTATGCTCGTACCGGTTCGACTTTCGGTGGTTGAGGTTAAAAAACCTGAATTAGATGCGAAGTTAGTAGCAGAAAATATTGCGCAACAGTTAGAACGCCGTGTTATGTTTCGTCGCGCTATGAAACGAGCTGTTCAAACGGCATTACGTTTAGGTGCGCTTGGAATTAAGATTAATGTCTCGGGTCGTTTAGGTGGTGCGGAGATTGCTAGAAGCGAGCGTTATCAAGAAGGAAGCGTGCCGTTGCATACTTTTCGTGCCAACATTGATTATAGTTTAGCCGAAGCACAAACCACTTATGGAAAATTAGGTGTGAAGGTATGGATTTATAAAGGTGAAGTTTTTGATCGTTCGCAAATTTCTAATTTAGAAACGACAGAAGCTAAGACACAATACCTTGATGATCGAAATCAAAAGCATTATAGTCGCAGACGTCAATCCAGCGCTAAGCCGACTAATCTAAATAAAGAATTTGTTGAACAGAACAAGCATTAAAATGTTATTAAAGAATAGATAAAAATTGGGAATAGATTATGTTGCAACCCAAGCGAACAAAATATCGTAAGCAATTTAAAGGGCGAAATCGCGGTATTGCTACACGGGGTGCCGAGGTAAGCTTTGGTCAATATGGCTTAAAAGCAACAGCGGCTGGTTTTATTACATCCCGGCAAATTGAAGCAGCGCGTCGTGCTTTAACGCGTTACATTAAACGAGGTGGAAAGGTTTGGATCAGGATATTTCCTGATAAACCGATTACTAAAAAGCCTTTAGAAGTGCGTCAAGGTAAAGGAAAAGGAAGTGTTGAGTATTGGGTAGCTGTTATTCAACCAGGACGTGTTTTATTTGAAATGGAAGGCATATCGGCAGATACTGCTAAGGTTGCTTTAAAATTAGCGGCTGCAAAATTACCTATGACTACTAACTTTGTTACGCGGACGGTACTTTAATGAAAACAAAACAATTGCGGGAGTTATCTCTCGAATCACTTAAAGAAGAGATAGTTCACATGGGACGCGAACAATTTAATTTGAAGTTACAGCATGCAACGCGTCAATTAACCACGACACACAGACTGAAAGCGGTTAGACGTACCTTAGCCAGATCATTAACCATTTTAAACGAAAAAATAGGCCAGAAAGTATGAGCCAAGCTAGCAAAGTCAATCGTACCTTAGTCGGACGGGTAATCAGTAATAAAATGGATAAAACCATTAATGTTGCGATAGAACGCAAGGTGAAACATCCGAAGTATAAAAAATATTTGAAGCGCAGTAGTAAAATATTGGCGCATGATCCTGAAAATCAATGTCATGAAGGGGATACTGTCCTTATTCAGGAAGGAAGACCTATTTCAAAGCGTAAAGCGTGGATATTGGTAAAAGTAATGCTCAAAACCTTAACTCAGCAAGCAGTTGCTGAGGAAACATTAGGATAGGGGTAGCACTATGATACAAATGCAAACAGAACTTGAAGTAGCAGATAATAGCGGTGCACGTCGCGTTATGTGTATAAAAGTATTAGGTGGATCAAAGCGCCGTTACGCCGGTGTAGGGGATGTGGTTAGAATTAGTGTTAAAGATGCTGTTCCACGTGGAAAAGTGAAAAAGGGCGAAGTTTGCCATGCCGTGGTAGTGCGTACTAAAAAGGGCGTTCGCAGACAAGACGGTAGCGTATTACGTTTTGATAGCAACGCGGTTATTTTGTTAACGCCACAGTTGCAGCCCTTAGGTACACGGGTTTTTGGTCCAGTTCCAAGAGAACTACGTACTGAACGCTTTATGAAAATTATCTCATTAGCATCTGAAGTATTATAAGGTAGCTTATTGATATGCGTAAAATTAGAAAAGGTGATACAGTCATAGCCTTAACAGGTAAAGATAAAGGCAAACAAGGTAAGGTATTACAGCTTTTAGTGGCTAAAAATAGAGCTTGTGTTGAAGGAATTAACTTGGTCAAAAAACATGTTAAACCAAATCCACAAAAAGGGGTTACGGGAGGGATAGTCACGCAAGAAGCGGCTATTCATTTAACAAATCTTGCTTTATACAACCCAGTTACAAAAAAAGGTGAAAAAGTAGCAATTAAGATTTTAGCGGATGGAAAACCGGTTCGTATTTTTAAATCCAGTGGTGAGTTGGTTGATATCTAATAATTAGGTGAGATTTGATGGCAAGGTTAAAAAAACATTATTTAAAGACAGTTATGGCACAATTAAAGCAAGAATTTGCTTATGAAAGTGTTATGGAAGTTCCGCGTATCACAAAAATTACACTCAATATGGGGGTAGGGGAAGCGGCGGCTAATAAGAAAATTATAGATTCCGCTGCAGCCGATATGATGTTGATTGCAGCGCAGAAGCCAATTGTAACTAAAGCAAAGAAGTCAAATGCTGGTTTTAAGATTCGTGAAGAATGGCCTATTGGTTGTAAAGTTACATTGCGTAAAAATCGTATGTACGAATTTTTAGATCGCTTGGTGAGTGTGGCAATACCTAGAATTCGTGATTTTCGTGGATTTAGTCCCCGTTCATTCGATGGGCGTGGTAATTATAGTTTGGGTATACGCGAACAAATCGTGTTTCCTGAAATTAAGTACGATACTATCGATGCTATTCGTGGAATGGATATCACTATTACCACTACGGCAAAGACTGATAAAGAAGGACGGGCTTTATTAGCAGCATTTGATTTTCCGTTTAAAGAGAATTAATACTTATGGCAAAGAAAAGTGTAATTATGCGCCAAAAAAAGCGCGAACTTATCGTAAAAAAGTATGCGTTAAGACGTGCTGAACTGAAAGAGATTATATATAGCGTTAAAGCATCTGATGAAGATAAATGGTTAGCGCAACAAAAAATACAATTACTTCCACGTGATTCTTCGCCGGTTCGATTACGAAATCGTTGTCGTTTAACAGGTCGTCCACGAGGGGTTTATAGTCACTTTGGCTTGTCTCGAAATATGCTTCGGCTTTATGCTATGAAAGGTGAGCTGCCTGGATTAGTTAAGTCGAGTTGGTAAGGTAAAAAATATGAGTATGCAAGATCCTATCGCAGATATGCTCTGTCGAATAAAAAATGCACAAGCCATAGAAAAACCTACGGTTTCTATGCCTTCATCCAAAATAAAATTTGCGATTGCAAAGTTATTAAAAGAAGAAGGCTATATATCCGATTTTCAATGTGAAGAAATGGGTTTTAAATCTTCGCTGACATTGTTTTTAAAATATCATCTCGATAAACCGGTTATCGCTTCACTAAAGCGGGTTAGCCGTCCGGGATTGAGAATTTATCGTTCAGCGACTGATTTGCCTAAGGTGGTCGCCGGTTTGGGTGTTGCTATTATTTCTACTTCAAAAGGCTTAATGACTGATAGGGCCGCTCGTGCTTTAGGTCAAGGCGGCGAAGTTATTGCTATCGTTGAATAAACGTAATAAAAGGTTAGTATGTCAAGAGTTGCAAAAAATCCAATAAGTTTCGGCGATGCAGAGATCACGCTGGATGGTGATACCTTAGTTATCAAGGGAAGCAAAGGCGTATTAAATTTTAAGCTAGCTAAGCGGGTAAATATTGAAATGCGTGATAAAGCATTACAAGTTAGTCCGGCTGATGATAGCACTGAAGCAGATGCTTTAGCCGGCACTACGCGCGCCAATCTTGCTAATGCTATTGTCGGTGTTGTGCAAGGGTTTAAAAAAATACTGCAATTGGTAGGGGTTGGTTATCGTGCCAATGTACAAGGCAAAAAAATAAATCTAACCTTGGGTTTTTCGCACCCGGTTGTTTACGACATACCTGAAGGCATCAGCATAGCAACAACGACCCCGACAGAAATTGTGATTCAAGGGGCCGATCGACAGTTGGTAGGGCAAGTAGCCGCAGAAATACGTCGATATCGTCCACCTGAGCCTTATAAAGGCAAAGGTGTTCGCTATGCAGATGAGCGCATCAAGTTAAAAGAAACTAAGAAAAAATAGTCATTTAGAGGTAGGCATGTTAGACAAGAAGTTAAAGCGAAAACGCAGGGCAACAAAGACACGTGCTAAGATACGGCAACTCGGTGTTCCTCGTCTTTGTGTGGGACGTACTTCTAAGCACATTTATGCGCAAATTATTGTTTCTGCAGAAAAGGGTGATAAGGTATTAGCGAGTGCTTCTACGCTGGATAAAGAGATTAAGACCCTAGGTAGTTTTGCAAATAACATAAAATCAGCGACAGTGATAGGTGATTTTATCGCGAAAAGAGCATTGGCGGCTGGAATCAATCAGGTTGCTTTTGATCGTTCCGGCTTTAAGTACCATGGTTGTATTAAGGCATTGGCAGAGGCAGCCCGGGAAGCCGGCTTGCCCTTTTAATTAAAAGGTTATTCATCGATGAGTTTTGATCAATCAACAAAAAGTGATGGCTTGCAAGAAAAGTTAATTGCAGTTAATCGTCACGCTAAAGTCGTTAAAGGCGGTCGTATTTTTAGCTTTGCAGCAGGTGTTGTTGTAGGCGATGGTAAAGGCCGAATTGGATTTAGTAAACGTCCGGCACGAGAAGTCTCTGTAGCGATGCAAAAAGCTTTAGAAAAGGCACGCCGTGATATGCTTTATATTGAATTGAATAATCACACTGTTTTTCATAGGTTGGAAGGCCGTCATGGTGCCACTAAAGTAATTATACTGCCTGCGGTAGAGGGTACCGGTATTATTGCCGGCGGTCCTATGCGGGCTATTTTTGAAGTAGTGGGCATTAAAAATGTGATTGCTAAGATTATAGGTTCCTCCAATCGAATTAATGTGGTTCGTGCGACCTTAAAGGCATTGTCGGGCATGTCAACACCGGAAATGATCGCTGATAAGCGCGGAAAATCAATCAAAGAAATTTACGAATAATTAGGTAGTGTGATATGTCAGACAAAAAATTGAGATTAACCCTGCTACGTAGTATTTCAGGTCGTTTACCCCATCATACAGCAACGGTTCTTTCGTTGGGGTTAAAGCGTTTAAATCAGGTTGTTGAAGTAAAGGACAATCTACCAATGCGTGGCATGATCGATCAGGTATCTTACTTATTAAAAGTAGAGGAAATTTAACGATGTACCTTAATACATTGAAACCCGCTCCAGATTCGAAATCACCTAAAAAGCGTGTGGGAAGAGGTACAGGTTCTGGTTTAGGAAAAACCTGTGGGCGTGGTCATAAAGGCCAGCGAGCGCGTGCAGGTGGTTTTCATAAGTTAGGCTTTGAAGGCGGACAAACGCCTTTACAACGTCGTTTACCTAAATTTGGTTTTACTGCGCTTAAATCTGTGCCATTACAAGTATTACGTATTGACGCTTTAAATAAGGTCAATGCAGATATCATCGACCTACAAGCTTTAAAGGATAATCGCCTCATTCCATCTTTGACCAGAGAAGTGAAATTGATTGCGACAGGCAAGTTGGAAAAGTCCGTATCGGTAAGAGGAATAAAGTTGAGTAAGGGAGCAGAGGCTTTAATTAAAGCAGCCGGTGGCCGCGTTGAGGCCTAATTAGGATGGATAAAGTAAGCCGTGCTGCGTCTTCGCTAAAGGGACGTACACAAAGTAGCGGTTTTAGTGAGCTTAAACAGCGTTTATTGTTTGTATTGTTAGCGTTGCTTGTTTACCGTATCGGGGCGCATATTCCTGTCCCAGGTTTAGATCCACATCGCTTAGCTGATTTATTTAGCCATCAAAGTAATAGCATATTAGGTCTTTTTAATATGTTTTCTGGTGGGGCACTCTCACGCTTTACCGTTTTTGCTTTAGGTCTTTTACCTTATATTTCAGTATCTATTATTGTTCAACTACTGACTGCTGTGACACCGGCGCTGGAAGAGCTTAAAAAGGAAGGTGAAGCGGGCCGTCGTAAACTCAACCAATATACCCGTTACGGCACGGCACTGTTAGCCTTAGTTCAAGCTGTGGGTATGGCTAAGTGGTTAGTCAGTAATCACGTTGTTTTGAATCCAGGGTTCTTTTTTTATTTTGTTGCGGCAGTAACTTTGGTGACAGGAACCTTATTTTTAATGTGGTTAGGCGAACAAATTACTGAGCATGGGATAGGTAATGGAATCTCGTTAATTATTTTTTCTGGCATAGTCTCAGGACTACCTGTCGCTATTGCCAAATCATTAGAGCAATTTAGACAAGGGCAAATTCAATTTTTAACATTACTCTGTATCTTAGCGTTAATCGTGTTAGTCACCGCATTTGTGGTATTTATGGAGCGTGGCCAGCGACGTATTACGGTTAATTACCCGCAGCGTCAGCAAGGTAGAAAAATTTATAGTGCACAAACTAGCCATTTACCATTAAAGATTAATATGGCAGGTGTTATTCCACCTATATTTGCTTCTAGTATCATGATGTTGCCAGGTACTTTTTCTAACTGGTTTGCTAATGTAAAAGGCATGAGTTGGCTTAGCAAGCTTAGCTTTTTCTTATCGCCTGGGCAGCCACTTTATATCTTGCTATTTGCTGCAGCTATAGTATTCTTTTCCTTTTTCTATACCGCCCTTGTTTTTAATCCTAGGGAAACGGCAGATAATTTAAAAAAATCAGGTGCCTTTATCCCAGGTATTAGGCCAGGCGAGCAAAGTGCGCGTTATATCGATTCCACCATGACTAGACTCACCCTAATAGGGTGTATTTATCTGGTATTGGTTGCTTTATTACCTGAATTTATGATATTCACTTGGCATGTCCCTTTTTACTTTGGGGGCACATCCTTGTTAATTATTGTTGTGGTTATCATGGACTTTATGGTCCAGGTCCAGTCCTTGCTGATGTCGCATCAATATGAATCTTTGCTTAAAAAGGCCAATTTAAAAGGTTTGTCAGGTCCAGGTAATGCCTATTAGTTGCTTGGCTTTGGTAAGGCTAATTTTTTAAGGGTTGTGTATTCCAGCTTGTGGCCAAAAATAGTGATAAAAGGGCCAGCTTAAGTCGTATAAAATGCTTAAATTATAGAGGTTGTTATGAAAGTTAGAGCGTCCATTAAAAAAATATGCCGAAATTGTAAGCTTATTAAGCGAAAAGGTAAGTTGAGAGTAATCTGCTCGGCTGAGGCTCGACACAAGCAACGTCAAGGTTAATTGGCTTGAATTTATTTTAGATACTTGGGCAACATGAATTTTCTTGCCGGCTGTCTAAATAGAGTTTAAGTAAATTAGTAGATTTTGGATGAGTGTTATTGATTTTTAGTCAGGAGTGAGCTACCCTACTGCGCCTTCTGAGATATCTTAAATTTAAGGGTTTGGAGTGAAAAATGGCTAGAATAGCCGGTGTTAATATACCAATAAATAAACATGTCGTCATAGGCCTAACGGCTATCTATGGCGTTGGCCGTTCACGAGCTCGGAAAATATGCCAAAATTTGGATATTCTGCCTGAGACTAAAGTGAAGAATCTTTTAGACGCACAGCTTGATGCGATACGTCAACAGATAATTAGCTATAAGGTAGAAGGTGATTTACGGCGAGAAGTTTCTATCAGTATTAAGCGTTTAATGGATTTAGGTTGCTATAGAGGAATAAGGCATCGGCGTGGTTTACCGGTGCGTGGCCAACGTACTCGTACTAATGCACGTACACGTAAGGGCCCTCGTAAGATGATTCGTAAGGATTAAGAGGCGCATGTTATTAATATAAATGTATAAGGGTAGGTATTAACTAATATGACAGATTATAGTTCACATGCTTTTCAACCATTGACTATGGCGGATAAGGCCTTAGCCGGAGCACATCGTAAGCGTAAGGAAGTTATCCCTGATGCGATAGTGCATTTGAGTACCTCATTTAATAATACGATTATTTGTATTCGTAAAGGTGGAGATACCTTAGGCATATCTTCTGCCGGAGCTTGTGACTTTAAAGGCACCAAAAAAGGCACTGCTTTTGCAGCGCGGGTTGCTTTTGAAAAAGCAATAGAAAAAGCTTGTGACAAATATAGAGCTAAATATAAGCATAATTTAGGTCGCGTTGAAGTTAGAATAAAAGGACCTGGTCAAGGGTCCGAACAAGCCATTATGGCACTAAAGAATAAAGATATAGAGGTTACCCAGATTCTCAATGTGACGGGTGTCCCTCATAATGGTTGCCGACCTCCTAAGCGTCGTCGCGTATAGAATAAATTAATCATGGGGAGTAATAGATTTAATGGCTAGATACCGAGGTCCTACTTGTAAGTTGGCACGCCGACTGGGAACTGATTTACAGTTAAAAAGCGGCATACGTGCACTCGATAGCAAATGTAAGTTAGCTACGCCTCCTGGTATGCATGGCGTTAAGCGTGGAAGACTATCTGAATTTGGTGTTTTATTTCGACAAAAGCAATTAATTCGACGTACTTATGGCGTGCTTGAAAGGCAGTTTCGACTTTATTATGCGAAAGCCTCTAAGCGTAAAGGGATTACTGGCGAAAATTTATTGAAATTATTGGAATGTCGCTTGGATAATGTTATTTTTCGTATGGGATTTTCTGCGACGCGCGCAGAGGCAAGACAATTAGTTTCACACCGTTCAATAAAAGTGAATGGGCATATTGTGAACATCCCTTCTTATCAAGTTAAGGTAGGCGATGTTATTGAGATTAAAGAAAAAAGTAAGACGCAAACTCGTATCCAAGCGGCACTAGAACTCGCGAAGCAAAAACCTCAGCCTAGCTGGATAGATGTGGATTCCACTAAATTACAAGGACTTGTAAAGTTAATTCCTGAGCGTAGCGAATTGCCTTTAGAATTTAATGAGAATCTAGTCGTTGAGTATTACTCTAAGTAAGAAGGTAGCCCATGTCGACGAATGTTAAGAAGTTTTTAACCCCACAAACCATCGAAGTGCAAAGTATTTCGCAAAATAGAGCGATGATCACATTGCAGCCTTTTGAAGCTGGATTTGGTCATACCTTGGGAAATGCGCTACGTCGTATATTGCTATCCTCTATGCCAGGTTGTGCTGTTGTTGAAGCAAAAATTGAAGGTGTACTTCATGAGTACAGCAGTTTAGAAGGGGTACAAGAAGATATTATCGATATTTTGCTGAACCTAAAAGGTATCGCTTTTATTTTGCATGATAAAGAAGAAGTAACGCTTGAATTAATAAAAAATACCGTAGGGCCTATTTGTGCCGGTGATATCATTTTACCTCATGATGTAGAAGTCAAAAATCCTGAGTATGTGATTGCTCATTTGACAAAACCTAAAGAATTTAAAATGACGCTTAAAGTAGTAAGAGGGCGCGGTTATCAACCCGCTTCGTTACGTAAGATCAATGAGGAATATGTAAGTGAAGTAGGTAGTCTACAACTTGATGCGCGCTTTAATCCTATTTTACGCGCCACTTATGTGGTTGAAAATGCACGAGTGGAACAACGTACTGACCTCGATAAGTTAGTTATTGATCTAGAAACTAATGGCACTATTGAACCTGAAGAAGCGATACGTCGAGCCGCTACGATTATACAAGAACAATTACACACCTTTGTTGAATTACAACATGAAACAGAGGATGAAGTCGTAGAAGACTTAGATGATATTAATCCTATGTTATTGCTTCCTGTTGATGAATTAGAATTAACCGTTCGTGCGGCCAATTGTTTGAAGGCGGAACATATTTATCGCATTGCTGATTTAGTCACGAAAACAGAATCTGAGCTTTTATCAACGCCTAACTTAGGTAAAGTTTCCTTATGGGAAATTAAAACCGCTTTACAAAAGCGAAGTTTGTCTTTAGGAATGGATGTTCCTATTCAACAACTTACTTCACTTAGAAAATCTTTGGAAGGCAATACAGAAGAGTCAGAAAAATTAGAAAAAACTGAAGATATTAATAAAGATTAATTTAAAGGGTTATGTGTTATGCGTCATCTTAATTCCGGCCGACGATTAGGCCGAACATCCAGTCATAGAATTGCGATGTTTCGTAATATGGTTGCTTCTTTGTTAACAAAGGAAATCATATGTACCACCTTAGCTAAAGCTAAAGAATTGCGCCGAGTTGCAGAACCCTTGATTACTTTGGCTAAAATAGACGGTGTTGCACATAGACGCCTTGCATTTGATCGTTTACGTAATAAAGAGGCGGTAACAACTCTTTTTAATACGCTGGGTCCTCGTTTTAAAGAGAGGTCTGGCGGATATTTACGTATTATGAAGTGTGGGTTTCGTGCAGGGGACTGTGCGCCGATGGCAATGGTTGAGCTTGTTGAGCGTTCAGAAAATAGCGCTTAATTCTGTATAGCGGGTACCTTCCTCATCGCGTTGTTTAATTACACTGTAAAATTAAGTTGTCTATTGCATAGGTTTTACAGTTTAATTATTTCTTTTGCCTTATCTAAAGCGACGTCAATTTCTTTGTTGAATGCACCTAACAGTTCATCAGCATAGTCATGATTCTTTATGCTATGCTCAAGCGCGATTAAGCTTTCTTTAAGCCTTAATAGACCACAATACACACAAGAGCCATGTAGCTTATGTAATAAATCGATCAACTTTTGTTGTTCTTGTTTTTGGTAAGCGCGGTTAATTTTTATTTTTATGTTGGGTGTTTCCTCTATAAATATTTCGAGTAACTCGCGTAATAATTGCTTAGAATTTTTGTTGAATGCTTTAGCTAAATTCTCATCAATAATGGCCAGATGAGATAATTTTTTTTGCATAAATAATCTTGCCTTTAGTCGCCCCCATAAAGTTAGCTTAAGTTTACTGAATTTGCTTTGCTGAAGCCAGATCTCGATTTTTAATAGTACTCGCGAAGACCGAATATTGTTGATTGTTTCTCTAGTAGTGCTATGTTTAAATAAAGACTGCTTATTAATTATCTAAAATGCTGTGGCTAAACATTCTTATCTTATATCCGAAGGCGAGCTTAATGCAGCCCAGCTAGAATTTATTAATTTACGCGATTTGTTACGCTGGGGTTTGACACAGTTTAACAAGGCGGATCTTTTCTATGGTCATGGCACGGATAATGCCTGGGATGAAATAATTTATTTAATTCTAGCTAGCTTGAAGTTGGGAGCTACTTTAAATCCAGTTTTTTTGGCCGCACGTTTAACCCTCGCAGAGCGTCGTTTGCTCGTAGAAAGGATTCGACAGCGCGTTAATGAACGGATTCCTAGCACTTATTTAGTCAATGAAGCACGCTTTGCTGGCTTGTCGTTTTTCGTAGATACACGGGTATTAATACCACGATCCCCTGTTGCTGAATTAATTGAACAGCAATTTAGTCCTTGGATTAGCGAGGACCGTATCAATACGATATTAGATATCGGAACGGGTAGCGGATGTATTGCCATTGCATGTGCTTATGCCTTGCCAGAAGCGCGTATTGATGCCGTCGATAATTCTAAAGAGGCATTAGCGGTGGCTGCCATTAACGTAGCGGCACACAAGCTACAAGGGCAAGTCAACTTAATTCAATCCGACCTTTTTCAAAACCTAACGAGCCGGCTTTACGATATCATTATTAGTAACCCACCTTATGTTGATGAAGAAGACTTTGCTAATTTACCACTCGAATATCGACACGAGCCCGTAGCTGCGCTTGCTGCGGGCAGTGATGGTTTAGACTTGGTAGTTCAGCTGCTTAAACAAGCGGTAAAATACTTGAAAAGCAACGGTATTTTGATTGTAGAGGTGGGCAATAGTAAAGAGGCTTTAATTCACCGTTATCCGCAAATTCCTTTTCTCTGGCTAGAATTTGAGTGTGGTGATGCCGAAATATTTTTATTAACCCAAGAGCAATTAACCCGTTATGAGCAAGAAATTTAATGTCGCAATAGTGGGCGCCACAGGTTTTGTGGGTCAGGCCGCGTTAAGCATTTTAGAAAAACGACAATTCCCGGTTAAGAATCTTTATCTTCTCGCCAGCGAGCGCTCTGCGGGTGAGACGAGGCGTTTTAATAAACAATCCTTAATCGCCTCAGATCTACTTGAATTTGATTTCAAGCTTGCTGATATCGTTTTGTTTACGGCAGGTGCTGCTATTTCGGCTCAATATGTCCCTCTCGCTACCCAAAGCGGTTGTTTAGTGATTGATAATACACCTCAGTTTCGTTATGACGACGATGTGCCGTTAGTGATCCCGGAGGTAAATCCTGGCGCATTAGCCGGCTATAAAAAACGCCATATTATTGCCAACCCTAATTGTTCAACGATACAAATGTTGGTTGCTTTGAAGCCAATTTATGATGCAGTAGGTATAACACGTATCAATGTAGTGACCTTTCAATCGGTGTCCGGAGCCGGGAAAGCCGCTTTTAATGAACTTATCCATCAAGCAGGCCAATTACTCAATGGCCTGCCAATAAAGAAACCTGAGGTTTTTACTCAGCAAATTGCATTTAATGTTATCCCACATATCGATGATTTTCAGGAAAATGGATATACCCGTGAAGAAATGAAAATGGTTTGGGAAACACAAAAGATTTTTGCCGATAAAGAAATTCAGGTGAATCCTACCGCAGTACGAGTGCCAGTGTTACATGGTCATTCGGAAGCTGTGCATATAGAGACCCAGGAAAAAATTAGCGTCTCGCGCGCAAAGCAATTATTAAAAAAAGCCCCCGGAGTGATAGTTATCGACAAAACTGGGAAAAATGCTTATCCCACACCGATTTTGCATCAAGAACAAGATAAAGTCATGGTAGGTCGATTACGTGAGGATATTTCCCATCCCTTAGGATTAGATATGTGGATAGTGGCTGATAATATACGCAAAGGCGCTGCATTAAATGCGGTGCAGATTGCCGAGCTAATGATAGAGTATTTGTAGATCACTTCGCTAAATTTAGCTAATTTAGGTTAAAATGGGGTTTGAGCATTTTAAACTTATAAAAATAGGGTTGAAACTTTGATTAAAAAAAATATTTTTTTAGCAGATAAAGAGGATCCTGTATTTACCGATTTAAAGCTTGACGCGTTCTTTCATGTTGAACCCAATACACTCGCATCAGACGAGGCTTCGGGTGAGGCGGGAGAAGGTGGAAGTGGAAGTGGAAGTATGGTACTTAGTGTTGAGCAGCTCTGTGCTTATTTACGCGCTCTTTTAATACAAGACCTTCGGCAACGTGCGGATGGGCAGAGGAAATTTGCAATTTGTCCTATCTCAGAGGATCCCAATAAATTGCTCGGAAAAAAAACATCACAGAGTGGTTTTGCTGAGTTGCCACAGGCGCATCCCTTATTAGCACAGAGTCAACAGTTTAGTGGCGATGATCCGAAGGTAAGTGCCATCCCCAGCGATAATCCCAAAGCCAGAGAAAGTTTTCCTGAATTGCGTTTGGCCAAACAATTGCAACAAAAGATGGAGCTAGGCAGAAGAAAAAGTGTAACCCTAGCTAGGTAATCAGTCGTGAAATCTACTTTTGCTAATGAGATTTTATTTGGAACCCTACAAGGTGTAGAGCGCTTTATCCAGTTAGGCGCTGATATAGAAGAGATCGATGAATATGGATTTTCACCTTTAACAGAAGCTTCAATTGCCAATAAAATCGATGTAGTTGCGCTATTGCTAGAATATGGTGTCGATATTAATCAAGCCGATACGACGGGTCGTACCGCATTACATTGGGCTGCCGATAATCATAATCTACCTTTATGTGAATTATTACTGGCGAATAAAGCAGATGCCAATGCTTATACCTTGGCAGGCCAGACTGTCTTAGTTTACCCACTGCTTAGACAACAAATAGAATTAAAAAAATTACTTTATCGGTATGGTGCAGAACTTAATTTTGCACAAGATTTTATTCAGGTGAAATTGTTAGGACACCGTTATGAATTAGCAGGGCAAGTTGATATTCTCAACGCAGCGGGTCGTTTTATCGAAATTGACTACGAAGGTTTTTTTTTAGAATTTACTTTGGATGTGATACTTAATTCTTTGCAGCGGTATCAACATCATTTTTCTTCACGCCATTTACGTCCCCATTTTGAAGAACTACAAAAACTGCTCGCTGCATTTTCTAACGCACAAGCATTGCTTAAATATCAACGTTATACAATTAATATTGAACAATATACCCACAGTATTGATATCTTGCTCGATCAAGAATTATTACTATTACCGTTGGCGTATGAAGGTCATGCTATTGCATTAGTTAAATATAAGGATTGGTTGATTCGCTGCGATCGAGGTGAAAATAGTCGCCGTGAAGGCAGTATCGTTATCTATCAAATGCAGCATCCCTACGCTTGGAACAATGATTTATGTAAGCAATTAATCTATGTTCGCCAATCCGCTGAATTTTTGACAAAAACGATACACCGTTTATTAGGTTTGGTGCCGGTTGCGACCTTGCCCATGAAAGGACAAATAAGCGGTAATTGTTCTTGGGCTAATATAGAAGCCAGTATTCCCGCCATGTTATTTTTATTGCAGTTAAGCACTCATGATGATTTGTTTCATGAGGCTGAAAAGTATCAACAGCAGGCCTTACAAGTTTATAAAGATTGGCAAATATGGGATAAAGATCGCGCCTTGGAAGCGTGCATACAAGGGTTTTATTATAGTAATAAAGCACGTAAGGCGACCAAAGCAACGTTATTAGCCGCTATTTTGTTCCAAAAATCTACCCAAAACTTGCGAGATTTAAAACAAGCGGAAGCGATTTTAAGAATTCTAAGTTTGCCGGACTATAGCTATTTGTTAAAAAGCTATCTTAAGATATATTGGCAACGACATAAAACCCCCCAGGGAAAGGATTTAATCACATTGTTAGATAGCTGTGGAGTAAATTTAGAGAGTTTATATACTAAGGATTGTGGGGATACTACAGCACCCTAAATTAGCGTAGGCGTATCTAACCCGTTTAAGCTGTTTTCCCCTATAATCCGGCCCATTTTTCAGATAATAGGGAATTTACTTTAGGCTAAATTATCCCATTGTAATTATTGTACTGGATGGAGTATACTCTGTGCCGCTATCGCGGGGTGGAGCAGTCTGGTAGCTCGTCGGGCTCATAACCCGAAGGCCGTAGGTTCAAATCCTACCCCCGCTACCAATTTTATTGTATGAATAGGGCCCCACTTAGGGGCTTTTTATTTGGAGATAGGTGGTAATTTTATAATTCAAAGCCCTTTTGTAGTAGATGATGAGAAATAATTCAGCAATAGAAGCCCTGATATTACCGACTGTTGAGGCCTTAGGTTATGAGTTATGGGCTTGTCTTTACCTAACGCAAGGTCAACACAATGTATTGCGTGTTTATATCGATAGTGCGCAAGGTATTACGCTTGCTGACTGTGAGCGGGTGAGTCGTCAAATCAGTGCACTATTTGATGTAGAAAATCCTTTAGTAGGCCATTACAACTTAGAGGTTTCTTCTCCGGGTCTAGATAGACCACTTATTACAGAGAAGCAATTTCAGCGTTTTATTGGGCATAATGTGCGTATTTCTACCCATACGCCCATAGATAAGCAACGCAAATTTAAAGGATTATTACTATCGGTAGCGGCAACAGGGATCGTGTTGAATCAAGATGGGAAAGAGTTAGTGTTAACGTGGGACAATATTTTGCGTGCGAATGTATTGCCTAAAATGAATAAATAACCGGAGGCAGGCTATGAAAAAAGAAATTTTATTAGTGGCGGAGACGGTATCTAACGAAAAAGATGTTGATAAAGAGCTGATTTTTAAAGCGATAGAAGCGGCTTTAGCGATGGCGACTAAGAAAAAAGCAGGTAAAGATATCGATGTTCGGGTGGCCATTGATCGCCGCACGGGCGACTATGATACCTTTCGCTATTGGACAGTCGTTGCCGATGAGAGTGAAACTTATCAGCAAGAAGACAGCTTGGTGCTAGCTTTTGAACCGTTGAAGCAAATTCCATTAAGTGAGGCTAAAAAGCGCGACCCGAATAGCAAAATAGGGGACGTGATAGAAGAGCATATGCCTTCGGTAGAGTTTGGTCGTATTGCGGCACAAACCGCCAAACAAGTCATTATCCAAAAAGTAAGAGAAGCAGAACGCGCTAAGATAGCCCAAGCTTATACGAGTCGTATTGGAGAATTATTGTCAGGTATTGTAAAGCGCATTACCCGAGAAGGCTTAATCGTTGATTTGGGAGCAAGTGTAGAAGCGTTTGTTCCGCGAGAAGAAATGATTCCACGTGAAGAAGTGCGCTCGGAGGATCGTTTGCGCGGTTATTTATATGCGGTTAATCCACAAGTACGAGGCCCTCAGCTACTGATGAGTCGTACTCGTCCAGAGATGTTAATTGAATTATTTAAGATAGAAGTCCCCGAAATTGGCGAAGAACTCATCGAAATCAAGAGTGCTGCGCGCGACCCAGGTTCACGCGCTAAAATTGCCGTTAAAACGAATGATGGTCGAATTGACCCCATTGGTGCTTGTGTGGGAATGCGCGGTGCGCGTGTACAAGCTGTCTCGAGTGAATTAGCCGGCGAACGTATTGATATTGTGCTATGGGATGATAATCCAGTGCAATTAGTCATTAATGCTATGGCCCCAGCCGAAGTGGCCTCTATTGTCGTTGATGAAGATACCAAAGTGATGGATGTCGCCGTACAAGAAGAGCAATTATCGCAAGCGATAGGCCGTAATGGTCAAAATGTACGTTTAGCTGGTGAATTAACAGGATGGATCATCAATGTTATTACGGTAGAAGAAGCGGCGAAAAAAGTAGATACCGAATCAGAAGGTTTGCAAAATTTGTTCATAGAACAACTTGCTATTGATGAAGAGCTTGCGCAGATTTTAGCACGAGAAGGGTTTACTAGTTTGGAAGAGATAGCTTACGTATCAGAACAAGAACTATTAGATATTGAAGATTTTGATTCAGAACTGGTAGTCAGTCTACAAGATCGTGCGAAAGAAGTATTAGCAACACGAGCGACGCTTGCGAAAAAAACAGTGTCAACATCATCTGAACAGAAAAAATTTTTAGAGCCCCATCAAGACTTGCTTTTGCTGGAAGGCATTACTGAAGAGGTTGCTATAGTTTTAGCTAAAAAAGGCGTCTCCTCGCGCGAGGCCTTGGCTGAGTTATCTGTAGATGAGTTATTGGATCTAGGTATTATTGAGCTAGATCGTGTAAAAGCCGGCGAACTTATTATGGCGGCGCGTGCACCTTGGTTTGCCGAAGAGAAAAAAGACGGATAGATGTAGGAGAACCGCACTACTCTTTACTAATGCAGCTACGCTAAAGTAAGGTTTAGATGCGAGCGCTACGATTGATTCTGTAGAGAGAACGGATATTAAATGAAACAGCAAAAATGCATATTTTAACAAACCCGGTCCAATAGGTTTTCAAAGCTGTCAAATATTGGCAGGAGAAGTGTAGTATGACAGAAAGTATCAAAGATAAGGCGACAAATACAGTTTCCTCGGAATCCGAAAAAGAATTATCAACGGATAATAAGGCTAAGAAACTTATTACTTTAACGCGTACTCGTAAAAGTACCAGTTTACTTAAAGTGAAAGATACCTCAGGTAAGGCAAAGACCATCAAAGTTCAAGTACGTAAAAAAAGGACCTACGTTAAAAGCAACGAAGGTTTGATTGATGAAGAAACGAATCGTGCTAAGGAAGCTAAAGAAAAAGCAGACGAGGAATTGGCCGCTCGAGTCGAGAAAAGTACCGTCGAAAAGATAAGTTTATCCGAAACATCGGCTGAACATAAGTCAAGTATAGAAACAAGTGTCACATCGAATGAAGTACCGCTTAGCTCGTCATCGAGTGAGATCACGGAGAAAGAATCGGCGCCTGTCGACTCGGTCAAAACATCAGTTCCCGATTTAGAGAAAAAATCTAAGCCGATTAGCGAAAAAGTGATTATCGCTTTACCAACCCACACAGAAAAACTAGAACGTGAGAAAAAGCATAAAGGTCGTAACTTAAAAGAAAAAGAGATGGCGAAATACCGGCATAAAGCTATTTATCAGTTTGAAGATGAGTCAGATGAACAATTTCGCTCTCGCCGAAAAACAAGTAAACATAAACGTCCCGATCAATTTTTACAACAACAGTTTGAGAAACCCACGATAGCGGCCGTACATGAGGTCGGTATTCCAGAAACAGTTACAGTGGGGGATTTAGCGCAAAAAATGTCGGTGAAAGCCGCTAAAGTGATTAAAACATTAATGAAATTGGGTGTGATCGCTACGATTAATCAGGCGATAGATCAAGATACAGCAATCCTTGTTGTCGAAGAAATGGGGCATGTGGCTAAGCCTGTGAGTGCCAATGCACTTGAAGAAGGTTTAGTGAGCACGACACAACAACAAATGGGTGAATTACTAGCGCGTCCTCCCGTGGTAACGATTATGGGCCACGTCGATCACGGAAAGACTTCCCTTTTAGATTATATCCGTCGTACTAAAGTTACCCAGGGAGAGGCAGGTGGTATTACCCAGCATATCGGTGCTTATCATGTCGAAATACCCAAAGGGGTTATTACATTTTTAGATACGCCCGGTCACTCTGCTTTTACGGCAATGCGTGCTCGAGGTACACGAGTTACCGATATTGTGGTATTGGTTGTTGCCGCGGATGATGGTGTTATGCCACAGACGATAGAAGCAATCCAACATGCTAAAGCCGCGAATGTACCTATTGTGGTTGCCGTTAATAAAATTGATAAACCTGAAGCCGATCTAGATAGAATTAAGAATGAATTATCTAAACAAGGTCTTAATCCTGAAGAATGGGGAGGGGACACGATGCTGATCCCCGTCTCGGCAAAAACCGGCGTGGGTGTTGACGATTTATTAGATTCTCTTTTGGTTCAAGCAGAGGTTCTAGAGCTTAAAGCACCACAAGAAGGGCCAGGTCAAGGTATCGTGATTGAATCTCGTTTAGATCGAGGAAAAGGTCCTGTTATCACGTTATTAGTACAACGTGGAAAGATACATAAAGGTGATCTTTTGTTAGCGGGTACCGCTTATGGTCGTGTAAGAGCCTTACTCGATGAACAGGGTAAATTAGTTGCAGCGGCAGGACCTTCTATGCCTGTCGAAGTACTCGGTTTATCGAGTGCACCCGTAGCCGGCGATGAAGCCGTTGTGGTTGCCGATGAACGTAAGGCGCGCGAGATAGCTTTATTCCGCGAAGGGAAATTACGTGAAGCAAAATTAGCGCAGCAACGCATGATTAAAACGGATGATATCTTTGGCCAGTTGGATGAGAACCACGTTAAAACACTCAATATAATTTTAAAAATTGATATGCAAGGATCCGCTGAAGCCTTGCAAGAGGCGTTAAACAAGCTATCTACTTCTGAAGTAAAGATAAAGCTAGTCTATGTGGGTGTAGGTGCTATTACCGAATCAGATGCTAATCTTGCCTTAGCTTCTAAAGCCTTAATCCTAGGATTTAACGTGAGAGCGGATGCAACAGCAAAGCGAACGGTCGAAAAAGAAGGCTTAATAATGAATTATTATAGCGTTATTTATGACCTGGTTGATCAAGTTAAAAATCTGATGAATGGATTGCTCGCTCCAGAAATAAAGGAAAATATTTTAGGTTTAGCCGCGGTTCGAGAGGTTTTTCGTTCCGCTAAGCTCGGTGTTATTGCAGGTTGTATGGTAACAGAAGGCCTCGTTCGACGTAACGCACCGATTCGTTTACTGCGCGATAATGTGGTTATTCATGAAGGTGAGTTGCACTCACTGCGTCGATTTAAGGATGACGCAGCGGAGGTACGCCATGGGATGGAATGCGGTATCGGGATTAAAAATTTTACCGATATTCGGATTGGCGATATGATAGAAGTCTATGAACGTATTACGGTTGCAAGAACTATTTAATGCCGAAAGAATTTAATCGCGTCGCGCGTATTGCCGAGCTGATACAAAAAGAATTAAGTGTTATTCTGAAAAAAGAAATAACCGATAGTCGTTTGAAATTTATTACTATTACTTCCGTTAAGGTTTCACGTGATTTATCGTTTGCGGATATACTATTTACGCAAATTGATGTCGAGGATTCCAGTGATAAACCACGTAGTAAGGAAATAGCGGTTAAATTATTACAAAAAGCGGCTGCACGTTTACGTTATGCTTTAGCGCAGCGGTTACAACTGCGTATTGTTCCTAGCTTACGTTTTTTTTATGATGATTTAATGGAAGAAAGTCATCGTTTACATGATTTAATTGATAAAGCTATCGAGAAGGACAAAGCAAAACGTTTAGGAGACACCCACTCGTAAGTGTCAATAGTATCAAAAAAATTATTTCAAAATAATAAGTTATGCATCTCTTAGCTCACAAAAAACGCTTAATAAGCGGCATTTTATTGCTTGATAAACCGAAAGGAATAAGCTCCAATCAAGCATTGCAAATCGCTAAGCAATTGTTTGCGGCGAATAAAGTCGGTCATACCGGAAGTTTAGATCCTTTGGCGACGGGTTTATTGCCTTTATGTTTTGGCGAAGCAACCAAATTTTCTCAATTTTTATTAAATGCCGATAAAACTTATTGGGTGAGTGCACGCTTAGGGGTGAAAACTAATACAGGTGATGCAGAAGGGGAAATTATACAATCACGACCCACCAATACCGATGCGCTTGAAAAACTAGAAGCTATTTTAGCTTCTTTTTGTGGAACAATTTCACAGATCCCTCCCATGTTTTCAGCGCTAAAACATAAAGGTAAGCCATTATATAAATTAGCTCGCCAAGGGATCGTTATAGAACGTAGTCCGCGGACGGTGCAGATACATCGTTTACAATTACTCGATAGGGTTAATGAAAATACAGTTAATTTGGAAATCAAGTGTAGTAAAGGTACCTATATCCGTACCTTAATAGAGGATATCGGCGAAGCTTTGGGTTGTGGTGCTTACGTACAAGAACTACGTCGTTTAGGGGTGGCTAATTATTTGGCGGAACAAATGGTGGGTTTAGAGCAATTGCAAGAACTGAGCCAGCCAGAACGTGATCAGCGATTACTGAGCTTAGATAGCTTGTTACAAGAATGGCCAATTTTAAAGGTTTCACAGGCAGCGACTTATTATCTTTACCGTGGACAAGCTATTTTATTACCTAATCTTCCTAAGCAGGGTTTAATTCGTTTAGCGCTACAAGAAAGTGGACGATTTATTGGTATTGGAGAAATTTTGGACGATGGTCGTCTTGCACCACGTCGCTTAGTTGACCTAAACAAAGTAAGTTTTTAACGCTACAATGACTGATTTTCCCCATAATAGCTAAATTATTGACTGTAATTTGCTGCAAATGATCGGACTAGCTTAGTTTTTGACTTCGCTTTAGTTTAAGTCTGAATACATGCATTTTTCTAGATTTTGTGCTTCTGTCATCGACAAACCTAATTAGTTTATATTTTGACCAATTAAGTGATATTTAATGGTAATTGGTGGGGTCTTTGCTAGGCTTAAAGGGAGAGACGTATTTAATATGTTTTAATTAGGAGCGCATCTATGAACAAAGGTAAATTTTCTCACGATAAGAAACAGCAAAAACACCCTTTTCAAAGCCAAGGCAACAAACCACAATGGCCAGGTCACAACCCACAAGATCCTAAGCACAATCCTGGACATAACCCCGGACAAAATCCTGGACATAACCCACAAGGTAATCCCAATAAGCCACAATGGCCAGGTCATAAAGACAAACGATAATAGTAGCAATTGTTAGCTTTAGGACAAGAAATGCTTAAGTTTTAACAATTGATTAGGGCAGGAGCGCAGTGAGATGGATGGTTTATCGATCATCCATCTTTTTTTTATACGCTTTGCACTTAAATTTTTATCTGTGTTGCTGCTCAATTCGCAATTCTTCGCGGTACTTGGCAAAAATCCAACTGCTGTGAGTATATATGGAATCTTTATGCTTTTACGCGAGAAAGATAATCCCCGGTACGCGTATCGACCTTAATTAACTCACCTATTTGAATAAAAAGAGGTACGCGCACAATAGCGCCGGTCTCTAAGGTGGCTGGCTTCCCACCTCCACCTGAGGTGTCACCGCGTACACCAGGATCGGTTTCTACTACTTTTAAAATAACAAAATTGCTAGGTGCGACACTTAAGGGGAAACCATTAAATAAGGTTAGCGTGCAATTATCTTGTGCTTTCAACCATACTTTGGCTTCGCTCACAGCGTTTGCATCAGCGGCATATTGCTCAAAGGTATCAGTGGCCATAAAATGCCAAATCTGACCGTCGTTATAAAGGTATTGAACCTCAATATCAAACACATCCGCCGCTGCTAAGCTATCACCCGATTTTAAGGTACGTTCGATAACGCGATTATTTTTTAGATTGCGTAGTTTAATTCGGTTAAAGGCTTGGCCTTTCCCCGGCTTTACATAATCATTTTCTAAAATAGTATAGGGGTCATTATCCAGTATGACCTTCATTCCGTTTCTTAATTCATTGGTTGTGTAATAAGGCATGATGAGTCTCAAAAAATTATCTAAATAGTTTCCGCTCGCCGTTAAAAATACAAATATTTCAACAGCGGATGAACATACTTCCGATAGTTAAGTACTTGTTGCGATTGAAATTTAAAGCTTAAAAAGATGTTCGCGATAATAACGGAGTTCAATAATAGAATCTCGAACATCCTCTAGGGCTAAATGTTTCGATTTTTTTTTAAAGCCTTCCAACGTGGAGGGATACCAACGATAAGCAAGCTCTTTCAACGTACTGACATCTAAGTTTCGATAGTGAAAATATTTTTCCAATATTGGCATACAACGGGCTAGAAACCGTCGATCTTGGCAAATACTGCTACCGCACATGGGTGACTTATTGGGAGGAACATGCCCCATGATAAATTCTAGGGTTTGCTTTTCCGCTTCTTCTACCGTCGTTTTGCTGATCCTAACTCTATCGAGCAAGCCTGATCCTTTATGCTGACGTTGATTCCAATCGTCCATACCGCTTAATATTTGTTCTGATTGAAAAATAGCAAACACAGGACCTTCCTCTATAATCTCCAATTGTGAATTAGTAATAATGGTCGCAATCTCAATGATCTTGTCTTGACCTGTGTCAAGTCCTGTCATCTCGAGATCAATCCAGATTAAATTATCCGCTTTAGGCGTCATGTAGGGCCCTTTAATAATTATATTGCTTTACAATGGGTATTATACCGCGCCTTATTAAAGATGCGAATATTTAATGTAAATTAGCTGACCACTTAGATTTGAAGCGTTTTACTTGCATGAGTAGTTGTTTATTTGAAATGTAGCTAGGAAAAAACCATGTTATTACCATTAATTTTTATGTTATTTGCTTATCTGCTCGGTTCTTTATCCAGTGCGATTATTGTGTGCAAATTAGCCAGATTACCCGATCCACGTACACAAGGCTCAGGTAATCCTGGTGCTAGTAATGTACTCAGAATAGGTGGTAAGCGATTAGCAGGTATCGTGTTGCTAGGGGATATGCTGAAAGGCTGGATTCCGGTTATGTTAGCTAAATTTTTCGGTTTGCCTTTCGTATTTTTGCCATGGGTCGCTTTTTTTGTCTTTATAGGCCATTTATTTCCTATTTTTTTTGGTTTTCGCGGCGGAAAAGGGGTCGCTACGGCATTAGGTGGATTGTTAGCTTTAGCGTGGCCGATTGGCTTGATAGGTTTATTAAGTTGGTGCGTGATATTATTTTTGTTTCGTTATATATCCGTAGCCTCTATCAGCGCTTCTGCATTGACGTTTCTTTACGTGTTTTATGAATATCCATTACCGATTTATTTGCCTATTTTTTTAATGACTATTTTATTAATAGCACGCCACACCTTAAATATTCGACGTTTATTATTAGGCAAAGAACCTAAATTAAATATCTGAGATCAGTGAAAAAAATTAATAAATTAATAGTTTTTAGTCGAAGCTTTTTACGCGTTAATTTTTGTGTTATGTTTAAAAAGCTGAGGCTTATAATTTTCAGGGAAGGAATTTTTCAATAAAAATACTTCCCTTTATATTTATTTTTACTAATAAAATGGAGTTTATTTCTATGCGTATTAAGGTTAAAAAGATTGATGGGCCGCGGATGTTTGATGATCCTATAAGAACCGAGTTAGAAATTTTTTTAAATCCGCCCAAGGAAAACCTAAGGTCAGAAGCAACGACTTCAGCTACGCCATTGATATTTGCAGCGGCGTCGATTTCGACGGATATTCAAGTAACAGGAAGTGAAAAAAATGCCATTAAATTTTTATCAACACAGCACGCGCTTAGAAACGGAAATAGGCTGATTTATGCAGGTGAAAAAACTGAAGCATCGCAAGCACATGCCCAAGGATTAAATGTAAGTTTAGAAGAGGAAGACAGGGCGACAATGGCGCCCTATTATAATTTTTCTAGCAAAGTTGGCAGTTTGATTGATTTCGTGATCACTTATGATAATGAAATTTTTTTCATCTCTGGAAAAGAAAGACAGGAAAAACAGCTCATGCAGACCTACGGAACCTTGCTAAAGGCGGTTGGGTGTATGCAGCTGGATAAAAAAGTGACTGTAGAAGGAGTCGAAGTCACTTACGAAAAGCTAGAAGAAAGAATAAAATATATTTCCGTTCATAACGCTTCGTTTACAGCGCATCCTGACAACATAGCGGTATCGCTTTTTGTTCTGAAACAATTAGGGCTCGATCTGGGCGAGACAAAAGTGGTCATTCCTAATAAATCTTCTAAATGGATTGATAAAACTAACCCAGACTGTCAAATTAATGTTCGTGGGGAAATAAAAGAGGCTTCCTTTTTTTTAGATGAAAGACGTTTTCCAGCAGCAAAAGCGATTGCTGAAAAGATTGACTTGACGATATTGGATAAAATGACAGCGCTTTTTTACGCTATCGATGATGAGATTTTGAGCCAAGGAAGTGAAAAAATTGTCAAAGAAGTTGAACTGGAAAAATCTTTACTTAAATTAACTATTATTAAATTGATCTGTTGCGATCTATTCCAAAACAAGCAAGAAAAAACTAATTTAGGCGAAGTTTTAAGACAGCGAAAGTTGCAAGGGGAGAATACAGCAAGTAATCAGTATTTTACGATTAATAAAATTATTAATTCATTTAAAGAGAGTCACATCGATGTCTCTTTTCTGACTCAAGAAATTATTTTTTTACTCGCCTATAAATTACAAAAAGGTAATTTAACCGTATTTGAAAAAAAAGGCTTGGATACATGGCTTGAATCAACAGACACTATTCCTGGTCGTTGTTTTGATTTAGAAGATGAAAATTTTCCGGCACTGATTCGGTTTTATGATGAAAATCCGGTAAAAACGTGTGTTGTCTTATTAAAAGATTATGTTAAAGGCGAAGGACTGCTTGGAATGATTAGAAGAATTTTTTCGGGCGCTTGGAACCGAAATTATAAAGATCCGGTGAATAAGGTTTTAGCGATGGATAAAAATAAAGAATTTCCTGATAACGTGAATATGGGTCATATTTTTACAAGATTAAGAGAATCAGGCTTAATATTTAGCTTTGATGCGCCTAATAAAAGTAGATTAAGAAAAATACTTTTATTTTGTGCCCACCTTAATGGTGAAAGAGAAGGCTTAGAACAATTAATTGAGTCTTCTTTTGTATTTTTTCCAACTTATCCAAAATCCAGATTTTCTTTTTTTCAAATGAGAAGACAAGGCCAAGTGTACAGCCGAGGAGCCCAGGTAACAGACGAGGTAGGAAACGCATCTCATGGAGAAGCCATGGTGGATGCCAGTGTATGGCGTACAGCAGGCGAATTGCAGCTTGATGTCAATGTGACACAACAAACGAGTGCCAATACGACGCATGATGGGTCGTTTGAACTCAATGAAGAATCAGTGCAATATAGACAAAGCACTAGCCCTGGAGAAGCTTCTTTTGTATCAGAAGTATCAGATAGCGGTAGCTTAAACGATCAAGATCAAATAAGTGATAAAACTACTGTAGATAGTGATGCCGAAAGTAAACCGTTTATTAAGCACCTAGAGCTACCACAACATTCACGATCGAGTAGTTTTATCAGCAGTAAGAGCAGTCATAGTCGTTCGTCCTCTTTATGTTTTGTATCCGCTGCGGGCAGTCGCGTGGATTCTACTTCTGCCAATGAGCGGGAGCTGGATGGGAGCGATGAAGAACCGTTGCGCTCTCAATCTTTCCCCGCTTCGCTTTAGTATTGTCTTTTTAATCGAGTTGGTCCAAAGGATAACGCGCCACGGTTTTTATACCGAGTTGATCACTTTGACCTAAATTCAAGCGTCGGTAGCCGAGATAAGCAATCATGGCGCCATTATCCGTACAAAAACTAGGACGTGGATAATAAAGGCTAATCTCTTGTTTTAGCGCCATGATAGCTAATTCTTTTCTGAGCCAGGTATTTGCCGCTACCCCACCGGCTATGACTAAACGCTTTAGGCCAGTTTGGTTTAAGGCGCGTTTAGTCTTACTAACTAAGGTCTCGACGACGGCGGCCTGAAACTCGTAGGCAATATCTGCTTTGGTTTGTTGCGATTTATCACTGGATTTTAAGGTACTATTTACAAATGTTTTTAAACCACTAAAGCTAAAATGACAGTTAGGTCTATTCAGCATAGGGCGCGGAAAGCAGTACTGTTTAGCACGGCCCTTTTCAGCTAATTTTTCGATAGCAGGGCCTCCCGGATAATTTAAACCTAACAATTTAGCGGTTTTATCAAAGGCCTCACCCGCTGCGTCATCTAGACTGCTCCCTAGAATTTTATAATCTCCAATGCCAGCTACTTGGGCGAGTAGGGTGTGGCCACCTGACACTAATAAGGCAATAAAAGGAAATTCAGGGGGATTTTTTTCCAACATAGGCGCTAATAAATGAGCCTCCATGTGATGTACCCCGAGTGTAGGGACGCCGAGTGCCCAACCTAAGCTACGCCCAAAAGCTGCTCCTACCAGTAAGGCACCGGCCAAACCAGGGCCGGCACAATAGGCTATTCCATCAATGGCAGCGAGTGTCAGTTTGGCGGAAGATAAGGTTTTTTGCAGTAAAGGGGTTATTTTAAGGATATGGTCGCGCGAGGCCAATTCGGGCACAACCCCACCATACTGATTATGTAGTTCTATCTGGCTGTAGAGGGAGTGCGCTAATAAGCCTTTTTTAGCACTATAGAGCGCGATACCGGTTTCATCGCAAGAAGTCTCAATACCTAAGACACAATGGATGGCTTTTGCTTTAAAGTGGGATTGTTTTGCATAGAAACTTTGCATTTTGGTGGATTGCTGGTTAGAATTGAGGCCTATTTTAACTTTAATTAAGGAAGTGTACTACATGCCCGGCGTAATACTTAAAACCAGCGAAACACTCGAGTCGGCTATACGCCGCTATAAGCGCGCCTGTGAAAAATCAGGTATATTCGCTGAAGTACGTCGTCGCGAATGTTACGAGAAACCCACCGAAGCACGCAAGCGCCGGTTTGCAGCGGCTGTGAAGCGTTGCCGTAAGCGTTTGATGCGGGATAACCCTGTTTTCATGGCTAAAATGAAGCGTAAGCATTAATCATCATGGCAGTTGTCGTTCTCAAGCAGCGTATTCAAGAAGACATGAAGGCGGCCCTTCGCGCACAGGATAAACAACGTTTAGGTGTCGTGCGGCTTATTTTAGCCGCGATTAAGCAGGTTGAAGTCGACGAGCGTATTGAGGTCGATGATACGCGTATCTCCCAGATACTGAACAAAATGCTCAAACAACGTCGTGATTCTATTACGCAATATAGCCAGGCTAAGCGCGATGATTTAGTCGCGCAAGAACGCTTAGAAGAAGGGATTATCCAAAGCTACTTGCCTCCACCATTCAGTGAGAGTGACATCGATGGTTTGTTATCGGAGGTTATCGCCCAATTAGGCGCCACTTCGGTTAAAGATATGGGAAAGGTCATGGCAGAAATGAAAGAAAAATTACAAGGCCGTGCTGATATGGCGCTGCTAAGTAAAAAGCTTAAAGAACGTTTGACTTAAATCAAAGCACTGTTTTAATCTTCCCTAGACAAAACCTTATATCCTTATTAAGTGTTATTTTAAGCAAAAGTGGCTTTTCTAATCCTATTTTGAACATAACCTCTAAGTAGACAGTGCTTAGTAGCAGGAATTTATGTCTATAGCGCCTATCCCGCCAGAATTTATTAATGAGCTCTTAGCGCGTTCTGATATTGTTCAGGTGATTGATGCGCGTGTTCCTTTGCGAAAAAAAGGAAAAAACTACCTGGCTTGTTGTCCTTTCCATACTGAAAAAACACCTTCCTTTACGGTTACGCCAGAAAAGCAATTTTATTATTGTTTTGGTTGTGCGGCCGGTGGCAATGTACTGAGTTTTTTAATGGAATATGAACAGCTAAATTTTCTAGAAGCCGTCAATCAACTCGCCGAACAATATGGTATTGCCGTGCCACAAAATGCACAGCAGCAAGAATTCTATAAGGTTTCATCCAGTCTTTATAGTGTGTTAGAAGAAGTAGCGCAGTTTTATGAGAAAAAATTACGCGATGATGCCAGTGCGATTGATTATCTTAAACGGCGTGGTATTTCGGGTGAAATCGCTAAAAGATTTCATTTAGGTTATGCGCCGGCTGCTTGGGATACCTTACTTAAGAAATTTAAAAATAGCGAAGATTTATTAGCAAGCGGTTTATTGGTGGAAAAGTCGGATCGCCAAGGTTTTTATGATCGTTTTCGTGACCGAATACTTTTTCCTATCCGTGATAGAAGAGGGCGCGTTATAGGGTTTGGAGGGCGTGTTTTAACGCAACAAGAACCCAAATATTTAAATTCACCCGAAACAACTCTTTTTCATAAAGGCAAAGAGCTTTACGGTCTCTATGAAACCTGCCAAGTCAATCGTCAACCCGATCGTATTATTGTTGTTGAGGGTTATATGGATGTTTTAGCGCTGTTTCAAGCCGAGCTTCCCTATGCCGTAGCGACTTTAGGCACAGCGACTAGTCGCGATCAAATCGTTCGCTTAATGAGTAGCACACAGGAAATAATTTTTTGTTTTGATGGTGATATCGCCGGTAAAAAGGCCGCCTGGCGTGTTCTCGAACAGAGTTTAGATTTATTAGAAGATGGTTATGTATTACGTTTTTTATTATTACCCGATGGCGAAGATCCGGATTCTGTTATTCAAAAACAAGGTCGGGATGGGTTTATAACTTATCTGCACAAGGCGCAATCTTTAGCCGAGTTTTTATTTGCCCATTTATTAGTAGAGGTTGATTTAAGTCAGTTAGAAGGTAAGGCGCGATTAGCGAAATTAGCCATCCCATTGATTGAAAAAGTTGCGGCGGGCATTATGCAGCATAAATTATTTGAACAGCTGGCCGCTTTAGTCAATATGGATGTCGCGACATTAAGACAAGTCACGTTAAATAATAAAAATAATTCGGTCAAAACGATGCAAAAAAAATTAAAAAAGCCGCGTGTTTCAATGCGCTACTCGCCGATGCGTTTAGCGATTGCCTTGTTAGCGCAGTTTCCACAAATTGTTAAATCACTCTCTGAAAAGCAATGCAATACCTTGACTCGATTAGAATTACCCGGTAGTGAATTGTTGCTTAAATTATTTTTTTTGCTCAAACAAAACCCCGAGTTAAGTAGCGCTATGTTACTAGAATATTGGCGCGAGGATGAGGTCTACACTAAAATTATCCAACAATTAATCAATTATCCCTTAGCGATTCCTGCCTCCGGTGCACAAGCCGAATTTCACGATATACTTAAACATTTAAAAAAAGCAGCGGCGCAAGGACACATCGATAAATTATTGCAACAAGGAAAACAATCGGGTTTAACGACTGAAGAAAAAAAGCATTTATATCACTTAATGCTCAATAACATTAACGATGGCTAAACACAGTGCCTCTTGCTTATGTCGCCAATGTTTTTTAACAACAGCACCGGCCTCCCTAAGGGCCTCATTTCTAGAGAGGTAAGGCTAAAGTAAACAGCCGTTAAGGCGTAAAAGCTGTTCTTGTGGCGCGAATAATTTTTCTAGTCGATCCCTGCTTGAGTAAATACAGCGTGCGAGTGCATCTAATACCGTTACTATTTTCTCATTTTCGCTCATTGCGCCACCTATAGTCTCTACCTTAATGGAATCTAATAAATTATTTTTGTCTAATACATCCTTTAATACCGCATCTTGGTAGCAAATATGCGGTTGACTTGAAATCGCTAATACAGATATGTTGGAAGGTCTTTTACAGATTTCTAGCCATTTTTCAATCGTATCAGCGGTGTTGGGTCTTGTTCCATCTGGTTTCATAGGCGTATCGATAGGCATTATTTTTATATTTTTATCCAATTGCTTATTTTTGACACGCGCATCGACGAGTGCTTTCATCATCTCAAGCTCGGTGCGTTCTTTTTCTCCTGAAAGATCGATAATTTCATCTTCCATTAATCGACGTTTTCCACCGAGCAATACTAATTGTTCAATCTTTAATTCATTATTATCCAAAAGGGATTGCAAATAATTTAATCGTCCTTCAACACAGGCTTGTTTGGCGCCGAATAATAAAACCACAGCATAATCTCGCTGACTTGGTTTTTTTTCTTTAGATAATCCAAGTTGGCTAAATAAAGAATCAAATTCTTTTTTATTTACTTGTATAGACCTATTATCATTGTGATCCCAACGTTCTTGACCTGTCCGCCTTAGCCAAGCAGGTTTATCTTCCGTCCCTTGGGTTAGCTCTACCAAATGCGTTAAGGCAGCTGACTTACTTTTAAAGCCTTTTTCGTCGTCTTCAATTTCATTCAGCCCGGTTAATTTCAATAATTTTTTAAAAGCACTAATTTCCTGTTCCGATTCAAAACCAAGATCTTCTATAACTGATTTTAAATACGACATAATCGATCCCCTTTTATTATTTTGAGTCAATCTTTAATCTAAAGTTTCACAAGAAACGTTTAGCATCTTCTTTTGCGCACATGTTTATTACTTACTCCTGAATTTTCACTGATCGCATCGCTTGATTCAACAGAGTAACTACCTTCAGCAGAGCTTCCTGCGCTACCAGAAGCTGAAAATAAATGACTGCTTGTGGAAACCCTATTATGGTGAGTAGTGTCGGGTTCTTCTGCAATAAGTGACGAGGTATCATCTGATTCTAATTCGGAGCTATACGACGAAACGACCCCGCCGGTTTTCGCTTGGGTAGAAAACCGCGATTTATTCTCAGTAGTGCGTATTTTTTCATATTCTACTTTGCCTATAACATCTTTGATAGTCAAGTCACAATTTATTATCTTTATATAACAAAAAATTAAAATTAATATAAGCCTTAACACCGGCTTAAACTAAACAAATCCAACTCAACCAAGTCAATAAGAAAAAAACGGAATAGATTATCGAGTAATCCTAGCGACTGATTTGAAGACGCATTATAATAAGGCGACCTTAAAAACTTAAAAAACAGCTATATTTTTTTACGCGCTGCGAGTAGTGTCTTTGCTAGGCGTAAATTGAGTCGATAAATAGCTGCGCTTGAAAAAGAACGCTTAGTAAAGAAGCGACAAGATCTGCTCTAACAGCCTCATTCATTTGGAGTTAATATGCATATTGGGATCCCTAAAGAAATCAAGAACAATGAATATCGAGTGGCTATTGTTCCCTCTATTGTCCGTGAATTGACAAAGTATGGCCATCAAGTATTTATTGAAACCAAGGCGGGGAGTGGTATTGATATTTCAGATAGCGATTATCAACAGGCAGGTGCGACGATACTAAATACGGCGAAAGAAGTGTTTGACCAAGGTGATTTAATCCTTAAAGTGAAAGAACCCCAAGTCGAGGAATGTGGGTATTTGCGTGCCGGAAAAACCTTATTTACTTTTTTACATTTAGCCGCGGATAAACAACAGACCGAACTTTTATTGGCTTCACATTGTACGGCTATCGCTTATGAAACGGTGACAGACGCGCAGGGCGGCTTGCCCCTGTTAGCGCCGATGAGTGAAGTGGCCGGTCGTATGGCCATACAAGCGGGTGCACATTGTTTAGAGAAAGCACAAGGTGGGCGCGGTATTTTATTATCCGGTGTTCCGGGTGTTGCCGCCGCCAGCGTGCTTGTTGTCGGAGGAGGAGTTGTGGGTAGCAACGCGATTCGTATGGCCTTAGGATTAGAAGCGCAAGTGACCGTGCTCGATAAATCAATTGCGCGGCTAAAGGAATTAGATCGGCAATTTGGTAGTAAGTTGAATACTATTTTTTCGACACAAGATGCGCTGGAAAAATACATACCGCTTACGGATATCTTGGTCGGTGCGGTGTTGGTTCCCGGTGCTGAGGCACCGAAAATCCTGACGCGTGATTTGCTCAGAAAAATGCGTTCGGGTTCGGTGGTTGTCGATGTTGCTATCGACCAAGGAGGTTGTTTTGCCACCAGTCGTCCCACCACACATACCCATCCTACTTACCTAGTCGATGATATCGTCCATTATTGTGTGAGTAATATGCCAGGAGCGGTTCCTCGTACCTCTACCTTTGCGTTGACACAGGCTACGCTGCCTTATATTTTAGCCTTAGCTAATAAAGGGATTGATAGAGCGCTTGCGGAAGATGTCCATTTGCGCAATGGACTCAATATCTCTCGAGGACACATCACACACCAAGCGGTAGCGAGTGTGTTTGATAAGCCGTACGTTTCTGCGCGGGAGGTTTTAAGTGCTTAATTGCTTTATTCGTCAATCTTCTCGTTCAATTCCTATTACGTCGATTTTACCGGCACAATGGCCCTCCTGGTTAAAGCAACAGAGCCAAATGGCGCAACAATGGATACAGGCGATTAATTTTACGGTAAAGCCAGGAAATTATCTCTTACTGCCCGGAGAAGAAGGGCAACTGCAACAGGTTTTGTTGCTACGTCATGATGCCTTAGATTTTTGGTCATTTGGTTTGCTTCCCAGTGTATTACCCGAAGGACATTATCATATTGAGGGGTTCTGCGACGAAGAATTACAGTGTCGATTTGGCTTAGCGTGGGGTTTAGGTGCGTATGAATTTACACTTTATAAAGCATCGACAAGACCTTTAGCACAACTGTTAGTAACATCCGAAAAACAGACGACTTTATTAATGGCTAAAGTCAAGGCGATTTATCGGGTCCGCGATTTGATCAACACACCGACAAACGATATGGGTCCTGCCGAATTAGTTGAAAATGTATTTCAGCTCGGCGAAAAATTTAATGCCACTGTGACGCAAATTGTCGGCGATGCCTTGCTGAAAGCTAATTATCCCGCTATTTATACCGTGGGCAAAGCCAGTTGTCGTGCCCCTCGCTTAGTCGATTTAAGATGGGGTGATCCAAAAGCGCCAAAGCTTACCTTGGTTGGCAAAGGGGTTTGTTTTGATTCAGGAGGATTAGATTTAAAGTCAGCCGCTAATATGCTATTGATGAAAAAGGATATGGGGGGAGCGGCGAATGCCATCGGTTTAGCCGAGATGATCATGTCGTTTAAATTACCGCTACGTTTGCGCTTATTGATTCCGGCGGTTGAAAATCTTATTGCAGGAAATGCCTATAAACCCGGCGACATTATTAAAACACGACAGGGTTTAAGTATCGAAATTGGTAATACCGATGCAGAAGGGCGTCTTATTTTAGCGGATGCATTGAGCGAAGCGGATAGTGAGAAACCTGAGTTGTTGATTGATTTTGCCACGCTGACCGGTGCGGCAAGAGCGGCGCTAGGAACCGAAATAAGCGCTTTTTTTACCGATCAAGAAGCCTTAGCCGGCGATTTAATTCGACATAGCCAAACAGAACAAGATCCTATGTGGCGTTTACCACTCTATAACCCTTACCAAAAGTTATTGGAAAGTAAATTTGCTCATTTAAATAATTGTGGATCTTCGGCTTTTGCCGGCGCGATTACCGCGGCATTATTTTTACGTAACTTTATCCAACCAGATACTACTTGGTTACATATTGATTTTAATGCCTACAATGTCAGCAGCCGGCCGGGTAGACCCGAAGGAGGAGAAGCGATGTCAATACTGACACTTTTTAGCTATTTAACGGAAAAATATTTGCATTGATATCATTTAATGATCGTAGTTTTCGGCAGCAAATAAGGTATTTTCGAGCAGCATAGCGACGGTCATAGGGCCAACCCCTCCAGGAACGGGGGTTATATAACTGGCTACTAATTGGGCACTTTCGAAAGCGATATCGCCGTGTAATTTACCACTCAGCGAACGGGTAATGCCAATATCGATGACGATGGCGCCTGGCTTTATCCATGGACTTTGAATAATATCGGCTTTACCGATAGCACTGACTAATAAATCCCCTTGTTGAATTGCTTGTTTTAAATTGCGTGTTGCACTGTGACAAACAGTGATGGTACATCCCGCATTGAGAAGTTCTAAAGCCATCGGTTTACCGACAATATTAGAGGCACCTACAATAACGGCATTGAGACCTTTTAAAGGAATTTTTTCATATTCAAGCAAACGCATTACGCCATAAGGTGTACAAGGACGTAAGTAAGGGCGACCTTGAGCTAATAGACCTAAGTTAATCGGATGAAAACCATCCACATCTTTTTTGGGATTAATATGCGCTAAAATAGTAGCGGTATTAATCGTTTTTGGCAGTGGAAGTTGAATTAAAATTCCGTGAACCGTTGGATCAGCATTGAGTTTTTGTACGAGTGTTAGTAATGCGTGTTCAGAGCTATGCAAAGGGAGATCATAGGCCATCGAGTTCATTCCGATATCACAGCAGGCATCACGTTTATTGCGTACATAGATCTGGGAAGCGGCATCTTCGCCGACTAGAATAACTGCCAAACCAGGGGTGCTAAACCCCTGCTTAGTTCGATACGCCAGCTTGCGTTTCAAATCATTACGAATTTGTTGAGCAATCGCTTTGCCATTGATGATTTTTGCCGTCATAATTACTTTTTAGCGAACCGTTTTAAAAAAGAGCAACCTAGGCATTATATGTTAGATCCCAAATATTTACGTAACGATATTCAAATCAAAGCGATTGCAAAACAACTAGCAACCCGTGCTTATCAGCTCGATGTTAGTTTGATAACGCGTTTGGAAGCACGTCGAAAAGAACTACAAATCCAAACCGAAGCTTTACAAAATACCAGTAATCGCCATGCTAAATCGATAGGCAGTGCCAAAGCAAAAGGTGAGTGTGTGACGACACTGATTGAAGAAGTCGCTGGCATAAAAACCCAACGTGAGCTTTGTGAGCGCGAACTCAAGGATTTACAAAAACAATTAGATGCCATTTATCTTACCATTCCTAATCTTCCTCATTCTTCAGTACCCATTGGCGAAAATGAAACGCAGAATAAGGTGTTACGTACCTGGGGTGATATTCCGACTTTTGATTTTATCCCCAAAGACCATGTTAGCTTAGGTGAAGAAAATGGTTTAATGGATTTTGCCAGTGCTACAAAGATTTCAGGCTCACGGTTTGTGGTGTTGTACGATAAATTGGCGAAATTACAGCGCGTTTTGATCCAATTTATGTGTGATGTGCACACTAAAGAGCACGCTTATCAAGAAGTTTATGTTCCCTATATTGCTAATAGTGAAAGTTTGTTAGGCACAGGCCAGCTGCCTAAATTAGCCGAAGAATTGTTTGCACTGAAGGGTGAGCAAGGGTTTTATTTGATCCCGACCGCTGAAGTCTCGGTGACTAATCTGGCTCGAGATATTATTTTTGCCGCCAATGATTTACCTAAAAAATACGTCAGTCACACCCCTTGTTTTCGCAGTGAAGCCGGTTCCTATGGTAAAGATACCCGCGGCATGATACGTCAGCATCAGTTTGAAAAAGTGGAGCTGATCCGCTTTGTAGAACCTGAAAACTCCTATCAAGCTTTAGAAGAATTGACGCAGGAGGTGGAAGTCATTTTACAAGAACTCGAATTACCTTACCGAGTTGTCTCCTTATGTAGCGGCGATTTGGGTTTTAGTGCGGCTAAAACCTATGATCTAGAGGTCTGGTTGCCCAGTCAAAATACCTATCGAGAGATTTCATCGTGTAGTAATTTTGAGGATTTTCAAGCACGTCGCTTATCTGCACGTTGGCGTAACCCTAAAACCCATAAAAATGAGCTAATTCATACGCTCAATGGTTCCGGTTTAGCGGTTGGCCGTACCTTAGTGGCGATTATGGAAAATTATCAAACAGCCGATGGAAGAATACGTATTCCAGCGGCTTTAAAAAATTATATGTGCGAAGATTTTATTTAAAAACTGAGTAGTTTATGCAGCTTGTGGATAGCGAACAATCCGCTGTTATTACGCTAAGGGTAATCTTATTATCTATTTTTTTAGCGATTATTTTGGCGGCCTCTAGTACTTATTTAGCGTTAAAAGTAGGTATATTGCCGGCTGCATCCATTCCGGCAGCCATATTGGCGATGGCGATACTGCGTCTTTTTAACAGCCGAAATATTTTTGAAACCAATCTTATCCAGACTGCCGCATCAGCAGGCGAAGCCGTTGCCGGAGGTATCGTATTTACCGTGCCGGCGTTAATCATCATTGGCTATTGGCATCATTTTCCTTATTTAGAAAATGTGGCGATTGCTTTATTAGGTGGTTTATTGGGTATTTTGTTTTCTATTCCATTGCGCAAAATTCTAATCAAAACACCACAACTCTATTTCCCAGAAGCCAAGGCAATAGCCGAGGTATTACAACTCGGTAAAAAAAAGATATTTCATATCGGCGAGATGCTTATTGGTACGGGCATAGGTGCACTATTAGAGTTTGCCCAGTCCGGTTTAAAAATAATGGCTAGCGCGGTTGAAAAATGGTGGGTGCTAGGGCAGTCCAACCTACTCGGTTTTGGATTGGGTTTTTCGCCCGCATTGATAGGCGTGGGTTATTTGATTGGTTTTAATGTGGGTTTGAGCTTGTTTTTAGGCGCCATCATCGCCTGGGGAATCTCTTTACCGCTATTGAGTTTTTTTGCTGCATTACCCCCTTCAACATTTGATTTAGAAAAAGGTTTAGCGGTGTATGGAAGCGATATTCATTATATCGGTTTAGGTGCCATGCTAAGCGCCGGACTATGGACCTTGCTTAATTTATTAAAACCTTTTTATCAAAGTTTACGTATCTCGCTACAAGGATTGCTACATCCTGTTTCGGTAAAGACAACCGTATTAGCCAGCGAACAAGATTTACCACGACGCTATTTGCTGTCCGCTTTATTAGTGCTTATTGTGAGCGTTTACTTTTTATTCACCTATCTATTACCCCTGCAAAATTTATTTCACGCCCCGCAATTTTTTATCCTAGCGGCTGTTTTGTATGTGTTGGTGATAGGTTTTGCATTTGCAGCCATCTGTGGTTATTTTTCCGGTTTAGTGGGCGTTACGGCCAGTCCCGGGTCAGCCATTATCATTGCTGCTTTATTATTAATGGCGCTGATCTTGCGCGGATTGCTTTTTTTAAAAGGCGGGGAATTATTAACGACACAATTAGCGAACGCGGCGGCCGTATCTATTATGGTGGCTGCGGTTGTGGCAGGCAGCGCCTGCATTGCCAATGATAATATCCAAGATCTAAAAGTAGGTCATCTTATTGGCGCGGCACCTTGGCAGCAACAGCTGATGTTAATACTCGGGGTTGTGGTGGCCGCTTTCGTGATTCCTTATGTCATGCAATTATTGTTTAATGTTTATGGACTTACTACGGTACTTCCCCATAGTGGCATGGATCCTAAGTTAAGCTTATCGGCGCCACCGGCGGCTATGATGGCAGGTTTAACACAAGGCGTATTTAATCACAATCTGCCTTGGGGCATGATGGGTATTGGTGCGATTGTGATGGTCGTTTTAATTTTATTGAACGCCTTAGGCTGGATTAATATTTCTTTATTAGGGGTGGGTATGGGCATTTATTTACCCTTAAGTTCTTCTACACCTTTATTTATCGGCAGTTTATTTGCTGTTGCGGTTAAATTGTTTCTACGGCGGCGCTTATATACTCAAAATGATCAGAAAGCGCCCGATTTTCAGCAACACTACGCGGTACTACTCAGTTGTGGTTTAGTCGCGGGAGCTGCTTTGATGGATGTCTTAGTGGCTATTCCGCTGTCGATTAGCGGAAATCCGCGCCTATTTGCTATCATGCCGGCCAATTGGCTGGCATATGCCAATTATTTAGGGCTGTTAAGTCTTTTAGGTTTGGGATTTCTTTTTTTCTGGGTGGTTAAAATTAAAAAATTATCAATGCTAGAATAATTTTTTAGATCTTATTGGTAATAATGCACGCATTGATTTTTTGATATTTTTTAATGATACTATAAAAAGATAATTTTAATCAAGATCTATCTTATGAAAGATAATAGAAGAACAGGAGCCATCCCTAAGCGATTGAGTGGACGTGTAATTGGGGAGAAGACAGATCAGCTAAATCTGGCTAGGAGGCTACTGAATTTGATTAAAAAAGGAGCCACTGGACTGGAAATTGTTGAATTTTTAAAAGTAAAAGCGGATTTAAATGCTGTTGATGAGGAAGGCAGAACAGCGCTACATCACGTTGTTAGGTTTAGTTCTCTAGATGAACTAAATTTTAAGGAAATTGTACAGCAGCTTATAGAAGATAAGGCTGAACTTAATGTGGCGGATAGGCAGGGGAGTACGCCACTCCATTATGCGGTAATATCGGGTTTGAAAGAAATAATAACAAGGCTTATAAAGGGGAACGCTAACATTAATGTGGCGGATAAAGAAGGCAAAACCCCGCTACATCATGCCGTTATATTGGGGCAGATAGAAGTAACAGCATTGTTGTTGGATGGGAATAAGGCGGACATTAATTATCCGGATAAAAAGGGTAGAATACCATTACATTATGCGGTAATACCCCCCTATGCTGGAATGTCTCTTTGCCCAGACGTTGCAGAAGAGCTTACAGAGCTGCTGATAGAAAATGCCGCTAAGATTGATGTGATAGATAAAAAGGGAAAAACTCCACTGTGTTATGCGGTTACTCATAATGCTACAGCCGCAGCAAAGCAGTTAGTGTCTGTTATTTTATTAGAAAATATAAATACAACGAAGCCTGATTATATCCATGAAGGGACTTATTTATCTAAATTTTGGGATAGGTATTTGGCTGAAGTTAAGGCGATGATGGAGGAAAGAAATCCTGGAAGTCGCTTTTCGATTTATGCGTTTTATGTAAAAGATGCCGATGAATTAGTCGCCACGATGACGGAGAAAGAATTTAAAGGCTTTAAGCGTAGCTTTAATCGAGCAGATTTTGTTGAAAGATTTCCTACATTTTCGACTTACTTAAAGGATAAATTAGAAGAATTAGCCGTGCTGAAAGCCGAGAGAGATAAGTTTTTAGATTTATCCCGTAAATGTAAAATAAGTAAGCGGACTGCATTAAATATCTAGAAAAAATATTAAATATAATTTATTGTTGAGTATTATTTTTTAACACCTTAAAGCGGATGATAAAACTTAAACTTAACGAAGAAGAAAAGGCAGCATTAAATC
>NMOS02000014.1 GCA_002290645.2 Candidatus Aquirickettsiella gammari
GATTTAATGCTGCCTTTTCTTCTTCGTTAAGTTTAAGTTTTATCATCCGCTTTAAGGTGTTAAAAAATAATACTCAACAATAAATTATATTTAATATTTTTTCTAGATATTTAATGCAGTCCGCTTATGTCGGCCCACCTTGAGCAAGACAATATCATCAAATTCATAGTCTCGTTTGCCACGGTGTTTCCAAAGATCTTTTAGTTTTTTGCTGTAGTGCGCATTGGTTAAAAAACAGCAACCTCTAGCAGGCTGCGCGTAGTCCTTAAGATTAAATTGTTTAGCTAAATCAAATTGTGGGTTACGACTACGGCCTGAGAAAGTATGAAGTTTTTCACGATCGACCCATACTTTGCGCTCAGCGAGTGTGGGGGCTAACAATTTCGCGCAAAGCGGGCGTAATAAGATATCTTCCGTTTTGGACTCGAGAGCGACTAAGGGCATATTTCTTTTTAATTGGGATTTGGGACGTTGGCCAATCACTTCGCCGGTAATGATAAAATCAAATTGATGTTCGTCCATCCATTGTTTGGCTTTATGCACCATGAAAATTTTACAATCAAGACAGGGATTCAGATGAGCGCCATAACCATGTTTAGGATTCAAAACGATACTTTTATATTCTTGGATTATATCGATAATATGTAATTTGATCCCGAGTTGTTCAGCCACCCATAAAGCATTATGGCGTTTTAATTTTGTAGGTTCGCGATTACGAATGGCGTGTGTATGGGCTTCGATACAAAATCCGGTATAGAAATTAATACCTTCCACGTGTATGCCCTGTGCTTGGATAGTGCGAGCGGCGAGCATTGAATCTAATCCGCCGGAAATGAGAGCAATTGCTTTTTTCATAACAGCTAATTATTAAAATAAAATATATTTATTCTAGGATGCCAATGCTTGGCTTAAGTCATCAATGAGATCTTCTATCGCTTCTATTCCCACGGATAAGCGAATCAGGCTATCACTAATTCCTAGTCTTGCTCGCGTTTCCACAGGCAAAGCAGCATGGGTCATCATAGCGGGATGGTCAACGAGACTTTCTACGCAACCTAGGCTTTCTGCCAAGGTAAATAGTTGGCAACGCGATAGAAAATGGCGCGCCTGTTCTAAATCACCTTTTAACACAAAACTAACAATACCACCAAAGCCACGATGCATTTGTTTTTTAGCGAGTTCATACTGAGGATGACTCGCGAGCCCCGGATAAAAGACCGTTTCAACTTGGGGATGATTTTGCAAAAATTGTGCAATACCTAATGCATTTTGGCAATGTCTTTCCATACGTAATGCTAAGGTATGCAAACCACGTAAGGCAAGAAAACTATCAAAAGGTCCTTGTATCGCGCCGGTCGCATTTTGTAGATAAGTCATTTTATCAATGAGCTCTTGATCATCACCTACAACTACAATGCCTCCCACCATATCAGAATGACCATTTAAGTATTTAGTCGCAGAATGTACAACGAGATCACAGCCCATGGTTAAAGGTTGTTGTATCCAGGGGGTTGCAAACGTGTTATCCAGTACAGTAATTAATGAGTGCTGACGCGCAATACTAACTAGTCGTTCAATATCGACTAATTTCAGCAAAGGATTGCTAGGGGATTCTAACCATAATAATTTAGTTTCAGGTCGGATATGCGCACTGAGATTATCTAAATCAGTCATATCGACATAAGAAAAACGCAGCCCAGCCGATTGTTGCTTGACTTGATCAAATAAACGAACTGTCCCGCCGTATAAATCATCCATACCAATGACATGATCGCCAGGTATTAATAACTCAAGCACGGTATTAATAGCCGCCATTCCGGACGCAAAAGCAAATCCAGCACGACCATTTTCCAAATTAGCGATACAACGTTGATAAGCAAACCGGGTCGGGTTTTGTGTTCTCGAATATTCAAAACCTTGATGTACGCCGGGGCTTTTTTGCGCATACGTTGATGTAGCGTAAATAGGTGTTATGAGTGCGCCTGTACTCGGGTCGGGTATTTGCCCTGCATGTATACTGCGCGTAGCAAAATCTAATTTTTTCTTCAAAATTGTCATGGCGATAAAGGAAAATGATAAAATGTGTCGATGGTTTTAACTAAGCGACGACAAATTTCGTCGGCTTCGTTTTCTTGTAGAATTAATGCCGGTAAAAGACGAACGGTGTGATTGGAAACAATGTTAAAGAGTAGGCGATGTTTTAATCCTACTCGAGGCAGATCTCGGCATTCACGATCGAGTTCGATGCCTATCATGAGCCCTTGTCCTCTTATCGATACAACATGGGGGTGTTGGTCAAGGTTGGCATGTAATTTTGCCATTAAATAATCACCGATCTTTTTTACCCGTGCCGATATGTTTTCTTTTTCTAAGGTATTAATCACCGTGATGGCAACAGCACAAGCTAAGGGGCTTCCGGCAAAAGTAGAGCCATGTTTACCAATCGGAAAAATATTATTGGCTTTGCCACGCGAACAATAAGCGCCGATAGGAAAGCCATTACCTAAGGTTTTAGCAATAGTGACAATATCCGGTAAAATGTTGTAGGTTTGGTAAGCAAACCAAGGTCCGGTACGGCAAAGACCGGTTTGTATTTCATCGAGTATCATCAGCCAATCGTATTTATCACAATAATCACGAATAGTCTGTAAAAAATTGGGCGTCGCGATTTGAATTCCGCCATCGCCTTGAATGGGTTCTAGTAGGATGGCGACTATGTTTTTTTGGTATTGTTTTATCGCTTTTTCTAACGCAAGCACGTCATTGAATGGGATATGAATAAACTGCGCTAATAAAGGCTCAAATCCAGTTTGTAAACGTTCGCTGCCAGAGAGACTAAGGGTTGCCATCGTTCGCCCATGAAAAGCATTTTCCATGGCGATGATTATCGGTTGCTCGATCCCTTTTTTACGCGCATAAAGACGCGTCATCTTAATGGCGGCCTCATTAGATTCTGCGCCTGAGTTGGAAAAAAAAACTTGTTCCATCCCTGATAAACGGGCTAAAGCCGAGGCTAATATTTCTTGTTCAGGAATAAGATAGGTATTCGATGTATGAATTAACTGCGCCGCTTGTTTACAGAGTGTTTCAGTGATAGCCGGATGTGCATGACCTAGGCCGCATACCGCAATCCCAGACAAGGCGTCTAAATATTTTTCTCCTTGCCTATCCGTTAGCCAAACACCAGAACCTTGTTTAAAAGCGATGGGTAAGCGTTTCGGGTAGATAGGCATCAAGGCAGACGACATGATCAATTTTTCTCGTTATGCTTGGAGATTTTTACTGACAAAGTCCCAATTCACGAGCTCCCAAAATTTTTCTAAATACTTTGGGCGTGCATTGCGATAGTCGATATAATAGGCATGCTCCCAAACGTCACAGGTAAACAGACAAGATTTACTATCACGGATAGGGGTTAAGGCATTGCTAGTTGTTTGTATGCTCAACCCATGTGCATCTTTAACCAGCCAAGTCCACCCTGAACCGAATTGACTGATAGCCGCTTTGACAAAGGCGGCTTTAAACTTTTCCACAGAATCAAACGACTTATTGATAGCCTCCGCTAAAGGTCCGGTTAATTTATTTTTAGCCGCTTCGGGCGTCATGCAATTCCAGTAAAAGGTATGGTTCCAAACTTGGGCAGCATTATTAAAAATGGGACCGATAGGCGCTTTTTTAATGATCTCAACTAGTGGTAAATCTTTGAACTCTGTATCCGGAATCAATTCATTGAGCTTATCGACATAAGCCTTATGATGCTTTCCATAGTGATATTCTAAGGTTTCCTTAGAAAGGACGGGCGCAAGTGCATCTAAGGCATAAGGTAAAGGCGGTAGTTCGTGTTTCATGGAAGGGTCCTATTTTTATCGATTTGCTAAAGCGGCCTGTTCCAGTTTAAAATCCAGACCATGATAAGGCAAGTGTTTAAATTAGACTTTCTGTAAATTCAATGAGGAACATAAATGGTTACGATTGAGAAAAATAGCTTCGATACAATTAAACAGCAAATAGCAGAGCATCCATTGATTCTCTATATGAAAGGGACGCCAGATAAGCCTTGTTGTGGTTTTTCAGCTCGAATTGTGCAAATTTTAAAAGCCTGCGGAGTAAAATTTGCACATGTCAATGTATTGGCCAATGCTGAAATTCGTCGTGATTTACCGCATTATTCAAAGTGGCCGACCTTCCCGCAACTTTATTATAACGGTGAACTGATGGGCGGTTGTGATATTATTGAACAGCTTTACAAGAGCGGTGAGCTACAGAAAAAACTATCAAAAATTTGATTTTAGTGAATTTAACCTCTATTTTCCTTTAATTGACAGTGTAAGTTAAGTTTTTTATTTATGTACTAAGGGATAGGCTGAGTATTTTTAAATGAAGTCATTGACATGGGCGCTGGGCTTAGGTATAAAAAGCAATAACTGTTAAATCCTAAGAAAATATTTTTTCAGCAAAGAAAAACATGGTTTCTTCCTTCCAAATAGCTGAAATTTTAAAAATAAAATATAAATACAATGGATCTATAAGCCGCTGAGTGAGTTTCCATTTTGGAGTTTGCAAAGCTAAGCTAGGGTTGTTTAATTTTCACTGATATTGCTTTTTTATCAATTTTATCAGTGTGTTGCAGGCATAAAATTAAAGAGATAATAGAACTTTGTAAGACTAAGTGTTTTATTTGCTTGTTTACTGATGAACTTGGTAAGCAATAAATAAAAAGACATTTAGCGAGCGCAAAGAGTCTAAAGTTGAGTTAACAAGCTTTTAAGGAGATGGATGAGTATGAAACTCAAAACGATAGTTGCCTCACTGGTAGCACTCGGGCTTAGTGGATCTGTATTAACCGCGCAGGCGATGATGTTGGATACATCCTATCAAATGGATGTGATGCGCGACCAAATCAATAAAGTGGGTATGGTATTAAAGCAAAATCAACCTGGAGGTTTTGATCAGCCCTGTGGCTGGACTTGTCGGATCAACATCAGTGGTTGGATGAATACCGATGTTTATTTAGCAAGCCGTCCCCCCATTTTCTGGACGGTTAATCCCGATTTTAGTCCGCGGTTACCTATTAATCCGCGCTCAGTGATCCCAAATTCGATCATTTTACCGGTGAAAAATCAAACCAGTGATTTATTTTTGAATAATGCCAATTTATTTGTCGATGCCAGGGTCAATAATTGGGTGACAGCCGCTATATCAGTGGTATATACCTCGTTTACTAATTTAGCGACTACAGGCGCTTATGGGTCTCCTAATTCTAATGTTCTCTTTCAACCGCGCAATACACTGACTATCGATACCGCGTATGCCACGATAGGCAATTTTCAGGCTTCGCCATTTTACTTTAGGGTGGGGAAAGAGTATGTACCCTTCGGTCAATATGATCCGTATGGCTTTGTAGTTGCTGATAATCCAACCCAATTGATAACGCAAATCAATGCCCCAGTGGCTCAAGTAGGTTTCGTTATACCGAACGGTTTCTATGGTTCAGTGTATACCTTTGCCGGTAATCCTAAGTTATCTGATAGAGGGGCTGTGCATCGTATACAAAACGGCGGGGTGGATTTAGGTTATGAGCTTAATCTTTTTAACAGTAAGATAAATATTGATGCGGGCTACATTGCCAATATTGCTGATTCAGATTCCTTATCGGCTTATTATCTCAACAGTGTTCTTGAAGGAACGACGGTCCCAGGTTTACCCAATCAGAAAGCACCGGCTTGGGATTTAAATGCCGAAGTGACTTTTGGACCCTTTGATGCCAATGGTCACTATGTGGCGCTAACACGTAGTTTATTAAGCCCCCTGTTTTTAAGTGGTAACTCGAGTCCTGGTTTCCCTGTGTTAAGGAATCCTACTAGTTTAGGGAAAGCGACTGTGTGGGGTTTAGAAGCTGGTTGGACATTCCCGGTGATGGCGCATCAATCACGGGTTGCAATTGGCTATCAAGAGGCAACGCACTTAGTGGCGTTTTATCCTAAATATCGTTATTACGCTGATTATATGGTTAATTTTGCCAAATGGTTTGATCTCGGTGTCGCAGTATTCCAAGATAGAGACTATAGCTTGGGCGAAGCGGCGGTTACCAAGACCTCACCTAACCTTCCAGCACGGGGCTCTATTATATTTGGCGGCGGTACCGGCCTTAAAGCAACTGGGGGCCAATTACGCGCCAGTATTAAATTTGCTTAATAGAAGACGAATAAAAGAAAGATATTCCGTCTAATCGAAGGTAATTATTATTTTGCAGATCGTGTTTATAGATGGAAACCAAGTTGTTTTACAAGGAGATAAATTAGGATGAAACTCAAAACAATCGTTGCTTCGTTAATAGGTTTAGGGCTTAGCGGGTCTGTGTTAGCCGCGCAAGCAATGATGGATACATCCTATCAGTTGGATGTGATGCGCGATCAAGTCAATAAAATAGACATGGTGCTAAACCAAAATCAACCCGGTGGTTTTGATCAGCCGTGTGGTTGGACTTGTCGAATCAACATCAGTGGTTGGATGAATACCGATGCTTATTTAGCGAGTCAACCACCGAAATTCTGGGGAATTAATCCGAATTTTAATCCGTTGCTTCCTGTGCGCGCGTCTTCAATACCGCCTAATGTGCTGATTGCTGCAACTGCGAATCGAGCCAGTGATTTATTTCTGAATAATGCCAATTTATTTGTGGATGCCAGGGTCAATAATTGGGTGACAGCGGCGATGTCGATGGTGTATACCTCAATGATCGCTATTCCGGGCGCTACCGGTACTTATGCGAGACCCAATTCGTTATTTGTCTATCAACCACTGAGCACAACGACGATAGATACCGCCTATGCTACGATTAGTAACTTTAAGGTGTCCCCGCTTTACTTTAGGGTGGGTAAAGAATATATACCCTTTGGTCAATACGAACCGTATGGTTTTGTAGTGGCTGAAAATCCGACTCAATTGATGACCCAAATCAATGCACCGGTAGCTCAATTAGGCTTTGTTATGCCGAATGGTCTCTACGGTTCCTTGTATACCTTTGCCGGTAATTCTAAGCTATCTGATAGCGGGACTGTGCATCGTATACAAAACGGCGGTGTGGACCTAGGTTATCAGTTTAATCGTTCCAACGGTAAGTTTAATATTGATGCGGGTTATATTGCCAATATTGCTGATTCAAATTTCTTATCATCTTATTATTTTGATTCAATTATTGAAGGAACTGCGGTACCGGGCTTGCCTAATCAAAAAGTGCCGGCTTGGGATGTCAATGCTGAAATAACTATTGGCCCCTTTGATGCCAATGGCCATTATGTAGGCCTGACGCGCAGTTTAAAGAACCCTGTATTTGCAAGTGGTTATACAGGATCCGGTTTCTTAGCACCTGCTAATCGGCCTGTAAATCTAGGTAGTAATTCTACCGTGTGGGGCTTAGAAGCCGGCTTAACATTTCCGGTAATGGCGCATCAATCACGGGTTGCGCTGGGTTATCAAAGGACAACGCAGTTACCGACCATATTGCCTGAGAAACGTTACTATGCAGATTACATGGTTAATTTTGCCAAATGGTTTGATCTTGGCATAGCGATATTTCAAGACAGAGATTACAGTGCTCCTGCGCCGGGTAATCGAATACAGCCGCCAAACGGAACCGGTAATAAATCAACCGTAGGCCAATTACGAGCCAGTATTAAATTTGCTTAAACGCGAAACAACACATTGAGCCCGCGAAAGCGGGCTTTTTTATGCGGGGCTAAAAAATATTATTTCAAAATGTTTTTGCCAGGATTAGCCTAATCAGCGCTTAAATCTAGAAAAAGCGATAAGATCACTTTTATAATTAATTTACTTTATAGTCTATAGTAAGGCAGATGTTAAAAGGCTTACTATGTTGGAATTATTTTTTTCTCCCCAAGCGTGGATCAGTTTACTCAGCTTGACCGCATTAGAAATCGTATTGGGAATTGATAATCTGGTTTTTATTTCCTTAGTGACTAATCGGCTTGCTCGATCTGAACAACGTTTAGCGTGCCAATTTGGTTTATTCCTGGCGTGTTTAACGCGTTTGCTTCTACTCGCGACGATTGCTTGGATGACACGATTTACCCAGCCCCTTTTTTTCTGGGTAGGTCATGCCTTTTCAGGGCGCGATTTAATCTTAATCCTGGGCGGCTTATTTTTACTCAGCAAAGGGACCAGTGAACTTCATTTCAATGTCAGTGTGGCAAGTAAGGAAAAAACCAGTAAGCTGCGTCAATACTCACGATTTTCAGTGGTTATTATCCAAATCATGTTGTTAGATATTATTTTTTCATTAGATAGTGTGATAACGGCGGTAGGGATGGCGCAAGAGTTTATTGTGATGGCCTTAGCTATTATTGTAGCGATTGCATTGATGATAGGGGCAAGTGGACCGATCCGTCATTTTATTAATACCTACCCTAATTTAAAGATTTTGGGTTTGAGTTTTTTATTATTAATAGGTTTAGTATTAATTGCCGATGGTTTTGGTTTGCATGTCCCAAGGGCTTATCTCTATTTTGCCATTGCTTTTTCTGTATTTGTAGAATGGTTAAATATCTTAGCGACGCGCTGGCGGCAAAATAAAAATTAGCGATTTAATTTTTAATTTGAGTAAAGGTTTTCTTTAAACCGATGTTTGTCGAAGTTAATTTGGATAAAATAGCTTCTAAATAGAGCGGATCGTAAAATGAACTTGCATTAAGCTTTCTTATTTTGTTAAATAAGCTCCCTAATTCGCTTATTTCAATAATAAGGTGTTTTTATGCTAGCTAACCACTCTAAATTTATGGCGCTGATGGCCGGTGTTTGTGGATTGAGTTTACTGGGAGATGTTGCTTTAGCGGATGAAAGCATCCAATCGGGTAGCAATAATCAACTCGTTAGGCGATTGGATAAACGAACGCAAACTTTAGAGTCGCAATTACGGTGTGTCCAGAGGCAATTGGCAACGGGCAAGCAAAAACCAAGCTCTAATCCAACACGCTCAGATGCGCGCTTAATCTCTCCTTCTGATCATCCTATATTTATTGTCGGGACACCGGTTATTAGTTCGCCTTACATCGGGATTAATTCAGAATTTAATGCCTCTGATTTAATAGTAAATCAGCCTTATGTCAACGAAGATCTTTACCTGCTACAACAACAGCAGCAGATTTTCAATTATTTGCGACAAAATTGTTATTCTTTTCCAGATACACCAGTAGTTAACCTCAGCGGAAAGATAGAGGCGCAAATTTTTCATACCAATCATATTGACAATTTCCAAAATAATTCCGCCGCCGATATTGATTTAACCGCTATCGAATTGGATACCGAAATCTTAGTTAATCAGTGGACGACAGGTTTAATGGCTTTTGTTTATGATAATTCCCTGCCGAGTATTTCGCCAAGACGTATTGATAATTCACGTCTTTTTTTAGAACGCGGGTTTTTAACCTTTGGAAATTTGTCGAAGTTTCCTATGTATGGGACCATCGGTCAATTTTATGTACCGTTTGGTCAATATTCTTCAGCCATGATAAGCAATCCGTTTACTAAGATATTAGGAAGAACCAAAGCCAGGGCGGTTGCATTGGGTTTTTCGAGACAATTTAATGTTGAAAATAATTTAAATTTAGCTGCTTTTATCTTTAGTGGTCCTAGCAGAACCAGTCTCAACAATAATGGACTGCATAATTACGGAGCTAATGTCGACTATACATTGACTAAACCTAAATGGAATATCGATGTGGCTGCTAGCTATATTCGTAATATTGCCGACGCCTTAGGTATGCAGCATAACGGGAACTCCTCGGGGCCAGGCAACTTTGATGGTTTTGCAACCAATAATATGACTGAAATACTTAACCCAGTGCCTGGTTTAGATGCGCGTGCCACTTGGAGCATGGGGGCATTTAGCCTGACCGGTGAATGGGTCGCTGCGAGTCATTCATTTGCTCAATCTGTGCTATCGTTTGATAATCAAGGGGCTAAGCCAGGAGCATTTCATACCGAGCTCGCTTATAAGTTTAATGTATTTACCAAGCCAAGTGCCTTTATCATAGGTTACGATCAATCACAGCAGGCATTAGCGCTACTTATTCCTAAAAAACGCTATATAGCCACAGTGAGTACATCAATTTTGAAAGATACTATCGAAAGTTTAGAATTTCGTCACGATATTGATTATAATGTGAACGATGTCGGAATCGGCCAATCACTTGCCCCCATTAATGGAACGGGAAAAAGCAGTAATACAATTACTTTACAAGTGGGTTTATATTTTTGAACACAAATAGTTATTACCTAAGAACAGAAAAATGATCATTTTCTTAGCCGCGCTCTGCTTTCCTATAAGTCCATGAAAAAGCGTATCTTATTAGGGATTACGGGCAGTATTGCCGCCTATAAAACTCCGGAGTTAATTCGAAAACTCAAACAACAAAATTATGAGGTTCGGGTTGTGTTAACCCAAGGTGGCAAAGCCTTTGTAGCCCCCTTAACACTCCAAGCTGTTTCACAACACAAGATCTATGAATCGCTCATGGATGTAGAATCCGAAGCGGCGATGGGTCATATTGACTTAGCCCGTTGGCCGGATTGTATTTTGATTGCGCCGGCAAGCGCGCATATTATCGCTAAATTAGCCCATGGTTTTGCTGATGAGTTATTGAGTGCCTTATGTTTAGCCTCTGCTCATGCGCGATTTATTATAGCGCCTGCTATGAATCAAGCGATGTGGTCCAATAGCGCCACGCAAGATAATGTTAATAAATTAAAGGAAAGAGCTTACTTGTTTCTGGGTCCTGGAAAGGGGAGTCAAGCTTGCGGTGATGTCGGTTTAGGGCGAATGTTAGAACCCGTAGAGATAGTGGATGCTTTATCCAAAGTATTTATTAAACCTTATTTACAAGGCCAAAAAATTTTAATTACCGCAGGTCCCACCCAAGAGTTTATTGATCCAGTGCGCTATTTATCCAATCGTAGCTCAGGAAAAATGGGTTTTGCCTTAGCGCAGGCGGCTATAGAAGCAGGCGCCGAGGTTACCCTGATTTGCGGGCCTGTTGCCTTAACGCCGCCTAGCAAATTAAAGTTTATTGCGGTGAAAACAGCCTCTGAAATGCTACTTGCTGTTCAGAGTGAAATAAACCAACACTCTATTTTTATAAGTTCAGCTGCAGTAGCTGATTATCAAATTATTAATCCTGCGCCGCAAAAGGTTAAAAAATCAACGGTGGATTTAGTTTTACAGCTAAAGCCAACGGTTGATATCTTAGCGACGATTAGTCAAATGAATTTAAAGCCTAGGCCTTTACTAGTTGGTTTTGCGGCAGAAACAGAATATACCTTAAAGTTTGCTGAGGAAAAACGACGTAGTAAAAATATAGATTTAATGGTGGTCAATGATGTTAGCCAAGCAAATATTGGTTTCGATAGTGATGAAAACGAAGTGACTATTTTATCCGCCGATATTCCGCTGCATTTAGCCTGTGCTAGTAAACAACTTATTGCACAACAATTATTGCACGTAATAGCGCAGCGGATATTAGCGGTTAAAAGTGCAACTCAAGAAATAATCTATGATTAAAGTAAGTGATTGATGCTAAAAACTAATACTTCAAACTACGGATATTTGCTCTAACCCATTGTAGTAGAGACAATCGTTTAATAAGACATACACAATATGAGGACTTGATCATGCGACAGGTACCTAGTGTTCTTGGCTTTTACCTTGCTCTGCAGGTATTTGGCTGATGAATGCTTTAGATTTCAGCCAAAAAAAAATAATCCGAGAAAAAATTGTGATACTGACGTGTTACGATTATAGCAGTGCAAAGATCCTTAATAATTCCTCGCTTGATGCCTTGTTAGTCGGTGATAGTCTTGCCATGACTATGCACGGTTTCAAAGATACCTTTATGGCAACTCTTGCGATGATGGAGCTTCATACCGCGGCGGTGAGTCGTGGCGCTAATGATAAATTTATCATTAGCGATCTTCCTTTTTTAAGTTATCGTAAGTCAAAAAAACACAGTGTTACGGCGGCACAAAAGCTTATTCAAGCCGGTGCACAAGCAGTGAAATTAGAAGGCGTGGCTGGAAATCTCGCATTAATTACCCATTTAGTTGAATCAGGTATTCCTGTCATGGGTCATCTCGGTTTGACGCCACAATTGGTCCATACTTTAGGGGGGTATAAGGTCCAAGGGAAAACCCTCGCTGCGGCCGAGCGCTTAAAGCAAGATGCTTTGGCTTTAGAGCAGGCAGGTTGCTTTGCGCTGGTACTCGAATGTGTTCCTTCACAGCTCGCCAAAGAAATTACTGCTACGCTAAAAATTGCCACTATTGGTATTGGCGCAGGACCTGATACGGATGGACAAGTCTTAGTATTCCAGGATTTATTGGGTCTTAATCTTGATTTCAAAGCTAAATTTGTTAAGCAGTTTTTGAATGCAGGCCAATTGTTTTGTGAAACAGTGGATCACTACAGTGACTGTGTGAAACAGGGGCAATTTCCAAGCCATGAACATAGTTACTAAGCTTGTTGAATGGCAAGCTATAAGAAAACAATATACGCATCAAACTATCGGTTTTGTACATACCATGGGCCATTTACACGCAGGCCATCTGAGTCTTTGTGCTCGTGCGCAACAAGAAAATGAGCTAACCGTAGCGGCTATTTTTGTTAACGCAAGCCAATTTAATCAAACAGAGGATTTTGTCCACTATCCGCGTAGCTTAGAAGAAGACCAAGCTTTATTAGAGAAGCAAAAAATTGATTATTTACTATTACTCGATGCAGAGACGGTTTACCCGGATAATTATCAAGTCCAAATCCATGAGACGAGTAAACTGAGTAAAGAATTAGAAGCTAAGTTTCGTCCGGGGCATTTTATCGGGATGTTAACGGTAGTGTTGAAATATCTACATATTGTTAAGCCAACTCGTTCCTATTATGGCGAAAAAGATTATCAACAACTGTTGCTTATCAAAAAAATGGTTCAAGCACTTTTTTTAGAGGTCGAAGTGGTTGGCTGCCCTACTGTGCGTGCTAGCGATGGTTTGGCATTAAGTTCAAGAAATTCCCGCTTAACGGCACAGCAGCGTGAAAAAGCGGCTTATTTTCCAGCTATTTTGAATCAAGCGGCAACATCAGAAGTGGCTGTACAGCAATTAGAAAACCTAGGATTTAAGGTTGATTATGTGGCCGATCAATGGGGGCGACGTTTAGCGGCTGTTTATGTCGGCGAAGTAAGATTAATTGATGCCTTACTAATTCCGCAGCTAGCTACTTGATATTAAGATTCTCGTATAACTTCTGTGGCAGTATAAATTTTTATAAGGCAAGATGACGGGTAATCTTTACAGTATATTGAATGGTGCGTAGTGATCGAATTACTTTCGCCAAGTGTTTTCGATTGAGCACCGACAAGGTAAAGTGAACGACACTGTGCCTTCTATCATGGCTTTCGACCTTGATATTCTCAATATTGGCTTCGGCTTTGGCAATGTTATGGGTTAGCTGTGCCAGCACACCGTGCTGGTTGAGGGTTTCAATACGAATATCGGTTTTAAAAAAACCATCAGTTTGTTTTTCCCATTGTATTGAAATAGCCCGCTCTGGATTTTTTTTGATAAGACGTAAGGCATATTTGCAGCGTTGTAGATGCGCTGTAAGACCATGTCCGGCATTAAGCAGACCTATCATTTCATCACCTGGAATGGGTCTGCAGCATTCAGCGTAGTTTATTAAACTATTTTTGGTATCTTTAAGAAATAAGGGCAGTGAATTAATAGGATTCTTAAAATTAGCTTTAAGGCCGCATAAAGAAGAAGCAACTATGGCCGGGTGTATATAGCCCAGACCTATTGCTTCGAGTAAGTCTTCTAATGAATCACATTGAAATTTTTGTAGTGTTTTACCGAGATTTTTAGAATTTAGATGAGTGCTGTCTTTTCCTAAAGGGATTAAGTGATTATCAAGCAGGCGTTGGCCTAATTGTACCGCTTCATTATGTTGCTTGGCTTTAAAAAATTGTCTGATATGGCTTCGAGTTCTTCCAGTGACTACAAATTCTAGCCAGCGCGAATCCGGGAAGGTTTTTGTATCGGTAATGATTTCCACCGTTTGGCCACTTTGTAAATGGGTATTCAGTGGAACTAAGTGCTTATTTATTCTTGCTGCAATACAATGATTTCCTATATCTGAATGTATCGCGTAAGCAAAATCGATGGGCGTTGCTTTGTGCGGGAGTTCAATAATATCACCTTTAGGGGTAAAGATATAAATGTCGGTAGGAAAGAGATCAATTTTGATTGTTTCCATAAACTCTAGAGAACTAGGTGTTGTTTGTTGAATATCAAGGAGACGTTTGAGCCATTCGCGTGCGCGCAAATGCGGGCGGAGATCACTGGATTTATTTTTTTTTTCTTCTAGCCAATAACTGACAATGCCGTGATCCGCACCATTATCCATCGTAGTTGTGCGGATTTGTATGTGGATTGAATTGGCAAAAGGGCCAAATAAAGTAGTGTGCAAGGCTTGATAAGCATTAGCCTTTGGTAAAGCAATATAATCGTGGAAGTGATCGGGTAGTGGTTTGTAAAGGTTGTGGACGGCACCTAATACTCGATAACAGCTATCGATACTATCTACAATGATGCAAAAAATAGGAATATCAATAATTTCATTAAAAGCTAGATGATTTTCCCGCATTTTTTTATAGATTTGATAGAGATGCTTTTTTTTATGCCAAATCGCATGAAAAGGCAGATGATGCTGGTCTAAACACTCTTTTAAGGAGGACTCTATTTTATGAATAGTTGCTTTATGTTTACGTCTATTTTTTTGTACGGTTTCTTGTAAGGTACGATAACGCCAAGGATAAAGGTTTGAAAAACATAGATCTTCTAATTCAATTCGTACCGTATGCATACCTAAACGTTGTGCAATAGGGGCATAAATATCAAGGGTTTCCTTAGCAATACGCTGACGTTTTTCTGCTGGGACAGCCGATAGCGTGCGCATGTTATGCAAACGGTCCGCTAATTTAATGATAATAATGCGGATATCTTTTGCCATCGCAAGCAACATTTTGCGAAAATTTTCAGCTTGAGCTTCGGCTCGGCTTTGAAATTGAATTTGGGTCAGTTTACTCATCCCATCGACAAGCTCAGCAATTTCTCGACCAAATGTGCTTGTTAAAACATTTTTCTCAATAGAGGTATCTTCAATGACGTCATGTAAGATGGCGACGATAAGGGTTTGTACATCCATACGCATTTGCGCCAGGATCTTTGCAACCGCAATAGGGTGACTGATGTAAGGGTCACCACTGTGACGTTGTTGACCGGAATGAGCTTTAGCGGCAAATTGATAAGCAGTATAAACCTGTCGTATTTGCTCAGGCGATAGATAAGTGAGTAATTCTTGTTTGAGGTCACTAAACATGTACATGTAAGTTCCCCCAATTTTTATTAAAAACCTGTAGATGATGACCTATTAGCATCACTTTCTTTATCGGACTTTTCCTCCGCTTCATTGAGCCGACCACTGGCGATTTCTCTTAAGGCGATGACGGTAGGCTTATCATTTTCAGGATCAACCAAGGCCATACCCCCTTTGGCAATCTGCCGTGCTCGTTTCGAGGCGACAATAACTAACTCAAAATGGTTTTTAACCTTTTTTAAACAATCTTCAACAGTAACACGTGCCATAGGATTTCTCTATTTATTGAACGAAACGGAACCTAGTACTATATCATTATTTGGCTATATCTCTACTATCTTCACACCTAATTAAATTATAGCCTCTTTTTTTCAAGTCTTAACTGTCTTCCCCAGCGCGGTAGGAAACTTAGGTCACACTTAATAAAAATGTGAGTGTAAGCACTTTTTCAAGCTTTTCTGGGGTTTAAATTAAGCCGCTTTCATCAAGGCGGTGGTAACGTCAAGCATCCTATTAGAAAAGCCCCATTCATTATCATACCAAGCAAGTACTTTAACAAAATCACCAATAACTCGCGTTTGTGACGCATCCACTGTGGAAGAAGCGGAATTATGGTTGTAATCTATAGAAACAAGTGCTTCTTCACTGTAATTGAGCACACCCTGGAGTGCTTTTTCTTCCGAAGCTTTTTTTAAGATTTGATTGACTTCCATGGCCGTTGTGGCACGTTTTGACTGAAAACTTAAATCGACTAAAGAGACATTTATCGTAGGAACACGTATCGCTAAACCATCCAGTTTGCCGGCCAATTCAGGTAAAACCAAACCGAGTGCCGATGCAGCGCCTGTTTTAGTAGGAATCATCGAATGCGTGGCGGATCGAGCGCGATACATATCAGGATGATAAGTATCGATAAGTACTTGATCATTGGTGTAAGAATGAATGGTAGTCATCAATCCTTGAAGAATACCTAGATGTTCATGTAAGGCTTTTGCCAGAGGTGCTAAGCAATTGGTCGTGCAGGATGCGTTTGAAATAATGCGATGACTACTTTTTAAGGTATGTTGATTAACGCCATATACGATAGTCGCATCAACACCTTTGCCGGCCGGCGCGGAAATTAACACCTTTTTTGCCCCCGCGTTGATATGTTTAGCAGCTTTATCAGGGGCGGTGAATAAACCGGTACACTCATGAACTACATCGATATTTAATGCTTTCCAGTGTAGTTTTTCTGGATCCCGTTCCGAAATTATTTTTATCCGCTGATTATTGACGACTAAATAATCCTTATCGATGCTAACTGTTCCAGGAAACTTTCCGTGCGTGGTATCATAACGGGTTAAATGGGCATTAATATCAATATTACCTAAATCATTAATCGCAATAATCTCTATGTTATGTTGATTAGGGTTTTCAAAAAGAGCTCTTAAAATATTACGACCGATACGGCCGTAACCATTGATAGCAATACGTGTTGTTGTCATCATAATTGTTCCTCGTTTAAACGGCTAATAGATGGTTTAGTGTTTTGATAATGTTGTCTATAGTAAAGCCAAATTCTTTAAAGACATCGGGGCCTGGTGCTGACTCGCCAAATTGATTAATACCGATTACTTTACCCTTATCCCCTACATAACGATACCAAAAATCCTTGTTTCCAGCTTCTATCGCAATTCGCAGTTTGACCGAACTCGGCAAGATATCCGCTTGATAGGCCGGATCTTGCTGTTCAAAGCGATCGGCTGAGGGCATAGAGACGACTCGGATTCGTTTTCCTTGTTTATTTAAAGATTCCGCCGCCGCCACGGCCAAACTAACTTCAGAGCCTGTTGCGATGATAATCACTTCAGGCTTTGCGTGGCTCTCGAGTAGCGTGTAGGCACCACGATGGATATTCTTTAAGGTTTTTTCAGAATGATTTTGTCCAGCTAATGCTTGTCGAGTCAATAGTAAACAGCTTGGTCCTGAGCGCTCTAAAGCTTGTTGCCAAGCTATCGCTGTTTCTAAGCTATCACAGGGTCGCCAAACCGAAAGATTGGGAATAAGTCGTAAGCTATTAATATGTTCTATCGGTTGATGGGTTGGGCCATCTTCACCTAATCCTATCGAATCATGCGTATAAACAAAAATAACCTGTTGTTTCATCAAAGCGGATAAACGAACCGCATTACGCGCATAATCACTAAAGACTAAAAAAGTACCGCCATAAGGTATCAATCCACCGTGTAAAGCGATTCCATTCATCATGGCAGACATACCGAACTCACGTACTCCATAATGAATATAGTTACCGGATGGATTTTCTTTTGTTAGGACCTGCGATCCTTCCCAACAGCTTGCATTAGATTCGGTTAAATCGGCTGAGCCGCCTAGCAATTCCGGTAAAAGAGGAGCAAAGGCGTTTAATACCTGTTGTGACGCTTTACGAGTAGCTATTTTTTTCGAGCCGTGTTGGTAAAAGCTTTCTATGATTGATTTAGTTTTTTCTGTCCAATCTACAGGTAGTTTCCGCTTGATTCTTCGTTGATATTCTTCGGCAAGCAGTGGAAATTTTTCTTGATACTGATTCCACTTTTCTTCCCAAGCTTTTTCAACTGCACTTCCCTTAGAGCGAGCATCCCAAGCGGCATAAATATCTTTTGGAATTTGAAAAGGTGGGTAATCCCAATTAAGCGCGTCTCTGGTGGCGGCTATTTCTTTTTCACCTAATGCGGCGCCATGCGCTTGGTGACTGCCGGCTAAATTAGGTGAGCCAAATGCAATTTTTGTTTTGCAGCAGAGTAAGCTCGGTTTGTCGGTTACCGCACGCGCTTTTTCGATGGCTATTTTAATTTGTTTCGGATCATGTCCGTCGATATCAGCAATAACGTGCCAATGATAAGCGGCAAAACGTTTCGGCGTATCGTCTCTAAACCATCCAGCGACATCCCCATCAATCGAAATATTATTATCATCCCAAAAAGCAATTAATTTACCTAAACCTAAACAGCCAGCGAGTGAACCTGCTTCATTAGAAATCCCTTCCATTAAACAACCGTCGCCGATAAAAACATAAGTGAAATGATCGACAATATCATGATAAGGACGATTGAAATAAGCCGCTAAATTACGTTCAGCTAAGGCCATGCCCACCGCATTAGCGAATCCTTGGCCGAGAGGGCCTGTTGTTGTTTCAATACCTGGGGTCAAACCCACTTCAGGATGGCCAGGTGTTTTTGAATGTAATTGGCGAAATCGTTTAATCTCTTCTAAAGGAAGATCGTAACCCGTTAAGTGGAGTAATGCGTAGTGCAGCATCGATCCATGTCCATTTGATAAAATGAAACGATCGCGGTTAGACCATTGTGGGTTTTGCGGGTTATGAACGAGGAAGTCGTTCCATAAAACAGTGGCAATGTCGGCCATTCCCATCGGCATGCCAGGATGTCCTGAGTTGGCTTGCTCTACGGCATCTAGGCTAAGAAAACGAATCGCATTAGCACATTTTTTTTGGTAAGGCATTAATTGTCTTCCTATTTACCTATCTTGGTAATATTTAAAAGCTAGATCCCGCTCAATAAAACGCAATATTAAAAAATATCAACAATAATCGCATGCACAATGATAATAGACGAGACTATGATCAGCAAACTTAATAAAGCTTTTCCGCCGATAACGCGATAAGGAGAAACGATTTGTTGATGATAACGTCCAGACCAGGCCATCAGTGCAGGAAGCAAGGCCAATAAGCTGGCACACCAAATGCCCGCATAATTTAACGCCGCCATAAATGCGCTAGGATAAAACAAAACAATTATTAAAGGAGGTAAAAAACTAAGTAGATGTACAATAATCTTATTTTTATCGGTGGGTTTCAATCTTAGGCCGTCTATTAGGAAATCAAATAAACTAATTCCTACTCCTAAAAAGGAAGTGGCTAAACAAATAGAGGTAAATACCCAAGCAAGAAATGTAATAATATTGTTATTTAATAAGTGACTTAATGTATTTGTTAAACGACTGGTAGCATCACCAGTGTGGGCAATTGATGAAAGTTTATCAATCGGAATAACGCCCATAATCGCCCCGATCCAAAGGATATAACAAATAAGTGGAATGAGACTGCCAAAAAAAATGACTTGCCGTAATTGCCTAATATTACTGTGAAAATAACTGCGTAAACTTGGAATAATAGCGGCAAAACCAAAGGAGGTTATGATAATAGTAAGGCTAGCTGATAAATGATGTAGCTCCCCTTGCCCTAGTTGCTTAATCGATATAAAAGGAAATAAAAATAAAATTAAGAGGCAAAAAATAAGTAACTTTCCACCCATCAAAATACGATTTAATAAATCGACCGAGCGGATACCTTTATAGACGACAGCACCTAAGATAAGAACAAATAAAGTCGCTGTAAAACCCGTTGCAAAGTGGATATCTTTTTTTTGTAATAAACCTTGTAAAAAATCCGAACCACCGGCGATATAGGCGGCTAATAAAGAATATAGCAAGAATAGATAACATAACCACGCGATGATTTCACCTGGGGTTCCTAAAGTAGCTCGCGCCATGGAAATTAAATGGCTGTAGCGAGGAAACCAAAGGTTAACTTCTAAAATAAGTAAAGCGCCGGTTAACATGATTGCCCAACAAGCAAGTAAAAACAGCGCTGAATTGATAAAACCAGCTTGAGCGGTTGCGAGTGGTAAAGCTAACATTCCACCACCTATCGAATTTCCAGTAATTAATAATATACCACCCAATTGTTTTACATTCATAGGAGTTAATTGATAAGACTTAGAACAATGATAAATAAAGCAATAGTTATTAAACTAATTAATAAAAATTTCCCTCCAGCTAGCCGATAACCTATAGCAGATTTTTTAATATACCGTCCGCTCCATGCCATCATAGCGGGAAGGAGTATTAATAATAGGGCACAAAGTACCCCTGCATAAGATAAAGCTATAATAAAGATATGCGGATAATGGTTCGCGATAAGGAAGGGAGGAAGGAAGGTGAGCACATAAAGAACAAATTTGTTCAAAGCGCGTTTTTTAATCTTTAACCCATCACTTAAGAAGTCAAATAGGCTCAAAGCAACACCTAGAAAAGATGTGGCAAGGCAGATTGAAGTAAAGATTTTTGCTAAAAGATTAATGAGTCTGTTGTGGAGTAGATTACTTAAGGCCATCATTAAATCGCTGGCTGAGTGACCTGAATGATACATGAGCGTTAAGCTTGGATTTCCTTGCGCAGGAATAACACCCATAATGGCTATTTCCCATATAACATAACAGAACAACGGAATTAAACTACCAATCAGGATGGTTTTACGCAGCATGAGTAAATCATTTTTAAAATAACTCCGTAAGCTAGGTACTATGACCGCAAAACCAAAAGAAGTCATAATAACGGTAATACTACCTAAAATCATAGTAGTAGAATATGGGTTTGCTAAGGTTAATAGGTAATCTATGGAGATAAAAGGAAAAATACATAGGGCTAATAAGATAAAGGTAAATAATTTACTAAACATTAAACCCCGATTAATATAATCTACCGATCTAAGTCCTTTATAAACGACTAGACTTAATAAAGCCGTAAATAATAAAGCCGAAATTTTAGTTGATACAGTGATATGGAATGTTAATAAAAGGTGTTGCAAAAAATCGCTTCCACCTGCGATGTAAGCGGCTAATAAAGCGTAAAGCAATGATAAATAGCTGGTCCATGCGATAATTTGGCCGAATGTCCCTAAAGTTGTTTTAGCCATCGTGATTAAGTTGCTGTTGACTGGATGCCAAAGGTTGACCTCTAAAATAAGCAATGCACTTAGCGTCATGACGGCCCAACATAAAACTAAAGCGATAAAAGCATTTATAAATCCTAATTGTGCCGTCGCGATAGGTAAGGCTAGCATTCCGCCACCGATACTCGTTCCAACGATTAGAAGTATGCCGCCAATCAGCTTATTATTCATAATCATTTTTCACAGGGACATTTAATAGGGAAATTTTTCATCTAAAGGGCGTGTTTTAAAGCGTCTATGTATCCAAAGATATTGTTCTGGATGGGCGCAGATAGCGTGCTCTAATAGCTGATTAAAGCGCAGCGCATCTTGATAATCATCGCCTTCGGCAAAGTTTTTTAAAATAGGCCCGATGGTAATTTGGTAGCCCCTTTTTTTAGCCAGTCGATGGCAAAACAAAGTGACAACTTGCGCGCCAGTTCGACTTGCATAACGGCTGGGGGTGGTAATAGTAGCGGCAGAGATATTAAAAAAAGGCGCAAAAATGCTGTGTGTGGCACCGTAATCTTGATCAGCAGCATACCAAATTGCCCTATTTTGCTTTAGAGCTTTAATAATTTGACGAATCGCTTGTCGATGTATGGGTTGCATCCATTTAAAGTTGCGGTGCCTTTTTAATAACATATCGATGACTTGGTTTTTTTGCTCTCGATAAACAACCTGCATGGGAAAAATGCTAGAAAATAAACGTCCGCAAATGTCCAGCGAGGTAAAATGGCCACTTAAAATCAATACCCCCTTCTTTTTCGCGATCGCTTCTTGTAGATGCTCTAAGCCGCTTACCTGAATCAATGAGTTTAATTTGTGTTCTGGCATCCACCAAGCCATTGCCGATTCAATTAAGCCCATCCCTAAGGATTGAAACTGTTTTTTGAGTAAATATTCCCGTGCTTGATGGGATAAAGTCGGAAAACAAAGTTTTAGATTAATTTCGGCAACACGTCGAAATCTTTTCAATAAATAGTAAGAAATTCGACCTAAATTTTTTCCAAATTCTAATTGTAATGTATAAGGTAGTTTAGTGACGAGATATAAAATTCCTAGCCCTAGCCAGGTGGGCCAATAACGAGGATGGATAAGATTTAAAAATTTATTAGGCATTAGCAGGTAATAATCGGCGCACTATTTGTTTTTTAATTAAATATTTTTCTATGCTTTGGTCGATGTCTTGTTGCGTTTAATAATGATGGCAACGGCCCTTCAGGGTAAACAGCTAATCTATCAGAAAACAGTAAGCATCTCTATTGAGCCAGTGATTTAGCGGGCTCAGAAACTAAAACTCAACGAATTTAAAGCATACGGCTTGTGTATAAATATAAAAATGAACAGATTAACTTTTTTGGGTTAAACTAAAGGTATTTCTATACAAGGAGGAACGTATTATGTCAAATATTATACGCTATAGAGTCCCTTCTTTACTTCACCAGCTACATCGTTTGTCCCAAGAATGGGATCAACTATTTGAGCCGAATCATCCTCCTTTCGAGGATAGTTCTTTGGTTGAAACCGGTCATTGGGCGCCTGCGGTTGATATTAAAGAGGAACCGACCCGCTTTGTACTCTACGCTGATATACCAGGGGTTGATCCTAAAGACATCGAGATCTCTATGGAAAGTGGAATATTGACGATCAAAGGCGAACGTGTTGTGACTAAGCAAGAAGAAAACGAGGGATATACCCGGGCTGAGCGGTCCAAAGGACGGTTTTATCGTCGTTTTTCTTTACCAGATACAGCAGACTCCAACAAGATTACGGCAGAGGGAAAACAGGGAGTATTAAGAGTTATTATCCCTAAGAGAGATAAGGCACCTGTAAAAAAGATTAAGGTAGAAGATAAAAAAGATTAATACGACTTTAATTTTAGGCGATGAATTTGGGATAAAACTCGTGTATAAGCTAAAGCGCCCTAGACATTTGTATGAAGTGCTTGAAGGCATGCGGTGCGCAAAGTTGGAACAGTGACCTCCTGGAACCATGAATTTTGCTTTAAGCAAATATTATTTCGTGGTGATGGGGGTGGTAATGGAAAATAATGTGGTAAGTAATCTAAAAAAGAGGCGACAGTCGCGATTAAATTTGGTTTGCTTCACTTGTTGCCTCTGACGCAGAGGTTGTCTCTCGGCATTCCGGGAATTTCGGGACTATGTACACGAATTCCTGGGGCTTGACACCTACAATGAGTAAACGACTTTTGCTATGTGCTGTAGTATAGGTCTAGGATTAAACGGTAAATGATTGGCACAAAGTTGATATTCACGAATGTTTTTGATTAGAGGTAAAAGTTTATTCATAACAGGAAGGAGGTTCTACTTGCCAAATGGGTATCACACCCACTAAAGTAAGCGCTAAAATAGGCTGCTATTATTTAATAGGTAGGATCTATGGAGTATAAAGAAACTGAGGCTTTATTAGAAGAAGATGACAGTGATGGAGGGAGTGATACTGAATTACCACCCGATATCTTAGACATCGAGGATGAAGAGCTCGATACATGGCCAGAAGAATTGGCCTTAGATGCATTAAATAAAAAAACGAAAGTTTCGCCGGTTCGATTTTCGCTTGAAAAACGTCGAGCTATTGAAGATTATTTAGAGCAACGACGATTACGTGAAGAGTTCGAGTATGAGTTTGAAAATGAGTCTTTATCAGAAAATGCTGACGCCGCGAAAGGTGAGTAGCTATGCACTTTAAGTTTTTGGATTTTGAAAAGCCTATAGCCGAGCTTGGGGCAAAAATAGAAGAGCTGCGCAAACTAGGCAATGATGCCGAGGTTAATGTCGGTGAGGAGATTAAACGTTTAGAGCAGCGAAAACTTGAATTAACACAATCTATTTTTCAAACATTAAATGCTTGGCAGATAGTTCAGTTAGCGCGTCATCCACAAAGACCGTATTTTTTGGATTATGTGCACAGAATTTTTACAGATTTTGATGAATTACATGGCGACAGACAATTTTCTGATGATACGGCCATCGTAGGCGGGGTTGCTAAATTAGCCGAACAGCCGGTAGTCATTATAGGTCATCAGAAAGGGCGTACGACAAAAGAAAAGGTACAACGTAATTTTGGCATGCCGAAACCTGAAGGCTACCGTAAAGCACTTCGATTGATGGAGTTGGCGGAACGCTTTAAGCTAGCTATTTTAACTTTTATTGATACACCCGGTGCTTATCCGGGTATTGATGCGGAAGAACGAAACCAAAGTGCTGCGATTGCACAAAATCTGCAAATGATGTCCCAGCTTAGAACACCCATTGTTTCTACAATAATTGGCGAAGGTGGTTCAGGGGGTGCTTTGGCCGTTGGTGTAGCGGATCGAATTTTGATGTTGCAATATAGTGTTTATTCGGTGATTTCCCCTGAGGGTTGCGCTTCTATTCTCTGGAAAAGTGCTGAAAAGGCACCTGAGGCAGCAGAAGCGATGGCAATGAATGCAGATCGTTTGTATCAGCTCAAGTTAATCGATAAGGTAATTGAAGAACCTTTAGGCGGTGCTCATACAGATTTTGATGAAATGGCGACTCAATTAAAGACTGAACTCGTTAAACAGTTAACACAGCTACAATATTTCTCAACTGAAAAGCTACTCGAACTGCGCTACCAGAAGATATTATCTATGGGCGTTTAATCTAAGGTAATTTTTAAGTTTTTTGAGAACTTAATTAGAAAAATTAAAAATGAAGCTTTTTTATTTTGAAGTCATCGCTTTTATATCAGGCGTAGTAAATATCTATCTTATTACCCGGAGCAGTTTATGGAATTGGCTTTTTGGCATTATAACGGTCCTTTTATATAGCCTAATTTTTTTTAGTACGAAGCTGTACGCGGATATGGGCTTACAAGGAGTTTTTTTAGCCTTTCAGTTTTATGGACTGTATCAGTGGCAATATGGGAGTAGCGCGAGAAAACCTTTATCCATACAAGTAATGAGTCAATCGACTTATTTCCCCGTGTTTATAAGCGCCATTATTTTATTTACTGCCATTAGTTTCATATTAAAACAGTATACAGATTCTACTACGGTTTATGCAGATGCTTGTGTAACGGCACTTAGCTTGATTGCGCAGTGGATGATGAGTAAAAAATATTTGCATCATTGGCTTTTATGGATTGGTATTGATATCTTATCTATTGGTTTATATCTAAGCAAATCCTTGTATTTAACCTCCTTGCTCTATTCAATTTTTATGTTGTTGTGTGTTAAAGGCTATCATGATTGGAAAAAAAATAGGGTGAAATCTGCTAATGAGTGGTCGCATTCTATTGCCTAAACTAACAAAATCGAATCAATAAACCACGTACGTTATCTGTTTTAGCTAAATAAGCGAGCCTGTTATGGGCATGGACTTTACAATTCCTCGTCAAATTTTATATGCTTAGCCTTATGTTTACTCACGAAAAACTCCGATTTTTACTGGAAAAATATTCTGATTCCGTTAATTTTTGGATATCTTATAGCGGAGGTTTAGACTCACAAGTCTTATTGCATGCGCTAAAGCACTTATTACCAGTAACGCGTTTACGTGCTATCCATATTAATCATAGTTGGCACGTTGATGCGATAAAATGGGCAGAGCGCTGTCAACATAGCTGTGAGCAATTAGGGATATACTGCGAAGTTATTACGGTTGATGCACGACCAAAAGCAGGGGAAAGTCCTGAGGCCTATGCGCGGCAGGCACGTTATAAGGCTATTGCAAAGCGAATTCCGGCAGGGGATTATTTATTAACAGCCCATCATCGTGATGATCAAGCAGAGACTTTATTACTACAATTACTACGTGGCTCGGGCCTTAGAGGTTTAGCCAGTATGCCTTTTTGTCAGCCTTTTGCAAAAGCTTATCTTATGCGACCATTACTAAAATTTTCGCGTGCAGAGCTCTATGCCTATGCCAAAGAGCAGCAATTAATTTGGATAGAAGATAGTAGTAATATGGACTTACGTTTTAATCGTAATTTTATTCGTCATCAAGTACTGACACTTATCCAACAGCGCTGGCCTCAAGCCAACAAAACCTTAGCAAGAACCGCTGAAAATACATCAGAAGCACATTGCTTGCTTGAAGAAATAGCTTACGAAGATTGGCGGGCGGTACAAGGACCAGTGTTTAATACCTTGATTATTTCTTGTTTACTGGGTTTGAGTGTAGCTCGCCGTCGTAATGTATTACGATATTGGTTAAGCCGGTTAAATTTCCCTATCCCTAGCCAAAAACAATTACAACAAATTGAAGCTTTGTTAGTTAGTAAAGTGGATGCATCGCCTCAAGTTAATTGGGGCGGTGTCCAACTTCGTCGTTATCGTGATACTTTATATGCACTTACCCTAGAAAATGAGCAAACATTACTAAACTCTGCCATTCCATGGGTATTAAATCAGACGCTCCTATTACCTAGGCTGGGTCTTTTGACTGCAAGTAAGATCTTAGGCCAAGGTCTTACTTGTTCGCTCATGGAAGAGCGACAGGTACAGGTCAGTTTTCGACATGGAGGAGAACGATTCTATTCAAGTGATCGTTTAGGCTCTCATCCATTAAAAAAACTATTTCAAGAATGGGCGGTTCCTCCATGGCAACGAAATAAAACCCCATTAATTTTTTATCAACAAGAATTAATTGCAGTTGCAGGGTATGGCGTACACGCAGATTTTGCCGCTAAACAAAATGAATTAGGACTTGTCATTAAGCTAGTTCCAATACAGCCTAATTAATAATTTTTTGTGCTGAGCTGTCTTTTATTTAATGACAAGAAAGCGGATACCGGCACGTGATAATACGTTCACTAAAAGCTCTTGTTTGCTTTGTTTGGCAATTTTTTGGAGTTGATCAACACTACTTACCGTTGTTTGGTTAGCTGAAGTAATGACATCGCCAGGGCGTATACCGGCGTGCCAGGCCATACTATTTTCGTCTATATCGACGACTTCGACTCCTATGAGATGCCCTTGTCCGGTGACAGTCTGATTGAAGTCACGCAGCGCCAAACCATAAAGAAAAGGGTTATTATGTTCTGCTGTTTGTTTGTACTCCTTTGGATCGGTAAGATTTAATACGGTATTAATGGTTCTTCCTTTTCGTGACAACTTAACAGTAATTTTATCGCCTACCCTTAACATCCCGACAATATTCCTTACTTGCCCGGCATTTTGTATCGGTGTGCCGTTGATCGATTCGATAATATCACCCGTTTGGATACCTGCTGTTGCCGCAGGTGAATAGTTAGGCACTTGCGAAACTAATGCGCCACCTGTATTGGCAGCGATGTGAAGTGCTGAATCTAAGGCTGGTGTTAAATCTTGTACTAAAACTCCAATTAAACCTCGACGTACAGAACCATGTTCCGCTAATTGTTTCATAACACCATGCGCCATATTAATGGGGATAGCAAAGCCAATTCCGACATTTCCTGCATTGGAACCAGGTGCGAGGATGGCAGTATTAATCCCCATTAACTGACCTCGTAAATTGATTAAGGCGCCGCCGGAATTACCTGGATTAATGGGCGCATCAGTCTGAATAAAATTTTCATAACCTTCTATTCCTAATCCGGTACGCTGTAACGCGCTGACGATACCTGAAGTCACTGTTTGGTTGAGACCAAAAGGATTGCCAATTGCCGCTACAAAATCACCTACCTTTAAATTATCAGAATTACCTAGAGGGATAGCGGTTAAATGGTCAGGTGTAATCACCAGTAAAGCAATATCCGACGCCGGATCGGAGCCTTTAAGCATCGCTTTAAATACACGACCATCACTTAGCGTCACTGTAATTGTTTTAGCGGCACGGATAACGTGTGCGTTGGTTAAAATATATCCGGCCTTAGCATCTATAATGACACCCGAGCCCATGCTTTCAAAATGACGTGGATAAGGACGGCCTGGTAAAGGGGGGGGTAACTGATTAAGTGGGATATCACCTTGTACTGAGACATTAACTACTGCTGGCATGATAGGTTGTAACATCTGAGAGATGCTAGTATCGTTAATTTGATGAGCTACGCTAAAAGGCCAGCCGGCATAACTTAAGGAGCTAAAGCCTACTATGAGCAGGGAGCTTAGTAATATTTGGTATAATAGTTTCTTCATAGGTTTACGAGGTCAAATTAGTAGCTGCTAAGCTTAACGTATTTGTTAGTTTTGTTGCAATGTTAAGTATTATACACGTTAAAGGTTATTTAATGCGCTATTATTCGCTCTGGGATCGATTAGTTTTACGACTCGATGGGGTTTTACAATCAATTCAACTGAATTCCTCATCGGGCCGCCCTAATCCAGCTAAAAACTTATTGAGTGATACGACTTTAAACGAAAAAGAGCGTCAACATTCAGGTGCTTTAATGCGGATAAATCATGTCGGAGAGATTTGTGCCCAGGCCTTGTATGCAGGTCAAGCATTAACCGCGCGTTCACAGGATATAAAGCAAGAATTACAAAAAGCCGCTCAAGAAGAGGTTGACCATTTGAGTTGGTGTCAACAGCGAATTCAGGAGTTAGGGACACACACGAGTTATTTAAACCCTTTCTGGTATATAAGCGCATTATTGATAGGAGTTAGTGCGGGCTTATTCGGTGATAAAGTGAGCCTTGGTTTTTTGGCAGAAACAGAACATCAGGTAGCAAGGCATTTATATAATCATTTACAAAGCTTACCGCTAGTGGATAACAAAAGCCGTGCTATTGTTGAGCAAATGCGATTAGAGGAAATGGAGCACGCGCTAACAGCTGAGCAAGCGGGAGCTATTCCTCTCCCGTTGGTCATACAGTGGAGTATGCAAGGCTTGGCAAAATTTATGTCTTTAGTGGCTTATCGAATTTGATATTTTAATAAATGAAACATTTATTAGACTATGGTGGGAAATAGGTGAATTCTTTGCGAACAATGCTGACTGTTTTACTTCAACTTTGTGTGATTAGGGCCTTAGTGATCCTTGCGCTAACAGCCTTACTCTGTTTTTTTATCCCTATTTTTTATCAAAAATGTAAGCGGCGATTAACGCGAAAATCAGGTGTTTTAAGTGTTGCGTTGCTAGAGGCTATTTATAAGCCGTTGTTTATTTTGGTTGTTTTAATGGGCATTTTCTATGCGGTTGAATCGCTTTGTATCGCTTGGAAAGCAATAGATATTGAGCAGCTGTATTTAATTCGTGATTTATCATTTATAGCTTTATTGACCTGGTTTTTATGGCGTTTTGTTGCCTACTCTAAAGAAGGTTTTTTGTGCGCCGCCGAAAATAAAGTACAGAATAAATTGATTGATAAAACATTAATCCATGGATTGAGTCAAATCGCAAAATTATCCATCATCATTTTAGCGGCTTTATCCGTGTTTCAAATATTTGGTTTCAGTATTGTCGGAGTATTAGCTTTTGGCGGCATGGGTGGGGTTGTTATAGGGTTTGCCGCTAAAGATTTATTAGCTAATCTATTTGGAAGCTTAATGTTGTTTTTAGATAGACCTTTTGTAATAGGTGAGCAAATATCCTTGCCGGCACTTAAGGTGGAAGGTACCGTAGAAGAGATAGGTTGGCGCATGTGCCGAATTCGAACACCCGAGTGTCGTCCCGTATATATCCCTAATGCGCTATTTTCTAATTTAGTCGTAGAGAATCCTTCACGAATGAAATATCGGCGCTTTTATTGTCGAATTAGTTTACGTTATCAAGACATAATGAAAGTTCCTGCTATTTTGGAAGAAATAAAATCTTTATTAAGAGAAAATTCCGCTATCGATAAAAGTCGATCTATTACGGTTAATCTTAATGAGTTAGCGAATACATCACTTAACCTAGTGGTTATCGCGTATACCAATACAGTTAACAGTAGCGACTTTTTAATGATACAACAAACACTATTTTTGCAGTTATTAGCCTGCATTCAGCGTCATGGCGCCGAATGGTCTTTTCCTAGCCATACTATTTATTTAAACAATTTAGAAGGAATAGAGTTACCCTTCTCTCAAGATAGGAACGAACCATAAGATAAGTGGATTAAAAAATTCTAATATGAAATTAAAGCTTAGTGTGATTGGTTGTGGTCGATTAGGGAAGACTTTAGCATTTTTATTAGCAAAGACAGGGCTTGTTTGTGTTCAAGAGGTAGTTAATTTAAATAGAGCGAGCGCTGAAGAAGCCGTTGCTTTTATAGGTCAAGGTAGGACTTGCGCTTCGATCAAACAACTTAAATCTGCCGATGTTTATTTAATTGCCACCCCCGATGATAGTATTGAGCCTGTGGCGCAACAATTAGCCAAGCAGAGTTTGCTTTCTAAAGCTAACGTGGTTTTTCATTGTAGTGGATTGTTAAGCTCTGAATGTTTAAATTCTTTAGCGCAGTTGGGTTGCTATACGGCCAGTATACATCCTCTTTTTAGCTTTTCTAAACCCATGGTTGATGTTGAAGTCTTTAAAGGGACTTATTGTGCGTTTGAAGGCAGTAAACTTGCCTTAGAGAAATTGTTGCCGCTTTTTAGGGCGATAGATAGCCAGCTATTTTTAATCGAAAAAAACGATAAAGCACTCTACCATGCGGCCAGTGTGTTCGCGTCTAACTACCTGGTCACTTTGGCATCGATGGCTGAAGTCTGTTATAAAAAAGCAGGCTTAAGCAGTAAGCTAGCTAAAATACTCACCCGAGCACTGATGGCGCAAACCTTTAGTAAGATTCAATGCTTAGACGAATCTAGTGCAGCGCTGACAGGGCCTCTGCAGCGAGGAGACAAAAACACGCTAAACAAACATCTTCAAGCACTAAAGCCTTTTTCTGACTTGGCATGTGTTTATAAAAACTTAGCTAGAGCCACATTACCACTAACACAACATAATGAACGTCTAAAAGAAACATTAGCGCCGCTTTTCACAGGAGAGGCCATTTAAGCGGCGGCGGTTTCTGGATTAGTTAGTTTGCGAATTCTGATTAATAAACGGCTTTTGTGCCTAGCCGCTTTATTTTTGTGGATAAAGCCTTTGTTAGCCATGCGGTCAATAATAGGTAAAGCCACTTGATAAGCCGTATCCGCTTCAGTTGCCTTCCCGGCCTCAATAGCGACAATAACCCGCTTAATATAGGTACGCATCATAGAGCGATAGCTGGTATTATGCTGGCGACGTTTTTCCGCTTGTCTCACGCGTTTTTTTGCTTGTTTTGTATTGGCCAATGGACAATCTCCCAAATTAAAGAAAACGGACTTACATTCAAGGCGCTAATCATGCCTTTATAGCAGATAGTTGTCAATCCGAGCGAGGAGGATCTAATTTTTTATTCCTCGAACGGAGTATTGCCTCTATCTGTTTCATTGCCTGTTTTCTTCTCTTTGTTGTCGCCAGGCACTATCGTATTAGAAGCGCTTGGGGTTTTATCAGATTCATCCAACTGTTTATTCGAGGTTTTTTCAGGTTTGGTTGAAGTTGCGTTGTCATTGTCTCTTATTTCATTGATGTCTTCATCCTCCTCTTCATCTTGGTCAGGTGTTACTGTGCTAGAAGGACTTGGATTTTTATTAGATTTATTGAATTGTTTATCGGGAGTTTTTTCAGGCCTAGTTAAAGGGGTGTTGTCGCTATCTTCTACTTCGTTGATGTCTTCCTCATCTTCTTCATCGTCTTTATTCGGTGTTATCGTACTAGAAGTGCTTGGATTTTTATCAGATTCATTCAATTGTTTATCTGGGGCTTTTGGGGGAATAATAGCGGGGGGTGCATTTTGAATAGTTGGGATGGGTGAGGGAGGTATTAGGTAATAATCGAGAAGTTTTCGTGCAATTTGAGGGGAAGGAGTAGTGCTGTTTTGTATGACGATAGCAAGCGCTATTCTAGGGTTTTTAACAGGAGCAAAAGCGATAAATAACGAATTATCACGCAGTTTGGCAGAAACAGTCTTCCTGTTATAGCGCTCATTATTTTTTAAACTATATACCTGCGCTGTGCCTGTTTTCCCGGCCAAGGTATAAGGGACCCCTGGAAAGAAACGTTCTGCGGTTCCTCCTGGCGCATTGACAACGTGTTGCATGGCGGTACGGATGAAACTCAAAATAGTTTGAGGGAGGTTAATTGGTTCTAAATGCTGTGGTTTGGTAAAAATGACGCTTCCATCACTTGAACGAAAGCTCAATACGACGTGTGGTTTCCAGCGTTCTCCCCATTCTGCTAGAGCGCTTGCTGCGAATGCTAATTGTATCGGGGTTATTAGTAGAAATCCTTGGCCAATACCACAATTTAAAGTGTCTCCTGCATACCAGGGTGCACCATAGGATTTTTCCTTCCATTGAGGGTTAGGTAAAACCCCGCCACCTTCATCTGGAAGGTCGATATCGGTAGGAGTGCCAAAACCAAATCGTTTCAGACTGGTATAAATTCGATTAATCCCCATGCGTAGGCTTAGGTTATAAAAATAAATATCAGAAGAAACAGTTAATGCTTTAAGTAGATTAACTTCGCCGTAGGCGTGACGACGAAAATTGTGATAAATCCGTCCTCTGCCATTGATTTGAAACTCACCCGTATCATGAATGGTATAGTCAAGGGTAACCACATTTTCTAGCAGGGCCCCGGTACTGATAAAAGGCTTAATGCTAGAGCCCGGATGATAGGCGCCACGTAAGGCCCGATTATATAGAGGATCACCGGGTTCGGTTTGCAATTGCGTATAATCGCGTTGTCGGATTCCGCTCACAAAGAGATTTGGATCGAAACTAGGATTACTAACTAAGGCTAAAACCTCCCCGTTACGTGGGTCCAGGGCTACAATAGCGCCTTTTTGTTGACCTAAAGCCTGTTGCGCTAACTTTTGCAGGCCACTATCTATGGTTAAAGTGAGGCTTTTCCCGGCGATAGGTCGAGTTTGTTTTAGTATGCGTACAATTTGGCCGTGGACATTTGTTTCAACCTGTTGATAACCTACGGTGCCATGAAGTTGCATTTCATAATATTTTTCAACCCCCGTTTTGCCGATAAAATTGCTGGCACTGTAGTTAACAGGATCGATGCTTTGTAACTCCTTTTCATTAATTCGGCTCATATAGCCCACTATGGCCGCAAAAGGGGCGCCTTGTGGGTAATGGCGGATCATTTGAGCTTGTATAGCGACGCCAGGAAAACGATAACGTTCTATCGAAAATGCAGCCACTTCTTGCTCATTTAATTTTAAACGTAAGGGGATAGGCTCAAAACGATGGTGTAAATGTCGCTGATGCTCAAATTGTTTTAAATCTTCTGCATCAATCTTAATAAGCTGGGTTAATCTTGTGATGGTCTCATGAATATTACTGACTAAATCAGGCGTAATGACTAGATTAAAGATAGGTTTATTTTCGGCCAATAGTACACCGTTTCTATCATAGATTAATCCACGATTTGCTTCTATGGGGACAAGGCTAAGCTGATTTTGACGCGCTAAGGTCGTATAAAGTTTATGCTGGAAGACTTGTAAGTAAATCAATCGGCCAAGTAAAGTGATAGTTAAAATTGATATGCCAATCAGGATGGCGATGGTTCGACGTTTAAATAATTTATACTCTTGGCGAGTATTCTTAAATGTATTAATTGATTTCAGCATAAAATTTGGGTGTTTTTCCCCGTTTCAGCGTTAAACGCGATGTAGTTCCTAGTCCATTTAAGCTAGCTAAATCGTAGTCCTGTAGTTGACAGACGGCTTATAAGGTTCGAAATAATTCGCTTTTATATCAACTAGTACTAGGTTTCAAATTGGGTCTGTAGTATTATTTTAGCGATAGATTTTGCATAAAATTACACTTTTGTAAGACTTTATGTAGAGGGGCGTTTTTTTTAGTCTAATTGGCTTACATGAGCCGAAGGCGCAGATTTCAAAGTGAATTTTGTCAAAAAATTTAATTGTCTTGAGTATATAAAAAACTAAAGGTTTACGACAGCCTAATTTCAATATGATTTCTTCACATGAATTATTTCGTAGGGCTAAGCAATTTATCCCAGGTGGGGTTAACTCACCTGTACGCTCGTTTAATGCGGTAGGTGGCGATCCGGTCTTTTTTTCACATGGCAGTAAGGCTTATTTATTTGATGTGGAAGGTAAGGCCTATATAGATTATGTCGGTTCTTGGGGTGCATTGATTCTTGGGCACGCGCCGGATAGGGTAGTGACCGCCGTAGAGCAGGCCGTTAAACGAGGATTAAGTTTTGGTGCCCCTACATCGGCAGAGATCGACCTGGCAGAAAAGATCTCTATTTTAATGCCGAATTTAAGCAAAGTACGCTTAATGAATTCGGGTACTGAAGCTACAATGACAGCGATACGCTTAGCGCGAGGTTTTACTGGGCGCAATAAGATTCTTAAGTTTAATGGTTGTTATCATGGCCATGTCGATGCGCTATTAGTAAAAGCAGGTTCTGGCTTAGCGAGCTTAGGGATACCCGATTGTGCCGGGGTTCCCAAAGAGGTTGCAGCACAAACCTTGAGTGTTGATTTTAATAATCTTGAGCAAGTCACCCAGATGTTCATGCACTATGGAAAAGAAATTGCCGCGGTTATCGTAGAGCCTATCGCTGCAAACATGAGTTGTATTTTACCACTTTCAGGTTTTTTAGAAGGGCTACGTGAATTATGTGATTATTATGGAAGCTTATTAATTTTTGATGAGGTTATTTCGGGTTTTAGGGTCGCTTTAGGTGGCGCGCAAGCAGTTTATCAAGTACGTCCCGATTTGACGACCTTAGGTAAAATTATTGGTGGAGGTTTACCGATAGGCGCTTTAGGTGGTCGAGGCGATATCATGGATTGCTTAGCTCCTTTAGGCGATGTTTATCAAGCAGGTACTTTGTCGGGTAATCCAGTGACGGTTGCTGCAGGTTTGGCTACTTTAGAAGTAATCAGTCAAGCGGGATTTTATACGACGCTAAGTGCAAGCACTGAAAAATTGATATCAGGATTATTAGAGCTTGCCAAAAGCGCTGATATTTCTTTTCAAGCGCACCATATAGGCGGATTGTTTGGGTTGTTTTTTACCGAAGAGACAGAAGTTTATTGTTATGAACAGGTAAAACTTGGTAATCAATTACTTTTTAAAGAATTTTTTCATAGAATGTTGGCGGAAGGTGTTTATCTTTCGCCTTCATTGTTTGAGTCGGGATTTATTTCAAGCGCACATGGAGAACAAGAGCTTGAATTTACTTTAACCGCCGCTGAAAAGGTATTTAACAAGTTAAAAAAAGAACAAAATATTGAATCAATGATTCCTGCTTAATTTATTTTAACTCAATAAGCGTTAAGCATTTTTTATAAAAAATAAAAAATTTATAAAAAAGTATCTACCACCCTGGTTTTATCGTAGATCTTAGCCTACCGACTATTTTTCTTTTGTATCTCAATTCATTTCATTAAATAAATTGAGGGGTTACATGAAATTCCATTTTTATTTTTATACAATCCAACAGAGATAACATAAAATTATTTTCTTTTTAGCGAAAATTTACAATGGTAAATTAGTAATTTTAAATTTACTATAGCGTATCATCAGAAAGGGTATTTAAAAACGATTATTAGGGAAGTCAGATATGCTGAGTAATATAGTAAGCGACTTACTTAGAAAGGAAGCTGAAGAAATGAGCGAACTTATTCGTGAAGCAGGAACGCCTGTTATGTATTCTTTGTTGCAGGATTTAGATAATAAAAAAAAAGAAATCGCTGTTTTTGAAAAAAAGATTAGCTTAGCGAATGGTTTGTTAGCTAAAATAAATAATGAAGGGCAGGCGTGCAAGTTAATAAAAGAAAAAGAAGATTTTGAACAGAAAAAAAATAGCCTGATTAAATTAATAATAAGCTAATCTCATTAAATATCTATAATAAATTAGCATAAGCTTGGAAATTAAAGGTAGGTTTTGAAACGGTTCTCTGTTCATGAAAGTGCCAGACCAACTTACGTATTTGTTGTATCAGTTCTTCCATTTTTGTA
>NMOS02000061.1 GCA_002290645.2 Candidatus Aquirickettsiella gammari
CAGTTTAAATCCAGGTAAATTTACGATACAATTTTTTACGGGCATTTTAATCTCTCTTATCTTAGTCTTTTCAATTACTTAAGATAAGTCTACTAGATTAATTTGCCCCCTTAAGTGGGGGAGAGCCAATACTCGATAAAGTCTTTGCTTAAATTGATAAATAGCATCAATGGCAGGTTGTTGTTTTAAATACTCATTACGTTTAATGAGTTGTTTGACACTTAAGTTAGTCGGCTTAGTACGTAAAGCCGACAATAAGCCACGCTGATATTTCATCGCAGGATCAACTTCCTGATAGGTTTTCAAACACAAATGTT
>NMOS02000062.1 GCA_002290645.2 Candidatus Aquirickettsiella gammari
TTTAATGCTGCCTTTTCTTCTTCGTTAAGTTTAAGTTTTATCATCCGCTTTAAGGTGTTAAAAAATAATACTCAACAATAAATTATATTTAATATTTTTTCTAGATATTTAATGCAGTCCGCTTATAAGCTGACCACTGCCCAGCCAATTAAACCCGCAAACAGCCATCGCCAACTCATCCAGTTTATTAATAAGCTACCTAATATCGGCCCTATTGCCGGCGCCATGACGGTGATACTGCCCATCCAGGAAATCGTTTGGATCGCTTGTTCCTTATTCAGTCGTTCATGAATCT
>NMOS02000049.1 GCA_002290645.2 Candidatus Aquirickettsiella gammari
TACTCATTACGTTTAATGAGTTGTTTGACACTTAAGTTAGTCGGCTTAGTACGTAAAGCCGACAATAAGCCACGCTGATATTTCATCGCAGGATCAACTTCCTGATAGGTTTTCAAACACAAATGTTGCATCAAACGGATGACATGAAAGCGGTCAGCAACAATTTTAGCCTGTGGAAAGTAACGCCGAACCAGCGAACGGTAACGACTACTTAAATCAATACAAATCACTTTAACGCGCTCTTTTCCTGGTAATTGCTCTAAATAACCTTTTAAGTCGTTCGTTGAGCAACCTTTTACTACATCAAATATTTTATGTTTTCTTAAATCACAGAATGTCGTTGCATAACCTTGCTTTTTACTAAAAAATGTTCGTCGATACCGAGCACGATGGGACACGGAGCATTTTTAATTTTCTGATTCTCAAGCTGATAACGTTTATGATACCAACGTTCTATGGTTGCTTTTCCTAGCTTGAAGTCCTTCGCTAAGGCTTGCTGAGATACGCCTTGCGTATGAAAATGAAATATTTGTTTCTGTAAGTGCTCTGTTGCACGTTGGTACTTTCCTATCCCTGGAAACTGTTGGTTAAAGTAACAGCCGCACCTACGGCAATAAAATTTATGTGCGGTAAATTCTAGGAAGGTTCGTCTAGGGCCTATCGTTTCGTGAGCAACTTTGCGGATAAAGCGTGCTTTCTTACGTAAATCCTTACTCTGACAGTTTAGGCAGCGCGCTTTCCTATGATACGTAACTTTGAGTATTAATGGATTTGTTCCTTTCACTTCTCTCAGTTTAAATCCAGGTAAATTTACGATACAATTTTTTACGGGCATTTTAATCTCTCTTATCTTAGTCTTTTCAATTACTTAAGATAAGTCTACTAGATTAATTTGCCCCCTTAAGTGGGGGAGAGCC
>NMOS02000015.1 GCA_002290645.2 Candidatus Aquirickettsiella gammari
AACCGCTGGAACTCCTGCTCCATACTCTTTCAGCACGGTGATAATTTGCGATTCACTAAATTTTTTCTTTTTCATTTTTAAGTCTCCTGGTCAGTAATTTACCAAAAAACTCTATTTCTTTCATGGGGAATTATAAGGGAGGGTTACCACAACCGCTTGGGATTGGCGCTCCTTTTAGAGCGATAACAGAGAGAGTAGGGTTTACAGAACTTAATCACATTCAGCGTCAAGATTCTCCAGATGATTGTGCAGCCAGCCAGTTACTGGCTAGGGGTTTAGTGGGTCAAGCACTGGATCATTATGACTCTCAACAACAGATCCATTTAGTTGATTCGAATGAAGAAGATGATGAAGGCGAGGGTGGGGGAGGATCTGCTACCCAGTTGCGTTTAGTGGGGGATTGGAGTCAGGGATTAACCGCTGAAAATATCCAAGAACGTTTGATACTTGCTCATCGCAATAGTGATGTGAATGAGCTTAACCAAGCAGCACGAGAAAAAATGCAAGCGTTGGGGTTATTAGATAAGGACTCTAAAAAAGTTGTTACAACTAATCATAATGTGATTGAGCTTTCAACAGGCGATAGAATTTTATTTTTGCGCAATGATAGGCAGCTAGGAATTAGCAATGGTGAGTTTGCAACGATCAGCAAGATGGATGGAGATAAGATCACCGTAAAATTAGGGAAGGCATCCTCACGAGAAATGACCTTCTCAACAAATGAATATCAAGATTTCAATTATGGCTATGCGGCTACGGTGCATAAATCCCAGGGATCTACCTATGATCAAGTGTTTGTATATGTGGCAGGACGTTGTTGGGATCGTTCTTTAAGCTATGTTGCGATGACTCGACATAGAAAGGCCCTAAATGTTTATGCCGATCGATCCCAATTTAGGAATCTAACTGAATTAAAAGATGTCTTATCCCGTTCGACACTAAGAGATTCTGTTTTAGACTGGCCATTATCTTTTGCTATTCGTCGTGGATTTGATCCTGAAAAATTGATAGGTTGGTTTGTTGATAAAGTATTAGGTGTTAAACAGGCTATTCATGATGTTTGGTTATTTGTTGCTAATTATCAGGCCTTTAAAGTAAGGAAAGCGCATCATCAGTCTGTGCAAGATAAGATTAAACAACGTGCATTAGCTAAGAAGGTAGCTATGTTTGTTGATTTAAGGAATCAGCTAGGCGCACAAGCTCGACAAATGCGTCGAAACTTAAAATCTTATGAGAAATTCTATGATCATCCAGGTTATAAGGATTGGTATGAACGGACACTGATAAGAAATCAATCGGCCTATGAGATTAAGCAGGACTATGAACTGTTTAAAGATGCGCTTAATTTGAATCGGGTGAGTGATAGAGCGCTAGAAAAGCTAGCGACCCAACATGAGAGGGCAATATTAGTTAAAGATTATCTAGCACAGAGTCAAGAAAGGGTATTCAAAAAAGTCAAAACCATAGCGCCTGAATTAGCCAAAACCTTTGAAAAAATCAATACTCCTATTAAAGAAGTTACTATCAATTGGACTTCTGAGGAATTTAATGATGAGTTTGACGCATTAAGGAAATCAAAAGACTCTAAGCATCAATACTTGGTGAAATTTAGAGATAAATTAAAGAATAATTCTTATAAACAGTATGAAAAAATGTTAACAAAGCAGCTCGATTCATTAGCCATGAATATAGGAGAGGTCAAATCAAGACAAGAAAGCCTTAAAAAATTGGCGCCAAATTTATTTTCCAAACTAGAAGCTTTTGTTAAATTCAAAACGCGTCAGAAAGAGATTGAACGAGATTTTGATTGAAGATACTGTCCTATTTAATAACTATTTATCCCATAACCAATTACCAGACTAATAAATTAAAAATCTATTTATGGCGAATTTAATAAATGCTGGTTATTGGTTTATTGAAATTGGTTATGGGATAAATTTTTAAGTTATTATAATCCACGTAAGAATAAGGGATTAATATGTTCGTAAATTATGGCAAACAGCTAATTTTACTATTTGAAGAGATTTTAAAGCTTATTTCTAAGCTTAATCGTCATATTCAAATAGATCTAAAAGGATTACCGCTATGGGTAGATAATGGGGTGGATGGTTTTGAGTCCAATCGAAGTAAAGTCATGTTGGCTTTGGGAAATTTTAGCCCTACACCGGGTTTATCTCCTCAGGAGACCTTCAAGTGTCCTGGAGCAGTCGCTAGTACCTTAACCACTCTGGGTTTAATAGAGGCCGTTAATGCGGCTAAAAATGCCTTTAAAGCCTTAGTCCGCCTATGCCATCAAGAAATGCAACAAGATGTCTCTAAATTTGTGCGTGACACATTAGCACATGCGGGCTATCCCAGTATAAAATTAAAACAAGTTTTTCGACATATTACCTTTATTACTTATCACCCTCGCCGTATTTCTTGGACAAAAGGAAAGCATACGACCAGTAAGTTATTATCAAAAAAAGCTTCTGAGGAAATGCTGATAAAAGCAGGGCGGGGTGAACATATTGAGATACAGCGAGTAAGACTGAATAATTTAGATCATAAGGCTAAATTAGTTCAACATAGATGTATTAAACCCATATGGGTCGTTAATGTTGCTTCTTTTAAAAAAAATAAACACTCGGCATATGAGGACATCAGAACCGCGTTACCTTTATTTTATCTCCATGATCAGCAACTTCCAGAACCTATGGTATGCTTTGGGAAGCAACAAGTTCAAAATAGAAGGGTAAGATCGGATAAGAAAATCGAATCAATACCTTTTTTGCCTTCTATTGGTGTTTATAGATACAAAAATAACCTAGAATAAAAACGATAAAGAAAATGAAAAATTATAAAAAATGTCTTTTATTGTGCGCTATTTTTTTATGTTTCCCTAATTTATCCTTTAGCCTAGCGTTAGAACAGAAGAATAATTTTTTGGTTATTACTGATATTCATTTAAATTTAGCATCGCGGCATACGATGGATATAACTCCAACAAAGCCTAGTATAGAAAATGATCTGGATTTTCTTAGTTTCAATAAAATTATTACGCGCATCAGTAAAAATATCAAAAATGGAAATATAAGTCGTCCTAATTTTATCTTAATTTTAGGTGATTTAGTGGGGCATGTCCGTACTAATACTCAGCAGGTCATTGAAACAGAAGCCCTTGTTTTTAATGAGTTGAAGAATAATTTCCCCCAAATACCTATTTTTTATGTTTTTGGCAACAATGATTCATTGGCAAGCAATTATGGACCTTTCAGAACAAATAATACTTCAGAAATACATAAAAGCCCTTATGAAATTGCACAGTTTAAAGGGGGATGGAAAAATGGTTTTTTATCTAATGGAGTCATCTGTCAAGCTAATAAAGCCAACTTCCCCTGTATTCTTCACATGAAAAAAGAACAAGGCTATTATGCAGCATATCTTGCGCCTAAGCTTCGCTTCATTGCCTTAAACAGCGTTATTTTCTCAAAAAATCGCCAGCAAGTTAGCGAACAAGATTCCTTGGAACAATTACAATGGCTTAAAGCGGAATTAAAGGCCGTGCAATCATCTCGAGAATCTGTTTTGCTTGCTATGCATATTCCACCGGGTCGAAACGTTTACGATGATTCATTATTTTGGTTACCTAAAGAACAAAGCATTTTCTTAAAAACTATCGCGAAGTATCAATCCAATATTCTAGGACTATTAGTAGCGCATACTCATGCTGAGGAACTAAAGCTTATTCAAAATTCATCGCATACTATTTTGACTGGCGTATATTTTACGGCGGCATTATCAACTTCACATGGTAATTCACCCTCAGTAAAGACATTTTATTTTGATAATAATAGAATGTCGCCATGGCAACTTAAAAATTTTGAGGCTTTTCACTTTTATACAGGTGATAATTCTCAACTGTTGTTCAATAAGCTTTATGATTATAAAAGTTATTACTGTGATAATGATGAAAATTATACCAGTCTCTCTGAATGTCTAAAAAATGTAACGGCAGAAAAAATGAAAAAATATTTCACCGCTGGAAATAAAAATTATTCTAGTAACATGAAATTTCCTAATGACATCTTTATAACTTTAGATCCGGTAGAGAAAAAATATAACGAATTCTAATAGTTAAATATTACTAGGTGCTTGTGCTCACATAAAGAAAAATCATTAGATATCATTAACGAAGAACGACCTGAATTAGATAAACATCGGGGTTATAAACAAATTTTAGGTAATTTATTAATATTAATTTGCACCTTGGGAACGGTTCAGTTAATTAATAAAGCATGTACGGGTAATTTTTTATTTTTTAAAAAGACAGATTCATCAAAACTCATCGATAATGTGAGTAATATGATAGAAAAAATGGAGTTTGAACTTAGGATCTGAATCCGCGCTGAGCAAATTAGCGGTTATGCAAAACGACACAATCTGTTTTCAATAAGCCATGAATGTATTTATCAATATATATTGAAAGACAAACAAAAGGGCGGTAGTTTATATAAACATTTGCGCCATCAAAGAAAAAGATACCGTAAGCGCTATGGAAGCCCTAAAAGGCAAGGAGCAATAAAAAACCGTCGTTTTATTGACGTACGCCCATCCATTGTCGAACAAAAGCAACGATTAGGCGATTGGGAAATTGATACCATCATAGGAAAAAATAGAAAACAAGCGATTGTTACACTTGTTGAACGAGTAAGTAAAGTGACGGTATTGAGTAAAGTTAAAGCTAAAACAGCTGACTTAGTTTCTTCCTCAATTATTTCATCCATGAAACCAATAGCAGATAAAGTTCTAACAATCACGGCAGATAATGGAAGCGAGTTTGCATACCACGAAAAAATTAGCCAGGAATTAGAAACTGAATTTTATTTCGCACATCCTTATTCCTCGTGGGAACGTGGACTCAATGAAAATACGAATGGGTTAATCAGACAGTATTTGCGAAAGGGTTCTGACTTTAGTCACATTGCAGAAAATGAGCTTGAGTTTATTATGGATAGACTAAATAACCGGCCAAGAAAATCGCTAGGTTTTGCTACGCCAAAGGAGGTATTTTATGCAAATAATTCACGATAAATAACAAAAATTGAATTTTTAACAGACAAATTAAATTAGGCAGAATTATGATTATCTCATTTATGCCCATGACAAAAAAATATATTGCGCTATGGCAACGATGGATGGAAAAAGATCATGTTAAAAAGATATGGTTAATTGATGGTGAAACAGCTGACTATATTTACAAAAAAATTCTAGGTAATGGATACGATTATCCTTTCATTATTTTTTCAGATAATCAGCCTATTGGATATATTGTAGCTTGTGATTTATATGCTTACCGAACCCTTTCTTCAGATCCTAAGGGATTATTTACTAATGAAACACCAGGAACGTTTTGTATGGATCTATTTATAGGAGAAGAAAGTTATCTCGATAAAGGATTTGGAACCCAAATCGTGCGATCATTTATTGAGTATATATTTCAGAATTTTCAATGCCAAACAATTTTGATTGATCCAGCAATTTCTAACAAGAGAGCGATTCGATGTTATGAAAAGGCTGGTTTTAAATTTGTAAAAGAAGAATTTGACGGTGTAATTAATTATTATATTATGAAAATTAGTACTGATAGATAGCGAAGAAAGGCGTTGCACTTATGATCTGAATGCGCGCCGTGCCGCTAAAATTATAAGCCGATAATAAAGTTTATAGGATTTAATAGCCTAAAATGACGGGCGATTCATCAATTTTTCTGCTGAATCTGTTACCAATATCTCCTGTTCAGTGACACAACGGAGTTCTGCGTCACGCTTCATTTCAAGCCTAAGTGCTATATCATCTATACGTTGCATCCATCTAGCTTCCATCTCCACCATTCTTTGAGCCATCCTCGCTTCTAGATCGGCATAGTCTTGCGCAAATTTAGCGTACATATCCTGGCACGATTGATATAATTTATCGATACGCGCCGATAATTCAGATAAAGTTTGTAATTGCGCTTGGGTTCGTAAGCGCTGTTCATAACTGAGCTTTAGGCGCTGCTGGTAGACTTGTAATTTTTCTAAATATAAGCGATGTTGCTGTAAATAATCTTGACTATATTGTGTTATAAGCTGAAAAATCGCTTTAGAAGGACTTAAGCTCATCACATGATCTGAATGAAATAAACGCAAGCCACCTTTTAACAGCGGTTTTAATCGACGCTGTAAATGTTCTAAAATCCGTAGTAACCGCGCCTCCTGCTCAGCATTCCCTTCCATTATGCTAACCACGGTAGTCTCATAACCTTCCAATTGCGAATCAATAATATTTTTAATGTCCTCCAAACTTTTTTGCAATAGTTCTTTCACGTCTTGCAGCGCATCTTCTTTTATCAGACATTCCAAGCGTTCTCGTCGTGATTGCACCCACTCTTTTGTAACTGAGAAGGAGCTAATTCCAGTTTGAGACATCACTCCCGGCGTTGCGGTATTAGGTGTGAATGCAGCGGATGTCGATGGACAGACAACGACACTTCGCTCCAGATTCTCTTCCTTTTCGACATCGGCTACCTCAATGCCTCTCTCCGCGTGATACCTTTTATAAAGGGCGCCAGACTGCCACAATTGATAATATCGATACATAAGCACCTCGATGTGCTGGTATTCTTTTTCTGCTTTTTCCCTGATTAGTGTTTGTTCTTCTTCGCTTGTTACATATATTAAGCATTTTTCCAAGCTTAAAAGAAAATCCTTTCTAAGCCGTTGTTGATAATGTCTAACCTCTTTCAAAAAATATTGCTCGACCCACTTTAAATTCCGGCAATGCTTTTCTAAATAGAATTCAAATTTTACATTCGATGCTTGTAGGTAGCATGCCAATTCATCTAGTAAATCTTGTGCATTACCAGTAAGTATTAAACCTTGATCTATTAAGGAGATTTCTTTGAGTGCCCTTTGATACGCTAAGCAACGTTGGTAATAGTTCCATACGTCAATCTTTTTACGCATTCCAAAAGAGGTAAACCAACGCCGCCAACGCGGTTTTTTCCAGTAACGTTCAATCTTTCGACTTAACGCTTCTGGGCTCAGATTAAATAAACGCAGCCGTGCCAGTTCAACAGGAGAACGCTTCCATAAAGGCGCTTCTCCCGTCAAGGGAGGATGGATGCTGATATGAGCTACCCATCGCCTCGACCACCAATGCGGCCGCCTAAAAGGTCTTTTAGAAAGATGATGCTCCATTTTATTGAACCATTGACTCAACATGTCCTCCTATTCATCTCCTCCTCTTTCAATTCGAAGGCCGAGTAAAAAAATGGGTGCTATTTTCCGAAGTATGTGAATAACTTGCTGATGCTCCTGCTTCCTCTTGCGCAGCGTGAGGAAATAATTTACTTAATTTCGCTTCAAATCTCGCTTCTTGATTGGCGAACCTCGCTTCAAACCTTGCTTCTTGATCGGCATAATCTTGCGCATGCTGTTTTCTCATATTTTTTATTTTTTCTTGATATTCTTTTTCTTTCTGTTGTAATTTGATATTAACTTGTTCTAAAGAGCCTCCGGCTTGACCATTTTCCCATTCTATAAATAAATGATTTTTGTATACTTTTATTGATTCTAACAGCTGTTTAAGCGACTCTAGTAACTTACAATTAAATTGATAACCTCTAAACCATTGATTTTTAGCCTGCTCTACTTCACCGTACAAAATTTCAATCATCTTTTCAAAATTACTCAAGCTACTATGCGTCACGGGATCTTTATGGGTTCCGACTTGTGCCGCTGTCACTATTAAGCGAAAATCTTTTTCCCAATTCTCCTTTTTTGCTTCCAGCCCAATGCCCATAAAGAGCTTAAATAGAAAGGGCAACTGATCCTGCTCGAGCAAAATAGTCACAAACTTATCCAGTTGTAACTTTATATCTCTGAGTCCGTCATCAATTTTTTTATACGAAGGCAATAAACGCGCTATAAAGGGAACAAAAACACTCAAATCCTTTTTGACATGGTCCAGTATTATTTTCTTATAAATTTTTTCTTCTTTAGCCGCAAAAATTCGCCCCACTAAGCTAGGCTCATCGGGTAACGACTCTAATAAGTTGGCACCGGCGTCTAAAAGCAATCGCATATACTCCGGCTTCCTTAATTGAAAAGCCTTCTCTAATAAATGAGCGCCTAAACTGGTTTGATCCTCTAAACATTGTTTAAGGTCTAAATGGATCGGCCAGCATCGCGCGGTATATTCAGGGCAACGACGAAAACCTTCAGGTAGTTTTTTCAAAAAATGCCCTGACATCGTTTCGCCAGCAGGGTAAGTAATGGCTAATTTCGAGCGGCTGCGGCCATTTAAATCGAGTTTAACAAACGTAGCCTCATCTGACTGCAAGGCCCATTCAGCTAATTGATGTAGATTACTAAGTGTCAGTTGGATCTCTTTAAAACGCTGGAAAGCTGATTTCTCAGCGCGTTCGTCCATTCGTTTACATAATTCGTCATATAAGAAACGTTCGCCATCAAATCTCGATGGCTTTAAGATAACTAACTTATCCAGCCGATAATTATGTGCTAGTAATGCCAATAAGGCTTGGTAATCGCCTGCATTAAGCCGACTTTGGCCTAAATCCAATAGCTGTAGCGTTGCATGATGTACCAATCCTGCACACAAACGCTTTAAAAAATCGCTGGGCTGTTGACTTAAACGATTAAAAATCTCATTTTCTAAGTTTAGATCCTCTAAACCTAAAGTTTTTAAGCGGGATGCTACACTTAAAAACCTAAGCAACGCGCTTCTATTAAATAGGTCGACTTGTTTTAAACTGAGTTCTGTTATCTGCGCGGCATAGGGGATAAGCGTTTCATACAAATCATCCATAAATTGAAAACCTAGCTTTTGTTCCTTAACAATAGTGACGTTTTCTAGTTTGATAACAAGCCATATTGCCTGCTTAAATAGATTAATTAGGATTTTTTCGCTAATTGCTTTGATTTGTTCCGATTCAATTTCTCTTTCTATGCTGATGTCCATATAACTGAGGAAAAGAAGTGCCTTATCATATTTATAATCCACTGAATATAAGGGTTCAGCCCTATCCCACAACAATGCCGGTAACTCTTCCTTTCTAAGACTGCCCGTTAAAGCGGTATTTCTAGGTGCGCTTTGATCAATTAATTCTTCTTGATGGAATGGCACGATCGTTACATCGCGGAGTTGAAATTTAGGGTAAGGCGCTTGTTCGGAGGAAACAAGATTTTCGAGTAATTGATCAAGTTGTTTGAAGCTGACTATCGTATTCTGAAGTTCAAAACAACCACTTTCTCTAAATCTATCCAATACTTCACTAAATACGGGCATTATTAATTCCTTTTGTTGTTGATTGTTTTTACGCTTTTTATTCTTTTCTCCAGAGTATAATTTATATTATAAATGTTCACTAGATCTTAATCTGAAAAATACGAAATATTTGCGGATTATAATAACTTAAAAATTTACTCTATAACCAACTTAGCAATCTATTTAGAGACTATTTATTAGGCATAAATTTTTAAAAATAATAAAAACTAGCTAATAAATAAAAAACAAAATATAATTTTACGATTAGGAAAATAAAACAATGACAAGGAGGTATTATGCCCATACTCACCTTTCAAACATTCGACGATGCTTGGGATGAATTGATTCAAACGGGTCATTTTAGTCTCAATAATGCCGCATTAAGTCTAAAAGAACTTTATCAATTGTATGGTTATGTAAAAATTTGTTCTGCTCCCCTATCTATTTATTTATGTGATATCCGACTGATACCCACGCATACAATAAAGAGTGATATGCCTAGCGATGTTTTAACCCAGGCCATTAATACGCTGGAGCAGACATTACTGAACTTGTTAAACCATGATCGATGGCAGCTTATTCAGCTTAATAAAATAGAGCTTATTGAAAACTTAAGTCTCTCTGATGATTTTTATTATAATTTTCTTAGCACCTCTTATCATAGTAACTTAAAAAAACTAAATCTATACCTTCCTAAGGCGAGTTTAGAGCCCTATTTTATGCAATTTTTAAAAAATAATCCTGAATTGGAGACCTTGGCTCTTGATTTAGCTTATGAATCCAACGGTTTTATAGAGGAATTAGCCTCGTCTATTACAAATTCACCGATTAAAAAACTTGACTTAGGCAATACCCACTTAGATTCAAATGCCTACAACGCACTCGATTCACTGTTAGATAATAACTATTATTTGCAGTTAAGCGTCCCTAATGCGGATCATGAAAATGAAGAGTTACATGATCGCTATACGCAATTAGCGCAGCGTGCCGCAAAAAAAGGACACAAACGATTTAGGGAGGAACAACTCACTCAACACAAACTATTAATTATTGCAGAAAACGTATTACGACAAAAACGGGGGCTCACTGATTTTTTTAAGCAATGCAATAATCTGCCTATGACGACTGACAGAATGGACTTTGATGGCATCTCTGAGTATGTCCCTCAAGTTTATAAAAAGCATCCGATTTATATCAACCGAAATCATCGCGCATTTCGTCTTGATTGGTTGATGCCACTTGATTTCGATCAGCAAAAAACTGTGGCACATCATCTCATTGATGTAGCTATAGAAATGAAAGATGGGCAAACCATTATAGCTATTTTAGAAGAAGTAAAAGCACAGGATGAAGAAGGTTTCGCTACGCTCTTAAGGGCAGGAGAAGAAAATAGTGCATTAGCGATTTTTACAAAATTTGATAATAAACATAACAGGCCTCCATCCTGGTTAAAGCCTGTTAAGCGCTATATAGAACAACATGTTAAATGTTTAATACCCCGATTTGAAAAACTATCTTCTCACCAAGATCTCTATAGATTGTTAAGAGAGTTTAGAGACCATTTAACGAATTATTTATTAACAATGGATGAACGTTCAGAATGGCCTGCTTTTTTAAAATTCATTACCGGTATCAGTGCTCATCTTAAGGAAAGAAAGGACGAGTGGGACCATGCCTTTAAAACCTTAGTAAAGGCAGTGGATGCAGGCACTAATTCGGAACAACCATTAGTTTCGGAACGCATCAGAGAATTACGCCAATATATCTTACCTCTCGCTTATCAATCTAATCATGTGAAAAAAGGTTGGGGCAATAGTTCTAAATTAAATGATGGAAACTACCGTTATGTCAGAAACGTGGATCGGGTTGCTGATGATTTAAGAATACAACTCACTATACAAGAAGATCCCGAAAAAGCGGCCATGCAAGCAGAAATAAACGCCTTGAAAGCCACGTTAAAAGAAAAAGATGAAATAATAAAAGCGAAAGATGCGCATATTGAAAGTCTAGAGAATGGAGCGTCTTCAAGTTATTCCAACAATCTACGTCACACAAAATCCCCTACCTTCTATGGAAGTGACTCCGATTTAGCACAAAGGCCATTGCAAAAGAAGCCAACACCTAGTTATGTAGGGATATTTGCATCAGTAAAACCACCTTTTGAAAGTAGCTCAGAGAGTGAAAGAGGCTCACCAGGAACTTATTCTCCTACAACCTCTTCTTGGGGAGGCGGATCTTATGGGGACTAAGTAATTTGTGTTACAGGCTGTTTTGAAAGCTAAGGAGCAACAACTAGCCAAAAAAGCGCAGCAACGTCTTTATTGGTGGTCACAACGTCGTTTAGGGTCTTTGATTCTGCTTGTTCCGCCTTTAACAAAAGACACTCCTTTATGGTCTTATGGCGAAGAAAGCTTAGCCTGTGCGCGTTTATGTGGCTTAACCGTCATTGAGTTACAAGCCAAATTGCGGGTTTATTGGGAAAAACCCACTTGGCAACGCTGGCTGTTGTACTGGGTTACACCCATTCGACAACAACTAGCCGTTTGGAGCTATTATCAGCAATGTATAACTTTTCGCGCTTGGAAAACGTCAATACAGACCAGTGAAGTTAGCAATCATTGTTCTCCAAAAGCGCGCGAGATAATTAGTGAGTATACTGCACGAACAATTAAGAAAATGTTTAAAATAGAGGTTTACCTCGACCGACACGCTAGGCGTTGGAGAAAGAATCTTCCCTTGTTTCAGAAAGAAATGGCCGGCTATGAACGTCGACTATCGAGTAAATTTTTTTGGGATCGCAAAGCGTTAGATACAATACCTATATGCGAAATGTACAGTACTTTTAACATAGTACAAACAGTTTATGAGAAAACAATCAAGGTATTATATCAATATTTTATCAACTACTATCGCAATACTTATGTAAAAATACTCTATTCGTCACCTCCCCAGTACATGCAACTGGTGTTGGCCAACCCTTCCTCTCCAACTGTGTTAGCGAGGCCACCTCCTAGCAAAAAACCCCTAAGTCATACTAACCACCCGGTAGAATCCACCGGCATCAGCTCATTTAATTTCTCTTCATGGGTCAGTACCCGACAAAAACAGATTAAAACCGTTTTACAACAGCAAGAATCGACTGCTGTCACGCAGGCTATGTATTTATTGCAAGAGAGCTTTTCCTCACTGACTGATCTCATTGAACCTTTAATTACTCCGATTCAGGACTTAATTTATCAAATGCACTGGTCAGAACGCATTTTGACACAGGACGCCCTACAATTTATTTCATTACTGGAAAATCAACTTGTGAAGCTCTATCGTGCTGCCATCCCACTGTTCCACCCAGACAAATACAACGTCAATGCAGCCAAAGCAAACCAATTGATCAAAACGCTTTGCCATCAACTGATCTGCAACTATCAAAATTTTATAGCGCATTGTCAAATGAAATTAGAAGCTCGTAAACACGATATTTTTAAAATTGAAATTCAAAGAAAAGCCAATGAGAAACGGTTCCCAACTCAACAGCTCTCTTGGGCTGGAATGTGGAAACAACTTGAAAATATTGAGAAAGGAATAAATGAACTTGATAAAAAATTAAATGATCATGCAGTCAGGATTCAAGCATTATATAGAAAGAGGCGCGTGGAAAAATTTAATCAGTCTCATAGAATTTTCAAATTAGGAATAAAAAGATTGTCTGTGTTAAAAGAAGAACTAGAAGAAGAGGAAAGATCTTCAGTTATATTTCATAAATAATTATTTTATTTTGAAAAATAAGCTTCCCCTTTTATTGTTGTATAATCTTGTGAAAGAGAAATATAGATTTTACTAGGTCTATCTAAGTTAGCGCCCTGTTCCATCGTAAAACTTCTTTTTTCTTATCTTTTTTTAAATTTAATATGCGCTTATAATCCGACATAATCCTTATAAACGGCTTTTGCGGCGATCATTTCCTCAGTCAATTGTTCATAGAGTACATCAGCGCGTTCACCCGAATCATTTTCTCGCAAATAATCGACTATTTGCTGACACGCTTGCCCCAGACGTTTTGCTCCGCAATAAGCGGACCCGCTTCGCAATTTATGCGCCATTTCTCGTATCGATTTCCAATCGGAAGATTGATGTAAATCAGGCAGCTTAACAAGATCTCTTGCTAAACTTTCTATCATTAAATTAATGCAATCCTTAATCAAGCCCTCATTTTTTAATAGCACTTTCATCGCATCGACATCGAATACAGGCCCGCTAATTGACCGCATATCTGTAGAAGAAGCTTGATTTATACAGACATCAGGCACAAAGGTCGTCAGTAATTCCAAAGCGGTTTCTTTCCTTAAAGGTTTTAAGATAACAGCGTTCATACCCGCATCTAAGCAACGCTGTCTATTCTCAACATCAATATGTGCTGTTAATCCAATAATTGGCGTCGTGTCTCTACACTGCCACTGCTGAAGACGAATACGATGGGTGAGGCTAATACCGTCCATATCCGGCAAACCAATATCCATCAAAATAAGGTGATAATCCTGTTTTTGAAGTCGTTGTAATGCGGTATTCGCATCAACAGCGATATCAATCACACAATTTAAAGACGATAAAATACTTTCGGCAATTTTGGCGGCTAATTGATCATCTTCCACCAGTAATACTTTTCTTTGATCAGTACTCAATGCTGCATTCGCTTCAATTCCATGAGTGAATCCTTTATCTGAAATCTTTTGATAAGTTTTTGTTGTAAATTCGAAAGGAATATCTTCTACGCCCGAACTATCCATCAGTAGCGGTTCCTGAAAAGGAACTAAACAAGTAAAAGTAGTCCCGTGCTTTAGTTGACTCTTAACATAGATTTCTCCGCCCAAATCATCCACAAACTGCTTTACTATCGATAACCCCAAACCTAAGCCTTTGTAGATTCCTTGGCAGGAAGGTGTTAAGCGAGTAAATCGAGCAAAAATCGCTTCTTGCTTATCCTTTGGAATTCCAACGCCTGTATCTGTAACGCTTACTTCCACCACGACTTGTTGCGCTTCCTGCTTCTTGAGTTTTACCGCAATATGTACCCTTCCCTGCTGGGTAAAGTTTAAAGCATTCGTCATTAATTCCAATACGATACGTTGTAATCGTACCGGGTCCCCTATCAAATAAGAAGGAATTTTTTCGTCATAATCCACACTTAATTGAAGATTTTTTTTAGCCGCAAGTGATTTATTCAAATCGATAATATCTTGAACATTCTTTCGAAGATCAAACTTCTTTTTTAAAAGCGGCATTTCACCCGTAGCCACTTTGAGGCCTTCTAACACTTTATTTAGGAAATCGAGTAAAGCTTCGCTGGATCGGACAAGATCTCCGGCATATTCAGATACTTTGTCTGGATTGTTCGCCTGTGATTGGATGATCTGCGCGCAGCCTACAATACCACTGACAGGAGTACGAATGTCATGCCGCATGTTCTCTAAAAATTCTGTTTTAGCCTGACTGGCAGCTTCAGCTGCTTCTTTGGCTAATTTTAGCGCTTTTTGCGTTTGTTTTAATTCGGTAACATCTATAGAATTACCTACTGTACCGATAATATTATTATTGTTATCTCTGAGGGCTGCCTTAGCTACTATAAATGTGCGCACGTCTCCTTGTTTGGTTTCAATGATCTCTTCTTTCCCTTTTTGTGTAATACCTGTACTCATGACTTCTTTGTCATGCTTTATCAAAATATTAGCTTGGCTTGCCCATGGCAACTCATAATCAGTTTTACCAATAATATCATTGCGAGAACTAAGTCCTAATGCTTCTACCATAGCCGAATTACATCCTTGGTAAATACCATTTATGTCTTTCCACCAATGTATTCCAGCAATTGAATCAATAATCGCATTTAATAGATTTTTAAAATTATCAATCTTGCTCGATTTTGACTGACGCAGAGTTTTTTTACTTTCAAGAGAAGATATTTTATTATTCAAAGATTTTCTTTGTTGAACTTTATTCATTTAATCACTCTTCTTATTAAGAAGGGACCTATTTATTTTTTAAATTACCCATAGTTAAAGCAAGAACTGCTTTCCCAATATGCAATCTGTTTTCCGCAATTGTATAAATTGCCGATCTCGAACCACTTGCCACTTCACTCTCAACTTCATTATCACGATCAACTGGCATAGGATGTGTAAATATTGCATTGTTAGTCCATTCCATTTTCTTTTTTGTTGTCATCCAATCCTTTAAATTAAGTGCTTGGTCGGTCTCTACCTGTTTTTGCAAATGACCATCGACATACGCATTCGAGGAAAGCCAATGGCGACTGTACACAATATCAGCATCTTTATAACCCTCATCAGGATCATCGATGATGCTAAAATTAGCGCTATTTAAATGACAGTAATCTTTAACTTTATGACATATTTCGGTGTCTAAATCATACCCGTCAGGTCGAGCAATCGTAATATTTAAACCTAACCGACTTGCAAGTAGTAAGGCGGCCTGCGGACTATTCCACGACCTCGCAAGTGTTCCTTTTCCCCAGGTTAGTAATAATTTTTTACCACGTAAGCATTCCAAATTAGCTTCTTCTGATGATTTATTCTTTAGCCATTCAGCCCACCCCATTACATCGGCCATAGCTTGACAAGGGTGGCATTTATCGTCGGCCATGTTAATGACTGGGACTTCAGCCCATTTTGCATATTCGCGAATAATATCATTCCCTTCTCCATAAAAAGAAATTTCATTTTCCATTATCCGAATACCTATGCCACAAGAAAATTTTGACATAACTTGCGCAACGTCCTCGATCGTTTCTCCATCAACAAACCTACTCTTAAAACGTCCCATAGCTGCTGTTATATATTGGGCATGCCCTCCTAACGCCGTAGCAGCGGTCGAAAATGATAAATGAGTTCGCACAGAAGGACTAAAAAAGAGCATAATAAAGTTTTTATGGGACATACAGTTTACCCACTTTTCATTGTTCGGATCTTTTTTCATCTTGGTAGCCAATTGAATAATTGATAGTACTTCCTCTTTAGTTAAGTCTTCCGTGCAAATAATATCTCTATTAATTAACATAATGGTTGCCTTATTATAGTTATAAGTATAAAAACTAAATACCTGTATTATTTAGAAAGCTTTTATAATAAAAATTACTTAGTTAAAAAATAATTTTTTTTGAAGCTATCCATTGTATTTTAAAAAATTTTATATGTTTTTAAGGGTAGTAACAATAGACCAATAGATATTAATTATTAATGTCAAAAATGTATTGCCCTAGCTGCTAAACTACCCAAAAAACCAAATAGATTCATTGCGGTAGAGAAAACCGCTATGGTCGTGCCCATCGGTGCTTTAGGAGTCTCTACGGCTATACGATGTAAGGAATAAAAGATAAGTCCGCTGCTGGTACTAAAAAATAAAATACAGCCCATCACCCCGATTAAATGTTGAGGCAAATACAGAATTGCCGCTAAAGAAAGAATAAAATAGATTAATGCAAAGATTAAACCCGCTAAAATGAGTTTATCCAGCGGGCATATTGAAATAGTCTGTAAGCGAATACCCAGGATGAAAAAAACATAGACCAGTGCTTGTAGAAAACCAAACTTAATCACACTGAGTTTTAAATATCCCATCAAATAAAAAGGGCTTAAGGTATCCCAGGCCATTAAGGCAGCAAATAAACCACAGAAAGCCAGGGTATACTTCCAAAAATTAAAGTTAATCAACACCTTGCGGTAATCCATCCCTATCTTTCTCAGGTTGAGCTTTTTTTGTTGAAACAAATCAACTGGCATAAAAACATTTAATAGGTATAAGCTAACCGCCGCCCAGACAATTAAACCAATAAATAATATCCGCCAACTCATCCAGTTTATTAATAAGCTACCTAATATCGGCCCTATTGCCGGCGCCATGACGGTGATACTGCCCATCCAGGAAATCGTTTGGATCGCTTGTTCCTTATTCAGTCGTTCATGAATCTTGGCATAACCGGCTACCAAAATAGTGCTCACGACGCAGCCTTGTAAAAACCGCGCCGCTAGAAACCAGGTAATAGAGGGCGTAACGCTACAGATGAAGGTAGCTACTAAAAAAAGTAGACCGCCTAGCAACAAGATCTTCTTGTGCCCATAGTGATCCGACAGCGGGCCTAGTATTACTTGAAATGTCGAAGCACCGAGAAACCACAGGGCAATACTCAGCTGTACAGTTGCATTGGAGGCATTAAAGGCTTCTCTTATCTGCGGCAGGGCCGGCAAGAATAGATTGTTGGAAAAATACAAAGGGAATTCATACAGAATTAAACTCAGCGGGAACAAGAGGTTATTATTTTTGTAGATTAATGGCATAATTTTATTCTTTTATTAGATAACAAGGTTTAATTATTCAAAGTGAATACTTTTCACTTTGTATGAAACTTTAACCATTGCTGGTATTCCTCCGCTATCGTTAAACCCTCCCAAAGTATCGACTTAAATCTATCGACAAAGTCAGTGCCTAATACAGTCCTTTCCGTAAATAACGCATTCCATTTTTTTATCAGTATTTTTAATTGAAAATAAAATTTTCTTTTATACTTCGGGGTTTTAAAGCATTGCTGAATAGTATTTTTCAACTGTCGATACGAACAAGCTTTAATTAAAACGCCATCTACGCCCCAAGCTAGATATTTCTCTTCGTTATTTTGGTTGACAAAGGCACTCCATATTATTAAGGGTGTACCTGTATTTAGTGTGCTATCACGTACATTCTAAATGACGTCTCTACCTGATATCTCACTTAAACGTATATCCGCCAAAATTAAACCGTAGGCCTTACTTTATATATTTTTAATCGCAGTCATGCCATCAACCGCTAAATCAACTTGGTAACCCAATTTATGTAAGGAATGAGTCATGATTTTACAACAAGGCACATAATCCTCTACTAACAACGCGCGTTTAAGGATATTAATATCTTGTTGTTGCTCTTCATTTACTATTTCCATTTAAAGCTCCTTTTATTATTTGTAAACGAACAGGGGGTGGTAATAAATCACTCACTGAATCCAATGTTTGGCTAATTTTATCCAACTGTTTTGCACTATCGGTTTTCTGGAAAAATAAGTAATGGCCGTTTAAGGCTTTATTGACGATAAAAGCAGTACCTAGAGTTAATATCAGTACGGTTAAATTCCCTAATAGCTTTTTGTAACCCCGATGTTTCTCTAATTCGCTCCTAGCCTTCTGAATAATATATAATGCTTCGGACTGGTAATCATCATAATCCATTCTTTTCTCTTCAAAATACCAACGGTTTAAGTTCTTTAAATCGAAAACAAGTCCCTTTGCTTCATTGCCGGCTAAGTGATGGCCCCGATAAAATAAATCGGCAGATTTTTTAAATAAAACATCTAATTGAATTTCGATATCGGCGTACGCTAGAAGAACTGATGAGTATTTTGCACATTCTGTTTTTTTATTATTTTTTGTATTTAGGGACATTGTTATTATTCCTCTGATGATAGAACTGAAAAATTTTTTAGCATGAGTCATTTTCTGTCTCCGATGGCGAGAGCCTCATAAAGGAGGCGCTTCAGTCCAACGAAATTTTCTTTGGTACTTAGGTGTTTCAGAGCATTTTTTAATGACCTTTTTCAAATAAGCGGCTGTACAAGGCTTCGGTAAAATACTATCCGCTCCCCTCGCTAGATATTCTTCGTGGTCTTTTTTATTGAGATGGGCACTCCATATCAGCAAAATAGTATCTAAATTGCGTGCGCTCTGACGTACCGCTTGAAGCACATCAGTGCCATATCGATCCGGTAAACGTAAATCAAGTACTATCAGCTCGTAGATTTTACTGCTTATCTTTTGGATAGCCGTCGTGGCATTCCCAGCACAATCCACTTGATAGCCAAGATCACTCACATAACAAGACATAACCCGTTCGCAGGCCACGTTGTCCTCTACAAGTAATGCACGTCGAATTATTGACAAACCCGTCTCTAATTGTTGTTCTTCCTGTAGCACCATTTGAATTCCTTATTGATCACTTATAATAATTAGGATTATTACTATTACTAATTAATAAAAAATCCCCCCGATTTCTGGGGGTAAACTAGATTAAAAAAGATACATTTTTTAAAGTTCGCTTTTACTATAAATAGAAAAATTAAATTTCCTTCCCCAGGAAAGCAGGGGAATAAAAAATTATTTTTTTTAGAAATCAAACTTCTTCTATTTAAAATTAAATATAAGTATAATGCTTAGTCGTGCATACTATGCGCTTTAAAACACGCAGTCAAGTTGAAGTAAAATTTTAGCTATAAATAAGTAATTAAGTGGATATTAGCCCTAATAAAATACACCTTACGATAAAAACGTTAATGCAGATGAAATCAAAGCGTGACGGTGAAAACTTCACACTTTATCAACTTGCTAAAGCGTTAAATATGGCGCATTCCGTTCTATCCAGACTAATTCATGAGCATTCTAATAAACGTGTCAATAATCCAAGGATTGATACGCTGATTAAAATTGTAAAATTTTTTCAATCCGATGGATTTAATGTTACGTTTAATGATTTACTGATGGGATTTGAAGAAGATGCAGTCACTATTCAAGAGCAAAAATTAGATTCTTTTACTACTGAAGTTAAATTACCTCTTTATTCGTTTGGCGCTACTCATCATACACAAAATACAAAAATCGGAAATATCCATATTAAGTTAGCAACAACCACAAAACATGCAATCGCTTTATTATCTGAAGAGGCCATAAAACCTCTATTTAAGAAAGGCTCGATTTTTATCATTGACACAAAAGCAAATCCAGAAAATGATAATTTAGTTGCTGTCAAAATAACGAAAAATCATCAAATATTAATAAGAAAGTTCCATATTGAAGAAAACAAAAAGCTACTTACATCTTATGATAACGGCACAGAGCCTATCATTTTAGACTCAAGAATATATTCAATAGTTGGTGTCGTTATTCAAGTCAATGCTAAAACCTAGTAGAACTTAAATTATAAATTTGAAAACATATGTTATTAAACGCCTTATTAGAAAACTTAGATAAGATATTTTGCAGATACCTTGGCCTAAATATAAAAAAAAATAAACCGTATAATCTACGAATAAGAAATAATCAACTCATAGTCACCAGTACAATACCTTTTAAACGGCATATATTTCAAGAACAGTGGAAAGATTTTGATGTCCCAGATTTTAAAAAACTGCATCGAAATGATCGTGAGAAAATTGGCCTCGCAACAGGAAAAGCAATTGCTAAAGGTTTAGCAGTTTCATTCGAGGAAGTTTCTATTGACAAGTCAAAGTGTAAATAATAATAAATCTATAGATACTCTTAATATAAATCCTAAATTTTTATGGTTTATAACACTTAGCTATTCAATGCTAATCCTTTTAAGTAACTGGTTTTCGATTTGTACAATTTCTTTACAAGAAATGCCTGTTAATGCAGGAATGTTGATATATTCCATCACTTTCCTTCTATCTAACTTCATTACAGAAATTTATGGCTATAAACACGCTAGGCGTGCTGTATGGTATGGGTTTTCGTTCAATATATTATCTATTCTTTATGGATTATGGATTATTCATCTACCAAGTCCGAGCTATGCCGTGAATAACTCGTTATTCGATTCGGTAATAACTTCGTATTTAAAAAATGTTTTTATATTTATAATAAGTTATTTTACTGTAGAGCCATTTAATATATTTTTTTTAGCGAAATTAAAACTTAATCTGAATGGACACTATATGAAAGTAAGATTAGCTTTAGCTAGCCTATTTTCTATAATAATGAGTGGAACTATTTTCAATCTTATAAGATTTTATGTCCCATTAATTTATATTAAATTAATGCCAACCCTATTTATTACTATGACAATAGCAATTATTATCTTGCCAATAGCGGTTTACTTAATTAAAAAAGTTAAACAAATTGAACAAATTGATATTTATGACCAAAACACACGGTTTAATATTTTTAAATTTGAAGTAAATTATATTGATGAAAATAATGAATTTAATAAGTTAACCAGCTGAAAAATAGCAGCTATTTAAAAACAAGGATAACTAAAATAAATGGATAAAGTATGGGCCTAGAAATTTTAAATTGCTGTCATCCCAAGGAGTTATTAGTTTTTAAAAAAAAATACTTGGGGGTCTTTATTCTAGGATATACCATCGTATTTTTTGCTTCTAACTGGTTTGATCCTCGTCAAATACAAATATTTGGCTTAGTGACTGGTGCTGGTTCCATAGCGTTTCCATTAACCTATTTATTTTCAGATATCATTACTGAAGTATATGGATATAAGAATGCTAGAATTGCTGTTTGGTCAGCACTCTTGTTCTTTTTGATTTTTATACTTTATGGACAGCTTGTTGTTGCCTTACTTTCACCCTATTCTTCGTCACGAGAAGCCCTAGTCGCTTTTTTATACACTAATAACCGTATTATTTTAGCCGCCATTTTAAGTTATTTTATAACGGAAACAATGAACTCTTATTTAGTTGCTAAACTAAAAATTTTATTAAATGGTGAATATATGGGATTACGTTTTATTACGGCCACTTTAACTGCGTATACCTTTAATGAAATAATATATGCACCGATTGCTTTTTATGGCTTGATACCCAATCTTGAAGAATTCATATACCACATGTTTACATCTTGGGTTTTTATGGTGTCTATCGAGTTATTATTTTTACCTTTTTCAATACGTTTAGCAAAATATATAAAGATAATTGAAAATTTAGACATATATGATACAAAGACTAATTTTAATCCTTTTAGTCTCAATACCCAATATCGAAAAAAAAATAATAAATCGAAAAAAACTAAATAGTGGGTCCGAAATTAGGATTCATACTGAATGATTTACAATGCTCTAAAACTTTAAAGGCACTTCCCCACGAAGCACTAAACCCACTGCCCCCATGTCCATAGCAATGCACAATGAGTGATTTTTTACCCGCATTATCGCCTTCTTCTGTTTCTATTCGAACGTCGGATCTTTCACAACGAATACCTGCTTTTGAGACAGCTTCAACGCCCTTTATTGAAGGAAAAAAGGCAGAAACCTTTTTAAATATTTCTTGTTTATCCGTTTCCCGTATTCCTTTATATGAATCACCCATTTGATAAGTTGTTCCAGCAACACAATCAAAACTAGAAGGGCGAAAAACAATATAAGCACTCAAAGCCTCAATGTTAAGGGAATAATCATTTTTAAAATCTTTAGTCATCCTCATTGTTTCTGTTTGACCTCGTACTGGATGTACCGAGGAATCTTGTGTTAGATATTTAGCTTCCCAGCCCGCACTATTGATCACAATATCATAAGTATCTGTAAGTTCATCTAAAGAAGCCACTTTTTTTATATTCAATTTTCCACCTAATTTTTCAAATTTTTCTAGCATAAAAGATCGATAAATTGTTGGGTTAATAAGTGGTACATGCACAAGAACGCTAAATGGAAATTCAGATATTTTTATTTGTTGCGTAGGCGGATTACTAAGATTAACTAATTTCTTTAGTGTTTCTTTTGCCCACACACTTTTTTTAAAAGCCTCTTCATCGCTAAAGTAAAGAATTTCAGAAATTATCTCTACGCCGGATAAAGGCTCTTTTTTTATTATTTCATAAAATTCAGATAGACTTTCTAAACAACACTGCTGTAAGAAGGGTTTAGAATCATCTGGCGCATACCAAGTCGCTACAGCGGCATCTGAATTCGTTTCGAGTGGCTTATCTTTACTGAAAACGGTAACTTTAAAATCATTTTCTAAAAGAAGAATCGCATTTGTCATTCCGATAATGCCAGCACCTACAATAGCGATATGATGTTTCAAGCAAAGCCTCCTAGTAAAAAGTATATAATACTAATTTAATTAATTAATTAAAATGTAACATCTTACTACTTGCCAGCATGTCCGAAGAAGAAAAATTAGTGCTATCATTAGATGGCGATTTCTTAAAAAATAAAGAAGCCACTTTCGTCACGTTTTTTAAATCTTCTTGAGCTAAGTTTTTTAATATTTCTCTCCAACAATATTCATTTAATTGTCTATGCGCATTAAATGTAAAAACCGAATTACATGCGGTAACTAAAGCTTGATTTCTTGCTAAACCTTTCTGGAATTGAGCTTGAATTTTTTCGTTCAAGTAAGGATATTTCTCCTTAAGATTTAAATCTTCTAATACCTTTTTTACTTCTTCATTTTGAGATATCCGCGCCAATTTATTTTCATCTTTTTCTTTACAAAGATCCAAGAACGATAAAATGCCACATAATTTATTATTGAGAATTACCTTACTTTCATCCCATAAGGTTGATATCGATTGTTCTCTGTCTATAAACTCAGGTTTCTCTGCATTTATATTATTTAACAAGACAGAAATTATCACTAGTCTAACTATAGACAGGGTCATTGGTTCGTGATAGCTATACTCTGAAACCGCATAAAACAGCGGCGTAAATCCATATCTGCTAACCGCATTAACATTTGCCCGGTTTTTTAACAAAAAAGCCACGATTTCAGAATTATCATTTTTAATTGCAAGAATCAGGGGCGTAACTCCACTACTCTCAAAATTGACATCTGCCCCATGTTTTAACAAAAAGGCAACCATTTCAGGATTATCCTTTTCAATTGCAAGAAGCAGCGGCGTAGTATACCCCCGCCTACCCTTAAAACTGACATCTGCCCCATGTTTTAACACAAACAAGGCCTCCATTTTAAGATAGTCAATTTCAAGAAGCAGTGATGTAACCCTTTCGTTGTTAACTGTATCAACAAAATTAACATCTGCCCCATATTTTAACAATAAGGCCACTATTTCAGGATTATCCTTTTCAATTGCAAGAAGCAGTGGCGTAACTCTTATGTTTTCAACTGTACTAACTACATTAGCATCTGCCCCATATTTTAACAAAAAGGTCACTATTTCAGGGTTATCCTTTGCAATTGCAAGAAGCAGTGGCGTAACTCCATCTTCTTCGTTAACCACATTAACATCTGCCCCGTGTTTTAACAATAAGGCTACTATTTCAGGGTTATTATTGCTAATCGCACTAAACAGTGCCGTAAGCCCATTTTGCTTAACTGCATGAACATCAGCTCCACATTTTATAAGCCGGGATGCTGTTTTATAATCCAACTCTTCAATCGACCTATGCAGCGCTGTATCTCCATTTTTATCCACCTTATTAAGATTCGTTCTTCTTAATATAAAACAAGCTATTACTTCATAAGTATTACTAAAAAAAGCTCTAAGTTTCTTAAAAAAACTCATATCAACTCCAAAAATATTCATCCATTTGATTCAATAAGTGATTCAACATGGACCCCTACACATTATTCTCCTCTAAAAAAAATTTAAATAATTTTAAAAATAATTTTTACTTAATTGACTGAAATACATGATGCCTTTAATACTAATTTTCTCCGGATCAATAGATATATCAATCCGACTTGGTCTGCCTAAGTGAGCGCCCTGTTCCATCGTAAAACTTCTTTTTTCTTATCTTTTTTTAAATTTAATATGCGCTTATAATCCGACATAATCCTCATAAACGGCTTTTGCGGCGATCATTTCCTCAGTCAATTGTTCATAGAGTACATCAGCGCGTTCACCCGAATCATTTTCTCGCAAATAATCGACTATTTGTTGACACGCTTGTCCCAAGGGCACGTTCCAAGGCTAATTGCGACAAGAGCAAAAAATACTGATTAAATTAATGATTTACGTCAATTTAGACACAAAAATGCTCTAGTCTACCATCTGAACATTCCCATTCTATTTGCCATTTTGTGCGCTGCAACTAACTCTTCTAAACTTTTAAGTAATTTTATCACTATCTGATTACTTGTTGTTTTATGAAACTTTATAAAACCTCGATGTTTTTTTAAAGTAGGCATATCATTTTCAATGATCTGTTTAAGCTTATTAAGTTCCAAAAAATTGCTGCATTCTGCTCTTTTTCTAAGAATATTCATCGTTAAAGCTGAAATCGCGTCAAGACTAGCGCATTTTTCTTGGCTAATATTCTTAAAAAATAAACTAGTAAAGCCTTTTTTGAGCTGTTCAGACTTAATCTGAAGGGCTTTTAAAGCCTCAAAAGCTTCATCCGCTTCTATTAAACAGTAACGTTGTTTCTTTAAAGACAAACTCCGATTGGGACGAGTGTCTTCAATAATTTGGGGTAGTTTTTCTTTTACCACCTCACATACAACGCTGCGTTGCTTAGGGTTTAAAAATTCAATGACCGTTATAAAATCATAGCTGCTATTAATAATGTCTGATAGTCTTTCTCTTAGGATCTCACATACAACATTACATTCATTAGGATTTAAAAATTCAACTACAGTTGTAAAATCATAACTGCTATTAATGATATCTGATAGTCTTTCTTTTAGGATCTCACATACAAGATTGCATTGCTCAGGGCTTAAAGATTCAATTATGATTTTAAAATCATAGGCACTGTTAATAATTGTGGGTAGTTTTAGAAATTCACATACAACGACGAATTGATCAAATGTTAAATATCGAACAATAATTTTAAAATCAAAAGGATCTTCGATAATTACAGACAGTTTTTCTTTTAGGGCTTTACATACGACTGTGCATTGCTCAGGAGTTAGGTATTGAATAAGCTCTCTGAAATCATAAGCGCTGTTAATAATAACAGGTAGTTTTTCTTTTACGAACTCATATATAACACCACGTTGATTAGGAGTTAAGTATTGAAGGATTATCTTAAAATCAGAGGCGCTTTTTATGAGCGTAGACAGTTTTTCTTTTAGAGCTTTACATACTACCGTGCATTGTTCAGGTGTTAAGTATTGAATAACCTCGTTCAAATCGTAAGCGCTGTTAATAATAACAAGTAGTTTTTCTTTTACGGACTCATATATAACACCACGTTGCTTAGGAGTTAAGTATTGAAGAATAATTCTAAAATCAGAAACGCTTTTAATAAACACAGGCAGCTTTTCTTTTAGGGCTTTACATATTACTGTGCATTGCTCAGGTGTTAAATATTGAATAACTTCGCTCAAATCGCAAGCGCTGTTAATCATTGTAGGTAGTTTTTCTTTTACCACCTCACACCCAACACTGCATTGCTCTGGAGTTAGGTATTCAAAAATGATTTTAAATGAATAAGGATCTTTAATAATTGATAGCAGATTTTCTTTAATATTCTCAAATATAACGCTTTTTTTCTCAAGAGTTAAATCCCGAAGAATTTCTCTAAAATAAAAGATATCTTCAGTGATTGATAATAATTGTTCCTTTAAAACTTCACACACAATTAGACATTGGCTACTATTAAGCGCGATAAAAATCGCTCGGAAATCTGCTATTGAACGAATAATATCAGTAATGTCATTTTTTATCCCAAGGAATACTGATTTTAATACCTCGTCACTAAGCTCTGTAGCGAGTAAAATAACATTTTCAACATTAGATATAGCTCGCACAATTTTTTTTGAAGTATCTTTTAAGTCACATAATAGTAGCACTTCTCTAGCGCTAATCCCTTTCAACAGGGCTGTTAATTCTATAATGTTATTACACTCTAAATTAACACCCAAACTGTTAATGATTTTACTGGTAATACCACGCTGATCGCATCCAGAATATTTTTTTTCATTTAAATGCCTTTCTAGATGTGCTGTTGCCTCGTTAAACACATTAAGCACTATACTAATTTGTTTTTCTTGAGCTTTACCATTCAAGTTTATTGAAGCTAATTTTTCCCTATTCTTATTTATAATAGTTAGCAAAACTTCTCTGCGCGTAGAAAAACAACTGGCTATATTACCCATTTTAGTTTTATCCGATCCTAGATTTTTTATTAAGTTTATTTCTTCTATGATGGGAGATGGGATATCTGCTATATCTAATGAATCCCAATATTTCATAAAATTCACGATGGCTGTGTAACCCCCTTCACCTGCAGATTCTTCATAACCTATGGCTTTGGCACTATTATATGCAAGTGCGCTAACAAATTTATTAAGTTGCCCTAGTAGAGTATCCTTATTCTCTGCAAGAATTTTATATTGATTAGCCGTATCTAAAATTAACGCCGTTTCATAGGAATGATTATGCAATAATTTTAAATCTTCATTGGACAGATACTGTAATGATTGTTCGTGACTATCGAAATCATAATAAGGGTTAGCTAATTTTTTATTAAGTTCTTCTATTGGTGTTTTTGTTAATAGTAAAATAGGCGTTAAATAATAAAGATCCGAACCAAGTATATGGGTTATAATAACTTCACGTAGAGCAACTTCATCTAAATTGGGATATAGGTGGGGAAGCAAACTTTCACAGCTCACATCCGGCATTAAAACATTGATTGCGCTAGTTCCATTATTTTTAGCGACATATTCTGCAATATCACATAAAAGCTGGGTTATATCGTGATGAGGCAAGGCGGTATAGCATAGCATGCTACCCTTAGTTAATTCCCAATTTTTCGCGAGAAATAATATAAGGACTTCTATAAACTTTTCAGAATTTTGACTGTTTTTAGCAAGGATCGAATCTAAATCGCTTAATACTTTATTAATATAATTTAAAATAATGCGATGCGTGTACTGAGCTTGGGTACCTAGTTGTGAGTATATCGTTTTTAAACGAATTATTTCTTGTTGCATCCCTACTGTATTCATTGCTATAAATTCACATAATTTTCTTAAATTGTCTAGAAGACTAAGGGTAGTATAACCTACTCTTCTGCTTCATTTTCTTACCCTATCAGAACTCATTCTGACTGCCGATGAAATTGTCTCATCGTTGCAAGCTCAATGAGATTTATCTTAGGGCCTAGGAAAAAACACTCCGCTAGGCCCTGCTTCATTTAATGTTGACGTTTCAAACTCTTTAGCAACCGCTTCTATCTCATAAAGCGCATTGTCTTTAGCTATCAATTGTTTAATCTTGCCCATATCTTGCTTTAATAAAATTGAGCGATTTATTACATCCTCGTGTAATAGAGACCCTCCCTTCAAACCACGTTCTGCGTTTTCTGAAATAGCTATTATTTCATCCATAATGGTTTGCACATTGGATATCGACTCTACAGTGAGCTTTCCTAGACTATTATCAAGCAAAATAAGGCATTTAAACAACCTAAAATAGATTTCTATAAACTCCTTATCCCTTTGTCTAGATGGACGCGATAAGCCTGCTAAATCTTTCAATAGACTAAGTAATTTTTCAAAATCACTTAATAGGTATGGACAGGCTCTTTTTTTTAAGATTTTCGCATATTGTATGACAGAGCGTCCCATTTCCATTATTATTTTTTTGGAGTCTGGATAATTACATAAGACTCGCTCTGCTGTACGAAGTAAAGTTTGATCATAAAAAATATGATTGAGAATGAGTATTTTAAAGTCTTGGTTTTTTTCAAAGACCTGCATTAAAAAGGGTTTTTCGTTATCTCGCTGTTCGAATAAATTGGCTCCCGCATCAATCAAACAGCTCACCATAAAGGTATCATCGAGTTTCAATGCATTTTCTAATAAACAATGACCTAGCGTTCTTGTCCCGTTATTAACTAATAGATTTAAATCCAATCTAAATAAAGACAAACGTTCTTGGATATATTCTGCATGATTGAAATACACAACATGGACCTCAGGAGCCGCGTATAACAAATTTTTACGATTAGCAATACTAAACGGCCACTTTTGATCTAATAGAAATTTAATTTCTTTTTTTAGCTTGCTAATTTTTCTGTCATCTGTTTCGTGCTGTAAGGCGCTTTGTGCCTTTAATAGTAAACGTAGAAATTCGGCTTGATTAAATTTTTCAATATCAAAACGTTGTTTTCCCGTTCTGCCTTCTGCTAAGCGTTCATTAATCTTTTTAAAGATCGCTTGTGACTCAGGATCCGTGGGCTCTTTTAATTGCATCTTCTCGATAAAATAGTTCTTATCTAATAACTCATTTAAAGCGTGATATCCCTGCACACTGATCTCACTAGCACCTAAATTCAAGGTTTTAATTTTAGCGTATTGTAAGGCATCACAAAGAACTATTAAATTATCTTCTTTGTCTTCATTTTCATTGGGTAACTCTAAAGTCAAGCTATCGAGCCTGGGTGGGATTGTTAAAAATCTTATCCATGCCCACAGATGAAATTCGGCTTTCATGATACTTAACTCGGTTAAATAATCTTTCATCACACCTAATTGTGACAGTAATCCAGCTATAAAATACGAACTGAGTAAATAACGATTATCACCTTGTGAAATAGTCACATTATCAAGTACGATGACACCCCATTTAGGCGAAAAGCCAAAGAATTGATCCAGTAACGCTCCAACGCTAGCTTTTAGCCTATCTTCTTGTGAGTAAAGCGCCGTAAGCTCCACGTTAAAAGTCACATTCCTTAAGTAGAGTTTATAATTCTGTTCAGAGCAAGGCTTAGCTTGCTTCTTTAAATATTCTCTAAAATAGGTCAACATTTCGGCCGTTACTATTTCGTTGTTTAGTGTAAAATGACCACTTTCTATAAAAGTATCCAAAGCGACATCAAAAGACGATTTTGGTTTATCTTGGGGATTATGTTTGGACTTAGTCGTCGCTTTGGGCATGAGTTACTCCTTCATTGTAATTATTTCTAATTCTTATCTTTTAAACAGACAATTTATATATTAGATTTCAGGCTGGTTAAGATTCTTGTAAAGCTGCCTTATTTTTATCTGGATCTTCGTTTGCTACAGAAAAGTTAAAACTTAAAGTAAAACAGCTTCCTTTTCCTTCTTCACTCGCGACCTTTATTTCACCATTCAATAGTTCTACGGTTTTTTTAACTAGATATAAACCGATCCCGTAACCTTTATATTCCCCCTCATAAGAGGGATGCACGCGATAAAAGCGTTCAAATATCTTATCGATGTTATTTTTAGCAATACCAATTCCCGTATCGCTTATCTGTATTTCTATTTTGGCTCGATTATTCTCTGCTGAGAGTTGGTTTATTTCTAAAGCAATCCTGCCTTGCAGGGTAAACTTGACGGCATTTGATAAGATATTCAGCAAAAGTCGTTTCAATTTAATCCGATCGCTGATAATAACCGGGAGTATGGAATCTACTTTCACTTGAAACTGTAGCCCCTTGCTTTGCAATGAGGGTTGCATCAGTGTTTGTAACTCATCAGAAAGCTGATTTAAATCAATCGGCTCTTTTTTTAGCTGTTCTACTTGGTGCTCAGTAGCGGTGACTTCGATGACCGAGTTAAGCAATTCTAACAATTGTTCGCTGGCACCCTGGATCATTTGTCCGTATTCTTGTTGCTCCTGCGGCTCCATTTTGCTATCCGCTTGGATACTCGAAAGACCTATGATCCCGGCCAAGGGGGTTCTTAAATCATGCGCCATGTTCATCAGAAATTCTTGTTTAGCAATTTCTGCTTGTTTTTGCACCGTAATATCAAAACTTATTACAAGAATACCTACACAGTTGCTACCTTCTATAAGTGGTTGTTTTACAGATAAAAAATACCTATCTTTAAATTTCTCTTCTTTTACCTCTCTTTGCTGATTTGCCATTACTCTTTTACAATTTTCCCAAGAAGGTTTATCAATATTCTCTGCTAAAATTAATCCTTTAGAAATAGCGATTTCCATTGATTTATTTTGTGTAATATAGCGTCCTTCGGTATCAATTACACTGTAATTAACTCCAATGAGATCAAGAATAGAAGATATAATAGTTGAATTAGCTAATTCAATGGTTCTAAAGGGATGGTTCATATAAATTTCCTAGTAAACCTTAAATAGAACCACGTCTTGCCGAGTTAAAAACCAAACTACTTGATAAAAATGTTCTTTCTAAATCTCTATTTTGGCAAGAACTCAATTTTTCATGACATTGATTATTCTGAGTTAATGTATTTAAAAAAAATTCAAAATTATTTTTATTAGGGTTTTCATAGCTTCTTATAGATTCACAAAAAAATTGATGCTTAGCTTTAAGATCTTTGTAACCAGCTTGTTCTAAAGCACACATGGTCTTAAAAATAGCTTGGTATAAAGTATATTCTGGATTATAAGATGATTTAGAATGAATAAACATGTGTCCGATATAAATTGGCCCACAATTTAACTTTGTTAAAGCACAGTGAATAGCACCATTAAGCTTTGGAGAAGGATAGGTTAAAATACCTTCCGTTAAAGAAGCTATTCCAGCTGATTCCTCTAGCAAATATTGCACTGCCGAATCAAAACCAGCTTTATTTTGGTGACTTGTCGCTAGACCATTTACTGTTGTTTTAAATTCTTGATCTGTGGTGTAAAGGTCATCAACTCGCGGTTTTAATTGAATATATTTTTCTTCATCAATAAGCGATCTCCACCCAATCAATTGGTAAGGGATATCTTCTTTACGAAGTTCTTCTAAATATTTTTTGTTTTTATCCTGCCAGTTTTTCCCCCATAATAAGGCTCTTTCTTCTCCAACATAAAATCTATTCAAGTAATCACTCAAAATAATTTTAACTGAGGTTACTTTTTTCTTGTTTTCAATAATCCAATTTGTAAATAAACGAAAATTATCATCTGTTTGTCTATCATTATCTTTACTAATTGCATAGTTTAAAATAATTTTTTCATTAGGAAGTTTAATTTGAAATTTAATTTTGTTAGGTGTTTTATTAGTTTTCATAGTATATAACCTGTTTATTTTTAGTTGTAATTTTATAGGGTTCGTTATTTTGCTGGTTTATGTTTTTAAATCATTATACCTATTAAATATTTAAAACTGTATCGCCCTAGCCGCTAAACTCCCTAAGAAACCAAATAGGTTCATCGCGGTAGAGAAAACCGCTATGGTCGTACCCATCGGTGCTTTAGGAGTCTCTACGGCTATACGATGTAAGGAATAAAAGATAAGTCCGCTGCTGGTACTAAAAAATAAAATACAACCCATCACCCACAAGAAATGTTGGGGTAAGTATATTAAGGCGACTAAGCCGAAAATAAAATAGACTAATGCGAAAATTAAACCCCCTAAAATAAGTTTACCCAGTGGACATATTGAAATAGTCTGTAAGCGAATACCCAGGATGAAAAAAACATAGACCAGTGCTTGTAGAAAACCAAATTTCAGCACACTGAATTTTAAATAACCCATTAAGTAAAAAGGACTCAAGGTATCCCAGGCCATTAAGGCAGCAAATAAACCACAGAAAGCCAGGGTATACTTCCAAAAATTAAAGTTAATCAACACCTTGCGGTAATCCATCCCTATCTTTCTCAGGTTGAGTTTTTTTTGTTGAAACAAATCAACTGGCATAAAAACATTTAATAGATAAGCTAACCTCATTAAATATCTATAATAAATTAGCATAAGCTTGGAAATTAAAGGTAGGTTTTGAAACGGTTCTCTGTTCATGAAAGTGCCAGACCAACTTACGTATTTGTTGTATCAGTTCTTCCATTTTTGTA
>NMOS02000016.1 GCA_002290645.2 Candidatus Aquirickettsiella gammari
TTAAGTCTTGTAATGTGATCGGTGTTTAAGTATTTGGCTTCATATTTGCCTTCATAAATAAAAGCACCACTTCTTTTAAATTGCTCTAAAGCTTCATCAAATGCGTCCATTTATAAAATTACCTTTTTTTTTAATTGCGGGTAGTAAATTTTTTACTAGATTGAATTTAAGAAAAGTTTAATGTATTTTTTTTATTTTATCTAGCTTCGCTGTAACATTATTTTTAAATTAAAAAATAGATTTTATCAAACGATTAATTGTTAAAAATAATACGCGACATCCATAGATATTTTTTAAAAAAAGAATGGCTTATAAGCACAAAACCATCTTGCAGAAATTGATATATCGCACTATTAATTACTTGAGTTCGGCAGAGAATTGGCATTAGGCCGTTGATTTAAATACGCGAATTGCTCGCCGCTTTGGCTTTTAAAATAAGTTCTAATTTTAAATCATAAAGATTTTTTTCTAATCCGACCGGATAAAAATGCGGATTTAAAAGCCGTCGAATACTCTCATGAAATTGCTGCAATTGCGTGTGAGTTTTTTCTTGACTCGATTTTAATGACGGAACCTTATAAACCAATTGACCTTTGCGAAAAATCGCTTGCAGTAAATCGCGATGCGGCGTATGCGCTGGAATAGAACGACGTTTGGTCGGATCACTCGGATCAATAATCAGCAACGCCTCGTTATCCGAAATTCCGCTGCGCTCATCATAGATCACATCAGCCATGGCTAATCCGTCTCGCTTATCAGCATAGAAGCGTCTTACCGATAAAATTCCCGGCGTTGAAATTTTAATCATTTGTTCTGATAATTTTAGCTTATTTTGCCATTCGCCTTGTGGCGACTTAATCGCACTTAACTTATAAACACCTTCCAATGCTGGCTGTTCATAAGCGGTAATCAAATGGGTGCCGACTCCCCACACATTAATGCTAGCGCCTTGCTCTTTCAAACTACTAATCACGAGCGGATCGAGATCGTTACTGGCAACAATGATCGCCTCTTTATAACCGGCTTGATCTAAGAGCTGGCGTGCTTGTTGGCTCAAATAGGCTAAGTCACCTGAATCTAAACGTATCCCCGCTAATTTAAATCCGTCTGATTTTAATTCTTCGGCAATTTGGATCGCATTTTTTACCCCTTCGAGGCTGTTATAGGTATCAACTAAAAAGATACAGCGATCCGGAAAGGCGCGCGCATAAGAACGAAAAGCCTCTAGTTCTGTGGCAAAACATAACACCCAACTATGTGACTGGGTTCCTCGCAGCGGAATATTAAATAATTTTCCGGCCAATACATTCGAAGTCGCCGCACAACCGCCGATATAAGCAGCGCGACTGGCCATCAACGCGCCATCAAAACCTTGTGCGCGTCGTAAACCAAATTCAAGCACTGGCTCACCGCGTGTTGCTTGTAATAATCGCGCCGCACTGGTTGCAATTAAGGTTTGAAAGTTAATAATATTCAGTAAGATGCTCTCGAGTAACTGACATTGTAGTAAAGGCCCTTTTACCCGAACTAAAGGCTGTTGAGGAAAAACCACACTGCCTTCTTCGATGGCATCAATGTCGCAGCTAAACGTGAGTTGTTGTAGATAACTTAAAAAATCGGCATTAAATAAGGTTTTGCCCTGGCTATCTTTTAACCCGGCCAGATAAGCAATATCGTCTGCGGTGAACTGAAAACAAAGTAGATATTCAATAAGTCTGGCTAAACCGGCACAAATCGCATATTGACCATTAAAAGGCGCTTTACGAAAGCTGTGGTAAAAAACCGCTTCATTTTCATGTATCCCGGCCTTCCAATAGCCATAAGCCATGGTAAGCTGATAAAAATCAGTTAATAAAACCAAAGAGGATTTATATAGTTGTGTCAGTGAGTTCTGCATTGAAATAAATCCCAGCAAGGGCGGATAGTTGCCGCCCCTTGGGTAATATTAACCGCCCATTTGTTTTTCTCGAATCTCATCCAAGGTTTTACAATCAATACAAAGATTAGCGGTAGGACGTGCCTCTAGGCGGCGGATACCAATTTCAACACCACAAGAATTACAGAAGCCATAGTGTCCTTCATCGAGTTGCTGTAATGCATCCTCAATCTTCTTAATCAGTTTACGTTCACGATCACGTGCTCGAAGTTCTAAATTAAACTCCTCTTCTTGGGTGGCACGATCGCTGATATCGGGCAAAGCACTGCCCTCATCTTGTAGATGATGTACTGTTCGACCCATATCTTCCAATAGTACACGCTTTCGCTGCAATAATAATCGGCGAAAATGCGCTTGCTGACTCGAGCTCATATAGTCTTCCCCAGGACGTTCCTTATAAGGCGCTATATTTAAATCGATTTCTGAATTAATAGAAGTCAATTCTAGCCTTGTTTCTGGTAAAGAACGTTGTTTTTTAGCTTCTTTGTTAGTTTTTTTATGTTCTGCCATTTTAATTTCTATTGATGGTTGTTGTTTTACCGCAGGTAGCGCCTGGGAATCAGACTTTGCTTGCTTTTGTTTTTTTTTAGAGGGAGCCCGGATAACTGCTGCCTTCGCTAAACTCGTCAAACTGGTCAATTTTTTTTTAGCTATAGGCTGCTGTCTACTACGACTACTGGCAACGCCGCTGGGCGAGGTCGACGCCTTTTTTGTGGTTTTGCTTTTGCTAGGCTTTTTTTTTACCCTTCTAACCGCTTTTTTTTTAGGCTTTCTACGTACAGCTGACTTTCTACGCGTAGTCGTTTTTCGACGAGCGGCTGGTTTTCTTTTACGAGCAGCGGTCTTACGTCGGGGCTTTCTCACAGTTTTTTTCGCGCCTACTTTTCTTTTACGACGACGCACAGTTTTCATACCCGTAGCGGCTTTTCTCTTTCTTCGTTTAGTCGCTTTTTTACGTGTAGGTGTGGACTTTGCCGCTGTCATGCGTTTTTTACGTCGCTTGGCAGTTGCAGGTTTTCTTTTTACTGGCATAAAAAGTTCTCCTCTTGAGAATTTAACATTTGCCGGAATTGGCACACACACATAAACCAAACACATCTATACCAAAAATAATTCGACATGGCAATGATTTCTAAGAACCGGACCATGTCTCTTCTTTTTATTAATGATTTATAGATCATATTTCCAATTAATGCCATTTTCCACGACTAACTCGTTGATGACCTGCCAAATCTTTATATTTTTTTGTACTGTGATATCCATATTTTAAAAAAAATTGCTGTACCAAATCCGCCTGTTGATAGCCGTGTTCTAAAAATACATAAGCGCCCTCGCAAAGGTATTGGCGCGATTGTTTAATAATAGTTTCTAAATCATTTAAACCTTTTTTCCCTGCAATTAAAGCCTTTTTCGGCTCATACGCTAAAGCGGGTTCCGATTGCAGATGCGGATCATCACTGGCAAGATACGGTGGATTACTGATGATGGCAGCAAATTTTTCACCGGCTAATAAAGCCTGACACCAATTACCCCAACGCAGCTCAATATTTTTTAGCTTATAATATCGTACATTGCGTTCGGCAACCCTTAAAGCCGCACGCGAGTAATCCGTTGCGACAAGTTGCCAATCAGGTCTTGCGATGGCTAATGCCACAGAAATTGCGGCAGAACCTGTTCCTAAGTCCGCTATTTTGTGTCGGTCAGGGGTTATCGTCTCGAGTAAGTGCTGCACTAATAATTCAGTTTCCGGTCGCGGTATTAATACCGCCGGTGTGACTTCCAACGAAATAGACCAAAACTCCTGTCGACCTAATAAATAGGCCACAGGTTCCCCCGCTTTACGACGCCAAAGCAAACTTTTTAACATTTTTTGCTGTGCGGGCAATAGCATTCGATCGGGCTTTTGACTATACAGTTGTGCTCGCGTTAGCCCTAAAACATGCGCTAATAACAATTCAACATCTAAATCAGCACTAGGGCTGTGCGGCGTTAGTTCCTTTACCGCCCAACGCCAACACGATAGTAACAACATAAGCTTTCAGTGATCCGCTTAAAAGTCAGTTGGGATTTTGCTTACGTCTAATATAAGAGGCAAAAAATAATATGATTAATAGGGGCAATAAAATAGGGAGCAAGATAGGAAATAAAATAATCGCCACGACTGTCCAGATAGCGGCAATAACGCCTATAACCAAAGCACCTGTCCAGGTTAAAATAAATAATAATAAGATACTCAGTGAAAAAAAGAATACCGATGCGACTAAAAACCCCCAGACACTTAAACCAATAACCGCCGCCCCGGTAAATAAAGTGAGCGCAATATGCCCGCCAATAATAAGTAGTAAAAGAATAAACAATGCAATAGCCAGTGATCGAAACATGAATAGCTCCTTTGTTTAATCGCCTAAAGCCGCTAATTCATCAGCTTGATATTCACGAATCAAGGATTGAATAACAGGCTCTAAATGGCCTTCCATAATATCAGATAATTGGTAGAGGGTTAGATTTATTCGATGATCCGTCAATCGCCCTTGTGGAAAATTATAGGTACGTATCCGTTCCGACCGATCGCCACTGCCCACTAAATTACGACGTGTTTGGGCTTCCTTGTGCTGTTGTTTTGCTTTTTCCGCCGCTAACAACTTAGCGTGCAATAAGGACATAGCACGTGCACGATTTTTATGTTGTGAACGCTCATCTTGGCATTCGACGACCAGCCCTGTGGGTAGATGGGTGATACGAATCGCAGAATCGGTCTTTTGCACATGTTGTCCTCCCGCGCCACTGGCACGAAAGGTATCTACTTTTAAATCCGCTGGGTTAATTGTTACCTCATCAACGACCTCTATTTCGGGTAATATAGCCACCGTACACGTAGAAGTGTGCACGCGACCTTGTGCCTCTGTTTCCGGCACCCGCTGCACACGATGTGCACCTGATTCAAACTTTAAATGTGAATACACGGCCGAACCAGAAATACGCGCAACGATTTCCTTATAACCACCCTGCTCACTTGGATTTCTATGAATAAGCTCAACGGCCCAAGCTTGATTTTCGGCATAACGGGAATACATACGGTATAAATCACCGGCAAAAATAGCCGCTTCATCGCCTCCGGCGGCAGCGCGAATTTCTAAGAAGACATTACGTTGATCATTGGGATCTTGCGGCAATAATAAACGTTCTAATTCTTTTTCCAGCGCGATTTGTTTGAGTTGTGCCGTTTTAACTTCTTCTTCGGCTAAATGACGCACGGTCAAATCAGGATCTTGTAAACATTGTTCTGCTTGATTTAGGATATCTAAGTTAGTCCGATATTGCTGAAAACATTGTACGACAGCGCCTAATTGAACATACTCTTTAGATAACTTGCGAAAATGATTTTGATCCCGAATCACCCCCATATCACCTAATAAAGCCGCTAATTCTTCATAGCGCTCGACTATTGAGGTTAATCTATTGAATAAAGAGGTCTTCATGAGCTCACTTTATACCTAAACAAAACCATGAAGTCGAGTGCAAAATAGCGCATTAACCGCAGAAGGGGAAATTGAATCTTAGTGATTCATAAGCTATTCTGAAAGGGAGTAGACCGCTATAGCGGGCGCTATAAGGTTTTACACTATATAACCTAAGGGGATAGTATGAAAAAATTATTATTAATGGCTTCAGCTATTTGCATGGGTTTATTAAGTAGCATCAATGTGGCTGTTGCCCACCCAGGCCAAAGTGCTTGTGCGTTTAATGCTCACTTAATAAAAAAAGCTGGTTTTGTTTCTGGATGTTATTATAACTCGGCATGCATACGTCAGTTATTGTCCAGACTCAACGTCAGACCACGTGCTTGTACAAATATTGCATCATGCCAGTATCGCTATGTATGCAGCGAATATCATATGCTAGCTACCAATAAATTAATTCCAAACCGAGGCCCAACTATTTATTGGCATACTTCAAAACCTTTTTAATACATAAAAGGTAAAGGGTAGGTTCACGTATCCCTTCCGCTAGGAAGGGATATTTTTTTGTCTGCTCGGTATCTCCGTCATGCCGAGCCCCTGTTGTTAGTCACACGTTGATATAAATGTATAATCGTTTTATGTCGTAGGTTATGAATCATGTCGGATACATTCGCCACTATTTCAATCTCACCGCAAAATCAACAAAATCAGATTCATTGTCAAGGTTCATGGACTCTGCGTGGCATTGATGAAAAAAGCTTGGATCTTTCTTTCGCTAAAATAAATCGCCTCCGCGGATCTTTACTCATCTTAGATGCTAATGCAATAACGCAAATGGATAGTCGCGGCGCCTGGCAGCTTTATCAGTGGCAGAAACAACTCGGCCGACCAGGAAGAGAGGTCCAACTCACCGGTTTAAGCGCAAAACACAGTGCACTCTTTGCCATGATTGAAGCGAGTGTAAAACGTCTAAAACCCCTCGCTACACCAAAAAAATTGACCGGCTTAGCCTTACTCGGTAAAAAAACCCTGGATCAATTGCGTGAAGCGCGATCATTTTTACGTTTTGTAGGTGAAACCTTTTTTACCGCTTGCAATACTGTCTGGCATCCCAGCCAACTACGAGGCCGAGCGATTATTAGTGTTATTGAAAATACCGGTTTAGATGCCTTAGGAATTATTGCGTTATTATCCTTTATGATCGGGATCGTATTAGCTTATCAAATGGGTTTTCAATTAAAAAATCTAGGCGCTACGCTGCTTATTATTGATTTATTGGGTCTTGCCATACTGCGTGAATTCGCACCTTTATTAACGGCTATTATGATAGCCGGTCGCAGCGGTTCCGCTTTTACCGCCCAGCTTGGTATGATGAAGATTAAAGAGGAAATCGATGCCTTGAACACCATGGGCGTTTTACCGAGCCAATTGTTAATCTTACCGCGCATCTGGGGACTCTTCATTGCCTTACCCTTACTCACCGTTTGGGCAGATATCTTTGGTTTACTCGGTGGCATGGCGATGACACATAATATGTTAAACATCAGCTATACAGACTTTTTACAACGTTTTCCCAAGGTTGTTAGCCTTTCATCGCTTTTAATTGGTATCGGCAAAGCACCCGTCTTTGCGCTCATCATTGCCAGTACCGCTTGCTTTCAAGGTCTGCGAGTTAGCGGGAGTGCCGATAGCGTTGGCCGACAAACGACGCGCAGTGTGGTGCAAGGAATATTTTTTATTATTGTCGCGGACACACTTTTTTCGATTTTATTTAGCCAACTAAATATCTAAACCACTATACTCCTAATTATGCATGCAACTTGTCCTGTTATTAACATTGTCGATGTTAAAATATCCATCGCCGGTCAATGGATCCATCAAGGTGTCAATTTACGCGTGGAACCAGGTGAGATCATCGCGATAGTCGGGGGAAGTGGCTCTGGAAAATCGACCTTGCTACGTGAAATTTTATCCTTAATTCCTCCCGCTTCAGGAACTATATACGTATTTGGCAAAAATTTAAGCAAAATTTCCTCGCGGGAACTGCTTAAATTACAATGCCGCTGGGGAGTATTGTTTCAACAATCGGCACTCTTTACTTCACTTAACGTACTAGAAAATATTGCCTTTCCCCTACACGAACATACCCAACTCGATAAAACAACGATCCAAGAACTCGCTTTAATTAAACTATTAGCGGTAGGACTTCCCTTAGAATCTAGCCTAAAATATCCTTCAGAGCTCAGTGGCGGCATGCTTAAGCGCGCCGCCTTAGCACGCGCCCTCATTATGGACCCTGAATTACTTTTGTTAGACGAGCCCACTGCAGGCATCGACCCACAAGGCGCTGAGGAATTTGATGCACTGCTGTTGAATTTACGTAGTATCTTAGGATTAACCATAGTCATGATAACCCACGATCTCGACACTCTATGGCAAATTACCGATAAAGTTGCTTTTTTAAGTGAAGGACGGGTTCTAGAATTTGCGCCCATGGCAAAGCTAACGCAATCTAAACAAGCGGCTATCGTCGCTTATTTCCAAGGGCCTAGAGGACGCACGACACAACAACTTTATGGGAAACATCATGGAATCTAACGTTAACTATACCTTAGTAGGCGCTTTCGTTTTGGTTTTAACCCTTACCCTTATTATTTTTATTACCTGGTTATCCACGGGCTTCTCAAGCAAGCACTATAAAAATTACCTGGTCATCATGCATGAATCGGTCTCTGGCCTAGGTGTTAACTCTTCTGTTAAATATAACGGTGTTAATGTAGGCACTATAAAGAAAATTTACTTAAGTAAAGATAATCCGGATCAAGTTCGTTTGATCTTGCAAATAGAAGAACACACCCCCGTCACTCAAGGTACGAGCGCCATGCTCAATAGCCAAGGTTTGACAGGTATCACTTACCTTGCTTTGAAGGGGAGTGACGCTAACTTAAATCCTATTCCTATTATGCCGGGTGAACGCTACCCTATTATTAAAAGCACACCCTCTTTGTTTTTACGTTTAGATACAGCCCTGCGTGATTTAAATATGAATATGAATCAAATTACTCAGGATATTAATGGGGTATTAGGTGGAGAGAATCCCTTATTGTTTCGGCAAATTCTCAATAATTTATCGATTACCAGTCACCACTTAGCCGCTCAAAGTAAACAGCTCGACTCTATTTTGATTAATACCGCGCGTTCAACGCGCGCCTTGCCATCCTTAATGGATACCTTAATCCAACAAACACTTCCCTCTACCAATCAAGTATTAAATAATCTCACCCTAATGAGTGATAATTTATTAGAACTTTCTGATAACTTACGACAAAACCCAAGCATTTTAATACGCGGTCAAAGACTACCGCCACCTGGACCTGGAGAAAAATAAGTGCTTTATCGACACTTGATTAAAATCTACCGACACAACTTACTAAGATGTAGATTTTTTGCGCTTAGCAGCGTGCTATGCTTATCTGCCTGCTCTATTTTTGAGCCTATCAAAACACCACCGATGCATTATTTTACCCTCGCGGCTAAGGCATCAGATTGGGATTACTGTCCACAACATAGAAGGCATATGCCAACTATCCTGGTCAATCAAGCACGTCCTAATGCGGTTTATAATAGCGCGCGTATGATCTATATACCGGCTTGTTATCAAATCCAATATTTTACCCAAAACCGTTGGACCGATCCTCCCGCGCAAATGTTACAACCTTTATTGATAAGCGCCCTACAACATACCGATCGCTTTCAAGCAATTATTAATACTCCTTCGACAACCTATTACGATTGGATTCTCAATACCCAACTACTGAGCTTTCAACAAGAGTTTATAAGTATTCCAAGCCGATTCCGTATCGCCATACGCGCTCAATTAATCAATGCGCGAACAAGACGGGTGATATCCAGCGAAGATTTTTTAGTAACCCAGATAGCTCCCCATGACGACGCCTACGGCGGTGCATTAGCTGCAAACCAAGCGACACAAAAAATACTCAACGAAATTAGCTGCTTTTGTTTAAGCAATCTAACTTCACTTAAATTAAATCATTAATTATCGTTTCTTATTACAAGGTAGTGTTAGACCTTATTAGGAAGCAACGTAATTAGTTTGAGTAAACTATCATTTTTTTGTACCCGCTCATCGCCACCTAGATAAATTATCGGCTTATTAGTCATCTTTTTTAACTTGCTCACTTTTTTTCTAAGCGAATAACGGCGTATATCTTTTTTTATTCGTGTTCGTATCAGTAACATAAATAGCATTATCCTCAAATAATATTCGCGTTAATACGCGCTAAAATTTTTATTAATTTATAAAATAAAAGTATATATTTAGTATAAATATATTATATTAAGCCTATATTAAATGACGATATTTTAAAAAAATCTGCTACTACATCAGCCCTCAAGAATTATCCACCCATTAAGCAATAATTTTTTAAATTTATCTTTAATTTTTAAACTTATTTTTTTCTAAACCCGAAACGCATCCTTTCCCTCTTAATAAAAAAATTTTAGTGTAGGTTTTTTTGTACATCTTTTTGTTATTATGCTTAAAATTAATATAAAAATTATGCGGCAAACATAAAGTGAGATTACAATGATAATAATTCGTCCTACTGGAATTGAAACTGAGCTACTTTGTCCAGCCAGTAAAAGATATTTAAGTCGCTTACTTGTTGGTACAACAGGAATCAATCCTGACTTTATAGCGTGGAAACAGCTTTTAAAACGGGCAACTAAGCTTTATCCTTTCTTGTTTAATTCTTTTCCAGAAGGAGAAACCCTAAGCTCACTTAACGAAAAAATAAAAATATGGAACCAATTTTTGACAGATGCCAGATTAAAATCCTGCATTCTAGAAAATTTAGATCAGCATGAAAAGGAACATCATATCTCTAAATTTAAAAAAAAATCCATTGTGTTGCTGGTAGTGCTTATCATAAGTGTAGCGATTTTTTGTGGTTTATCCCTGCTAATTCCAGGAATTATGAGTATCATACTAGCATCAGCGTTTACCTTAGCCAGTATATTTTTTACCTGTAGCGTTTCCCTCCTTGATTTTTATCCGACTATCCTACTAAAAACAGAACAATGTAATCAAAAGGCTGAGGTAAGTCAGGAACTGGAGATCGCCGCTACATTAACTGAAACAGAAAATAAAATAATTAGAATTTCATCTCGACCTGATCAAAAAAAAGTGTTGAGTAAACACACCGGTAAAAACCACGCATTCAATAACAGGCCAAATACTCCCACTCATTTTTTTCATTTCACTGACAAGAAGATCCCTCAACGGGAACTCAACTGCGGCGAAACTAGCGCCCTGGATAGGGTGACATCTAACTTGAACCAAAACCTGTGTGTCGTTTTAGCCCGATCAAATTGAGGATAAGACATCCTTTTGATTCAATTTCGCCGCGCTGGACAAGGTGATACTCGGTGTATGGATTAGTTTATTGGTTAAACGATACGCAAGGCGTTTAATCACCTCTTCCTGTTCCATACCTTGTTCCAGTAAGTTTAAGGCTTTTTTTATCTCGTCGTCACGCCAATCTTCGGCTTGACGACGATAGGAACAAATAATCGGCGCAACTGATTTTACCTTCAGCAAATCGAGATAATGTTGCACTTTATCTTCAATCAAAACCTCCGCTTTGAGTGCGGCTGCTTTTCGACACGCTTGATTTTTTTGAATTAAGCGTTGCAAATCATCCAGTGTATAAAGATACACATCTTGCAACTGATTTACGCTCGCTTCTACGTCCCTAGGCACCCCTAAATCCGCCACAAATAAGGGGTGGCGCTTACCTTGCTTTAAAGCATTTTCGAGCATTTCTTTCCCAATAAGCGGACAAGCACTTGCTGTTGCCGTAACCAGCATATCCGCCTTGGCTAAAAAATAAGGAATCGCATTTAAACAAATTGCTTGCCCGCCTATTTGCAAGGCCAGTTTTTCTGAATGCTGAGGCGTACGGTTAGCAATCCAAAAATTGCGAACACCTTGCGCGTATAAATGTTTAGCGACAAGCGAGATAGTCTCTCCTGCACCGACTAATAAAACCTGCGCATCGGCTAAACGAGCAAAGATATGTTTGGCCGAAGTCACCACTGCAAAAGCCAAGGAAACCGGATGAGCGGTTATTTCCGTTTCATGGCGCACTTGTTTACTGACAGAAAATATATATTGAAATAAACGATTAAAATGGGAACCTACGGTCCCAAAGGAATTCGCCAAAGAAAAAGCGGTTTTAATTTGGCCTAAGATTTGTGGCTCTCCTAAAATCCTTGAATCTAAGCCACTGGCTAGGCGTAATAGGTGGCGCAAAGCCTGTTCTTGCTGATAAACATACCAATGTGATCGCAAACTATCTTTAGGTAATTGCTTATACTGGTATAACCAGTTAATGATATTTTGTGCCTCGCCATTAATACAATAAAATTCGGTACGATTACAGGTAGATAATATGATAGCTTCTTCTGTGCAGGTATCGCGTCGCATTTCTCGTAGCGAGGTCGCCAAATAATCCTTGGAAAAACAGACTTGTTCACGTACTGACAAGTCGGCTGTTGCATGATTGATTCCACAGGCAAGAAGCTTCATAAAATTTTACGCTGAATTTCCTACTAGGCAGGCCCAATCTTGTTTATAGCTTATATCGCTAATCTTAAACCCAGCTTGGCTATAGACACCTTGCACCAAATCTACTTGATCCTTCAAAATCCCTGCTAGTACACATTGACCGGCTGGTTTGATTAGGCGCTTAAAGTATACCGCCAAATCCATTAAAGGTTGTGCCAAAATATTAGCCAGTAAAATATCAACCTGTTCATTGAGACAAAATTCTTTTGCCAAAACACAATCGAGTTGCTCGCCTAGTAGCTGATTTTGCTCGGCATTCATCCGGCTTGCTTCTAAAGCTTGTGGATCATGATCCACGGCTATTACTTTCTTTGCCCCTAATTTCAAGCTTGCAATCGATAAAATACCCGAACCACAACCATAGTCGATTATTGTTTTTTCCTGAATAGGGTTTGCGTCTAACCATTCTAAACACAAGGCGGTACTAGGATGGGTTCCGGTACCGAATGCTAAACCGGGATCTAAAATGATATTGACCGCCGTTTGATCCGGTGGTTGGTAAGCGGTCGGGCAGACCCACAAATTTTTTCCAAAACGCATCGGCTTAAACTCATTTAACCAAACCCGCTCCCAAACCGTGTCCGCTAATGATTCACAACGACAAGCAAAAATTACTTTTTCATCAAACTCCGCTTGTAGTGCATCTATCAATGGACGCAGCGGCGTATCGTCGGCAAACAAGGCGCTAATTTTAACGTTTTGCCAAAGCGGTGTGCTATCTAAAGGCGGTTCGAACAAATCTTGTGCATCGCCTGCCTGCCAAGTCACTGATATCGCATGAGCACTTACTAAGAAATCGCTAAGCCTCTCGACATGCTCGCAACGGGTATCAAAATGTAATTGTAACCACGCCATGTTGTTATAATACTAAACGCTGTTCAAGATAATGGATATTTGTCCCTCCCTGGATGAAATTAGCATCGCGCACTAACGCTTGATGGAGCGGGATATTGGTACTAATCCCCTCAATAACTATTTCATCTAATGCGGTACGTAATCGTGCTAAAGCAATTTCACGGCTTGGACCATAGGCAATTAATTTACCAATTAATGAATCGTAGTAAGGAGGCACACAATAACCGGTGTAAATAGGGGTATCAACACGTATACCGGGCCCACCAGGGGGGTGATAAAGTGTGATCGTGCCCGGTGATGGCATAAAGGTTTTAGGGTCTTCTGCATTAATACGACACTCAATCGCATGACCGCGAATCGCGATTTGCTTTTGTTTATAGGCTAATTTTTCACCCGAGGCGATGCGCAACTGTTCTACCACCAAATCAACACCGGTTACCATTTCGGTAATAGGATGTTCTACTTGTATACGAGTATTCATTTCAATGAAATAAAAATTACCATTTTCGTAAAGAAATTCAAACGTTCCTGCACCGCGATACTTCATATCACGGCAGGCCTTGACACACAATTCACCCATATAATTGCGCTGTTTTTCAGTAATACCCACAGCGGGTGCTTCTTCTATCACTTTTTGGTGTCGTCGTTGCATGGAACAATCACGCTCACCTAGATGTATCGCCTGACCTTGTCCATCGCCTAATACCTGAATTTCAATGTGTCTAGGGTTAATAAGATACTTTTCTAAATAAACACTTTGATTTTTAAAATTAGCCAGTGCTTCTGATTGGGTGATGGCAATTGCACTTAATAAAGCCGCTTCGCTGTGTACCACGCGTATACCACGTCCGCCCCCACCCCCTGCCGCTTTAATAAGCACCGGGTAACCGATTTTTTGAGCAATTTTTAGATTACGTTTATCATCATGACTGAGTTCTCCTTCGGATCCGGGCACACACGGTATTTTGGCTTTATGCATCGCCGCAATAGCCGATACTTTATCACCCATCATGCGTATGGTATCCGGCTCAGGACCAATAAAAATAAAACCACTTTGTTGTACCCGTTCAGCAAAATCGGCATTCTCGGAGAGAAAACCATAGCCAGGATGTATTGCCATCGCATCGGTGATTTCAGCCGCACTAATAATCGCCGGTATATTTAAATAGCTCGCACTCGAAGGAGGTGGGCCAATACATACCGTTTCATCGGCTAATTTCACATGCTTTAAATTAGCATCGGCTGTTGAGTGTAATGCGACAGTCTGTATACCGAGCTCTTTACAAGCACGCAAAATACGTAAAGCAATTTCGCCACGATTTGCAATAACGACCTTATTTAGCATTATTTTTACCTATTCGCATCCGCATATTACTACGTCAAAATAAAACCTTAAGTTTTTACTCAATCACAAATAAAGCTTGATTATATTCAACCGGTGTAGCATTTTCCACCAACCTGGCTTTAATGACACCCGATTTATCTGCCTCAATCTGATTCATCATTTTCATCGCTTCGACAATACATAATACATCGCCTACTTTAACCGTCTGGCCTAAACTGACAAAAGGATCCGCCTCCGGATTAGGCGCCAAATAAACGGTTCCGACCATAGGGGAGCGCACCTTATGGCCTGTTAGTTCAGGTTCTTTTAATGAGGATTGCTCAGGTGGCATTATCCCAGTAGAAGGACTAGTCTGTAATAAGGTTGTGCCAGAAGATGGAGGTAACTGTCGCTTAATTCGTATCGATTGATCACCTTCAGAAAATTCAATTTCAGTCAAACCATGCTCATTCAGGAGTTTAATAAGCTGATTAATTTTTTCCGAATCCATAAAAAACGGCCTCTTTTTCAAACGAGAATATGCGGCTTATTGGAGCATATCCTCGCTTACTTTGCTAGTCTTTAGGGACTAAACTTATGTTAATCTTAACTTTCAATGTCAATTCAACACGATTATTCGTTTAATGAATAAGAATAATTGTCATTAGTGAAAAAGGCTTTAGGTAATAGGGATGTATTTATCATCTATCCGATAAGATCCATAAAATTCCTTTGCGAGTTGCATTATGCAAAACTTAAGACTCAAAAAATCCAGACACCCTAAGCCCACACTGGCTGAAATAAGCTGCTCACAACTGCAAGGCGTTGGTCCAAAAATTGCCAGTTACCTTACCAAGTGTGGCTTGCATAGCCTGCAAGACTTACTGTTGCATTTACCACTTCGTTATGAGGATAGAACAAAGCTCACCACAATAAAAGAGGCACGCTGCGGAACACGCATCCTTATTAGTGGCATTATTCATCATGATAAAACCAGCGCGAAAAACAGCAAGGTTTTTTCTTGTCAATTAGTGGATAAAACCGGCTGTATCGGTCTACGATTTTTTCATTTTACTATCCGACAGCGCCAGCAATTCAAAGAAGGCTTAAGCCTTCTTTGCTTCGGTGAAGTACGCGCTAAAAAAAATAAATTTTTTGAATTAGAACTCATTCATCCCGATTATGAGTTTTTACGCTCGCAAGCGCAATTAATTTTACCGCGCAATCTGACCAGTATTTATCCAAGCACTCAAGGTTTATCGCAACGTATGTGGGATAAACTCATGGAGCAAGTATTTCGATTATTATTTCCTCGTTCGCATCAAACTCACTTATTAAAACAACCAACAACCCATTATTTTCCCGAATATTTACCCGCTTACTTACTCGAACAGATAAAATTTCCGCATTTACTCGAGGCCTTACATTATATTCATAGACCCCCTGCGGATGCCCCCATCGACGAATTAACTTCCGGAACACACATTGCACCGCAACGCTTAGCTTTAGAAGAATTACTCGCGCATTCGCTCAGTGTGCAACAAATCAAAAAAAATCGCGCCCAAGAAGCCGCTCCTCATTTAAAACCTAAACCTGCTTTATATAAACGCTTTCTGGGCGCCTTACCGTTTCAGCTAACCACCGCACAAAAACGCGTCATAAAAGAAATTAATCACGATATACAACGAACTATCCCGATGCAGCGTTTATTACAAGGGGATGTCGGCTCGGGAAAAACAGTCGTTGCCGCTTTTGCCGCCCTACTCAGCATTGCCAACAAACATCAAGTCGCTTTAATGGCACCGACTGAACTGTTAAGCGAGCAACATTATCAGCATTTTCATCGCTGGTTAGCCCCACTGGGCTTTCATGTCGTTTGTTTAAACTCAGCACTGCAAAACAAAGCCAAGAAACAAATTCTGAGCGAAATAAAAACCGGCAAAGCGCAAATTGCCATCGGCACCCATGCCCTTTTTCAAGAAGGGGTCAGCTTTGCCAATTTAGGCTTAATCATCGTCGATGAACAACATCGTTTTGGGGTACAACAACGTTTAGCACTTTGGAAAAAAAGTCAGCAAGATAACTTACAAGCACACCAGTTGTTCATGACGGCAACCCCTATTCCTCGCACGTTAGCCATGACCAGTTTCACCGACTTAGATATTTCTTTTCTAGATGAACTACCACCCGGCCGACTTCCGGTACAGACCCTGGTACTCTCGGATAAACGTCGAGCAGCGGTTATAGAACGGGTACGCGCGACTTGCACAAAACATCAACAAGTGTATTGGGTCTGTCCGTTGATTGAGGAATCTGATTTACACCACTATCAAGCGGCCGAAACCACCTTCAAAACCTTGCAAGCCGATCTAACCGAATTACGTTTAGGCCTTATTCACGGACGCCTTGCCTCCGCTGAAAAAGAACGCATCATGCGTGCTTTCAAAAATGGTGATATTGATTTATTAGTAGCCACTTCAGTCATTGAAGTCGGTGTTGATGTCAGTAGTGCTAATTTAATCGTCATAGAAAATGCCGAACGATTAGGCTTGGCGCAACTCCATCAACTACGCGGGCGTGTTGGCAGAAGCGATGTAAAAAGTTTTTGTATCCTACTCTATAAAACCTTATCGCCACTTGCTAAAGAACGTTTAGGGATTATGCGCAACAGCAATGACGGTTTTATGATTGCGCAACGCGATCTCGAATTACGTGGCCCGGGTGAGATTTGGGGATTACGTCAGACAGGCTGGCAGCAATTACGTATTGCTGATCTGAAACGCGATCATCACTTGATTCCGCATGTGCTCACACTCCGTGAAATCATTAATACCAAATATCCTTATTTAATTGAGCCCATCATCCAACGTTGGGCACAAAATAATGATAGCGCTTGTACTAAGGTTTAGCATCACATCAAGCATGAATAATTTATCTTCCTTCATTTCGATGTTCTAATCAGCTAGATAGAATAGCGTCTTTGCGGGAACAAGGTATCCGTAGAACTAAGGCTATCACTGATATTACGGCTATTGCTGGCAACACTATAAAAAAATGGTGAGTAAGTAGACGCTAAAGAAGCAAAAGAGGAATTTGATGAGGGAGATATTAAGGCGGTATTTACATCGCGAACTGCTTCTTCATAAGAGGGAAGATAATCCGGCATAAAAGTGGACTGGCAATCTGTATAAACCGGTGGTGGCATTGCTGAAAGTGTCGCAGCCGAGGATCGAAGCCCATTAATCTTTTCGATCAGTTGATTGGCTAATTTAGATACGGCCTGCTCCTGTTTACTAAACGAGTAAATTGAAAAAATCCAAAAACTTATACTGTAAAAACCAGCGGCTAGACCGGTATAAATAAATCCATTATGCGGAGATAATAATAATGTAAACAGTACGAGTAAGAAAAAGCTGGTGGTTATAAGTGGCGTTACCGTGTAATAACGGTGCGCAATATCTATTTCTTTGGCCAAGCACATATATTTTTTAAAAATTAAACCTATCTTAACCAGTTCTTGCGCATTGACCTGGTCTTTTTCTAATTCATTAAATAACTCACGTATCAAGCGACGATCGCTATAATAAGGCAAGCGAGAATAAGATCCGGAAAGATAACGTAATACGACATTGGCTTCGATAATTTTTATGTAGGCATACGCGTCAGATTCAGCGGCGGTGATTCGAAATCCGGACAAACCTTTTAAAAGAGCGGCAAATTCTGATCTTATTCGGTAACTATTTTCATGATAGTTTGGCATTTTCTTCCCTGTTTAATTGATTACTTTGAATGCTGCCGTTTATTAGGCATAAAAATGGAATCATAGGTCTATCCTTAGAAAAGGATAGACCTCATTACGCTGCTTTTATTTTTTCTTTGGCATATACAGATCGGTAATAGTGCCTTCAAAAATTTCACTGGCCAACATGATCGTCTCGGAAAGGGTAGGATGAGGATGGATCGTCAAAGCAATATCTTCGGCTTCACAACCCATTTCAATAGCGAGCGCTATTTCACCAATCAGTTCACCCGCATTAGGACCAACTATCCCGGCACCTAAGATGCGTTGTGTTTTCGGCTCAAATAATAATTTAGTGAGCCCTTCATCACGTGCTTGTCCCAACGATCGTCCGCTAGCTAACCAGGGAAAAACGGCTTTTTCATAAGGAATATTTTTTTCTTTAGCCAAGGTTTCAGTCAGGCCCACCCATGCGATTTCCGGATCGGTATAAGCCACCGAAGGAATACAACGCGGCTCAAAAAAATGTTTTTTACCCGCGATAACTTCAGCGGCAACGCGTCCCTCGGCAACGGCTTTATGGGCCAACATAGGATTACCAACCACATCGCCAATGGCAAAAATATGCGCGATATTGGTTCTAAGTTGTTTATCGACTGGAATAAAACCTTGTTCAGTGACCTCCACACCTAAGGCTTCGGCACCGATTAATTTTCCGTTAGGTTTACGCCCCACCGCGGATAAAATTTGATCATAGCGTTGCGGTTTATCCGTTGCACCTTCTCCTGCAAACGTGACCCATAAGCCATCTGGCTTAGCTTCGACTTGAGTGACTTTGGTTTTTAATAAAAATTTATAATTTTTCATTAAACGTTTGTATAAAGGCATGACGATATCAGCATCAGCAGTATTAATAATCCTATCACCCGCTTCCACCACGGTAATTTTAGCGCCAAGGGCATGGTAAACCGTCGCCATTTCCATACCGATGATACCGCCCCCTAGGACCAGGAGCTCACCCTTTACTTCCTTTAATTCAAGCGCACCGGTTGAATCAATAATGCGCGGATCATCGGGTAAAAAAGGTAAACGTACCACTTGTGAACCCACCGCAATGATAGCTTGCTGAAATTCAATTTTTTGTTGGCCGACTGTTAGCTCATTTTTTCCGGTAAATTTTCCTTCGCCCTGCAAACATTCCACCTTACGTTGTTTAGCTAGCAAGGATAAGCCACCCGTTAACTTCTTAACTACACTCTCTTTCCAGGTTCGTAATTTATTGATATCAATTTTAGGCTTGCCAAATTCCAAACCATAAACGGCCATCGCCTGCGCCTCTTCAATGACCTTAGCGGCATGTAACAAGGCTTTCGAGGGAATACAACCTACATTCAAACAAACACCACCTAAAGTGGCTTCTTTTTCCACTAAGATAACCTTCTTCCCTAAATCGGCGGCACGAAAAGCAGCACTGTATCCACCCGGCCCACTCCCTAACACGAGTACTTCGGTTTTTTTAATTTCTAATTCAGCCATATTTTCCTCTGTAATAAATATCAATACCTACCTAAACAGCACAGCAACACCTTAAAAATCACCTAGAGTAACCAACGGCGAATATCGGATAGACATTCAGCCAAATGCACAATAAATCGCGCCCCTTCTGCGCCATCAATAACTCTGTGATCATAAGACAAAGATAAGGGAAGCATTAATCGTGGTACAAATTCACCCGCTTGATAACAAGGTTTAATTTGTGCTTTGGATACGCCCAAAATAGCGACGTTAGGTACATTCACTATCGGTGTAAAAGCACTCCCCCCTATCCCACCTAAACTTGAAATGGTGAACGAGCTTCCTTGCATATCGGCGCTGGTCAATTGTTTGGCTCTCGCCTTTTGACTCACGATGGCTAATTCTTGTGCTAATGCTAACAGACTTTTTTTGTCGACATCGCGTATGACGGGCACCACTAAACCTTCTTCTGTATCCACCGCGATACCGATATGAACATATTTTTTAAGTATCAGTTCCTCGCCATCAGCCGATAAAGAAGCATTAAAAGCAGGAAAAGCTTTTAAACTCGTCACGACCGCTTTCATCACAAAAGCTAAGGGGGTTAATTTAACCGATTGTTTTGCCGCAAAGCTCGCTTGCGCTTTGCGAAAAGCCTCAAGTTCAGTAATATCCGCTTCATTAAATTGGGTGACATGAGGAACCTGCAACCAATTACGATGTAAATTTTGTCCGGTTAATTTCTTAATACGCGATAAAGCACGCTTTTCCGTTTCGCCAAACAAATTAAAATCAATTTCGGGTGCTGCCGGTAAGGCCAGCGAATTATTTCCACCCGCTTGACTTAAACGTGCTTTGACAAATTTGTGTAAATCCTCCTTAAGAATACGCCCTTTTTGTCCTGTACCGGTTATTTTACCCAGATCAAGTCCAAATTCTCGCGCTAAACGACGAACACCGGGTCCTGCGTGGCTATCTTCTTGTTCACCATCGTCATCCTGTTCATCATTTGATTCGCTACTTATCTTTGTATCACTTATTGCCGTAGCAATTTCTGGCTTAGGCGCCTCCGTACTCACGGCTGGTTTGGAGTGGGCTGAAGTCAGCGGCGCTGCTGCTGGCGCTTCGACAGTCACTGCCTCATCGGCGATTTCTATGAGTGCAATTAAATCGCCTTTACTAATCTTATCCCCCAGCTTGACCTTCAGTTGCTTTATTTTCCCCGCCAATGGCGATGGAATATCCATCGAGGCCTTATCACTTTCTAAAGTCACGATGGCATCTTCGACGGCGATAGTCTGACCTTCCTTAACGGGAATTTCAATGATAGCGGCGGCAGCCACGTTACCCAAATCTGGAACACGTATTTCTTTTAAACGAGACAAACGACTTCTCCTCGATTTTTCATAGCGCCTTAATGGCAAACTTTATAGTGTAAAAGGATTCGGTTTTTTAGCATCAATAGCATACTTCTTAAACGCTTTTTCGATTTCAGTGCGGCTAACTAAACCTTCCACCAATAAGGCATGCAAACTAGCTATCACGATATAAAAGCGATTAACCTCAAAAAAATGACGCAATTGCTCACGGGTATCACTTCGTCCATAACCATCGGTGCCTAACACCACATAAGGCTGAGGAAAAAATCCTCGAATTTGATCCGCATTTAAACGTATATAATCCGTCGCTGCAATCACGGGTCCTAATCTATTTTGCAAACACTGATTCACATAACTTTGCTGCGCAGGTTCATTAGGATGTAATATATTATAACGCTCCACACTTAGCGCTTCTCTACGCAGTTCAGAAAAACTGGTGACACTCCAAATATCCGCTGTCACAGCAAAATCGGTCTTTAATAATTCAGCCGCCGCGATCACTTCATTTAAGATAGTACCTGAACCTAATAGTTGCACATGCCGTTTACTGGGTTTATTTTCAGCCAATAAGTACATTCCTTTAAGGATTCCTTCTTGACTGGCGGTGGGCAAAGCGGGATGCGGATAGTTTTCATTCATTAACGTGAGGTAATAAAATACATTTTCTTGATTCTCTATCATGCGACGCAAACCGTCTTGGATAATGACAGTTAGTTCATAAGAAAAACAAGGATCATACGCAATACAGTTAGGAACAACTGAGAAAAATAATAAATTATGTCCATCTTGATGCTGTAAACCTTCCCCAGCCAAGGTGGTTTTACCCGCGGTTGCGCCTAATATAAAACCTCGCGCTTGCATGTCACCGGCCGCCCAAACAAAATCTCCCACTCGCTGATAACCAAACATGGAGTAATAGATATAAAAAGGGACCATGGTTAAATTATTGCTGCTGTAGGATGTTGCGGCCGCCATCCAAGAACAAAACGCACCCCCTTCATTAATGCCTTCTTCTAATAATTGTCCTTTTTTATCTTCACGGTAATACATTAATTGACCCGCATCAACCGGGTTATAGAGTTGTCCCACCGGAGAATAAATACCTATCTGACGAAACAAACCTTCCATACCAAAGGTACGGGATTCATCGGGTACGATAGGCACGATTCGTGGACCGAGTGTCTTATCTTTTAAAAGATGACGCAAAATTTCTACAAACACCATGGTAGTCGATATCTCACGTCCTTTAGACCCCTCTAAGGTATGAGTAAAGCTGGTCAAAGGTGGCACGGTTAAACTGTCATCGCTACGAGTACGACGCGCCGGCAAATAACCCCCTAGCTTTTTACGTTGTTGTTTTAAATACTTAATTTCTGGACTTTTTTCATCGGGATGATAAAAACTTAATTGTTCAATATCAGCATCACTCATAGACAGCTTAAAACGATCACGAAAAGCACGCAGCTGTTCTTGCGTCATCTTTTTTTGTTGATGGGTGATGTTTTGTCCTTCACCGGCGGTACCCATGCCATAACCTTTAATGGTTTTAGCTAAAATAACCGTCGGTTGACCTTTGTGTTCTACCGCCGCCTTATAAGCCGCATACACTTTCTTAATATCATGACCACCGCGCTTTAAATGCCACAGTTGTTCATCGCTCATATCCGCTACCATCGCCTTTAATTCAGGATATTTAGCAAAAAAATGCTCACGAATATAAGCCCCGTCTCTGGCGCGATAGTTTTGGTATTCCCCATCGATGGTTTCCATCATTAAATGGGCTAATAAACCTTGTTTATCCTTTTTAAATAAAGGATCCCAGGCACTCCCCCACAGTACTTTACTGACATTCCAACCTGACCCTCGAAATACCCCTTCTAATTCTTGTATTATTTTGCCATTTCCACGTACCGGCCCATCGAGCCGTTGCAAATTACAATTAATGACAAAAATTAAATTATCTAATCGTTCGCGTGCGGCAATAGCCAGTGCACCAAGCGACTCAGGCTCATCCATTTCACCATCGCCACAGAACATCCATACTTTTCTATCTTTACTATCTAGTAAGCCACGATTTTGTAAATACTTTAAAAAGCGTGCTTGATAAATGGCCTGCATAGGACCTAGACCCATAGAGACCGTCGGGAACTGCCAAAATTCTGGCATCAACCAAGGATGGGGATAAGAGGAAAGACCTTTCCCCGTTATTTCTTGACGAAAATGAGCTAATTGTTTTTCAGTTAAACGCCCTTCTAGAAAGGCTCGCGCATAAATACCGGGTGAAGAATGGCCTTGAATATACAATAAATCACCGCCATGCTGGTCGTTGGCGGCATGAAAAAAATGATTAAATCCAACCTCATAAAGCGTGGCCGCCGAGGCATAGGTAGCAATATGACCGCCTAATTCAGAAGAGATTTTGCCCGCTTGTAAGACCATCATCACCGCGTTCCAGCGAATGAGTGCAGCAATACGCTTCTCTAGCGCTTCATCACCCGGAAACGGTGGTTCTTGCGCTGCAGGAATCGTATTCACATAAGGGGTATTTAGTCCCGCTGTTATCGCTAAGCCGCGCTGGCGTGCTTTATTGATAAGCTGTTGGATAAGAAACTGCGCCCTCTCAGCGCCTTCTGTCTTTAAAACAGACAAAAGTGCATCTATCCACTCTTTGGTCTCAATCGGATCCTTATCTAAATAAGGCGTTTGCTGTGCCATAAAACAGGGTTACCTTTAGTAAAATATTCTTATACGATTATAATATGGTTAATTTTTATACAAAACTGTTTCATTTGACCCAATTATAACAGCACACCCAGGGTAACAGCGAATACGATAATCAAAAAAAGGATTAAATTTCGGTCGATCAATTTCAAAGCCGAAGTATAATTATCTGTCGTCAACTGTGCGCTATCATCCAAGCCTAAAGCAATACGACCACTTTTTTCAATTAATTCACGGTTAAATGAGACATCTCTTAATAAATAATCTAAGCAAAACTGGCTAGTCTGAACAAAATTACCGGCCAAGGCACTCAATATTGAAAATAAACGCACCGGTAACCAATCCAATAAGGCGCGAATCTGATGTGCCGCCTTACCCAAGGCGGGATAACTGGCGTGGATATGTGCAGAACGTTCCACTAAGCGGTAAACCAATGCCGCAATAGGACCAAATAAAGACATCCAAAAAACAACCGCAAATAAAGACTCATTGGCTTGCCAAAATATCGTCTGATGCACTTCTTTGCTATCGAAAATATTGACCGGACCTAAACAATAAAAAAGTACACCTATCCCAATTAGAAACGTTAACAAACCATGAACAAAGGCAGCACTTAAAAAATAAACCGCGGCAATCACTACCACGATAGGTAATATAACCAACAATAATGGAATAAAATGCAGCTGAGTCCATTCCTTATCTTTAGTTAGATCGTTTATCTTAGCCACATATTGCTCAAACCAATTAAAACGCCGAAGAAAATTACCTCGATGTAAAAATCGTTCAAGTGCTAAGCATAGCAATAATGTAATAAATGTCATCATCGTCCTCCGGGCATCCAGCCCTCATGTTTTAAGAATTTTTGTTCGGCTTATCATTAATAAAGAGACACAGTTTAATCGACTCGCATCTTTTCGTTCAAGGCCAAGGGTGTAGGATAACGTAAAACCACCCAATAAGACGAGCCGACAAAGGTGAGGATAGTTGCCGCTTGTATCAAATAGTTGGCTTTATCGCCGATTAAAGCGGGTGTTGTTTCGGCCGCCAAATAGGCAATCAACAAGGAAAACTCACTCGCCTGGCCTAAACGTACACCGACTTCACGGGCAATATATTTTCTTTCGCCGGACCATTGTAATAAAACTTGAAACAACCAAGGTTTAATTAATAAGACTAAACTAGCTAATAGTACCGCCGGTAGAAACACTTCGGGGAAATACTGTAAATTAAAACTAGCCCCTATGGCAAAGAAGAACATGATCAAACAAAAGTCACGCAATGGTTTTAGGTTATCGGCAATGAATACCGCAATCGGCCCTTCTGCTATCGAAACACCGGCTAAAAAAGCACCTATTTCGGCGGACAAACCCAATGCACGTGATAACTCCGCTAAACCTAAACACCAACCTAATGCCACTAAAAATAAATATTCTTGCACGCGATCAAAACGTACAAACAATTTACTAATAAAGTAACGTTGTACGACAAAGGCAAAACCGAGTAATGCCGGGAAAGTAACTAAGGTTAAACCCAAATCAGCAAATTTTGAACCGGTCAGGTGCGCACCATGCACAAATAGCAACATGCCAATTGCTAATAAATCTTGTAATAGCAAAACACTGATCATCGTTTCACCAATCGGTTTATGGTGCAAGGCTAAAGTGGGCAATAACTTAAGACCAATAATCGTACTGGAGAAAATCAAACTGGCGCCAATTAATAAACTTTCTAACAAGGTAAAACTAAATAAATAACCGACTGCAAAACCTATCGTGGTAAACAAAGCACTAAATACTAAGGTGATTAGCGCCGTTTTACGGAGACTGCGCAAAAATTCTTGTGGTGTTAGATCTAAACCGACTAAAAACAACAAAAATATAATACCCACATCGCCAATACCACGTGCCAACGCAAGATTCGGAACTAACTTCAAACCACTAGGACCTAAAATTAAACCTAATAGGATATAAGCTACTAACAAAGACTGTTGGGTATAAAGCGCAATTGTGGCTAAGACAGCCGCGCCGGTGAAAATAACAAAGATAGAAAAAACAAAACTATGATCCATTATTCCTCCAAGCAGAGCAAGGAGGCATTCCCTCCTGCCGCCGTCGTATTGATGGATAATGAACGTTCTAGGCAAAGTCGTGGCAAATAATACGGACCGCCTGCCTTAGGACCTGTTCCAGAAAGACCTTCACCACCGAAAGGTTGTACCCCTACGACAGCACCTATCATCGAACGATTGACATATTGATTACCCACATGAACTTGCTGCGTGATCGTATTGACCGTATGTTGAATCCGACTTTGGATGCCTAAAGTCAAGCCATAACCGGTATGATTAATCGATTTAATGACCTTCTCACGATCCTTGGCGGCATAACGAATAAGATGCAGTATAGGACCAAACACTTCGCGTGTTAAACGTTCTAAACTATCTAACTCAAACAAGCAAGGTGCAAAGAAATGGGTCGAATCGAGTGTCGGAGGAATTTTAAGTTGATAAAGTAACTTAGCTTCTTTACTCATCTTATCAAAATGTTCTTGTAAGGTTTTCTTGGCTGTCGTGTCTATCACCGGACCGACATCGGTCGATAAGTTGGCCGGATCACCGAGCGTGAGTTCAGCCATAGCGCCACATAACATGTCAATTAATCGTTCCGCCATTTCATCTTGAACAAATAAAACTCGTAACGCCGAACAACGCTGCCCAGCACTGCCAAAAGCAGAGCTCAACACATCGACAACGACTTGCTCAAGCAATGCGGAAGTATCCACTATCATGGCATTTTGGCCCCCTGTTTCGGCAATAAAGGGCACAATACCTCCCTCGCGATTCGCCAAACCTTGATTGAGTACCCGTGCTGTTTCGGTAGAACCGGTAAATACAATCGCGTTGATACGGGGATCCGAGCTTAACTTAGGCCCTATAATAGCACCGCTGGCAGGCACTAGTTGTAAAACAGCGCCCGGAATTCCGGCTTCATGTAATAAGCGTACGGCGGCCGCGGCAATCAACGGCGTGTGACTTGCGGGTTTTGCAATCACGGTATTTCCCGTCACTAAAGCCGCTGTAACCTGACCGATAAAAATTGCCAACGGAAAATTCCACGGACTAATACAGGCAACCACGCCGCGACCTCGAAAACTGAGCCAATTTTCTTCTCCGGTCGGACCCGGCAATAATTGCGGCATTAAATCTAAGTTGGCACGCATGGCATAATAACGGCAAAAATCTATCGCTTCCCTGACTTCGGCTAATGCATCACTGAGCGTTTTACCGCCTTCTTTAATCGCCAACGCCATAAATTCGCCCAAGCGTTGCTGAAAAAGATCAGCGGCGCGCTCTAAACACGCGGCGCGCGTTGCGATTTCGGTATTAGCCCACGTAAAACTCATCTGATGTGCGTCAGTAATCGCGCGTTCTAGTTGTTCGACACTGGCTAAACTAAACTGGCCCACCCGTTGTTGTGTATCGGCCGGATTATAAATAAATTGTGTCTTTTCACCAGCTTCTAGTTCACCATTTATGAGTGGCCCGGCGCTATAAGACTTTTTACTAGCTGCCTCGATTTGCTCCGACAAGCGATGCCAAGATTGGCTATCGGCAAAATCAATACCCCTGGAATTTTTTCGGCCTGGCGCGTAAATATCGCCCGGTAAGGGAATTTTAGGATGTGGAATAGTGGACAACTGAAGCATTTTTTGTACCGGATCTTCTAGCATCTCTTCGATAGGAATCGATGGATCAATAATACGATTTACAAAAGAACTATTAGCGCCATTTTCTAATAAACGTCTGACTAAATAAGCTAATAAATCTTCATACCCTCCCACTGGCGCATAAACACGACAAGGAATATTAAAATATTCAGCTCCTACGATATGATCGTATAAGGTATAACCCATGCCGTGTAAGCATTGCATCTCAAAATCGCGATTTTCTCCCGCCAATTCGAGCACAGTCGCTAAAGTATAGGCATTATGTGTCGCAAACTGTGGATATATTTCACGAGGATGTGCTAATAATTTTTTTGCACAAGCGACAAACGAAACGTCGGTGGCTGTTTTTCGAGTAAATACCGGATAACTTTTTAATCCCTTCAATTGCGCATTTTTGATCTCGGTATCCCAATAAGCGCCCTTAATCAAACGCACCATCCAACGTTTCTGTTGACTTTTACTGAGCTCAATTAACCAATCAATCACAAACGGCGCTCTTTTTTGGTAAGATTGCACCGCCAAACCCAATCCTTGCCAATCGGATAAATCTGGATCACAAAACACCGCGGCAATAATATCTAAAGAGATATCTAAACGATCCGCTTCTTCTGCATCTACTGTTAAACTAATCTGCTGCGCCTTGGCCGCTAAAGCCAATATTTTTAATTGCTTAATTAAGAAAGGAACGACGCGCTCTCGTTGAGCAAATTCATAACGCGGATGTAACGCGGATAATTTAACCGAAATCCCCGGGGCATCATTCAGTGATTTTCCTTGAACTGTTTTGCCGATCGCAACGATAGCCGCTTGGTAAGCTTGAAAATAACGTTCTGCATCACGCTGAGTGCGTGCTGCCTCGCCTAACATATCATAAGAGAATCGATAGCCGCGTGCTTCATAACTTTTAGCACGTTTGAGTGCTGCATCAATGCCTTGCCCCATCACAAATTGGCGACCTAACAATTGCATGGCTTGTTTAACGACTTTACGAATAATAGGCGCGCTGCTTCGTCCGACAAAACGGCGTAATACATCATTTAAACCACTGCTCTGATAGGACTTCAATAGTTTTCCAGTTAACACTAAGCCCCAGGTACTGGCATTGACAAAAAAAGAAGTACTTTGCCCAAGGTGAGAGGCCCAATCGGCATTGCTAATTTTATCCGTTAATAGCGCATCAACGGTGTCACTATCGGGAATACGCAACAATGCCTCGGCTAAACACATCAGTGCAATCCCTTCTTCACTGGATAGATCATATTCATATAAAAAGGCATCCAAGCCTCCCTTCGACAAACGCTGAACACGAATTTTCTCAATTAACTGACGAGCACGCTGAGCAATGTTGGTCGTGACTTCATCCGATAACGCCGCCTGCACTAATAAATCCTTAACACAAGTAGCCTCATCAGCATAATAAGCCTTTGTTATCGCCTCTCGTTGCGAACTTTCCTTAACGGCTACCCGGGGAAATGGCATTCAAACCTCACTCAATAGAAAAATTATTTTTTATTATCCACACGCACTGGCTAAAATTATTCAAAAAAGAATAATTAATCGTGTCGTACTCCTTGCAAAAAGTACTAATCGTACATGAGTTCATCAAGCGGGGTTGGCGAAACTGAGCCTCCATTTTGGATCAACTCACAGAGTACATCCGTAATGCAAAGATAGCGTAAAACATTAGGTGTCACTTCATCAAAGCTCGCTTTGACGCCTAATAAAGACTGTTCTGTTTCATCAAAACTAACGCCTATCCCGTAACCTAGACACAGTGAACACAGCTGATCCGCACGACGCGCAATAGCGGGCAATAAGCCCACTTCGGAGAAAATCTCATCATAGGTGATAGCGCGGCCATTTAAGGTGAAATTGGCAGATAAGCCCTTTGCAATGGCATGTAAAGCCTTCTTTAACTCCACCTTCTACTCCTTCCACCAAGGAATCGCGATTTTACGGGGCCCTGCCAAAACAGTACGCAACCAGCGTAAAAATACTGTAACCGAAAAGCCGTAACGTTCTAATAAAGCAAAAAAAGCCATCGCCACCAGCGCCAACAAAAAGCTCCAAACACGGATATGTAATAAAAACAATAATAAAGGAAAAGCGGCGCGCGCATCGATTAGGAAAAAACGCGGGATACGCGCTGAATCACGCCAATGCGCTTCAATAGGAACCCGTGCCATAATTTTAGTCTCGCGGACTCTATTTGGTTAATATTCTACCATTAATGGCAGGAATCATACAGCAACTGACTGTAAATTTAAAGTGAAGGAATCCCCTATTAGCTCCTGCTCGGAAAACCTGCCCAGTCGCCAGAAAAATATCCGCTTAATTAAAAAATATTTAACGTTACGATTCGCTAATAAATTTCACGATTATTACTTGACTCAACTTTAACTAACCGCTTTAATACACAGCCTGCACTTTATGTGTAGTTCTGAGTGTAAGCTATTCGGCCGAATAGCTCAGTCGGTAGAGCAGAAGACTGAAAATCTTTGTGTCGGTGGTTCGATTCCACCTTCGGCCACCAAAATAATCAAACACTTACATCACTTTTAAACTTTCCCGGGTCTTTCCCACTTTAGGGGGCAGATTAAGCACATAGAACTTTAACTCTTAAGCGGTAGTTTTCAAAATTTTTAAATCCATAAGCGCGACGTTGAATCAATTTCATTTTACGATGAAACCCTTCT
>NMOS02000063.1 GCA_002290645.2 Candidatus Aquirickettsiella gammari
TGAATCAATTTCATTTTGGGTCTTTCCCACTTTAGGGGGCAGATTAAGCACATAGAACTTTAACTCTTAAGCGGTAGTTTTCAAAATTTTTAAATCCATAAGCGCGACGTTGAATCAATTTCATTTTACGATGAAACCCGGGTCTTTCCCACTTTAGGGGGCAGATTAAGCACATAGAACTTTAACTCTTAAGCGGTAGTTTTCAAAATTTTTAAATCCATAAGCGCGACGTTGAATCAATTTCATTTTACGATGAAACCCTT
>NMOS02000017.1 GCA_002290645.2 Candidatus Aquirickettsiella gammari
ATAATTTATCCACAAAACGCTTGCCAATTATAGCCTCAGTTGTGATAGCCTGAAGTTCCTTATCAAGTGTTTCATAGTCCGCTAGCCAATCGATTTTCTTTGCAATGTCAGGATAGAAAAACTCCATGAACTCTTTAAAATAAGCCTCTAAAATATCTTTCCAAGCGGAGTCGTGATTTACGCGTTGTTTCTTTTCAGACATTTTTTATTCTTCCTTATTTGTTGTTATTCAGACAGACGCTTAAGCTAATAAATAGCTAAAAAATCTTCGCATAAGATTCAAGCATCCAGTTACAGACTAAAAAGTAATTTATCCGCTGAATAATTTAATGCCTCAGCTTGTTCAAGCACGCGCTTTTTCAAATAGCTTGCGGCAAATCATTGGCTAATTTTTGTTGATTGACGGGTAAGACGGGGTCACGCGCATAAACATCATCCCAAAAATGGACTATCCCTGCCTTATCAACCCAAGCAGTAATATAAGTTAGATGTATTGGAATGGCCTGTTTTAACGAGATAACGGTGGTACGACCTGATTCCAAAGCCGCTTCGATACGAGGCGCCGCTTGTTGCAGTGAAGGATCTAATTCCTCTAAGGCGGCTAGAAAATCAAAAGGATCTTCCAAACGCACACAACCGGAACTAAATAAGCGTTTCTCCGCCTCAAATAAGGCTCTGGCGGGTGTATCGTGCAGATAAATCAAATGCGGATTAGCAAATTCAAACTTAATTTGACCCAAGGCATTATGTGGCCCTGGATCTTGACGTAAAATAATCTGTGAAGGATTTTTTTTCACCGCTAACCAATCGACTTCATCCGAATCTAATTCCTGATTAGCCCGATTAAAAATTCGGATATGATAGCGACTTAAATAGTCGCTATCTTGCATCGCCTTAGGGATGACATCCCGACGCGCGATGCCAGGTGGTACCGTCCAAAACGGATTTAATATAATGCGTGTTACCTTGGAGTTAATTTCAGGTGTTTGACGCGATGTCTTACCCACAATTACCCGCGCTGTCAAAATAGCGTGGTGATCCTTGACTAAACGCAAGCGATGATCCGGCACATTGATCCAAATATAAGCGGGATTGGCTAAGTGAATCAGTCGCAACCAACGTTTTAAATTGACTTCAATCTGATGACAGCGTTGCTGCGGTGAAACATTCAGTGCATGACGAGTGGTCGCACCGACCACTCCATCTGCTGTTAAGCCGTGCCGTTCTTGAAACAAAGCGACCGCCGCTTCGACTTGTTGATCAAAATAATTAAAGTTAGGGCTCGCCACGCAAGCGGTTTCGCTTAAGTCTTGTGTGGCACATAAACGCTGACGTAATACCGCCACAGCCGGATCATAGCGACCAAAAGCTAACACCTCGTTCGTCTGTAATAGTGGCCAGGGATGTTGTAGCGCCTTTTGATAAATAGGCAACACCTTTTCAAGTCGTTGATACGCTAGATTGCGCATGGCTGGTGATTCGGCAACCGCCGCCGCATTAACCTCTGCGGTGGTATTTTCTGCCTGTGAACTAGGCGACTCGCTCATCAGCAGAGCAAACGACAGCGCGCCTAAAGCAAGCAAATAGTTTAATCGGTGTACAGGCATAAAATATTTTTTATTCCTTTTTTTCATAATGGCTTAACACATAATTTTCTACCATTTGTTGAAATTGCAAGACGATATCCTCGCCGCGCAAGGTTGCTACTTTACGCCCGTCAGCAAATACCGGCGCAATCGGATGCTCGCCACTACCGGGTAAACTAATACCGATATTGGCATGCTTACTTTCACCTGGTCCATTGACGACACATCCCATCACCGCGACGGATAAATTTTCTACCCCATTATATTGCCGCGACCAGTACGGCATTTGTTGTTTAATATAGCCTTCCACCTGACTGGCTAAATGTTGGAAATAAGTGCTGGTAGTACGACCGCAACCAGGACACGCCGAAACAGATGGCATAAAAGTGCGCAAACCTAAGGATTGTAAAATCTGCTGACAAACCAGTACCTCACGCGTTCTATCGCCACCGGGTTCGGGCGTTAAGGACGCCCTAATCGTATCACCTATCCCTTCTTGCAGTAAAATAGCTAACGCCGCCGCCGTCGCAACAATACCTTTCGACCCCATTCCGGCCTCGGTTAAGCCCAGATGAATCGCGTAGGCGCAACGACGCGCCAAATCGCGATGGATAGCAATTAGGTCTTGGACGCGCGAAACCTTACACGATAAAACGATCTGACTTGCTGACAAACCTATTTTTTCCGCTAATTTGGCACTCGTCAAAGCGGATAAAACCAGCGTTTCTTGCAATACCTCGGCCGCCGAACGCGGATGGGACGATTGTGCATTTTTATCCATCTGGCGCGCACTGAGGTCTTGATCCAAACTACCCCAATTAACCCCAATGCGTATTGGTTTATTAAATTTAAGCGCTATTTCAACCATACGGGTAAAATTAAGGTCACGTTTTTCACCGTAACCGACATTGCCCGGATTAATGCGGTATTTATCTAAGGCCTCGGCACAAGCCGGGTAGGCTTGTAACAGACGGTGACCGTTGTAATGAAAATCACCGACTATCGGCAGCGAGTAACCCGCTTCCCGGACCTTATCGCGGATAAAAGGCACCTGCTGCGCCGCTTGCTCGGTATTGACAGTAATTCGGACCAATTCCGAACCTGTCTTGGCTAATTCGATGATTTGTTGCGCCGTAGTAGAGGGATCTCCGGTATCGGTATTGGTCATCGATTGAACCGCTACCGCGGCCCCACCGCCCATTTGGATAGCCCCTACCTTAACAGGGGTACTGAAACGACGCGCTATAGAGGGTGATAGGTTTGGCATCTTGAATTTATTGCTCCGCCCTTTTGTTTTACAAAATTGACACGAAAAGATAGGTGAAAACAGCTATTTATTACGGTATACTCTCGTCTATATTTAAGTCAAGTGAACCACTAAAACAAGTCTAAGGACAGCGGAGATTATCATGAACACTTACTTACAAACGCTTTACCCATCGCTTCCAAGCAACAGTACTGATGCTTATATTGCTCGACTCAAGCAAATCCCGGTACTCACCGCGCAAGAAGAAACGGAGCTTGCCGAGCGCTATTATCAGCACCAGGATCTGGCCGCCGCTAAAAAGCTCATTATAGCGAATCTGCGATTTGTAGTGCATATTGCACAGACTTATACCGGTTATGGTCTTGCCTTGGCGGATCTGATTCAAGAAGGGAATATTGGCTTGATGAAAGCGGTTAAACGTTTTGATCCCAAAGTCGGCGTCCGACTTATCTCCTTCGCGGTCCACTGGATTAAAGCCGAAATTCAGGAGTTTATCTTACGTAATTGGCGCATTGTGAAAATTGCCACTACCAAAGCACAACGTAAATTGTTCTTTAATCTGCGTAAAATGAAACCTCATTTAGGTTGGTTTAATCAAAAAGAGATAGAAGCCGTTGCGCAGGATCTCGGTGTAAAACCTGAAACAGTGCGCGAAATGGAATCTCGTTTAGCCTCTAAAGATATGAGCTTGGATATCAGTGCGAATGAAAATACCGATAACCAAAGCACTTCTTATTCATTACTCGATACGCATTTTGAGGATACACGCTATGATCCGGCGCGTTTACTAGAAGCCAGTGATACCACTGAGTCGCGCCAAGACAATCTACACAAGGCGCTTACGCAATTAGATGAACGCGAGCAATCTATTATCAGAGAACGCTGGTTGGCTGAGCCTAAAGTTACCTTACAGGAATTAGCCATGCGTTACCAAGTATCTGCCGAGCGCGTGCGTCAACTTGAACAAAAAGCCATTAAGTCGCTACGCTTGGCTATCGAGCAAGCGGCATGAAAAATTTGCAGGCTGGTTTTAAGCTAAAGAGAAATTTTGTCAGTGAAATTGATAACTTTTTAGCGGCCTTTGATCGATCTAATCCGAAAAAATCCGCTTCTCAGCAACAAGAAATCAAGCAATATCAAGCGTTAATGGCAAAACGTGATATAAAAACAAATCCTCCTTCTTAAGCGAGATCTATGTTTCTTGAAATTGAACTTAAATTAAGCATTGCACCCAACGATGTCGAGCGACTGTTCCGACATCCTTTATTAAACCAAACAACTTGCCCCGCTCTCTTAGTTGAACAATTAATCAGTCGTTATTTCGATACCGCTGATTTAGCCTTGTGGCAGCAAGGGCTTACGATGCGGGTACGCGAGGCCGGCGGTCGCACGATACAAACCTTAAAAACCGTCGGCGAACAGATTGGCGATCTGCAACATCGACATGAATGGGACCAAGCCGTCAATCAAACCCTGCCGAATATTGAGCAATTTACCGACCCGAGTCTTATTGCAAAACTTAAAAATATCATTGGCCAAAATGACTTATTAGAATTATTTCATACCGATTTTCAACGCACATTGTGGAATATCAGTATGACGGATCCGGATCGAACCCAAATTGAGCTGGTTTTAGACCAAGGAGTGGTTAAAACAGCCACTCAGCAATCCCCCTTACATGAAATTGAGCTCGAGTTAAAACAGGGGGATTGTCAACAATTGTATAAAATAGCCGAATTACTGAAACAAACGATCCCCTTAAGTGTGGAAACCCGTAGTAAGGCAGAACGTGGTTATTTACTCTATAATGACAATAAAATGTCATCTAATCGTGTCTAGTTAATCAATCCTTATTACTGTAATATTGCTTGATCTTAATAAAAAATTAAAATTGCTTATGCTAGAAAATACGCCTCCCCCTAAAAGTCAAAAAGAAAAATTAATCCTTATCGAAGGCGTCACCGAAAATGGTGAACCCTTCAGACCAAGTGACTGGGCGGAACGTATGTGTGGCTGTTTAGCCAGTTTTACCAATCGGCGCATGGTTTATTCCCCACAACTTCGGCCGATAATCGATAATGAAAACAGTCGAAAATGTCTTGTCCTTGATCCTAAACTTAAAGAAACTAACCCAGATATCTTTGAGTGTGTGATGAAGTTTGCCGGTGAAAATCACTTAAAGATCCACGAATCCTATACCGAATACACAGAATACGAAGAAACTAACTAGCGGCTGAAACCCTCACTGTATTTTAAGTATGAATACCGCATCATTAAAGCCAGGTTATTGAGGTTTTCAATAAAAACAAATCGATGTTAACGCGCACAGCTGACAGTCTGGTTTGGTTTTCCAACAATGCTGTTTGGCCTGCATGACGATCAAAGCGTGGTATTGTTGATACAGATCGACCCGTTTAGGTAGATTCATTTCCAACAAGGCACGTAATCGTTCGTATGGCTCTTTACCTTGAATCAACTGTAAACGCTGTAATAAACGGCGTGTATAAGTATCGATAACAAACACCGGGCGATTAAACGCATACAATAAAATATCATCGGCTGTTTCCGGACCTATCCCTTTCACTTGTAACAACGATTCACGTAGCGTGGACGTCGTTAAGCGCGCCAGTCCCTCATAAGCGCCGACGGATAAATACCAGCGACAATAAAGCTGCACACGTTGTGCTTTAATACGAAAATAGCCACTCGGTTTTAAATAAGTTTCTAAATGACTGGTTGCCAGATCTAAGAGTGCTTCGGGCGTCAAAGCGCACTGTTGTTTTAGATTCGCTAAGGCCTTTTCGACATTCGACCAACTCGTATTTTGCGTGAGCAACGCACCGAGCATCACCTCGAAAGGCGACTCCGCCGGCCACCAAGCTTGCCGCCCATAGCGATTTAATAAATATTCATAGACGGCTAATAATTTTGCTCGATAAGAAACTGACATGGCTAAAAGCTAACATACTACACGGACTCCTCTCAATGGACTAATACGTCTTAGGTTCAGCTATTTTAATTCCCATCTCTGCTAATTCCTGCTGAGTAGGCGCTGGAGGCAAACAACTAATTGGCTGACGACTAAAAATAGAAGAAAAGCGCTGCAACTTGGATGCTTGCTTAGCGGGTAAAGGCGGAGCTGGTTTTTCATAACCAAATGTTAGAAACGATTGTTGTTTTTCTGTTGATGTATGAACTTCACTAAAAGTAAAACTAACTGGATTTTCTCTGAATAGATTTGAGTTTTCATCCGACGATATCAATTCTGTTGGCGTGCCATCCAATCCATAAGCTAAATAAGTTGGCTTCGAGTGATTTGTACTCAAGTCTTCTGGAAAGAATTTATCCATCAATGTATGCGTCCCTAAACTACCTAATTGAAACAAAAGTGCATTCATTAACGGCATAATAATCAGCGGTATCCATTGCATGATAAAACCTTCACTAAACAATAAACCCGGATTTAACAAGCTGGTATATAATAATATCGGTAATAAAAAATTAATTATTTTATTTTCAATTTTTTTCGCTAAGGCGCGCTCGATAGGTTGTGCGATTAATAATCCCAAATAATTTATCGCAAAATATGATAGGAAACTGCTCCATACTGCCTCTAAGCCAACGCTATTCGCTGTCCCTAGAAGTAAACTATCCAAGCTAGCACTCGCCATTGATAAGGCGATAGGCTTAATACCGTAGCGCATAAACGCCGGTAAGTAAGGATAGGATGCTTTATAGCGTCTCCCCGCCTCATCCGAAAATGCAGAGACTGACCCACTTAATAAAGACGATAACGCGTATAGCGGGAACACGAGTGTCACTCGGCTTGATTTTGGCCGATAAGTAACTATCCCTGTTTCACCGGAGTCAAATGTCGTTGTATTCGGGACTGGCGCAAACGTATCAAAAACTTCCTTTATTGTTTGCAGCTCTTCTACCGTGCAGGTTTCTATGGCGAGACGATACGGTGATTTTCCCTCGTTATTATTGCTTATCTTAGCACCTGCCGCTAAAAGTAACTGTACCAATTGAGCATTGCAACGACCGTAATAGAAAAGATAATGTAAAGGTGTATTTCCGTCGTGTGGATCGCGATAGTTAGGATTAGCGCCGGCATTCAATAAGCGCTGAAAAGCATTTATTTTGTTACTATAAATTTCAAATATTAACTCTCGTCCTAATTCTTCCGCAGTTTTGGATTTTTCAGTCAAAACCGTCGGCACAAAACGGCTGGTTCTAGGTAAGCGTTCAGTGGTTATCACAGAAGGCAAATAATCTTTTAAGTAAATACTAGGACAATCGTCAAGGCTTAATTCTTTTGGGGCCTGTTGGCGAGTTTGATTTAAATAAGTTATCCAATGGGTAAATCTTTGATCATTATTTAAAATAGCCGTCCATTTATTCTTAAAATTATCCTGGCTTAGGCTTAAAATATCTGCATAAAAACCCGGATACTGTTGCATCAAATAATTATTATACAACCAGGAAATTCCATAACCGATATATTCGCTTTGCAATAAAGTCTCTAAACGCGGCGCTGTGATATTACGAAAATCTTGATTGATATAACCGGGGGCACAGGCACCACCGGCAAATAAAACCGCTAATCCTTCGTTAAAGTTACGATTTAAAAAATAAGAGATTTTTGCATTTACGCTAACTGATTCTTTATAAAATCTATAATTATCAATGAGGTTAGCTTAATTATAAAAAATACTTGTCAAAATAAAATTTATTGTTAAGGATTCCTTAAGTTTATCAAGCTACGATATTTTAATTTTTTATTAAGGAATTTATTGATGCTATCTATTGCCATTCCTTCGGCTTGCGTTAACCCGAACAATGATATTATAAACAACATTGTAGAGAAAAAATTCAATTACCATCTAAATCTAGCTGATCTTTTCGGGACACTCAATGAATTATTCTCCGTTGAGACTGACAGGATTAACGAGCTATCGATAGCGATTAGTTGTCGTATTAGAGAATATATGAGATCAAATTCGATTAAGTATATCCTCGAATATTTCACCCAAAATATCAATCTAAACAAGGAAAATTTAGACGATAATTTAAAGAGGTTATTGTTAACATTCTGTGACTATTTTTTCATGGCCTACTCCAGCCTATATTCTGAAAGTAAAAACAACAATAATTCTGATTATTCGTTCTTTAAAGATTATCAAGAAACTTTTAATAATTATTTTATTTTTTTAAACAGTCTTTTCGCCATACCTGGCGTTATTAACATATCACTGGAGAACCATTCTCATGCTTTTGACTTAATTCATCACTCACAGGGACTATTAAAAAAATTAATAGCGAATTTAACTAATACTACTTTGATCGAAGCGAGTGTAACTCATTTTTTTAGCACCTTAACTAATGTAGCGTTTGATCTAGGATTAAATGCCCACTCTGACAATCTAACTGTTAGCGCGACAGCAGCAAAAGCTTCAGCTATAGAAGGAATGGCCCATTCACTTTACAATAGTGTTAAAAATAAAGTGAAGGCGTCTATCTTAACGGAGGCAATAGGAAGATATTCATTGAATTTACATGATGGAAACATAGAAGCGGCAAAACAGTACTGCCTAGATTTATTTAATCAAACTTGTTTAGATGTCCCTGTTGTCACCACCGTGCAAAACATAATCAACAACACAGTAACCACTAAGAATAGCGCCGTGCTTAGCACTGATTTACTGTCGCCTGAAACAATGCGGACAGAAGCGCTGGTTGAAACCACGACGCTCGCCTCTTATGCGCCACAAAACGTCACACTTTCTTCATATAACAACACTCGAAATGAAACTGAAATTGATGTCAGTTTGGACGCATCAAATTATCTTATACCACCCACGCCGGAACTGATTGCCGTCGCCGGGCACGGCATCGTCAATGGCGTTAGTAATGCGCTAAGCCAACACGTATCGGAACGTTTAAGCAGTCCGGATTATAGTGGATCACGAACCACCGCTGCTGTACTTAATCTTGTTAGCATACTGGTTCATTCAGGCTATGCGGCCGCTTTCCCGTTAATCTTAGCCTCCCTAGAAAATGCGGATATAAGCGATGATAATGCAAAAGATGAAATGTGGGAAAGAATCACACAGCAAGTGATACCTAGTTTTTTTACCAATCTAGGTTTTTCTCTAGGGTTTCAAGTCCTGAATCATTATCACACTCATTATTTATCCGGTTTTCCGACGGTTAAAGCAGCGCTACAAAGTATACCGGTAGTAAGTACCGCTTGTGCCGCGATCAGTGCACCTATTGCTACGGGTGTTAATATTGGCACCGCGGTGATTAGCAGCTTTCTGACCAAAACGGCACTCAATCGTTTTTTTTCACTACCAAAGAAGGGGGCTTCTAAATTAATTAGCGCTAAAGAAGAAGCTGAAATGAGTTTAATATTGAATGAAAATAACTCAATTTCAAATTCAAATGCAACTCCCAGCAGTGTAAATGATGCTAATCTTTTAGAAGAGCCTATTTATTTTCTGAAATCTAAGCAATTAGAAATTGTAAAAGAAAATTTAACTACTGTTATAACACATTTAAAGAATATGTCTGACGTATATATACAAGGTAATACGACTATTGAAAATCATAAGAAAACTTTAAATACGGCCATGAAAGAAATGAAAGAAAAAAATATAATAATTTCCTGTACAGATGCTATCACTGAGCATGAAGAAAATTTCATTAATAACGAAAAAAAATTAAAAATCATTAATACGCAAAAATCTAAGTTAGAACAATTCAATGAATTACTGTCGGATGATATCCATTTAAATGCTTGTATAGGTTTTGTAAGTGCAGAAGCCCTAGTCAAAGACGTGAATGTTCAAAATTTATGGGCTCTTATGAAAACTATGATTGATCAAAAGATCATGGAAGAATTAGAACAAGCTTTATGCTCAATAAATGGTATAGACTCCAAAAAGCTTATAATATGCCCTGAATCTACAGAACCTAATAAACAGCTTGAAGCTCATATGTCCACTATTAGAAACAACTCATCTTTAGTAAGATCTGTTCTTCAAGGCGCAGTTAGAATTTATGATGCAAAACAGCAAGGCGTAACTGCCGCTAAAAAAGTTAGTGCTTCATATGCGAGTGGTGCTGTTATTAGTGCCACTCTTCGCAAGGACAATAATAATGGTGGGCCTAATCGTCGACATACTGTCACTTTATGTAGCAGCGCAAGTGACGACTCTAACAGCTCTATTACTTTATCCACTATATCGGCAAGCAGTGCCTATGATCCCGTAAAACCACAACAAAAACAGCCTTTACTTAGGCCGTCGTAGGCCGTCGCTGCAATCAAAAATAAGCCTGCGTTTTAAGCGCAGGCTTATTCCTCAACCCTGAGAAACTAACCGCGCAAAATATTCCGGTAATCAATAGCCAGTTTGTCCAGATCTAATTTATTAAAAAATAGCGCATAACACATCCAGCAACTTAAGGCGGCAAGATCCTTAAATTGATGTGGAATATAATGCGGTTTCACAATTAATCCTTCTTCTAATAAGTGCGCCAGTAAACGTTGATCCTCCAAACTGGTTTTACCGATAAATAACAAACTAATTCTATCCACTAAGCCTTCTTTCACCGCCAAACGCAAATAATTGTAGATTAAAATAAATCCTTTGCTATAGACCAAATCCTTAGTAAAGGGCCCTAGATGGGGTAAGCTACCGCGAAAAATACGTACACTACTCTTATAACTTGCATCTTCGCTATAAGCTTGTTGTAAAAAAAAGTTAAATACATCGAGAAAATCAGCGCCTTCTTCGGCCATGGCGATACCTATCATTCTATCGGTCAATTTTTGGATCCGTGCTGGTGAGGAAACAAAGTGAAACAGTTCCATGGTGATCGCCAATCCTTCTTGATTGGCAATCGCAGAAGGCGGCGCTTTACTTAAAAAGGTACAAATCGGTTGTTCGGCACCGTTCAATGTCGTCCCCATGTGCACCCAACCTTCGTGTACTTCTAAAATGCGCAGATCCCGTTCGCTAAATAAGGCATCTTTGCGGATCTTGATCCATTCCGAACCCGCCGCCGCATCGGCGATGATGCCATCGCTGATCTTAACCCACTCTCTCGGTTTATGCGCATCCGCATGGACATCGACATGGGTAAAATAATGTGACAAACGCTGATTTAACAATTCAACTGCTTGTTGACTGTCGTAACGTTTTTCATCCAATTCGTTACAGGTTTTATCTTTGATCTTAGCCAGCGCCTTGGAGACGATGGGGGCTAAATCCTTGAGACGCGGTGCATTGACATAAAATGCATCATCGGCACTACCATACAGTTCTTGCGACAGTGCGCTAAATTCGGGCTTGCCACGTGCGGCTAATAAACGCAATACATCCTGATATTCGCGACACATGCGCAACATGATACTGCCGATGGAACTAAATTGACCGACTTCACGGCTGATATCCCGTTCTAAGGTCTGGAATTCTTCCTCTTTTTTAGCGATATCAAAAGTTAAACTATTTTTTTGATAATACGCTGCATCGACTTTCGGTAATACTTTGCACTTTTTATTAAAAAATTCATTTTGTATTTCCGCTCCCCACTTAATACTGTCTAAGATTCGTATGTCTTGTTGTGCTCGGACAATGCGATCGGATAATTCACGTAATCGCGCGCGATAGGCCTTTTCATAAGTTTTCATGATATCACTACTCCAATAGCCCTGCTGTATTTGATAAATAGTTCCCGTATACTATAGATGATGGCAACAGGAACAATATAAGAATATCATTTAAAATGGAGAAAAATAATATCATGGCGCCAGCACCTTTATTTGATACCCTCCGCTATGCGAATGAGCTTGAACAGGTGGGCATACCCACTGAACAAGCCAAAACTCAGGTTCGATTATTATCTGGAATACTAGAGGCCAATGTGTGTACTAAACAAGATTTATCACAGACTGAATCTAGTTTAAAGCAAGACTTACTGCTCACCGAAGCCAATTTAAAACAAGCTATATCACTGACAGCAGCCAGTTTAAAACAAGATATATCTGATTTAAAACAAGATTTGTTACTCACCGAAGCCAATTTAAAGCAAGATATGTCTGATTTAAAAAAAGATTTGTTACTCACCGAAGCTAATTTAAAGCAAGATATGTCTGATTTAAAAAAAGATATGTCAATGATAGAATCCAAGCTTAAAAAGGAAATATCCCTCGTTGAACTCAATCTTAAAGTAGAAATATCGAGTCTAAAATACGACATTATCCGCTGGTTTATCGGCACATTTTTTGTAGGAATGGGTTCCATTTTTGCGTTTATTAAATTATTAAGATTAATTTAAACGACTCACATCAAGTATCAGAACTGGCTTGTTTGGCCAAGCGGGCAATAAGCTGAGTTTGTTCTAGTGTATCGTTGAGCGCAGAAATATAATAAAAATCTTCTCCACCCGCTTGTAAGAATAGCTTTCGATAGCGTTGTGATATTTCTTCTAAGGTTTCTAAACAATCGACTGCAAATCCAGGACAAATAACAGCAACCTGCTTTATTCCTTGTTCGGCAAGCTGGCGTAATACCACCTCACAATAAGGTTGTAACCAAACTGTCTTGCCAAAACGCGACTGAAAAACGACTTGATAGCTAGTTTCTGCTAAATGTAATTGTGCGGCTAATAAACGCGCCGTGGTATGACATTGCTGTTCGTAGGGATCACCCAATTGGCAACAACGTTTAGGTAAACCATGAAAGGAGAAAAGTAAGTAAGCTTTTTTGCCGTGTTTTGACCAATATTGTTGAATTTGATGAGCTAAAGCATGAATATAAAGCGGATGCTGAAAATAAGACGAAACCCAATGTAGACTCGGAATAAAACGTGATTGTTTAAATACCTTGGCGACAACATCAAAGCAACTGGCCGTCGTTGCCGCAGAATATTGCGGGTAAAGCGGTAATATAACGATAGATTGAATGCCTGCGCTTAGCAATACATCAAGACCCGCTTGAATATTTGCTTTACCATAACGCATACACAAAACCAGCTTAAATTTATCACCTAAGTTTGCTTGTACTTTTTCGGCTAATCGTCTCGAATAAACCAAAAGGGGGGAGCCTTCTGGCATCCAAATGCTTTGATAAAGTTTAGCGGAACGTTTAGCACGTATCGGTAATAGGACTCCCCTTAACAAGGGCTGCCATAAGTAAGTGGGTAACTCAACAACGCGCTTATCACTTAAAAATTCGATTAAATAGTCACGCACCCCTCGTGTCGTCGGGGCTTGTGGCGTACCTAAGTTAATCAGTAATACCCCTGTTTGCTGCGTGTTCACGTTCGTATGCCTTTGCCTCGATTCAGCAAGTAAAGGTTAATAAAAAATAAACCGACACAGCTAAAAAATATGATCATTAAAGCCAATAAAATCGGAATATCGGTGACACCTAAAATACTGTAACGAAAACTATTCACTATATACAATATCGGGTTAAAGAGTGATAAATACTGCCAAAAACTAGGTAACAAATGAATAGAGTAAAACACCCCTCCCAAATAAGTCAGTGGCGTTAAAACAAAGGTGGGCACCAAGGAGATATCGTCAAATGTCTTAGCAAATAAAGCATTAGTAAATCCGGCCAGCGAAAATAGAATCGTCGTCATGGGCACGATAGCCAACAAAACCCATATATTCGTAATGTGTAATTGGGTAAAAAACAAAGCTAATATCGTTACTAACAAGCCGACCAATAAACCGCGCGCCACACCGCCGGCGACAAATCCCGATAAAAGGAGATAATTGGGTAAGGGCGCGACTATCAATTCTTCGATGCTGCGTTGAAAGCGCATACCAAAAAAAGAGGTCACCACATTGGTATAGGCGGCGGTAATAATCGACATCATAATTAAACCAGGCGCAATATATTGCATATAACTATAACCTTCGATACGACCTATGCGTTGACCAACTAAATTGCCAAAGATTAAAAAATACAGTGTCATGGTCACCAAAGGTGGCAATAGGGTTTGCACCCAAATGCGCAAAAAACGTTTAATTTCTTTGCGTAATAAGGTAATAAAGGCTATCCAATAGATTTTTGCTGGCATAGTCAATTTAATAATTCTTCAGTGATTGATTTAACATTAAAGGGCTCTTGCACTACTTTATGCGTTTTGAGTCAAGTGTTCATTTATTTTTATTGGCGACAATCAAATTCAAAAATAACTCTTCTAAACGGTTGGCTTTATTACGTAGACTCGTCACTTCAATATGATGTCCTTCCAAAAATCCAAATAAATTATTCAATGATTGTTCCTTAGCCACCTCAACTTCTAAAGTAACATTATCTAATAAGCGCATACTAAAAGGAGATTTGGGTAATTCGACTAAAGGCTTTTTTAGATCAAAGACAAAGGTTTCCATGTTCAAAGTCGCCAACAAATGCTTCATCGTGGTATTTTCTATAATACGACCTCGATCAATAATGGCGATATTTTTACACAGATATTCAGCTTCCTCTAAATAATGGGTGGTTAAAATAATAGTTATGCCTTGTTGATTGATACTCTGTAGAAATTCCCACATAGAACGGCGTATTTCAATGTCTACGCCCGCTGTCGGTTCGTCTAAAATGAGTAATTTAGGTTGATGGACTAATGCACGCGCTATCATCAAACGTCGTTTCATGCCGCCGGAAAGCCGCATCGAGATTTGATCGCGCTTATCCCATAGATCAAGTTTTTTTAGATACATTTCGGCACGCTGTTTAGCTAAGCGCCTAGGAACACCGTAGTAACCGGCTTGATAGACGACAACATCAATAAGCTTCTCAAAAATACTAAAATTAAGTTCTTGCGGGACTATCCCGATACATGATTTGGCCAGCTCTAATTCGCTATCTAAGCTATGTCCAAATACCTTAACAGAGCCTGCTGTCTTATTGATAAGTGAAGCGATAATCCCTATCGTAGTCGACTTTCCGGCTCCATTAGGACCTAATAAGGCAAAAAAATCACCTTCTGCCACATTTAGATCGATGCCTTTAAGTGCTACGATGGCGTTATGGTAGATTTTACTCAGCCCTTGGATACTCAATGCTTGCATAAGTTTAACAGCACTTTAAAATGGATGAATTGGCTCGTCGCATCAGCGAGTAATCTCTTTTAAGAAAAAATAAGCCATGAATTCTCTCAATATGCTAAGAGTATAACATGACGACAACAGTAAGCTTCCCCAAGGATCGCCAAGCCAAACTTTTACTCGCCGGGCCTGCCGGTCAACTTGAAATACTCACCACTTATCCTGAATCACCACGAAACCCTCCGGTTATTGTCGTTATCTGTCACCCACACCCTCTATATGGTGGAACTATGCACAATAAGGTTATTTATACCTTAGCGCGTAGCTTTAACACCATGGGCTTCTCGACACTGCGTTTTAATTTCCGTGGTGTTGGGACAAGCCAGGGTCGCTATGATAATGGCCTAGGTGAGAGCGAGGATCTATGCGCCATACTACTATGGTTAAAAACGAGCTGTCCAGCGTCAGAGATTTGGCTAGCTGGCTTTTCCTTTGGGGCTTATGTCGCTGCGCGTGCTGCGAAAAAATGGCCGGTAAAACAACTGATTTTAATAGCTCCTCCACTGGAAAACTTTCCATTCAAAGAACTCGCTCCCTTTTCTTGCCCTTGCCTACTCATACAAGGCGATGAAGACGAGGTTGTCTCTCCTACGGCGGTGTTTGCTTGGCGAGCCTCCTTAGAAAATCCTCCGCAACTTATTAAAATAAACGGTGCCAGTCATTTTTTTCATGGCAAATTAATTGAATTACGCGATAATCTAATAAACACATTCAATCATAGCCAATAAAACAACATGAGTACGACGCCTTTACAAGCTTATCATCAGCAAATTTTACAAAAAACTTTGCAATTCGATCCAGAACAAGCCTTAGCGATGCAAGCATTGCAACAAATTTATGACGAATTATTAGCCCCGAAAAAATGGCTCCGCGCTAAAGCGCCTGGGAAAGGACTTTATTTATGGGGCCCTGTTGGCAGCGGAAAAACCTATTTAATGGATCTGTTTTATCAACATCTGACACTGTCTAAGTCTCGTTATCATTTTCATCAATTCATGCACCATATACAAGCGGAATTATCACAGCGACAGGGAGAATCTAATCCGCTAGCGCGTATTGCAAAACGCCTCAGTAAAGAAGTTAAAATTATTTGCTTAGATGAGTTTCTTGTCCATGAAATAGGTGATGCGATGCAACTGGGACAATTATTAGGCGCTCTATTTCGGCACGGCATAACACTCATCACCACGGCCAATACCCCACCGGATGACTTATATCGAAATGGTTTACAACGTGATCGTTTTTTGCCGGCCATTGCGCTCATCGAAAAAAATCTACGTATCTTGCGCTTAAATAGCCACACCGATTATCGTCGACACTCATTAACAAACGTAGAAGATGATAGTTATCCTCTCTTCGTCATGGGTACACAGAATGTACAAAGATTATTCGATCAACTCAGCCAAACAAAAAAAGTTTCTTATCAAGCGGTTACGATTAATGGCCGATTGATCCCACATTTAGGATCGACTCATCACTTAATATGGTTTGATTTCAGCTCTATTTGCTCAGTCCCTCGCAGTCAAATAGATTATTTAGTGATTGCCAAGCAATTTTCGACGATTTTAATCAGCGACCTTAAGCGCATCCATGAAGAGGATGATAATCTAGCCCGTCTATTTATTCATTTGATTGATATTTTATACGATGCAGACTGCAAACTTATCCTTAGCTCGAGCGTCCCTATCGCGGATATTTATCCTAAAGGCCGATTTATAGTTGAGTTTGAACGCATTAAAAGCCGGCTTACGGCTTTTAAAAGAATAGGACGGACTCTTATCTCTTCGCTAGTGTAAAAAAATCTAGCGCAAAAAAAAGGCGCTCACGCGCCCTTTTTTATTAAAAAAATTTAAACGGCTGCTTTGAGTTTTTTTAATGGTTTTATTTTCACGACCTTACGTGCAGGTTTTGCTTTAAAAGTAGTCGGTTCCCCGGTGAAAGGATTAATACCTTTACGCGCTTTAGTCGCTGGTTTTTTAACCACCGTAATTTTGTACATACCCGGATGGGCAAAAGCGCAACCGGCTTTTACATGCGCATGCATAATCATCTGCAGAGATTCCAAAACCTCGGCGATTTTTTTCTTAGGTAATTCAGTGCTTTCTACTAAGCATTGCAATAATTCAGTTTTAGTAAAAGACTTTTTCACCGTAGATAGTTTTTTACCACCTGATGCTACTTTAGCTTTTTTACGCGCTTTAGTAACTGGAGACTTTTTTTTAGCTAACTTTTTAGCCATGGTTCATATTCCTCTTAATATATAAGGAGTAAACGGAAGATTAGGATTCTATAAAATAGCATATTTCTAGCTTTTTGCTAGAGGCCCTTATAAATATTTTACCAAAAGAGGCTTTTAATAAATTCAATACCTCTATACATGTTGAAGCATTTGCAAGACTATTTCAATAAAGATCAGCGAGATAATGATAAATTCTAAAATACTTGAGTAACGATGTTGTAACTGACTATTTAACATTTCTAGAATTTCGTGGGCAACATCCAGCTTATGATTGAGTGCCGCGACTCGTTTAGGAATGTCTAAAAATTTCTCTGTCATCACATAATACGCTTCGAGATTAGAATAACGCCAAAAATATTCCGGGACATCCAAATATTCACTACTTAAGTTAACTGAACTCCGTGTTAAAAAAATCTCGCCGATTCGTTTGGAAATAGCTTTACGTGACAGTGAAATTTTTCCATATTGCGCTAATTCGCGTGGAAAATGGCTATTAGCCACAACGGTCTTGTTAATTGATTCCTCGTAGGACTCTAATTTTATCGATTGGGCTAAACCGTAAGAAATTGCTAGCTTAATTTGTACATTATCGACTTCGTTAGCTTTTAAGGTAATAACATCGACATTAAATCGTTGATGTGGAAAAAGTCGTGTTTCTTCGTCAAAATAGTAAACGAAGCGATCCATCTCGATTTTTTCTAACAGGTCGACAGAAAAGGGCTTTATGTCTTCTATCAATTGTTTTTCTTGTTTTTTACTTAAATTCCAGGTTACAAAGCAACCATGATTGAAAAAAAAGATATCGGTAGGTTTATCTTGCTGCGTGACATAAAGCACATTACGAAATAACTTGGCAATATAACGCTTACTACGGAAAAAATCCGCTAATAAGCTCAGTTTATAATTGGCTGCTGTACAAAAAGAGACACAACGCATAAATTTTTCTATCACTAAAAATAGATCTTTTGACGATCATTTAACTTAAGTCAATTAATTTTCTTACTTTTCTTTTTCATTTTAATTTTCAAATGAGCCCGTGGCAAATTAGGCGTTATAGGTCGCTCGGAATAAGCAACTACTTGTGGTATTCCATTTTCTTGTCGTGCAATTCGCTCAACAGATTGCCATTGAATTTTAGCAGCTTTTGCGCCATTTGCTCGAATAAGCTTTTCTTCCATTGTAATACGCCTAGCTAGCGATAATCTTTGCAACGGGGCATGCGCTTCCAAATAAAGTTGCTGTTTATCCCAACCGAACTTATAGGGCGCATCGATGATAGCAAGCTTTTCTTTAATCGATACCTCTGAAAATAAACTTTCAATATCCTCTGGAAAGAGTCGAATACACCCTGCACTACTACGCCGCCCTACACCTTGTGAATCATTCGTACCATGAATTAAGTAAGTCGCTTGTTTAAGACGCATCGCATAACCGCCTAAGGGGTTATCCGGCCCGGGAGGCACTTTTGCAGGTAAATTTATGCCATCTTTAGCACGATCGTTACGAATTGATTCAGGAACTATCCAGGTGGGATTACGCATTTTTTCAGCAATCCAAGAAGGACCCAAAGGGGTATCCCAACCTTCTCGACCTATCCCAACGGGAAAGCTTATCACCACATGGCGCTGCGGTGGATAATAATAAATACGTAATTCAGCTAAATTAATGACGAGTCCATGCCGCGGCCCGGGCGGTAAAATAAAACGACTCGGAATAACAACAATGCTACCCGGCCGTGGATGTAGTGGGTCGATCATGGGATTAGCCTCTACTAACTCAAAATATCCCATATCATAGCGGCGTCCAATCTTATTAAATGTATCGCCTGGCAATGCCTGTACCCATTGCACATGACCCACTATATCACTCCCTGGTGGCGGTAAAACAAACGTTAATGCGCAAGCTTGCGTAACTAAAATCCAATAGAGAAAAAAACCTATGCTAAAACGCGCTGCCAACACCCTCAAATTTCCAGTCTTTGTAACAGCGGACAATATAGTTGGCATAATAATACTAAAAAAGCGGCTTTTATTAGAACTTCGGTATTGTACATCGAATTATTGATTACGCAACTAGACGCAATAACACATTATGTGATGTTTTATCTGCAATTTAGCGTAAGTCGAAAGATTTTATTCTATACTATAGCTATTTACTTTTACTAGGGTTGCGTTCATGCTCGCGATTACCCCGCACCGTCGTCGTTTTTCACTACAAAAAATAAATCAATTTTTTCGTGTCGATAAACCTTTATTAATCGGTTTAGTAAGCCTTGTGTGCATTGGATTAATTATACTTTACAGTGCCAGCAACCAAAGTTTAGTCATCATCGGCAAACAAGCGATTCGCATGTTGATTGCTTTTTTTGCAATGCTTTTATTGGCACACGTTTCGCCCTCGGTTTATCGTGCTTGGGCACCTTGGATATTTGTCGTGAGTTTTACATTACTCTTAGCCGTGTTGATTTTAGGCGTGGTTGGAAAAGGTGCGCAACGTTGGCTGAATCTGGGTGTATTAAAATTTCAACCTTCTGAACTGATGAAATTATCTGTGCCGATGATGTTGGCCTGGTATTTGCACGATCGATCGTTACCCCCTTCTCTTTTTGATTTATTGGTATTATTAGTTATTGTCGCCGTACCGACCTTACTTGTTGTTAAGCAACCTGATTTAGGTACCGCTTTATTAATTGCTGCATCGGGTATTAGTGTCATTTTATTAGCGGGCATTAGTGGGCGTTGGTTGCTAATAGGCGGATTATTAGCGCTAATAATCGCTCCGATTGGTTGGTATTTTATGCGTGATTATCAGAAATTACGCGTACTCACCTTCTTAAATCCAGAAAGAGATCCACTCGGCGCCGGATATCATATTATTCAATCTAAAATTGCCATCGGTGCCGGCGGTATTTTGGGTAAAGGATGGTTACATGGCACGCAATCCCATTTACAATTTTTACCTGAACATACCACTGATTTTATCTTTTCTGTCTGCGGTGAAGAATTTGGCTTACTGGGCGGCATGATTTTACTCGGTCTTTATCTTTGGATCGCTGCACGCGGTCTTTATATCAGCATGAAAGCACAAGATACCTTCTCTCGTTTATTAGGCGGAGGATTAAGCTTAAGTTTCTTTATTGCCGCCTTTGTTAATATCGGTATGGTCAGCGGGTTATTACCGGTTGTAGGTATCCCGTTACCCTTAATTAGTTATGGAGGAACCTCATTAATTACTTTAATCGCAGGTTTTGGTATTCTCATGTCAATTCAGACGCATCGAAAACTAGTCGGCAACTAAGGAAAGCAACGCTATGAAAAAAAATAAAAGATTTCGTTTTAGCTTAAGGATGTTCTTGCTACTCATTACACTTTGTTTAACTTCCTGTACCGCCTATGCAAACAAACCCGAAGTACGACAATTTATTGATCAAATGGTTGAAAAATATCACTTTGACCGTCAGCAATTGCAACAGTTATTCAATACAGTCAAATCGAATCGATCCATCCTACGCTCTTTTGTCACCTCAAAAGAACGCTTAACTTGGTCTGAATACAAACCTATTTTTGTTACCCCTAAACGGGCACAACTGGGTGTACAATTTTGGCATGCACATGCTAAAACATTAGCCCGTGCAGAAAAATATTATGGCGTGCCTGCTTCTGTCATCGTCGCTATTTTAGGTGTAGAGACTCGTTATGGCGAGATCACTGGGAAGTATCGGGTCATTGACTCGTTGAGCACCTTAAGTTTTAATCATAGCCGACGCGCTGACTTCTTTAAAAAAGAACTCGAACAATTTCTGCTATTAAGCCGAGAAAACCCTGTCATTAATCCTAGAGTAATCCGCGGCTCTTATGCGGGCGCGATAGGAAAAGTACAATTTATGCCAAGTAACTACCGTCACCTCTCCGTCGATGCCACCAATAAAGGCTATAGCGATCTTATCAATAATGCCGATGACGCTATTTTAAGTATAGCCAATTATCTTAAATATTTTTCCTGGATAAAAGCAGGCCCTATTGCCGTTCCAGCACGTATTAAATCACATGCGCTTGAGCATTTACCCAGTTCTCAAGTTAATTTCACGCTAAAGGATTTTGAAAAATATCACCTATATCCTAAAGCTCATTTCGCCCCATCACTGAAAGCAACACTCATTGTATTGCCTACCACGCATGGCAACGAGTATTGGCTAGGCTTCAATAATTTTCAGGTTATCAAACACTATAATGCCAGCTCGCTTTATGCCATGGCAGTTTTTCAATTGAGCGAATTAATCAAGCATTACGACCAACAAGAGCATTTTACCCATGTTAATAAAAAATAAAGCGCAGCAAGGAAGCTTGTTTTTTATCATTATCGCTAGACTTACCTTATTCCTAGTTATTTTAAGCTTAGGGGCTTGTTCATCAACCCGCAATAATTATCGTTATCCTTTGCGCCAGGATAAAGCACCTGCTTTTAGGATCAATGCGAATAAAATTCCCAATGCCGTCCCTAAGAAAGAACCCTTAAGTAAAAGGGGCAATCCTAAATCCTATGTCGTTTTTGGACGTCGCTATTATGTGATGAAACATGCCAACGGTTATCATGCACGAGGCATTGCTTCTTGGTATGGCATGAAATTTCATCAATTTCAAACCTCCAATGGTGAAACCTATAACGTGGCCGGTATGACAGCCGCTCATAAAACACTACCTTTACCGACTTATCTTCAAGTAACCAATCTGCATAATGGAAAAAAGGTCATTGTTAAAGTCAATGATCGGGGCCCGTTCGTAAGCAATCGTCTGATTGATCTCTCTTATGTCGCCGCAAAAAAATTAGATATGACCGGCGCGGGTACAGCACCTGTTTCCATCGTCGCTATCACCCCTGGCATAACACGCTTGGCCTTCAATGAAAAAACACCCCTCCCGCAAAGAAGCTCAAGCTACGCGCGCGAAAAAAAATATCCGCCTTTTATTCAATTAGGTTTATTTAAACAACGTGCCTCCGCACAAAAACTGGCACTACTGGTTAAACAATGGACTCACTCGCCGGTAAATATAAAAAGAATTCCTATCCATCGACGCTTGTATTATCAAGTCGTCGTTGGCCCCTTACCCAATAGCAAGCGTTCACAACAACTTCATCATAAACTCCAGCTTGCTGGACTAAATCAGTCTAGAAACAACTCGTTTGGCTCTTAGTGATAGCTGGTTTTGCGATGTTATTTAAACCAATTTGCAAATTTTTACTTTCTCTTCTGCTACTAGTCCTGCTATTGGGATTAGTCACACTGAATTTCGTTTATCCTTTGACGATTGGAAAAACAAGTATCCTATATAGTGATTTTGGAAAATTTTATCACTCTGGACAACTATTTATCCAAGGGAAAAATAGTTATTCCCCTGTTTATTGTGTAAAAAATAAAATCAATAGCAACATTAGTCCGCCGCACGTCTATAAATCAAGACATTCAAAAATCATTCAATTAGGAGGTAATCTAAATCCACCTTTTTTTACCCTGATTAGTTTTCCATTTGCTTATTTGAGCTACCCACATGCACTTTTTTTATGGACTTTTCTCTCAATACTGGCAGGGGGCTTGGGTATTTTATTACTACAGCAAAAACTAGATCCCGATTCTTTTTCAATACTTGCTAGCTTATTGCTTTTAATCGGATTTTTTAGCTATTTTCCCAGTTTTGCCAGCTTACAATTTGGCCAAGTCACCTTTTTGTTATTACCCTTATTGGTATTAGGATGGCGTGCTGCTCATGAAGCTAAAACAATAAAGGCCGCTATTTTCTTAGCCTTAGCCGCCAGTTTAAAGCCTTTTATTGGTTTATTTTTATTTTATTTCGTAATTCGCAAACAATGGCGTGGTTTAGGCGTGTTTATCGCCATCATGCTGAGTTGCGCATTAATCGCGGCGGCGTTTTTTGGTCTATCGAGTTACTTATCGTATTATCATACTTGTCAGCAAATAAGCTGGGCCGCTTCCAATTGGAATATTTCACTGTATGGCTTTTTATTACGTTTAGTAGGTGGCAATGAGCATAATGCCGCATTGATCCCTCTACCCGGCCTAATCACATTTCTTTATCCCTTACTAACGCTACTGCTTATGCTGGCTATGATCCGATTTTTAGTGCCGCAAACTCATATTGATTTCCAGCAAAAAACCGATCTGGATTTTTCCCTCATTATAGTGGGCATGTTATTATTATCGCCCTTAGCTTGGATATATTATTTTCCTTTTTTAAGTATTCCCGGGTTAATTTTGTGGCAATTTTCCAAAAAGGGTATTTATCCTGTTGCTTTGCCTTTGTTGCTAGCAACGCTTATTTTATTGAGTAATATCCCTATTAGCTTAATTTCTAGCGAAAAAATCAATGTCGCTAATATGCCTGTCGTATTTCTAGGGGCTACTCTTTATTTTACTGTCTTACTCGGCTTCATGGGTTTGCTATTTCGGGTTCGTCATTATTTAACGGGCCAATTTCCACGCCATTTTGAAAGAATACCGCCTTCCCTGCTATTATTGATCGCTTTCATTATTTTTTTACCTTCCCTACAGGGGATTGCTAAAGCCAGTCATAACTGGATACTTAATGCGGCCCACTATAGTAAAGAATATTCATTCGTTTCTCACCAGGATTAATTTATGTTGCTCTACCCTTCAATAAATCCTATTGCCTTCAACGTAGGTCCACTCAAAGTCCATTGGTATGGACTCATGTATGCGCTTGGGTTTATAGGTGCTTGGTTATTAGCGAATTATCGCGCTAAAAAACCTAATAGCGCTTGGACAACCGATCAAGTCAGCGATCTACTTTTTTATGCCGCACTCGGTGTTATTTTAGGCGGTCGTATTGGCTACATGCTCTTCTATGATTTAGCCAATTTTTTAGCGCAACCGTGGACTATCATCCAAATTTGGCAGGGTGGCATGTCATTTCATGGTGGACTTTTAGGAGTCTTGTTGGCCTTGTATGTATATAGTCGCAAAACGGGCATCGCTTTTTTTGCTATCACTGATTTTGTCGCCCCCTTAGTACCGATTGGATTAGCTACTGGTCGAATTGGTAACTTTATCAATGGAGAATTATGGGGAAGAATAAGCCATGCACCCTGGGCAATGGTATTTCCTCATGCGGGCGGTCTACCGAGACATCCGTCACAACTTTATGAGTTCTTTTTTGAGGGTGTGGTATTGTTTGTAATACTTTGGATTTATTCTAGCCAACCAAGGCCTCGTATGGCGGTTTCAGCTTGGTTTGCTATTCTATACGGTACTTTTCGTTTTATACTCGAATTCTTTCGCCAACCCGATGCGCAACTGGGATACCTGGCCTGGAATTGGTTAACCATGGGGCAATTGCTTTCTATGCCTCTGATAATTGTGGGCGTGGTATTGTTATATAAAGCACAGGAGAATCACCGGAAATAAAAAATACCCCTTATTGCTTCCTCGTATAAGCGATCCTTCATTTCATGAACATTGTGCGCACTTCGAAAAATTTTGGCTCTGAAAGCAAAATTTTACTGATTTTAGCCTTACCACTTATTACCAGTGGCATTATTGAGACCTCTATTGGTTTTTTCTCCAATGTATTTTTGGCACATCTTAGCACAGCCAGCCTAGCGGCCGGCGCACTGGTTAACTGGGTGTTTACCACGTTGATGGTTATTATTTGGGGAACACTTTCGGCTATCACCACCTTGGTCGCACGTTATTATGGCGCAAAAAACAACGCGCAAATATCCTCGGTATTTTATGCGGGCCTATTGCTTGCGCTCGTTTTGATGTTACCCGCCATGTTATTACTCTGGAACCTGGCACCCGTTTTTTTATTTTTCGGTCAAAATGCAAAGATTGTGAAATTAGCACAGCCTTACTTGCACGGTCTTAGTTGGGCAATTATTCCTGACTTTATTATCACGGTATTATTGCAATTTGTAGCTGGATTAGGTCGAACAAAAACTAATTTGGTGTTTAGCGTATTGTTTGTTCCTATCAGTATTTTTTTCAACTATAGTTTGATGTTTGGAAAATTTGCTCTACCAACACTCGGTATTGCCGGGATCGGTTGGGGAGCAGCGATTTCTTTTTGGATCATTAGCACAGGATTTAGCCTTTATTTTTGTTTGAATAAAAGTTATCGCATTTATTGGCAATTTCCTGGGCTGCAAAACATCAAGCTTGCCTTGAAAGAGATCCTGCAAGTTGGTCTACCTTTAGGCCTAACCTATTGTGTCGAAGTCGGTTTTTTCCTCGCCATGAGTATCTTAATGGGAAGGATTAGTCCCGATGCACTCGCCGCTAACCAACTTACCTTACAATTTTTCTGGCTGTTTTCGATCGTGACATTTGCCTTAGCGCAAGGCATCACCATTCGAGTTGGCCACAGTGTCGGCCGAAACGATCAAAAAGCTGTACATTATGCAACTTATATTGGGATTTTTTATGCGAGCGCCTTCATGTTACTCACTGCTATACTTTACTGGGTATTTCCAGAAAAATTAATTAGCATAGACTTTGACCTTCATGATGCAAAAAATGCAGTGATTATCCATTTAGCGAAGCAACTTTTGGCCTTAGCCGCCTTAGTGCAGTTATTTGAAGCACCGCGCTTTGCTTTATTTGGTGCCTTACGCGGTTTAAAAGATACTCGATTTACCCTCTTTACCTCGATCTTAATTTTTTGGATCATTGCTTTACCATTAGGTTATATCGCCGTACCTTATGGTTTTGCCGCTTACGGTATTTGGTGGGCAACTATACTCGCTGAAATAATAGGGATATTCTTGTTGATATGGCAATATCGTCGTAAGGTACAAACCTACCTTTTTTAGATAATGATGCCTAAATTTATTTTTTCTGAGACAATAGGTATCGAAAAATATGTCAAAATTTAATCCGCGCCCTATTTTATTATTAATTCTCGATGGTTGGGGTTATCGTAAAGACACCAAACATAATGCCATTGCGCTTGCCGCTACCCCGCACTGGGATCATTTAATTCAAACCTGTCCACATACCCTCCTCGACGCTTCGGGTCTATCGGTGGGCTTACCTCCAGGACAAATGGGTAATTCAGAAGTAGGTCACCTTACCATGGGAGCCGGTCGAGTATGCTATCAAGATTTAACCCGCATCAATAAAGCAATAGAAGTCGGTGAGTTTTTTCAAAATCCCTGTTTATTATCCGGTTTTAAACTCGCCAAGGATACACAAAAATCTGTACATATTTTAGGCCTACTCTCACCGGGTGGAATTCATAGTCATGAACAACATTTTTATGCCTTACTCGAATTAGCTGCCCAGCAAGGTATTAAAAATTGTTATCTCCATCTTTTTCTTGATGGGCGCGATACACCACCGAAAAGTGCGCAAACCTTTATTGTTAATCTAGAAAAACAATCTAAAAAACTCGGCATTGGTAAAATAGTGAGCTTAATCGGCCGTTATTATGCCATGGATAGAGATAAGCGCTGGGAACGTACACAGGCGGCTTATGATTGTTTGACACAGGGAATAGCCCCTTATACCGCCGCTACAGCTATACAAGGATTGCAACTGGCTTACCACCGTGGTGAAAGCGATGAGTTTGTAAAACCAACGCTGATTCACGCCGATAATGAAGCGCCGATAAGCATACAAGACGGTGATGTCGTCATTTTTATGAATTTTCGCGCTGACCGGGCACGACAAATAAGTCATGCTTTTCTGGATACTAAATTTTCAGCTTTCAAACGAGGTGCTCAGCCGCGCTTAGGTGATTTTATCTCGCTAACAGAATATGCCACTGATATTCCCAGTCATATTGCTTTTCCACTACAATCGCTAAAAAATGGTTTAGGCGAATATCTAGCACAACAAAATTTAAGCCAATTGCGGATTGCCGAAACTGAAAAATATGCACACGTCACTTTCTTTTTTAATGGTGGCGAAGAACTTGCCTTTGCCAATGAAACGCGCGTATTGATTCCTTCAAAGAAAGTAGCGACTTATGATCTAACGCCACAAATGAGTGCCCTGGAAATTACCCAACATCTCCTGGTTGATATTAAGGAAAAAAAATACGGCGTGATCATTTGTAATTTTGCCAATCCGGATATGTTGGGACATACGGGGGAACTGCAAGCGACCTTACAAGCAATTAGTTGTATTGATCAATGTATGGGGGAAATCACGGCTAGCTTAAAACAACACGGTGGTGAGGCCATTATTACCGCCGATCACGGTAATGCAGAATGTATGTATGATGAAAACACGCGACAAGCACACACCGCGCATACCAGTGAACCGGTTCCTTTTATCTATTTGGGTCGCCCGGCGCAGATAAGACCCGCCCATAAACGCAGCTTAGCGGACATAGCGCCGACCCTATTAGCCTTACTGAATTTGCCCAAACCTGAGGAAATGACCGGCCAAAACTTACTTGTTTTTAAAGAAGATTAAACAATCTATCCCCTCGCCGCTCATATTGAACAATAAAAAAACGATTTTTCCGTATTAAGCTCGCAAATTCATCAAAGTGAATTACACTATATATAGGGTATCTGTAATTCAATGACGGCATTAAGTCATACTATCACTCTCCTTATTGGAAGATGAGACCTTGTTACGAATAGTATAAATAAAAGGATAAGTCTGTATGAAATTAAAAACACTATTTTTTTTCTTCCTCACCTGTTCTTTACTTGGTTTTAGTATCACCCCTTTTTCTACTCCGGCTAAACCCAAAGCGAACACTAGCCAACAAGATAATCTTACCAAGGATGTCGCTCGTTTTAATCGTGAGTTACAACTCATCAAAAATGAATATGTGCAGCCAACCTCTGAACATCAATTATTACACAATGCCATGCAAGGGATGGCGAGCGGGCTCGATCCCCATTCAAGTTTTTTAGATGCGGACGATTTAAAGGATTTGCAAACCGCAACGACCGGCCAGTTCAGTGGTTTAGGATTGGAAGTGGCGATGGAAGAAGGGTTGTTACGCGTAATAACGCCGATAGACGATGGGCCCGCACAAAAAGCCGGTATTAAACCAGGCGACTGGATTTTACGTATTAATAATACCCCTATTCAAGGCCTCAGCTTACGCGAAGCGGTAAAAAAAATGCGTGGCGAAAAAGGGAGTTTCATTCAACTGATGTTAGTTCGCCAGGGCGTCCATAAACCGCTGTTGGTTAATTTGAAACGTGAAATCATCCATGTCCAAAGTGTCAAAGGGCGCATGCTAGAAACGGACTACGCCTATATTCGTATTAATAGTTTTCAATCGAGTACCCGCCATGATCTCGACAAATTGGTAGCACAATTACAACACCAGCAAAAAACGCCTATAAAAGGCTTAGTACTTGATTTAAGAAATAATCCGGGAGGTTTATTGAGCTCAGCGGCAGATGTCGCTAATGCCTTTCTTGACCCCAAGAACATGAAATTTAATCAACTCATTGTTTATACCAAAGGGCAATCGCCCGAAGCTAATCTAAAAATTGTAGCCAAAGCAAACAATCAAATTTATCCGGGCACGCTGATTATTTTAATCAATCAAGGTAGTGCATCCGGCGCAGAAATCGTTGCCGGCGCATTACAGGATAATAAACGCGCCGTTATTTTCGGGACTAAAAGTTTTGGCAAGGGATCGGTACAAACAGTTATTCCACTCGACGAAACAACCGCCCTTAAATTAACCACGGCTTTATACTACACCCCCTCTGGTCGATCGATCCAAGCGGCTGGAATTGCTCCGGATATCACACTCGATGAATTGAAAGTTAACACACTGGATGAAAACCCAGCGGGACCCATCTATCTTCACGAATCAGAGTTAAAGGGCCATTTAAAAAATACCAATATTATGCAAAAAACTATTTTTGCTCCAAACAAGCTAAATAATGATGACTTAGTGAAGAATGACTATCAATTATTTGAGGCATTAAACCTATTAAAGAGCATGGCTGTTATACAAGAAGAAAGTAAAAGCTGAGGATAAAGCCAAGTATTGCCCACAACTGGCTTCATTAACTGTCGAAATTTCCAGCAGTTCAACTGTATGTCCTGCTAGCCGGTGTCCTTGCTTCACTTTACAAAAACAGCATCCACTAATAAATCCACTGCGTTAGGAAATAGGATTGCTATTCAATGTTAAATTGACTACAATCTGGGCTTCCATTTTATGGGGCCGTTAGCTCAGTCGGTAGAGCAGTAGACTTTTAATCTATTGGTCGATGGTTCGATTCCATCACGGCCCACCAGTCAAGGGGTCTTTCGGGGGGTCTTTCGGGTCTTTCCCACTTTAGGGGGCAGATTAAGCACATAGAACTTTAACTCTTAAGCGGTAGTTTTCAAAATTTTTAAATCCATAAGCGCGACGTTGAATCAATTTCATTTTGGGTCTTTCCCACTTTA
>NMOS02000064.1 GCA_002290645.2 Candidatus Aquirickettsiella gammari
CAGAAGGGTTTCATCGTAAAATGAAATTGATTCAACGTCGCGCTTATGGATTTAAAAATTTTGAAAACTACCGCTTAAGAGTTAAAGTTCTATGTGCTTAATCTGCCCCCTAAAGTGGGAAAGACCCCGAGTATTGATGAAAAAAACCATGACAGCTAAACGCTGCCAACGAATTATCCCCTTATTTTTAAAAATGATAAAGGAACTTAAACAAAGTCCTTTTCATTCTTTAATGACGCTAGGAAAAACACTGT
>NMOS02000018.1 GCA_002290645.2 Candidatus Aquirickettsiella gammari
GATTTAATGCTGCCTTTTCTTCTTCGTTAAGTTTAAGTTTTATCATCCGCTTTAAGGTGTTAAAAAATAATACTCAACAATAAATTATATTTAATATTTTTTCTAGATATTTAATGCAGTCCGCTTAGAAGAAAAATTATTTTATGTTTCGATCAATGCGGCTTGCGAGATAACATCCAAGGCTTCGGATAATTGACTCACTGGGAAAACCGTCATACCTTCAATTGATTGCTTGCTCTGATTGGCTTTAGGAATAATAGCAAATTTAAAACCATGTTTTGCGGCGTCGCGTAAACGTTCCTGGCCATTAGGGACTGGACGAATTTCTCCGGATAAACCGACCTCACCAAACACCAGACCCTGATAAGGAAAGGGTTTATTACGCAAACTAGACAATACCGCCAATAAAACCGGTAAGTCAGCACTCGTTTCTAATAAACGGACACCCCCTACGACATTAATGAAAACATCTTGATCATAAGTAATGATACCGGCATGACGATGCAACACGGCTAATAACATCGCTAAACGATTACTCTCTAAACCGACCGTCACACGACGAGGGTTACCTAAGTGACTCTGATCCACTAAAGCCTGTACCTCAACCAATAAAGGTCGACTCCCTTGCCAAGTGGCGGTTACTAAACTCCCTGAAACCGTTAATCCGGATCGCGACAAGAGCATTGCTGAAGGATTACTCACTTGGCGTAAACCTTTTTCAGTCATCACAAAAACACCTAGCTCATTGACTGCGCCAAAACGATTTTTAACCGATCGAATAAGCCGGTGACGACTATCGGATTCACCTTCGAAATATAAAACCGTATCAACCATATGCTCTAAAACGCGCGGGCCTGCCAGCACACCGTCTTTAGTCACATGTCCCACTAAAAACAAAGCGATACCGCTTTGCTTGGCCAAGCGCGTCAGTTGCATAGCGCTTTCCCTCACTTGCCCCACCGCACCCGGTGCCGATTGGTGTAAATCGGTATGCATGGTTTGAATAGAATCAATCACTAACACCTGTGGCTTTTCTTGCAAGGCGTGGAATAAAATGCTCTCTACTCGGGTTTCAGTTAATAGTCGTATTTTTTTTGTCGGTAAGCCTAAACGTTGGGCGCGTAAAGCCACTTGTTGCAGTGATTCCTCGCCGGTAATATAAAGCACCGTCTGTTGTTCCGCCAACTGGGCAAGACTTTGTAACAATAAGGTTGATTTTCCAATGCCGGGATCTCCGCCCATGAGTATCACAGAGCCTGGCACGATACCGCCTCCTAAAACCCGATCTAATTCCTTGATACCGGAAGAAAATCGCTCGACTGCACTGAAGCGAATGGCACTTAAATCAGTTACTTTTTGCTCGCTAACAGCCGCATAGCCACTCATACGCTGAGCACTCGCGCGCGGATCGGGCGCTAAAGCGACATCTTCTAACAAGCTATTCCATGACTGACATTCACCACATTGACCCGACCATTGTAAGAACTGCCCTCCACAGGATTGACAGTGATAAACCCGTTTAGGTTTAGACATAGTGTTCACCCTTTAACAGTTGCTTTACTGCGGCTAATAAATCAGGAAAAATAGGGATCTGATGCGATAATTCAGGATTGTTTTTAATAGTTTGCTCCCCATTACCGGTCAACACCAATATCGGCTGACACGCTACTTGGCGAGCGGCTTGGATATCGCGCAGCGAATCGCCAATCGCGATAATACCTTTTAAATCTAGTCTATAATACGCGGCAATCTGTTCAAATAAACCAGTACCTGGTTTACGACAAATACACTTATCCTCTGGACGATGCGGACAATAAAAAATTCTATCGATAGTGCCGCCTAGTGCTTTTAAGCAGCGCTCCATTTTTTCATGAATAGCCGCTAATGCTTTCTCGGTGTACAAACCTCTCCCAACACCGGATTGATTCGTGGCAACAGCAATGGTATAGCCCGCTTGGCAAAGTAAGGCAATCGCCTCTAAACTACCTGGAATAGGTTTCCATTCATCGACTGATTTAATATAGTCCTTAGAGTCATAATTAATCACCCCGTCTCTATCAAGGATAATAAATTGAGTATTTTTAGTCATTTATTTTATTCCGTTAAGCCTATCTTAATATTTAAAAATTATACTTTACAGATATTTTACCGTGCTTTGGTGCAAACGTCCCATGCAAGACTCTGAAAAATTAAGAAAAATCCTAGCAGAAGCTCGTATTCTCGAAAATAGAATACGTGAAGCTATTCCCACGTTTAATTCTGATCTCGGCGTACTCAAAAAATTAAAGCAAGAAATCAGTCAATTTATAACATCAAACCAAGCATCTGGTCATTTTGATTATATTGAAAATCAAACCACTACATCCGATATTTTACTAACCGCGGTTATTAAACAATTTACCGAGGTAAAAAAATTAATTGATCCTAAACCACATAACACACACTTTTTCCGCCCTAGCCCTAGATATAATTTGACCCAAGAGGAAGAAAAAAAATTAACCTCCTACCTACAAGCCATTCGCGAAGAATTGAATAAGTTTTTTAATAAAAATTCAGACAATGAAAAATTAGCGATTAAATCCGCTGCGCCCAGCGCTTAAATCTTAGGATTTCCCATGGCATAGCGCGCTATGCCATTTTTTAAAGCCGGTATTTTATTGAGCACACTGAATCCAAACTGGCGTGTCTTGCGTAATAGAGGATTTTTTGTCGCGAAGAGATATTTAATGCCATCTACGCTGCCGTTCATTAAACGATTATGGAAACGACGCTGCCTTTCATAAGCACGTAGTGTATGTAAAGCGCCTAAGGATCGTTGTTTAAGTTTTGCCGCTAGGATGATTTTAGCTAAACAATCCGCATCGGCGATGCCTAAATTAGCCCCTTGTCCTGCCAGCGGATGAATAACATGGGCGGCATCACCGATTAAAGCCATAGCTGATTTTATATAGTGCTCGGCTTGCTGGGTTTTTAAAGGGAAACTCACACGTGGACTGGTCGATTCAATAGCACCTAAACGCTGCTCAAACACTTGGGCTAGCTCTGCACAAAAAAGCGGATCCGACATTGCTTTTAAGCGTCGCGCCTCTTCAGGTGTCGTCGACCAAACAATAGAGCAATGATAAGGATCCGCTAAAGGTAAAAAAGCCAACGGGCCGGTTGGTAAAAAAATCTGTCTTGCCATTTCCTCATGGGCTAATTCAGTACGTACCGTTGCGATAAGTGCCGCTTGATCATAATCGGATGCATTCACTTGTAAACCCGCTAATTGCCGCACACTCGAATGCATGCCATCGGCACCGACCACTAAGCTTGTGGTGATACTGACTCCCGAAGCGAGAGTTAGGCGCATCTGATGTGGTTCATGCACCATATCGATTAAGGCATCGGATGAAAACCAGCTAATTTTTTGATCTGTTTTTACCTGCGTGAAAAGTGCATCCTGTAAATCCTGATTCTTCACGATATAACCTAAGGTCGCTTGGCCTAATTCGGCACTATCAAAAAAAAGATTCGCTTGCTTGGCCGGCTCCCAAACCTGCAGACTACGAAATGGTGCCCGCTGTTCAGCAGTCAATCGTTGCCAAACCTGTAATTTTTCTAATAACTGTTGCGAACCTAAGGTGATCGCAATAACACGCAGTTGAGATGCCAAATTAGATGTGCTTTTAGCGCTGGAAGCTTGATTATTATCCTTATTTAGGATGGCGATTCGTAAACCCTTACCCATTAAATGACACGCTAGCGTCAATCCAGCAATCGCTGCCCCTACGATAACAATCTCATAATCAGCGACTCTCTTCATGGCATCGGTGAATAACGGTAATTATAGTATTGTGGCAACCAAAACTGCTGATCGATTTGTTGCGAAAAATCGATGTTTTCTGCTACCTGAGCTAATCCTTCCCGGCGCGCTTGCATCGCGACAGCGAGTGCAATACGTCGACTCAGGGCGTGAATCTGTTCAAAATCAGGCAGTAAAGGTTTCTTAAGCGGATTGCTGGTTTCGTTAGCAAAACAACTCAGCGCTTTACAAGCTTCCCAGAGCATGTCTTCACTCAAACGTTTCGCCCGCGCAATAACCACACCCAAACCGATTCCGGGATAAATTAAGGCATTATTGCATTGTGCAATCATCATTTTTTCACCCTGAAAATCAACTGGCGCAAACGGACTGCCAGTTGCTATCAGTGCACGCCCTTTGGTCCAATGCAGCAGATCATCGGGCATTGCTTCTGACTTTTCAGTCGGATTTGATAAAGGAAAAATAATCGGCGACTCAACTTGTTCTGCCATGGTTTTTATCAGCGCTTCGGTAAAGATACCCCCTTGACCCGAACAGCCAATTAATACACTGGGCTTAAACCGTTTTACGACCTCATGAAGACTTAGATTAGTGCCAGTTTCAGCCAAATCAGAACGCGCGTAAGGTTTTTGAAAAGCAGTCAACTCAGGCATTGCCTGGTGCAACAGACCATGCCGACCTACCAAATAAAAACGCGACAAGGCTTCTTGTTGCGACAAGCCTTCACGCCTCATAGCGGCACAAAGTTGATCGGCAATCCCGGTTCCGGCCGTTCCAGCGCCCACAATGACAATACGCCGCTCTGTTAACGGAACTTTGGTTCGTGTAATCGCCGATAAAAGCGCCACTAAGGTAACTGCACCTGTCCCTTGCATATCATCATTGAATGTACACATTTGCTGATGATAACGTTCTAAATTACGTCTGGCATTTTCGCGACCAAAATCTTCCCAATGCAAATAGGCCTGAGGTAGTTTTCGTTGGATAGCTAAAACAACCCGCTCTACCATATCATCGTATTCTTTACCGCTTATACGTGGGTGACGCCAACCCAAATACATCGGATCATTGAGTAATTGTTCATTGTCAGTCCCGACATCGATTTGAATAGGTAATAAGCGACTGGGATTAACACCGCCACATAACACATAAACCATTGATTTTACGATACAGATATCCATCCCACCGATGCCTTGATCGCCAATACCTAATACCCCGGCGCCATCGGTCATGACAATAATATCAACCTCTGAATTAAAACGATTTTCAATGATCTCCTCAATATGATCGCGGTCAGGGTAAGCGATATATAAACCGCGCGGCCGTTGAAATTCTTGACTAAATTGTTCAACCGCTTTTCCCACCGTCGGTGTATAGAGAACGGGTAGCATTTCCGTTAAATGCTGACTGACTAATTTATAAAATAAGGTTTCATTCGTATCGTGCAAACTACGTAGATAAAGATGTTTTTCTAAATTATTATCTTTTTTTAAAAATTGTTGATAACAACGTAGTACTTGTTGCGACAAATCTTCAATGTTATAGGGTAACTTACCGCGCAAGTGAAATTGCTGACGTTCGAGCTCACTAAATGCACTGCCTTTATTTAATTTAGGAGTAGTCAATAAACTTTGACCCAAGGCACTGGTTTCCAAGTAAAGAACCTTAGCATTTTTATCGCTTATCTGCTTAAACTGGGACATATTAGTATTCTTCTTGTTGTAGGGTTAAACCACGCATTAGACGGGAAAACCGGCCGTGGGTTCCCATTAAACGACGCGATAAATTTCTTTTGCAGGGTGAAAATAAATCCATTATCAATAGACCATTATTGTGAATGAAAGTCAACGGCTTGAAGCGTGATTGAAAACGCTCCGCCAAGTGATTGGTAAAGCCTATTATTTGTTGATGCACGGGTAAACGCGCATCGAGATAAGACTGGCTCAGACTCGGATCAGCCAAATCAGTAGCTGTCTTTAATGCATTGGCAATGATATCCGCTAATACTGACATATCTTGTAAGGCGAGATTAAGACCTTGGGCAGCAATAGGAAGTAAAGTATGGGCGGCATTTCCTAATAATACCAAACCCGGCTGTGCTTGTGATTGCGCGATAAAACTCCTTAAGGGGTAAATACGGGGTTTAGTACATCGTACTAATTGACCAAAACGATAAGAAAAGTGTTGCTGTAAGCGATCTGAAAAATCTAATTCTGTTAAGTTTTTTAATACGTTAATTGTCGCTTGGTCCGCTGTCCAGACTAAACCTATTTTGTTGCTTAATAACGGCAAGCTAGCGATGATACCCTGCGGCGTAAATCGTTGATAGGCGATATCTTGATGACTAGTGCTAATATCGATACTGGTTGTAAGTGCCGCGGCTGATTGACTGCTTGTTGTTAACAAAGCAATATTCAACAAATCTCGCACACTCGAATCACTGCCATCGGCGGCTATGACTAAACGCGGATAAATAACTATTTTTTCATTTTCTGCTGTGCTAAATAATACTTGCCAAGCCTGCTTGGTCTTGCTAATAGACTGACATTGGACCGGATTAAATAGTTCTAAAGAGGCTTTTGCCGCTGTTTTACCCGCCGCACATTCGCTTAGCGCTTTTATTAATTCACTGCCTAATCGGGCCGCCGGAATAACACAACCTAACTGTGCAACCCCCATATCCTTAGCACTAATTCTCGATTGTGCAAAGCAAGCTTGTTGAGAAATATGCACCTGCCGGATGGGATTGGCATAGGCAGCTAAAGCAGGCCATAGCGCTAATGTTTGTAAAATGCGCATACTCGCCACATTCAAAGCAATCGGTTTACTATCTAGCGACAAGGGAGGCTCAAACCTAAAGGGGATTTGCTCTATTAAGGCAATCCGTAAGGGTAAATGCGATAACGCTAACGCGAGGCTACTCCCTACGACACCCGCACCAACAATGAGCACATCATAATCTTGTCTCATAAGGAGGATCGCATTAAGGATTCAATGTCGGCAATATCCTTGGGTGCCCGTTGTGTCATTACCTCGCAACCCTCTGTCGTCACACAAACATCGTCTTCGATACGTATGCCGATATTCCACCATTTTTCATCCACATCAGCCGATGGCCTAATGTAAATACCCGGCTCTACGGTAAAAACCATCGCCTCTTCCAGCGGCCGCCATTTTTTAGCCAGTTTATAACTGCCGACATCATGAACGTCGAGTCCTAGCCAATGACTGCAACCGTGCATGTAAAATTTCTTATAGGCCTTTGCCCAAATCAAATCCGCAAGCCGACCTTTTAATAAACCGATATCGATCAAACCTTCGGTTAGGCTACGCACACAAGATTTTTGCAGTGTATCCCAAGCCACACCCGGCTTTATCAAGTCAATTAATTTTTGCTGCGTTTTTAATACCATATTATAGATAGTCTTTTGTGCTTGACTAAACCTTCCATTGACTGGAAACGTTCGCGTAATATCCGAGGCGTAATATTGATATTCACATCCGGCATCCACTAAAACCAAATCACCGGCGCGTAAACGCGCTCGATTATCGATATAGTGCAAGATACAAGCATTAGCGCCACTCGCGACAATGTTAGGATAAGCAGTCGCGCAGCTGCCCTGTTGATAAAACTCATAGAGTAATTCGGCTTCTAACTGATATTCATAATTGTCAGGACGACACGCCTGCATCGCACGAATATGGGCTTTGCTCGAAATAGTCGCCGCTAAACGTAAGCAATCTAATTCTGTGCTACTTTTTTTAAGTCGCATTTCATGTACGGTATTGATTAAATGCCTGGCTTGCTTAACAGCGGGCTTATTTAATTGAGATAACACGGTATTGATGCGGGCTAAAGGTTTTCGCTTGAACGTTGAATCGCCTACATAATAACAAACGCGTCGATCGGCTAAATAGTCAGGTAACTTCATCTCAAGCTGATCAATCGGATAAGCTTCATCGGCACCGTATTCTTGGCAAGCTCTATCTTGACCAATCACGGGACCCCGCCAAATAGTCTCTGCCGGTTTATCGGCTCGATTAAATAGGATGAATTTCCCTTCTTTTTTATCGGGGACGAGTAATGCAATAGCTTCTGGCTCTGGAAATGCCGTTAAATAGTAAAAATCGCTCTCTTGACGGTAGGGATAAAGTACATCGCCATTACGTGCATACTCGGGAGCGGCTATTAAGATAATCAGTGCGTCCGGCTCGATGGATGACAATAATTGCCGGCGTCGATGCGATAACTCAGTCAATTTAAACATAGATTAAAGATAAAGTAGCTCTAATGAAGATAAATTGAGCCCGTACTTGCTTCTACTGAGTAGTGCGTCAATTCTTCATAAATCAATGGGATGGCATGGGTAATAAACTCAATCGCCTCATCGTAGGCCAGCTTATCGAGCTCTGTCACCTCTAAGTGGCTTATTTCCAGCTTGGCAATCTCGGCAATACAATAGAGCGCTTCGTGTATGACATCCGGTGTTTCTTCTTCGATAGAACTACCCCCTAAACCTAAACCGTATAAAAAACCTTCACACCAGCGGCTTAATGCTTCAGCACGTTCTTCTAATTCATGCCGTTCATCCGGCAACAACAATTGAAAGCTTTGTAAGCCACTTAATTGGCGACAAGCAGCATCATATAAACCCACAACAGCACCTTGCGATCCCAACATAAATCGAGGTCGAGTGCCTAAACGCTTTAGCAAAATATCGATTAAAAACCCACCGTTCAGTTTCGGACCTACGCAAACAAAACCACATAACATACCATGGATCTCTGCGGGCGAAGTAACCACCTCGGCTTGCGTGAGTAAATGGTAAAAATCGTCAAAAGCGGGAGATTTTGCCTGAATTTGCATGGGCGTACTCTATAGATAAGTAAGTCCCGGCCATTTTACCATTCTATGCCGGCTTAATACAGTTAAGTAAACATTAATTTAAATTGAAAATTCTAGTAACAATAATAGAAAAAATGTGTTTTTCAACAACTTTGTGAACAAATGATACAAACTTGTGAACCTGTAAAGTAATTGAAGCGGTCATTGACGAGATTAACGCTTGGTAAAATCATCCATTAGAAAAGGTTTACAGGCTCTTTTTTTACCCGGCCCGCTCCATGACGAGCGACCAACTTTACGCTTAGTCTTTATCTAATTTAGATAAATCCAAGTCGGAAAGCCGGGTTACTTTTTTGACTAAATCTAGAGAAAACCCTTCTGCTAAAAGATTTTTAGCCATTTCATGCCGCGCTTTTTCATGGCCTCGCTGCAGGCCTTTTTGTTCTAACTGCTGTGCTAGTGTCATAATATCCGCTCTGTAGTTGGGTAAGGCTTCCGCTAAGCTTAGGTAAAATTGATCGAAATTCTTAGACTCACCTTCTTGACTCACATAATACAGTAAACTGTTAAATTGTTCATGGCTTAGGAACTGCTTAGCCACTTGTAAAGCAATATCTTTTACAAATTCTAATGCATCTCTTCGATGGATGTTTTTTTGCACCAGCTCTAAAATGGCTAAGCCATCATGCTGGCGGAGCTCCTCATCCGGGATAATCGTGATATCAATCAGTGGGTAAGGTTTTAGAAAAGTCTCTTGCGCTAATTTTTTATTTTCAAAGCAATCGATAATATCGGTTGTAAACGGATAGGGACTTTTTTTGCCGCGATAAAAAAGCAAAGGGACCACGATGGGTAAGGTTTGACTTCCCTGCTGCAAATGCTAGTTCATAATCGCTATTTGGTAACGCAATAACTTAAAAGGCGTTAACTTCCGAGGGGTCGTTTCATGTTCGATGAGTGTGTAAATATACCCTGGCGTGCCGGCTATTTTTACGGAGTAAAGAATATCTGAAAAATGATGCTTTAGATCTTTTTCGACAAAAGAACTGGGTTTAAAGCATAAAGTCGAGAAATCACATTGTTTTTTAATATTTTTCGGCAGGTATGTTTCTAAAAAAACGTTTGCTTTATTAATGTCGGCTAAAAAATTTCTAAACAAGCGATCATGCGGGTCATGAATTTTAATAGTCACCTCTTATTTTCCTTAAGGCCTGTTGGCAATTAAGCGAAGCGAATGGATTGCGTTAAAAAACTCGTAAAGTTGATTTTCCTAAAAACAACAACGCGCTTGTAATCTTGTCACTCATGCTCCGTGATGAGCGTGGGTCGAAGCTAAGGGTAATAATGACTGAAAATGGAATTTATGACAAGTTTGACGATCGAAAAACTATAGCAACATCATGGATAGACGACAGTTAGTTAAAATAGTTATACTGTTCGAGTATCTGGCTCAGTCGATTGTTTTTCGATCGATACTTTTTAAAGATAGGGATCAATAATTTATCGCCGGTGTGCAAGCTTGTTACACACAAGAAGCCTAAAGTCGATATGTTTAATCCCACCTGCATCCCAAGGATCAGGAAAGCTAGCTGGGTCAGATATTTTTATATCCACTTAATTTCTATGCCTGATCGACAAGCACTGCGAAAAAGATTGCTCCGGCAACGCAGCCAACTGGATCGCATTCAACAAATCAGCGCCTCTGCGCGAATTACCGAACAACTCAGCCAGCACTCGCTGTTTTTAACCCGCCATGCTATCGCCACCTATATACCGATTCATCGTGAAATTGATCCCTCCGCATTGATCAAACCGGCATGGCAGGATCACAAACGCTGTTATTTACCTATTTTACAAGGGCAACAATTAATTTTCGGCGCTTATCAAGCTGACATGCGCTTTAAAAAAAATCGCTTTAATATTCCAGAACCGATTGATTCGACTTGCGCACTCATCGCGCCGGAGGCACTTGATTTAGTCTTAGTGCCTTTAGTGGGCTTTACGGTCCAAGGCCAACGTCTCGGCATGGGCGCCGGTTTTTACGATAGAAGCTTTGCCTTTTTATTAAAACAAGCGCGGCCAACACGTCCTTTTTTACTCGGCCTGGCTTATGAATGGCAGAAATTAGCCGCCTTCAGCGAAAAGAGTTGGGATGTTCCCTTAAATGCTGTATTGACTGAAGAAAAATTTTATTTTTGCCGCTAGTTATTTTCTACACTTTCCTAGACGGGCATGCACTGCAGATCCAGTGCGTGCCCGAATTAAGCAAGGGGAAAGCCGCATCAGCTAAGGTTTAGTCACTAATGAATACGCGCTGCGGGAGCAGGAGACGAGGCTGAACCTCCATCGGGATTATTTGCTTCCTCAACTCTATCACCTGAGAAAAGCTTTCCTATAAATTTTCCCTTGCTTTTTTGTTGCCTTCCCACAGTAGCATCTTGCGCTCTCCCTTTTTCTTCCTCGCAAATCTGTGCATGTTGAACATCAGTTCTAACCCTCGCTTTTAGAGTTAAAACTACATCAAAATACAGCGTTTTTATTAGCCGATTCTCAGCTTTTATAACTTTCCTTCCCTTCATCTCTTCCCTCCTTTGTTCTGCATAAAGGGCAAACACTGGGGGAATCCCCTCTCTCGTTGCCAATGTTATATGCGGCATGCCGCTTGCAACAAGCAGATTCGTCTTATCTTCAATAACACCGTTGTTATTCTCATACAGAAGGCGCACATCCGATAGAAACATCACACCTTCGTTGTAAGAAATGCTGCCCACTTTGAGCGTGACCTTAGCACCGTTATTTAAATTTTCCTCTACCATATTTTTGAGCTCAGAAGACGCTTTGTCGCTCAAGTTATGTAATAAGTCAGCATGCGCTAAAGTGAGATGCAGAAAGCGATCCCGATCCGCTCCTTTCTTCTTGTCCTTTTTTAGCAACATTGCATCTGTTTTCGCAGCTTCGACATAGGTTTTTATCCAATCTGGTAGTGATTCCTGGTCCAAGCAAGCCTTAACTGCTGCTTTTAACTTTTCTGCTGATTCCCCATCTAGAAAAGCCCCATAATAAGTAGCTTTATCTTTCAGAGCCCTTACCGTCCCCTCTTGCGGCCGCCAACAAACACCTTGCTCTTCCTCCAATTTAGTGATTTTTTTCATTAACTCCTGACAAAGATTATCTACTTGAGTCCTTTGAAATATATTATCGATCTCTCCGTTTTCCGCCTTGTAAAGCACGGTGAGACTGTCCATAGAAATCTCTTCTTTTTCCCCTTTAATAAAATTGACCACTTCTTCTAAAGCATCCTTAATTTTGCCCTGTTCCCCGCTAAGGTCAGTCTTCTGCATAAACTCATCAAATGAAGATAGCTCAAAATAACTCAAAAGTTCTGTTGACAAATATTTAGCATAGAAATCGCTCGCAGGAATTCCGTGTTCATCCTCCGTTGACGCGTGTGTATAAAAATCGTCATTTAGGCGCCCCTTGATTACTTGCGCAAATTTAGAATCCATGGCTTCTCCTGTAGATGCTGACAGCGTTGCATGATTTTTTCGACGCAACACAGACACAATCAAGGCCGCCGAAAAAGCGGTCATATCCGGTAGAGATACGCGAGGATAAACAGGCATCACCGCTAAGTTATGATCTTTTGCTGCCTGAGTTATCCAAGCTAACTCTCGAGGCGAACCGTTACAAGTCGTTGCAATGATAGGGCGATTTGCTTGTACTGCTTGCTTTATTTCTTTCGCTAACCATACAAAACGCTGTTTTGTTTTTTCCTTTTCAGACAAACTATTATAGCTCGGATTCTTCTCTAATAATGTCTTTGTTGCCAAATCTTTACTGAGAATCGATGGCGTATTATTTCCCCAATATTCATTCTTCGCTAATTCTTCAGCAAGGTGATCTTTACCAACACCTGGAGGCCCAGAAAGAGCAATGATTAACCCTCCAAAATGCCCAGAAACAGGAGAACTTTCTGCTACTTTGATCATTTCGCCCTTTGCCTGTGTCTGCCGTTTGTTAAACTCCTGATAAAGCCTAGCGAATCCATAATCATTTCCATATTCAAGATCTTTTTCAGAACACCCTTTGTCCAATAAAAATTGTATGAATCTAGGAAAGTCCCTTTTGCATTTTCGAATATTTTCTTGAACGATAGAGCAAAATTCCGTGTTTTTACTAAGCGCCAACAAATGAGGGTGATTATCTAAAAAATAAGCGATGACTTGCTCAACGTGCTTCGGTCGATTAGCTGAAGATAAAACAGTGCCTTGTTGTGGCCAGGAAAGGCTGAGGAGTTCTTTCCCTCTTTTGCTATTTAGAAATTCACGTAGGGCTCTGCGAGTGATATAGGGTATCGACTTATACTTTGTCTGATAGAGTATCCCAGCAAGATTATAATAAACAACAACACCTTCTAGAATCTCTGAGCCACGCCATTCCTTCTCATTTCCTGGTAAGTCAGCGATGGCTACGGAATAATGATTCACGGTTGTCAAACCAACACGTTCCAACCTCTTCAACCCATCCTGAATAGAATCTGAAGACCCTGAATTTATTTGCTGAAACCAACGAATCGTAGGAGCAGCGTCTGCTGCTAATGGAATTATGTGGTCTCCCAGCTCAGCTTCACCAACACACATTCCTTGCTGCCAAAAATAATAGCCCGGATCAAAAAGATCGCCGCTGTTGCATTTACTCAATTGTTTGATACTTTCCTTTGCAATAAACTCCAACAAGGGTTCTAGGACTCTTTTCTCGCTCGCTCTCTTCTCTTTTAACGTTTCTAATGCTTCTAAAAGTAATTTCTTTTTTTCTTCTACAGAATTTATTTTTGGGATTGGAAGAATTAATGGCGATGCTTTAGAAGAAACAAATAGTAGGTCTTGATCATCAGGCCCTTTGAAGACCTGGCAAGCCGCATAAGCACCGTTAGCCTTCTCGGTGACATACACAATCTTTGTTTCTTCTGGTCTATCTAGAGCTTTTATCGAACCAGCAAGCGAAGTTTGCTCACGAGAAGGTACGCCGCTTTGCGATAATCTAGCCATTACTTCTTCACTTTTTTCGTCCAAGTCTTCATCGGCAGGAAGAAGCCCTTCAATTTTTTCCATGCCAGCAAGCTCAACGATGCCACGACCATCCACCACTCTATCGAGAGAAGATGAAAAAAGCGTATAACTGGAATGGGGGATTTGACCCTTCAGGTAAGGGAAGCATGCGAAAGTTCCTTCATCGGAAATACCGTGACGAATGAATGGCAACCCATCTACTTGCGTTAATTGCTCGGTGTCGATGGGAAGTACTTTCGTATGGACAACCACTGTATCACTATTATGGCAGTCTTTTATCGCTATTGTTATCGGGGCAGTATAGTCTTTTCTTTTATCAGTCTTCCATACGACGGGAAGAGAATGCCCATCAGCAACAAATTTAGCAATCAATCTCTTCATCGTGATGGCTTTACATAGGGCTTCTCGAGCCCCTTTTATCTTGTTTACTTCTTCTGTCAAGGCTTTCTTCGCAGAAGAAGCGTCAGCTTCCTCAGAAACGACTTCTTCTAAGGGCGATAATTCCGGCCAAATATTTTCTGGTAAGGCTTGAAGCAGACTTTTAGCACTCGTAAGGCAGTCTTTTTTCAATTTTTGTAATGCTTGTGACACAGATTCTGCTGATAAATCATTATCGCCAAGCTGAGCAAGAGCGAAATCTATCTCCTCCACTGTCGCTAGTAAATGAAAGATATTATTTGCTGCATTTCCCTTAACATCATTTCTTTCGTTACTTTTTAAAAAGTTCTCCATAAATTTTTGTGAGGATGATTTTTCTTTCTTTATCTCTGGCTTAGCGAGATTTTTGTTAAATATTTCTATCATATTCTTCTCCTAGTGTTTTATCAGCAAGCAGACAGTACTTAGCTTGATTCTTTTAAAGTTTGTTACAGTTCATTGTTATTGCTATGGTTCGTCCAAAACCCTGGAAAAGAAAATAGACATTTCCTTTCACAGTGTTGCTAAGCTTTATTGATTAACCCCCTATTTTGTTTAGGGTTTCTCTAAAACTAATAAAACCATATATGAGGGGTTAGGAAACAACACCGAGAAACACTGTTAGTATATTACTCAATAATTAAAACAATCTTAAATTTTTCAGGGATCTATGACTTTTGTAAACTTCCCAAACTTACCCCTGTTTTTAAATAGAGGAATTTTTGTTTAGCATGGGAAAAATAATTAGCCTTTTAGACATACTGCGATAAACTGTACTAGATCAAACTTAATCTGACAGACAGTAACATCCCCACAAAATAATCTAAGCAGGCCTTGTGCCAAAAAAATAGTTGACCTATCTGCGTCGAAATAATTTTTTAGTGTGAAACAACCTGCCAAACCCCTTCACTATCGCGACAGGCGGTGTAATTAAAACTGGGATAAGTTACAAAGCCGCGCATTACTTTTATTTGATAATCTCTGCAGCCTTGACCTTTTGGATTGACAAAGATCTTTTGGCTGATAAATTCGAAACGAGCACCGCTGGTAGCGCTATACCAACTCGTTAATTGCTCCGCTTGTGCAGTTGCAATTAAATCGTGTAGTTTATTGTGATCCGCATCTCCCATAAAATGGGCAATGGAGGTGTCTAAAAAAATATCATTCGGTTTATCTAAAGCAGCCGCTTGATTTTTTGTCGTGCTATGCCAAGGATGGCTCGCGCAAGCGCTTAAATTAATCATCAACAACCCGATCAGTAAACGCCTAATCAATTTTTTTTGCATCATTTACTTCCTCAATACGCGTACGGACTAACTGTCCTCGATTAATGCCACACAATAATTCATAACGAAAGCACGATGCGCTTTCAGCCACTTGTTCCATCGCCAAACCTTCTCCCCATAACACCACAGAATCACCTATCTTGGCTTCGGCTTGATGCGATAAATCAACCGTCAGCATATCCATCGAAACCTGTCCGACTAATTCGACTAATTTTCCATTGACTAAAACAGGTGTGCCATTTTCTGCACTGTGCGGATAACCGTCTCCGTAGCCTATCGCGACCACACCGACTCGGATCGATTTTTCGGCAGTCCATCTCCCTGAATAACCCACTCTATCACCTAATTTTAATTGATTAATCGCAATAATTTCAGATTTTAAGCTCATAACCGGTCTTAGCGCCAGTTGTGTACCGGAAGACGCTAAAAAAGGTGAAACGCCGTATAACATTAATCCGGGCCGAATCCAATCGGCATGGATATCAGGATAAGCTAAAATAGCCGCTGAATTGGCTAAGCTTTTTTCAATCGTTTTATTATCGAGTGTATTGAGCACTTGTTCAAATTGTTTTATTTGATGCGCCGTCATGGGGTCATCGGGTTTATCGGCATTGGAAAAATGCGTCATTAGACAAACCATATTCAACCAAGGACAAGCACGCAATTGCTGAAAAACGGCTGAAAAATCCTTAGGCGAGAATCCCAAACGATTCATGCCGGTATTGATCTTCAACCAGACATTAATCGGGCCTGGCAAGGGATTTTGAGTTAGAAAGCTCAATTGCCTGTGATCATGGAGCACAGTATCCAATCCATAGTGTGCTAATAAGGGTAATTCATCATTAGAAAACACTCCTTCCATTAAAACGATCCGTTGTTTTAACCCGGCTTGACGTAAACACAAGGCTTCTTCTGAACACGATACCCCAAAACCTTCGACATCGAGCGCTTGTGCAATCGGAACTAAACCATGTCCATAGGCATTTGCCTTAACCATCGCCAATATCTTTGCTTGGGGCGCTAATGTGCGTATTCGTTTGAGGTTATGACGCAAAGCACTCAAGTTGAGTTCTACTGTAAACGGCCGACTCATGCATAGTTCTCAGCATGATATCGCTGCGGGGTAAAATTTTCGAAACGCGTATATTTTCCTAAGAAGGTCAATCTCACCTTGCCGGTAGGTCCATTACGTTGCTTGGCAATAATAATTTCGGCACTGCCTTTATCCGGACTGCCGTCATTATAAACCTCATCCCGATAGATAAAAATAATTAAATCGGCATCTTGCTCGATAGCTCCTGAATCACGTAAATCTGACATCACCGGTCTTTTATCGGCGCGTTGCTCCAAACTACGATTTAATTGCGATAAGGCAATAATAGGAACGTCTAACTCTTTCGCTAAGGCTTTTAAGCCACGCGAAATTTCGGATATTTCCGTGGTACGATTTTCTTTAGAACCAGGAACTTGCATCAATTGGATATAATCTATCACGATCAAGCCTAATGCACCTTGCTCTTTGGTCACTCTGCGTGCGCGCGCGCGCACTTCTCCAGGACTTAATGCCGGCGTGTCGTCAATAAACATCTTGGCTTCCGATAACATACTCACCGCCGACGTGACCCGTGGCCAATCTTCATCAGCAAGTTTTCCGGTACGAATTTTATGTTGATCAATGCGCCCTAGAGAAGACATCATCCGCATGGCTAATGCCTGACCCGGCATTTCCATACTGAAAATAAGCACCGGTTTATCACCTTGAATAGCCGCGTGCTCGGCAATATTCATGGCAAAGGTGGTTTTACCCATTGAAGGCCGGCCCGCTACTATCACGAGATCGGCCGGCTGTAAACCCGAAGTCATTTCGTCGAGATCTTTATACGCGGTAGAAAGTCCGGTAATCACTTGATCGGAGTGAAACAGGATATCAATTCTATCGACGGCTCTTGCCAAAAAATCACTAATCCTGAGCGGCCCACTACCACGCGTGCCTTGATCGGCGATTTGAAATACCTTTCGTTCCGCCTCATCGACCAACTCGGTAATCGAGCGGCCGTCGGGCATAAACGCATTTTCAGTGATTTCAGTCGCAATCCCAATCAGTTGACGTAAAATGGAATGCTCACGGACGATATCAGCATAAGCGACAATATTGGCCGCGCTCGGTGTATTACGCACTAATTCAAATAAATAAAGATCGCCGCCTATTTCGGCTAATTCATTGGCACTTTTTAAAGCATCGGTTAAGGTGATGACATCAAAGGGCTTGGCATGATTGGCAAAGTTAACAATAGTACGAAATAAGATACGATGGGAGAGGAGATAAAAATCCTTTTCTTTTAATTTATCAGCCACTCTATCCCATGCTTGGTTATCGAGCATTAATCCACCTAATACCGATTGTTCGGCTTCCAGTGAATGGGGGGGTAACTTTAGCTGATCGATTTTTTGCATAGCGAGAATTGCCTAAACCCTAAACTAACATCAAAAAGAATCCATGCGACTGGCTTATCTTAAACCTGTTCGGCCGATATTTCGCGCATCATTTCAGCTATTCGTCATCGTAAAAACCAATATGGAACTTATCACGCAAAATATAATATCTTTGTTATCTTAGCGGGTCTTTTATCAAACACCAGCGCGTTGTAGCTATCCGACGAGGTTGGCAAGCGGTGACTATTCTTCTGCGACAATATTGATTTTAAGTGTTGCGATCACGTCACTATGAAACTGTACTGCTACCTCATGCTCGCCTAATTGGCGTAAGGGGCCGTTTGGTAAACGAATCTCGCTCTTTTCAAGCGTAATACCCACCGCATCGGCTGCACGAACTAACTCAGGGATGCCAATAGAACCATACAAACGCCCTTCTTCGGCCGACTTAACGGGTATTGTTAATACCAGCTCTGTTAAAGCCGACGCACGTGTTTGTGCGGCTTGTAGTTTTTCTTGCGCCGCCTTCTCTAACTCAGCGCGCTTGATCTCAAATTCAGCAATCGTCTCCTTATTGGCCGCTACGGCTTTAGCATGAGGAATTAAATAATTTCTTGCATAGCCATTACGCACCGTAACCTGCTGCCCTAAATCACCTAAGGAGTGTACTTTTTCTAATAAAATAACTTGAGCCATGAAATAACCTCAAAAATCACTTGTTAACACTAAAACAACATCAAACCTTCATTTTGCTATGCACACGATGGCGCAAATTCGCAACACTATCGACTACCGCCAACAACGTAAATGCCGCTGCTAGGTAGGGGAAAAAAATCACTAATAACACATAAACTAACAAAATCCATTTCTTAGCGAGATTTTTCAAATGCGCCAGCGCATGAAAAACACTTAATCCCGCCAATACAAAAATAAATACCACCACCGGCAAAGCATCTTGCGCCAGTTTTATCCGTAAGAAACTGCCTATCAACAGGGCAAGTAAAACCAGTACTTGCCATTGACTTAAACGAATACTTTCCAACTCTGGGCGAAGTTGGCCTGGGTTGTATAACATTGATTGCAAGCCTCGTGCAAGTACTAAGTTAATCAGTACTGACAATGAAATAAATGCCGCTTGAAAACCCGTCGCAAATCTGGCAAAAAATTGTAATTGTGCCGTATTAACCGCCACATTAAATTGTTTTTTAATCAATAGCGCATAATGATCAAATTGATTTGACCATACCGTACTTATATCGGGCATCAATAAATGCACCAGCAATACAGCTAATAAACCTATCAGCAGGATGGCGGTTAATACCTTTTTCCAGCTTTGTGTTTGACGTAAAATTAAGGCTAAGGCATAGCTAAATAAGCTACCGCCAATGATTCCATATAAAATGATGCCGCGATTTCCTAAGCTAGAGGCGACAACAGCCGGTAAAATAACCCATAATAGTACGATCGCGCCTTCTTTTGCGCCTTTGCGTAAAGTGACCAAAGAGACGATAGCATTACTAACCCAACCCAACAAAGGCACAATAGTAAACAACAGGCCCAGCGCCACTGCCTGCCGACGGCCACGCATCACATAGCTTGCAAAACGAGGTAATATGCCCATCATTTTTTAGCCTACCTTGAGAGCAACAACTTAAACGGTGTACTGATGTTTGTCGCAATAAGGGAGTAAGGCTAAAAAGCGTGCGCGCTTAATAGCTTGGGTTAATTTACGCTGATAGCGCGCTTTAGTGCCGGTAATACGGCTAGGAACGATCTTAGCGGTCTCGGTAATATAATTTTTTAAAAGATTGATATCTTTATAGTCTATTTCGGTCATACCCTCGGCAGAAAAGCGGCAATATTTACGGCGTCTATTCTGATAGTTGTTCATAAAACGGATCCTGTAATTAAAAAATAGTTAAGATTTATACTTTGATTGACTAGCCCCGTTAAAGCGCTCTGCTCTCAACCTCTGTCGCTGCCTCTCTTGAGTGCTCGCGTCTATTTTCTTGGCCTTGCATTTCTTTTGCTTTTGCCAAAGGAGAAGTTTCCGTAATCGCTCGTTTTGTCTGGATGGAAAGGTGGCGCAGCACCGCATCATTGAAGCGAAAGTTATCACTGAGTTCCGTCATCGCCTCTTTTTCACACTCGATATTCATTAATAGGTAGTGTGCTTTAAGCAGCTTATGGATAGGGTAAGCGAGCTGTCTACGACCCCAATCTTCAAGACGGTGAACATGTCCTCCGCTATTTTTCACAATCGCGGTATAACGCTGAACCATAGCAGAAACCTGATCGCTTTGATCAGGATGAATTAAAAGTACAATCTCATAATGACGCATATAGTTTCTCTCGGTTAAAGCCTCCCGACAACGCGGTGAGGCGAGTATGCATTAAGGTTACGCTTAAAAAGCGCGTTTATTATACGATTTCGTTGCTGAAGATGCAATAAATCCCTACTGCTTGACAGTCCCTTCCACCCCGCCTAGCATTCGGCTTTAAATTTAATAATTATTCTCCCAATCAGTCCTATGGATTTAGCGCCCCTATTAGCCCTGGTTAAGGCCGACTTTGACAAGGTCGACGCCTTAATCGATGACTGTCTCTACTCAGAAATCCCTTTAATTTCTGAGCTGGCAAGGCATCTTATCGATAGTGGCGGGAAACGCTTACGCCCCTTAATCGCCCTGCTCAGCGCTAAAGCATTTAATTATTCAGGTGATGGGCATTTACAGCTTGCCGCCAGTCTAGAGCTAATCCATACCGCGACCTTATTACACGATGATGTCATCGATGGCTCGCTTCTGCGTCGTGGCAAAAAAACAGCCAATAATTTATGGGGCAATTCAGCCAGTGTCTTAGTCGGTGATTTTTTATATTCACGGGCATTCCAATTGATTACCCAGATCAATAATTCACGTGTCCTGGCATCCTTAGCCAACGCCACCAATATACTTTCTCAATCCGAAATCTTACAGCTACTCAGCTGTCATAACACGAATATCGATGAGACCTATTGTTTAAAGATCATCCAAGGTAAAACCGGAACTCTTTTTTCGATAGCCGCCGAACAAGCGGCTATTTTAAGCCATCGCACTGAGGAAGAGATTTCAGCAATGGCCAACTATGGTTTACATTTGGGCATTGCCTTCCAATTAGTTGATGATGCACTTGATTATTCGGGCTCTACACTTCGATTGGGAAAAAGACAAGGAGATGATCTGGCAGAAGGCAAACCGACCCTACCTTTGATTTACGCATTACAGCGCGCTAATGCAGAGCAAGGGCAGCTGATTCAAAAAGCAATTTCTAGTGGGGGTCAAGAGCATTTAGCAGCTGTTATTGCGATTATTAAGTCCACAAAAGCCATCGAATACACACATCAGCTAGCAAAGCAACATATTAAACAAGCCTTAACCCATTTAGACTTCATTGCTGATTCCAACTACCGTCAAGCACTCGCCACACTGGCAAAATTTGCTGTCGACAGAAACTATTAAATAATTTCGCAAGCCAAATTTAGTGGAACGTTAAGCATTGCTTAAGAATGACGATGTAAGCTTCTGGGCTATCCACTAAAAAATATTATCCTGTAAAAATAATTTCGGAATGCTTATGCCAAAATTTAAGAATTTAGTCAATTTTTCAGATTCGAAGCCACTAAAGGGAGATAAAAAACATTTTTCACATGAAATTCGCTTATTCAAAAAAATTAAGAATCAAAAAAACTGGTACTTTAAGCATTTGGGAGGAAATATTAACGAGGCATTCATAGAGATGATCGCACAAGAATTTTTTCGATTGATTCTACCTTACCATCCTAAAACACGTATCGCCATAGCGAAGGATGCTGGGAGTTGCTATGTATTATCCAAAGAAATACTTAATTTTAACGCCAATTTTTTCTTATTTCCGAATAATAATAAATTTATTATCAATGGACAGATTACCGGCCTTGCGGCGGCACAACTTTTAGCATTACTTGTAAATGAAATTGATTTTAAACCGTGTAATGTAGGTGTTGCAGATGGAAAGGTTATAAAAATTGATGGTGGCCTTTGTTTTGCAAGTTTAAATAGTCATTTAAACTCTTTACTTCAAGGAAAGAATACGCGTACCACACAAACAGATATTGAGGCACTTCCTGCACTTGTTCACTATTAAGCAAGTAATTGGTTAAATTTAATCAAATGGAATCCAAAGAAAAAGCGCGCCGAAAAAAATTTACCTGCTAAGCAAGACTTCATTATTAATCAAATGCCTAATTTTAAACACGAATTATACCAAACCATACTCCGGGTTATTTTATTACCGGATGAGCTCATCCACTTTTTTACCCAAAGCTATACTCCTGATGGGATATCCCTCCATTATAAGAACTGTATATGCAATAAACTCACTGCTATTGCGAATACGCTTATCATTAGAAAACATCAATTAGCGCAAGCAGCCTACCAAATTCCAGCCTTTAATGATTATCGTTTCAGCAATGCGGCACATGAAGAAATAGTAGCTTACTTACAGCAACTAAAAGAATTTAAAACCATCGGTTCATCTATTTTACTCGCTGACTTTAAAGAAAAATTTAATGTCAATATTGAAGAAATTATTTTAATAAATAGTATAGAAGAACATATACCGATCAAAAAATTTTTCCAAGAATTGCATTTATATCAAATGCGTTTAAAAGAAATTTATCCACCCCGGAAAGCTATTTTCTTAATAAAAAATCTATTCCAAATTACTATGTCCATTAAAAATATTTAATAGAAATTCTACTCAATTAATTATTTAATTTTCACTAGAACCTTGGTTCCAAGCTATTGAATATCGCCAAGCGACCTGGACGAATGTGTGAATTTCTACCATAATAAATGAATCTAGAAAATGAGCGAGGAAAAATGATGAAAAAAAGCACACTTATTAGCGCAATAGTAGCTGGCCTGGTTGGTTTTTTAGCCGGATTGATTGTGATGCTGGTCATTTATCCTTTCATTTTTCCACCTCCTGTGTTAAACGAAAAACTTTCCTATGCCGAGACTAAAACCAAAGTCGCCACTGGGATGTTTATTCATCCCAATCCGAGAGATCCGGTTCATTATGGCAAGGGTTCAGTTGCTGTTTACAAAGCAAAGAATCAATATGAGATTCTTCTCAATGAGGATTTCAAGGTCGGTCCTGGACCCGCTTTTCATCTTTTCTTGTCTGATGCCAAAGACATCAAAACCGAAAGATCCTTTAAACACTCAAGAAAATATGATTTAGGTGCGCTAAAAAGCTTTCAAGGAAGCCAGGTTTATGTAGTTCCAAATCATATTAATATGTCAAAAGTGCGCTCGGTTGTGGTTTGGTGTGTTTCATTTTCCAAACTCATTACTTCGGCTAATTTAAAAAATAATTAATTGACTACATCCGATTTGTAATACTATAAATGAAACTAGCTGAACAAAGCTAAAACTGTTAGAATTTCTCGAAGTTTTTGGAATATCGTTCCAAATGCGGGGTGTAGCTCAGCTTGGTAGAGCACTAACTTCGGGAGTTAGGGGCCGGAGGTTCGAATCCTCTCATCCCGACCAGTGTTTTAATAAAAAATACCGGGAAATAACGTTATTTTTTACTTTTACTTAACTAACTCTCATCACCCTACTCAATCCAAATGTAGGGAATTTGTAACGTAAATTCGCTCTGCCGCCTTTTTTAAATGGTTACTACTCAAGTGTGCATAACGCAATACCATGTCAAAAGAAGACCAACCTCCTAATTGCTGCAACTCCTGCAATGATGTTCCATTTTGCACATGCCATGAAGCCCAGGTGTGACGTAAATCATGCCAATGAAAATCTTCAATCCCTACTCGTTTCAATGCTTTACGCCAAGCAAGTGTATTGCATCTTTTAATCGGTTTCCCTTTATAAGTAAAAACATATTCAAGATGTTTACCTATCTGCTTGCGAATAATAGTAACTGCTTGTGTGTTCAAAGGAACAGGAATTGCCTTTTTTGTCTTAGATTGACTCGCAGAAATTTGTGCATGTCGATTTACTAAATCAACATTTTTCCATCGAAGACCTAAAACATTCGCTTTACGTAGTCCTGTTGCTAATGAAAAAGCCGCAATATCGGCTAAATGAACAGGCAAATCTGCCAAAAGTCGATCTGCTTCTTCCTTGGTTAGCCAACGTTCACGCCCTCCTCCTTCATAACGCATTGGAACTTTAGGAGCTTTTTCTATCCATTCCCATTCTCCAGCTGCCTTATTGAGTATAACTCTGATAATTTCCAATATTCGGTTGACAGTTGCAGGTGCTACATTTTCATTTTCTTTTTTAGCAGCTATTTCTTGAAGCAAGCAGCGATCAATCTCACTAAGTTTTTTATTTCTCAGATGTTGATCTAGCCATTTGAGCTGTATTTTAGCATTCTCCATACTTCGTTTACGTTTTTCTTTTACTTCATCCAGCCATTTCACTACAGCTTCATGCCATAAGCGCTCTGGTTTTTCATTTAACTTATTTTGACGCCAGAGATCAGCTTTCAGTTGATCATGTAATTCTTGCGCCGCTATTTTATCGGTAGTCCCAGTAGATTTTTGTATTCTCTTACCGTTGTGGGTAAGGTCAATCCACCAAACTTTGTTTCTCGCGTAGAGTGCCATATTGTTTTTCTCCTTTTGTTAGAGACACCCTGCGATACTTGGTTGCAAGGTTCATCGTAAAGCGAACGGATATAATTGACAAGGTCTTCTTCTAGAAAGCACCAACTTCTTCCAGGTTTAGCAGCAGATATTTTTTTGTTGGCTGCTAATCTTCTAAGCCCTCCTGAACTCATCTTTAAAAACCGAGCAGCTTCTTCAAGATTGAAAGTTTTCATTTTTGTAACCTCCAATTACTTATGACATCACGTAACCGTATAAGTCGTGGCTGCATATTCTTATCCTTATTTTTAAATTACCTGTTAATCAGATTACTAAAGTTATTCGCAACACAGGTTGCAAGAATATTAGATAGACTTACTTTGTTCATATTCATAAAAAAAATAAATGGAGTGGATAGGTATGGAGAACAGCACTTTTGAGATATTTATTCGACACTGTGGAACAGTAGAAAAAGCAGCCAAAATCTTAGGCACATCACATCAGAATGTAAGCTCTATGCGAAATGGTCGGGTAACCCTCCCTTATAATTCCCCATGAAAGAAATAGAGTTTTTTGGTAAATTACTGACCAGGAGACTTAAAAATGAAAAAGAAAAAATTTAGTGAATCGCAAATTATCACCGTGCTGAAAGAGTATGGAGCAGGAGTTCCAGCGGTT
>NMOS02000001.1 GCA_002290645.2 Candidatus Aquirickettsiella gammari
AACCGCTGGAACTCCTGCTCCATACTCTTTCAGCACGGTGATAATTTGCGATTCACTAAATTTTTTCTTTTTCATTTTTAAGTCTCCTGGTCAGTAATTTACCAAAAAACTCTATTTCTTTCATGGGGAATTATAAGGGAGGGTTACCTGTACTATTTACGGTTGCTTTTTGTAAGGAAATATATTCCAGAGGCGTATAATCTTGACTATATTCTGTCTTTTTACTGTTAAATAGAACAATTTCATTGACTAACATGGGGCTGGTATTTAAATTGAGCTCTTCTCGTAGGTTAGGTGCATGATGGTGAATAATTCGACCTAAGGTTAAATGGGGTAAATAAGGTTTAGTTTCTGGGGTAAAGCCTAGGTTTGAAGCAACTTCTTCCAGGGCATTAGCAAGCTCAAAAAGCTCTGAGGTGGGAATAATGTCGGCTGCTATGGCACGAGGAGCTGTCGGAGATGGAAAGAATCGAATGTTATGGAGTTGTAAGGGAAAGGGCTCTATCTTTTTAATGGCGTTATAGGCGTGCTTTGCTAAATCTGAGATTTTTTCAGGGTTGGTAGTTCCTAAAAAACGTAAGGTGACATGTAAATTTTCTGGGTGTACCCACCTAACGCGGTGACTCCAAGGTTCTTGTTTCAGTTCATCAATAAGTTGAGACAAAGCTTGACGTAGTTCGGCGTTTAGTTCAACAGCAAAGAATAAACGTAAAGGATCGTGAGTACTCAAGTGCAACTTCCTTATTAAAGACTATGAGGTTCAGGACAGCCTACTATTTTAATGGAAAAATAGGTAATTTTCTATGTTGGAGCACTAGTTAGCGTATTTCCAACAAAACTCTACAAACTGTGGCCGCAAATATTTTCACAACCGTTCATTGTAATCTAGTTTGCCACTTTGTTTTTATCAGTGATTGACGATATAATGTGTAAACATAAACTTAAAATTAGCTCTTGGTTAGTCTTTGAGTGAAAAGTTTAAGTCTAAATTTTATACGGGCATGGTCTACCATGTCTTACTTTTTTAAAATAGCAGTATACTACGTACTAACTTGCTCTTAAATTCTTAAGTGATTTATGATTATTGATACCACCATGCTTTCGCGTATTCAGTTCGGATTTACAGTAGGTTTTCATATTTTGTTCCCTACATTCACTATTGGGTTAGCTGTTTTTTTATCGATAATGGAAGGCATTTGGTTGAAAACAGGTAATCCTATCTATTTGAAAATTTGCCAATTTTGGACCAAGATATTCGCATTGACGTTTGGTATGGGGGTAGTTTCAGGCATAGTTTTGGCTTACGAGTTAGGCACTAACTTTGGACCCTTTATTAATATAGCAGGTGGTGTTATAGGCGCTCTTTTTGTCTATGAGGTGCTCGCTGCTTTTTTTCTTGAAGCTGGATTTCTCGGAGTTATGTTATTTGGGTGGGATAAAGTGAGTCCGAAGCTACATTATGTAGCGACGATAATGGTTGCCTTGGGAACGCTTTTTTCTGCTTTGGGAATTTTATCAGCTAATTCCTGGATGCAAACTCCAACGGGTTTTCACATTGAGGCAGGTAGGTATGTTGTGGATAGTTGGTGGGCAGTGATATTTAACCCAAGTACTATTCCCCGTTTTTTGCATATGGCGATGGCGTCATTATTGACAACTTGTTTTGCTATTGCAGGAGTAAGCGCTTGGTATTTATTAAAGGGAAGACATCTTGATATTGCTAAGCCTTGTTTTTCATTTGTTTTAGGCGCAGCAGTACTTATTGCGCCCATGCAAGTCTTCTTAGGCGATATAGTTGGCTTGAAAATTTATGAGTATCAACCCTTAAAAACAGCGGCAATAGAAGGTAATTGGCGGACACAGAAAGGCGCGCCGTTGATTTTATTTGCTATTCCTAACAGTCAACAAGAAAAAAATTATTATGAAATAAGTATTCCAAAACTTGCAAGTCTCATCAATACGCATCATTGGGATGGTAAGTTGCTGGGATTAAAAAGTGTACCCCCTAGTGAGAGACCCGTTGTGGGCGCGACCTTCTGGATGTTTCGCGTGATGGTGGGTATTGGCTTCTTATTTCTCTTCGTTGCTCTATTTGCTTTATGGCGAAATTGGCGCGGACAACTCTATAGCTCTAATCGATTTTATCGTTTATGTATATTGATTGCGCCTTTAGGGTTCTTGAGCACCATTGCCGGTTGGATGGTGGCAGAGTCTGGAAGACAGCCTTGGATTGTATATAATTTAATCAATATATCCCAAGGCGCTTCTATTGTCCCATTCCATCAAGTGTTCATTTCATTGATATTATTAATTGTCGTCTATGGAATTATATTTAGTTTTTATCTTTTTTATCTGTTTAAGTTGATTCGTAAGGGGCCAACAGCGTTGTTACTACATGAATCAGTAGCGGATGTAATAACAGAAACTCCCTTTAAATATTTGGCACCTGAGGGTAAATAAATGCTTTTAATTCTTACATGGGCCACGATCATCTCTTTAATCATTATGATGTATGTTTTGCTCGATGGTTTTGATTTAGGGGTCGGTATTTTATTCCCGTGGATTAAACAGAGTGAGCATCGGGACATTATGATGAGCACTGTTGTTCCTGTTTGGGATGGCAATGAAACTTGGTTAGTGTTTGGCGCGGCTGCTTTATATGCGGCCTTTCCAATGGCTTATAGTATTTTGCTACCCACCTTATATATGCCTATTATGATCTTGTTAGTAGCATTAATTTTTCGTGGTGTAGCATTTGAGTTTCGATTTAAGGCTCAGCGTAGCCAGTTTATCTGGGATATTGCTTTTGCAGCAGGGTCTATCCTGGCGGCCTTTATTCAAGGGATAATTTTAGGTACCTTTGTAAAAGGATATGGGTTGCATTTGCCATTATCACATTCTGCTTATCATTGGTTCACCCCTTTTACCGTATTTACAGGGCTTGCTGTGGTATGTGGATACGCTTTGTTGGGAGCAACTTGGTTGATTGTTAAGACAGATGGAATATTACAAGAACGAATGTTTAAGATAGCTAAGGCTTTATTAGCGGTAGTTGTTTTTTTTCTAGTAACAGTGAGTGTTTGGACCCCTATTATCGAACCACAAATCATGCAACGTTGGTTTTCATTACCTAATTTTCTCTATTTATCACCTTTACCACTTTTAACTATATTAATTGTATTTTACAATTTTTTTTGTTTAGCTAAAAAGAAAGAAAAATTACCCTTTATTTTAACCATGATTTTGTTTGTTTGCTCTTATATTGGATTTTGTATTAGCGCATGGCCCTATATTGTTCCGCATGCACTTTCTGTATGGGATGCAGCCGCACCCCCTTCTACTTTGATATTTATATTAGTTGGTGCTGGAATTTTATTGCCGATATTATTAATTTATACTATTTATTCTTATCATGTTTTTCGTGGAAAAGTAAAAACGACGATTCATTATTAATTTATGAAAAAACGTATACGTGAATGGTTATGGTTTATTGGTTTGTATGTAGCGGGCGTTACAAGCGTTGCGTCTTTTTCTGCATTGTGTCATTATTTAATTCCGCATTAATTTAGCCGGTTTTTGGAAAGTGTTCAGAAAATTGTGCTAAGTACTTCCTCCGTCCTTGAAGCTATTGGCTCTAGTGAAACACAGCTTGGCAAATAATCTTGATTTTCGAGTTCTGAGTTGAGTGTTACTGACTGAACTGCATTTTCGATTTTAGCGAGTTGCTTGCTTTGAGGTGTATATTTTTGAAAAAAAGTTATTCTTGTTTTTCGTGAGATAATAAAGTTGGGCATGAGCGTAGCGATAGCATTTAATATTTTATGTAAAATATTCATTTGATTTAAGCTTAGAATATTTTTTTCTCGAAATTTATTTATTGCTAATCGAGCTCTAAATTGAAAATCTTCAAAGATTTTCATTTGTACATGGTTTTTATTCTCTAGTTTAGAAATGGATATAATAAGCAAACTTTCAAAATATTGATTAGTGAAATTGATTAAATCAGTCGATAAAGCGATAATTTCGGGTATTTTATCGGAATAAATCGATAATCCTTCAATTAAGCCAGTGATTTTTATATATTCTGCTGTGAAAGAGTTTAATTTATCATGACCTGTTTGAATTAAATTATATAAGTCATTATCCAGTAAAATAGAGCGGAACCCGGGTTGGCCAAAATAATATTTTTTGAAAAAAATAAAATCGGATTTTATAGATTTATTATCTAGATTATCTTCAATTGTCGCATCTATTAAACTTTGAATTTCTATTGCAGATAGTTCATCGATAGGAGAAATTGCCACTACTTTATTTAGTAGTTTTCTATAAGAAAAAATTATTTTTACAATATTTTTCAGATAATCCACATCATTTTCTGCAATATTTTTTAGACGAGCTAGGTTATTTAAGGCAAAAATAATAGTGTTTAAATCGAGAAGACAATCCTGAGTTAAATTAGTTGCGGAGGCTAATAAAGACTCAGCCGAGCCTTGAAATTTTTTGAGGGAAACTATTTTTAGCAAGCTTATTTTTAAATAATTGAATAAAAAGCTAATTTTTATTTTTTTTCTTTGTTCAAAAAAATTATTTAAATGGTTTTTTTGAACAAAATTAATAATATTATGAATGTTAAGGGCTATATTTTTTTTATTTAGCTCAGCTAAAATATTTTCTAACACAGTTTTAAATTTTAGCTTAGGATCTATAAATTTAGCCCATTTGAGTTTTTCAATAAAATTTTCTTTATCTGAGGCGATGACATCAATAGGGTTTAATAATTGATTAATGAATAGAATCTCGGTAATTCTACCTTTATATTTAATAGTAAAACATTTATTATCGCCAAAATCGTTGGACTTAAATTCCAGTTCATCTAATCTAGCTTTTAAAATACGTCGTGGGTAGGTCTTAAGAAGACTAGCGAGTGAGCGTGGTTCTTTAATAAACCTAAGAAGACGCGCTATATTTTCGAGAAGATCCTTATCGTTAGAAAAAGTAATACCCACCATTTTTTTATTATAATGACCCCCCTTGTTTATAGGTTAAGTAAGTCGAGAACTAACATGATAAACTAAGAAACAGAGTTAATCAGTTTTAAACCGTAATTACCATTTTTAGCTTAAAATTAATACTATCTTAGTGTACTTATGGCAAGTAATATATCCTGCCTTTTTCTGCCAAAATGGAGATTGACTAAAGGAATTAAAGGCAGGAAAATTACCCTGTTGGAGTTAAACCCTTAAGTTAATTGCAATTTAATTGATTTTTATCAGAAAATAAAGAAAGATAACAGAAATTATGGCTATTTACCCTATTATCCAGTTACCCGATGTGCGCTTGCGTGTTGCGACAGCAGCAATCACTGTTTTTGACGCCGCTTTACAACAATTAATTGATGATATGTTCGAGACAATGTATGCCGCTAAAGGGATTGGTTTAGCGGCCCCGCAAATTGCGATTAGCAAAAAATTAGCGGTTATTGATGTTTCTAATAACAAATCGACCACCTGGTGTTTAATTAATCCTATTATTATTGATAAAAAAGGTGAGGAATTAATGGAAGAAGGCTGTTTATCGGTTCCCGGCATTTACGATAAAGCACCGCGAGCGCTATGGGTTAAATTACGTGCTTTAGACAGGCATGGAAAGCCTTATGAGCTAGAAGCGGAAGATTTATTAGCGCATTGTATTCAACACGAAGTCGATCACTTGAATGGTAAGCTATTCTTGGACCATTTATCACCTCTTAAACGCCAGCTGGCCCGTAAAAAGCTAGAAAAAATCAAAAAAAGGGGGAAGTCTTGAACCTTATTTTTGCAGGCACCCCTGAATTTGCAGTGCCTAGTTTGCAAGCTTTGTTGACTTCCGGTCATAATATATGTGCTGTTTATACACAGCCTGATCGTCCAGCAGGGCGAGGCCGCCGTTTGTTAATGAGTCCTATTAAGCAGTTTGCCTTAGAAAATAAACTTTCTGTTTCTCAACCAGTTACTTTACGTGATGTCAAAGAGCAAAGAAAATTAGCCACTTTACAAGCTGATTTAATGATAGTGGTAGCTTACGGTCTTATTCTCCCTCCCGCTGTGTTAGCAATACCCCGTTTTGGTTGCATTAATGTTCATGCTTCACTATTGCCGCGTTGGCGAGGTGCAGCTCCTATCCAGCGCGCTATTTTAGCGGGTGATCGAGAAACAGGGATTACTATTATGCAAATGGATGAAGGTCTTGATACCGGAGAAATTATAAAGAAATTATCTTGTACGATAGAACCTAATGATACGACTCAATCCCTACAGGAACGCTTATCTCAATTGGGTGCGCAGGCATTATTAGAGAGTTTAAGTGCTATTGAAAGTGGTTCTTACCTATCTGAGCCACAGAATGAAAAAGAGAGTTGCTATGCTAAAAAAATTAATAAAGGAGAAGCAGAGATAGATTGGGAGAAAGATGCTGTTTCTTTAGATAGGATGATACGTGCATTTTGTCCTAAACCAGTTGCTCGGATTGTATTAGGGAAATCTATATTGCGCGTTTGTAAAGCAGAGGTACTTGATCAAACGAGCACCGAGAAACCCGGCCTTATTTTAAAAGTAGATCGAGAAGGGATTGATGTGGCTACAGGAAAAGGTGTATTACGTTTACTCGAAGTGCAATGGCCAGGAGGGCGTTGTTTACCAATTTCAAGCTTTATTCATGGTAAGTCAGAATTATTCCATGTAGGCGCTATTTTAGATCGAATGTATGTCTAATTCCCGTGCCATAGCGGCACAAATAATTTCGCGTGTATTGGTAGAGGGTGTATCACTTACCGATGCTTTTACTGAAAGGCTACAAAGTGATATCGGCAGTTCTCGCGATAGAGGCTTTATTCAAGAGTTATGTTACGGCGTCATACGTTGGTATGGGCCTTTAAAACAGCTTTGCACTTATTTGCTTAAGAAACCACTAAATTCAGCTGATCAAGATATTTATGCGCTATTGTTAATAGGTCTCTATCAACTTAATTATTTAAAGACATCGCCGCATGCGGCAGTCCATGAAACAGTGCAAGCAGCCAGAGAGTTTAATAAAAGTTGGGCAGTTCCATTGATTAATGGTGTGTTGCGATCATTTCAGCGCCAGCAAGCAAATTTGTTAAAGAAAATACCTCACGACCTATGTTATGCCCATCCTGAATGGTTACTAAAAAAACTACAACGAGCTTGGCCAAATGAATGGCAAGCTATTATAGAAGCGAACAATCATGTGCCTCCCATGAGTCTACGCATTAATCTTTTAAAGAATAAGCGAGAAGATTATGCCCAAAAATTGAAGGATAAAAATATAGCTGCTCAATTGAGCGACTTGAGTAAAACCGGGATTGTTCTGGATGAGTCTTGTAATGTTTTTAAATTACCGGGGTTTTTAGAAGGAGAGGTCTCTATACAGGATACGGCTGCGCAGCTGGCTGCATTTTTATTAATGTTACAAGCTGGGCAGCGAGTCTTAGATGCTTGTGCAGCACCTGGCGGAAAGACAGCGCATATTTTGGAAGCTCAACCCAATTTGTTAAGCTGTATCGCTGTTGATAAAGATGCAATTCGTTTAAATAAAGTTAAGGATAATCTAACTCGTTTAGGATTAGTAGACAATAAGGTGCGACTGCTCTGTGCTAAAGCGGAGGAACTCAGAACCAGTTGGAAAGGAGAATTGTTAGATAGAATCTTATTGGATGCACCTTGTTCTGGGACGGGGGTTATTCGCAAGCATCCTGACATCAAATTGTTACGAAGAGAGGAAGATATCGCTAAATTGGCCGAACAACAATATCAGCTTCTATCAAGTCTTTGGTCATTACTTAAACCGAATGGAATTCTATTGTATGTGACTTGTTCTGTATTACCAGAGGAAAATAGTGATGTATTACTTCGTTTTTTATCGCGATATCCCGATGCCAAAGAAGATACGCTCGATGTTAAATGGGGCGTTCCTTGTTCAATAGGCCGGCAAATTTTTCCTCAAATTCACGGGACCGACGGATTTTATTATGCTAGGTTACGTAAAATGGACCTATAGTCATCATTATTTTGATTTAAGGCGTGTTAATTGTAAAATAACTAAGATGGGTGAGATTATGAAAACGAACGTAGCATTTTTGGGCGGCTTATTAATTATTACCTTAATAACACTTACAGCTTGTGCTTCGATGAATTCAGCAGATAACAGGCAGGTTGAAAAAGGAATGCTGCAAGCGAAGCAAGGAAAGGATTTAATCCCGGTAATTCAAGTCATTCAAACCACTGATCGCCTTAGAGTCATTGTATATAGTGACGCTTGTTTTCAGTTAAATAGACACTTAACAAGTCATTGTGCTTGGCAACTTAATCAGGCAATGAAAACTATAAAATCTTATGGTAATGGTCTTGTTCAAGTAATTGCTTACACAGATGATCTTTATGATCCGAAAGCAGCGACCAAGATTGCGCAAGAACAAGCCGATACAGTGACTAGTTTTTTATGGAAGCATGGAATTGAAGCGCCACGTCTGCGCACTATAGCTTATGGCGCCCATGGCTTTATTGCCAGTAATCGAAGAGTAAGGTCCAGTAGTTTTAATCGCCGTGTTGAAATTATTGTAGTAAAAAATAAAGTCAGATTGAAAGAGGGGCGCTTAATTACTTCTATTTAATATTAAGCCGTTACCTTCGGTATAGGCACTGATAAAGTTAATGGGTAAATCATAATAAATAATACTTTTGTCCTTAGCAAAAGCCATCATTTTATTTTTTACTCTCACTTGGGCTTGCGCTTGTTCCTGTGTTCTAATAAATCCTTGTTGCGCGTACAACTGTTTGGCTAGCAATTGAATTTTTTGGCTTAGATGGGCGTCCAGCATTTTTACAACGCCTGCTAAAACAATTTTTCCTTTACCAACCGCATTTATTTTCAAATAAGGGCTATTGATCCAATAAACCAGCAAATTACCGTTACCCATAAAATCAATAGTATTAAGCGCCACTTCGCCTTCGATTGTAATATAACGCGTATTATAACTTTTTATGCTTAAGTCTTGGCTATGGATGTTATGTAAGGTAATGTTTCCCTTGCCATTGCTATACAGAGATTTTAGATTTAATTTATTGGTATAAAGATTAATTCGACCTGTTCCTTCGGCTCGAAGCGACAAAGAGCCCATTAAACCTTTGCCAAATAAGTTCGCGTTACTATGGAAGAGGATTTGATTTATTTGCTGAGGGGTTGTATTTACCTTAATGGTCAATCGCCCGTCATGACGAGCTGGATAAAACAATTTTGTTCCGAGATATAGGGTATGATTTTTTTCTTTCCAAGTGACATTAGATACTGATTTTGCATCACCAAGAATTTGTAATGAAGGCTTGGTTTGGGTCGCATCAATGTAAACATTGATAGGACCTCGAATACTCAGTGCAGAAAAACTATTAATGGCTATATCCTTGCTAGGGCAAGGAATGGGGGAGGCAATAGGGGCTGACTGAGTGTGACCTAGCACGCAAAACAAAGCCAGGCTGGAAAATAAATAATAAGCTAATACTTTCATGGATTTACACCCCATTTTATTTTTTAAGAATATTAACCTTGTCTCAAGCTATTTACCAGATAAAGATAATTTAATCGCAATTATTCAGTTTTTAGGGCGTTAGCCGTGAAGGTGCTTGCTAAAAAAGCGAGATTCTGACTGCAAATTAACATCATTTATCAGCCTATGGGCTATATTTTTTCTTTGTGATAGTGCGCTATAATCTCAGGCTTTCTGCCTATCGATTAATTATTTATGAAGCGCATTGTGCAACAAGAGATCAAAACAGCTTTGTTAGCTATGGATGAATTCCCTTTCCCAGCCTCGCTGACAATTCAAGTCGATTATGCACGAGAAAAATCACATGGTGATTTTTCGAGCAACATTGCTTTGGTGTTGGCCAAGAAATTGCAGATTTCTCCGCGACAATTAGCTGAAAAAATAATATCAAACGTAGATTGCTCTAAAGCTAACTCTAAACTAGAAAAGATTGAGATAGCAGGTCCAGGATTTATTAATTTTTTTTTAAAAAAATCGGTTTGGTACCCTGCTATCGCTCAAATCTTGACGCAAACTAAGGAATTTGGTGCTTCAAAAATAGGCAATAATGAGCCTGTCTTAGTGGAATTTGTTTCAGCTAATCCTACAGGACCTTTACATGTAGGACATGGTCGAGGTGCTGCCTATGGCGATTCTATTGCAAGACTGTTGAAAACAGTGGGTTATCGTGTCTGCGCAGAATATTATATCAACGATGCGGGACGACAAATGAATATTTTGGCAACCAGTGTTTGGTTGCGCTATTTAGAGGTCTGTGGAGAGGAGTTTGTTTTTCCTAGTAACGCTTATCGCGGTGCCTATGTGGGCGAAATTGCGCAACAGCTTTTTTCACAATATGGTAAACATTTTTTTAAACCTGCTGAATTGGTGTTTAAAGATATTCCTGCCGATGAACCTTTAGGTGGGAATAAAGAAGCTCATATTGATGCTTTAATCTTAAAAGCTAAAACTTTATTAGGTGTTGTTGATTATGAAAAGATATTTAATGCCGGTTTAACTTCTATTTTGCTAGATATTAAAGAAGACCTTAGCGCATTTAGAGTAAATTTTGATGAATGGTTTTCAGAAAACAGTTTGTTTAAGATCGATTTTGTGGATAAAACCATACAACGACTCATAGCGAGTGGAACTACCTACGAAGCAAATGGGGCATTATGGTTTAAATCGACAGACTTTGGTGACGATAAAGATCGTGTTTTATTGCGTGAAAATGGTCAGCCCACCTATTTTGCCGCAGATGCAGCTTATCGGCTGTTTATTTTAGAGAAGCGAGGGTTTAAAAAAATAATTAACGTATTAGGCGCTGATCATCACGGTTATATAGCTAGAATTCGTGCTGTTATACAAGCTTTGGGCTATCCAGCAGACAGTTTAACGGCTTTGTTAATTCAGTTTGCGGTTCTCTATCGTGGCGATAAAAAAATACCAATGTCAACGCGCAGCGGTGAATTTATAACCTTAAGAGAGCTACGTGAGGAAGTGGGTAGTGACGCTACACGTTTTTTTTATGTGTTACGTCGTGCCGAGCAACATATGGATTTTGATTTAGAGCTCGCTAAAGAACAATCAAATGCAAATCCTGTTTACTATGTACAATATGCCTACGCACGAGTAGCTAGTGTAATGCGCCAACTGGTTGCTAAACAGTTAGTTTGGGATAAGTCATTAGGTATGGATTCACTTGAACAATTGAAGGAAGAGCAAGAGCAGGATTTATTAATTTTACTAAATCGTTATCCAGAAATATTAGAATTAGCAGCTATTTCTTATGAGCCGCATATAATTGCACATTACTTAAGGGATTTATCTCAAGCCTTTCATGTTTATTACAATCAACATGTTTTTTTGATAAAAGATGATAGTTTGCGGAATGCACGATTAAATTTAATTGTGGCTACTCAACAAGTCATCAAAAATGGTTTAAACCTATTGGGTGTGGGGACCTTGGAAGTAATGTAATGGCTAAAGACTACGCAAAACAGTATACAAAATATAGATATCAGAGGCCTAAGCGTAACCGTCATCGTTATCTTTGGATAATGCTTGGAGCCGCGATAAGTTTATTTATTTCGGGTTTATTTTTTTTAAAGTCTGCCAGTAAGCAGAGCACAGTGCAACAAATAGAAGATAAATTAAAGAAAAAAATATTAGCAGTGCCAGTCCCTAAACCACCAGAACCGAAGTTTGATTTTTATAATATATTACCGCAGGATAAACTAAATTTATCCCCTCAAACGATGTCGTCTGTAAAAGAGGAGTTGCCAATCGCTAAGGAGATGACGGCATCCATTACGGAGGTTCCTGTACAAAAGCCACTAGCTGCAATGCTTAGTGCAACACCAGAACAAGTCGCTATAGCCGAGGTTAAAAGACAATTAGAGCAAGAAATGGGTCAATTAACAAATAATGCTTATTTTCTTATATTAGGGCGTTTTTCCAACTCTGCTCAGGCAGAACAGTTACAAGCTCAGGCCTTACTTAAAGGATTTCCGGTGCGAAAAAAACTAGGTGTAGTTTATGGGAAATCCACTTATCAAATTTTCATTGGCCCTTCAGAGCTAAATAAACTGGCTAAGGAGCAAAAACGCTTAAGTGCAGCAGGGTTAGACTCAATGTTGACTAAAATAGCCCCATAAAATAGGTATTAATCCCCGAATTGGTCTTGAAAATCATTAAATAAGTCACCATATTGGTAATTTCGATATCCTACAATCTAAAAGGATAAGCAGTGCAAGCTTTACACGGTACAACAATATTATTGGTTCGACGTAATGGCAAAGTTGTCATTGGCGGTGATGGTCAGGTAACCTTAGGTAATTCGATTGTTTTAAAAGGAAATGCTCGCAAGGTTCGTAAATTGTATGATGGCCAGGTATTAGTCGGTTTTGCAGGTGCAACGGCAGATGCCTTCACATTAATAGAGCGATTTGAAAATAAATTAAAGGAATGTAATGGTAGATTAGATAGGGCTTCAGTTGAGCTTGCAAAGGATTGGCGTTCTGATCGAGTTTTACGCCGTTTAGAAGCAATGCTTGCTGTTGCGGATAAAGAAAAGTCGTTTATGTTAAGCGGTAATGGCGATGTGATTGAACCAGAGCATGATTTAATCGCAATAGGTTCAGGAGGGGCCTATGCGCAATCGGCCGCGTTAGCGTTATTTCAAAATACCAAATTAAATGCTCGCAGTATCGTCGAGAAAAGTTTAATAATTGCAGCAGATATTTGTGTGTTCACGAATCACCAACGTACGATAGAAGAAATAGATTCTATCGATGCTAAAAAATAAAAATGTATATATCTAACCCCTATTTAACAATGAAAACTAATTCATCCAATTTAATTGATAAATCTATCGATGAATCTAATCCAACTTCTGAGTTAATTGTTATGGATGCTAATTTTTCAGAGGAAAACTTAAATCAGACTAATAATAGCGGAGGGGACTTGCTTGTTAGCATGAACTCCCTTGCTAAAATTGATATGACCCCTAAGAAAATAGTACAGGAACTCGATCGATTTATTATCGGACAAAACGATGCCAAAAGGGCTATTGCCATTGCTTTACGAAATCGTAAGCGTCGTATGTTACTTGAACCTTTGTTAAGAGATGAAGTGACGCCTAAAAATATACTCATGATAGGGCCTTCAGGTGTAGGTAAAACGGAGATTGGTCGTCGGGCCGCTAAAATTACAGGTTGTCCTTTTTTAAAAATAGAGGCCACTAAGTTTACTGAAGTAGGTTATATAGGGCGGGATGTTGATTCTATACCGAGAGATTTAGTTGATTCCGCCTTTAAATCTTTACGCGAAGAAGAAATTACTCGACTTCAACCACAGGTTTTAGAAGCGGCAGAAAGTAAGATAATTGATAGTTTTGTTCGACCTATGCGGGCTAACAGCGAAACTGAAGATGAACTGAAAAATAAAGAGAAATCAGTAGCACGAAATGTTTTTCGTAAACAACTGCGAAAAGGACTTTTAGATGAAAAAGAAATAGAAGTAGAATTAGCCGTTTTGCCAGCAGGTGTAGAGATCATGGGCCCTCCCGGGATGGAAGACATGACTAGTCAACTACAAAATATGCTGCAAAATATTGGGACGACGCGTACACGTACGCGTCGTATGAAAGTGAAAGATGCACTGGCTGTGATTCAGAAAGAAGAAGCCGGTAAATTACTCGACGAAGAAGATCTTAAGCGTAAAGCTATCGAATGGGTAGAACAGTATGGAATCGTATTTATTGATGAAATCGACAAGGTATGTCGTCGAGGTGAAATGAGTGGTGCCGATGTTTCACGCGAAGGAGTGCAGCGGGATTTATTACCTTTAATTGAAGGTTGTACCGTTTCTACTAAGTATGGCATGGTGAGAACCGATCATATTCTGTTTATTGCCGCCGGTGCTTTTCATTTATCAAAACCCTCGGATCTGGTTCCTGAATTGCAAGGTCGTTTACCGATTCGAGTGGAGCTGAAGGCATTAACGGCAAAGGATTTTGAGCGTATTCTAATCGAACCACAGGCTTCTCTTATCGTTCAATATCAAGCTTTATTAGCGACAGAAGACCTAGATTTAAATTTTGATAATCTGGCTATTAAGCGTATTGCTGAAATTGCTTATGATCTTAATGAAAAAACCGAAAATATTGGTGCACGTCGTTTATATACTGTCATGGAACGTTTGTTAGAAGAAATATCTTTTGAAGCGACGGACTATACCGACAAGATTATAAAAATAGATATCAATTATGTGGATAAACATTTAACACCCTTAGCACAAGATCAAGAGACCAGTCATTTTATTTTGTAAGTTATGTCGCAGCCCAAACCGGTCAATTTAAAGCTTTTACAGAAAACTCGAGCATTAGAAATTCTGTTTGATAATGGCGAAAATTTTACCTTGCCCTGTGAATACCTAAGAGTTTTTTCGCCCTCTGCAGAAGTCAAAGGACATGGATGGGCAGAGGGAAAATTAGTTAGCAGTAAAAAAAGTGTTAATATCATCGGTATAGAACCGGTTGGTCATTATGCCGTTAGGCTAGTATTTGATGATCATCATCAGTCGGGAATTTATAGCTGGGAAACACTTTATGAGTTAGCGACACACTACGCTGATTATTGGTCGCACTACTTGCAGCGTTTAAAAGAGGCGAACGCCAGCCGGGACTAGCTATTTTTAATTTAAGTTTTATATTAGCTACTTAAAATAGTCACTTTAGCAAAGCGTCTTTTACCAACTTGGTAAATATGCGTAGAGCCAGGTTTCATGGACAACTTTTTGTCGGTAATTTTTACAGAGTCTATTTTGACAGCCCCTGCATCAATCGCACGTAGTGCTTCTGAAGTACTTGCAACTAATCCCGTTTGTTTTAATAAATTCGCGATGGATAACCCAGCGCCATCAATAGTTAAACTTAACTCTTTAATTTCCGTGGGAACAGCGCCATCTTTGAAACGGTGTTTAAATTCTTGTAAAGCAGCTTGAGCTATTGTTTTAGTGTGGAATCGTTCAGTGATTTCTAGAGCTAATTCCACTTTAAAATCGCGAGGATTGGCTAATCCCTGCGCCGCTTCTTGCTGCATCGATTTAATATCATGCAGGGATTTTTTGAATGAGAGTAATTCAAAATAACGCCACATCAGCTCATCAGAAATTGACATGATTTTTCCAAACATATCGTTGGCCGGCTCATCGATAGCAATATAATTATTAAGGGATTTAGACATTTTTTGTACGCCGTCTAGACCCTCTAACAAAGGCATCATTAAAATTACTTGAGGCGTTTGTTTGAAGTGTTTTTGTAACTCTCGCCCAAGCAATAAATTAAATTTTTGATCATTCCCCCCTAATTCTATATCGGTTTTTAATTCAACCGAATCATAAGCTTGCAATAAAGGGTATAAAAACTCATGGATAGCAATGGCTTGATGTTGATGGTAACGTTGATGGAAATCATCCCTTTCCAGCATTCTTGCCACCGTATAGGATGAGGCAAGCTTAATAAGATCAGTGACTGATAATTTCCCTAACCATGTTGAATTAAAATGTAAGGTAGTTTTTTTGGAGTCTAATATTTTACTGAATTGTTGCTGATAAGTTTTTGCATTGGCGATCACTTCCTCAGCACTTAATGGAGGACGGGTTGCATTTTTACCTGATGGATCACCAATAAGTCCGGTAAAATCACCAATTACAATGTTAATTTCATGGCCTAGATCCTGTAATTGACGCAGCTTATTGATAAGTACAGTATGACCTAAATGTAAATCTGGCGCGGTTGGATCGAAACCCGCTTTAACAGATAATGGTTTAGCAGATTTTAATTTTTGTTTTAATTCATCAACCACAAGTATTTCGGTACTTCCTCGTTGAAATATTTCAAAAGTATTATCATTCATGTTACTTTACCAGTTAAAGTCAACGCCAAAGCGTATAGTTTATTTTTTTTCTCATGCGTTATTTTAGCGGCTAGTGCAGTTGCTTGCTTAATAGGCAATTCACTAAGTAGTATATGTAAAATCCGCTGTGCTTCTATGTCAGAATGGCTAAGATGATGTTTAGCGCCTTTTACCAGGACAACAAATTCACCTTTTTGCTGATTTTTATCGTTATTCAACCAAATTTTCAATTGATCCAAACTGTCGCCATGAATGGTCTCAAAGGTTTTTGTTAATTCTCGAGCCAAGACGACATAACGTTTCGGGCCAAATACAGCAAGCATATCATTTATTAACTCTAAAATACGATGTGGCGCTTCATAAAAAATAAGCGTTCGAGTCTCATACAGTAAATCGTTTAATTTTTTTTGTCGAGAGGCATTTTTTACAGGTAAAAAGCCTTCGAAAATAAATTTATCACAAGCCAATCCAGCAGCGCTTAAAGCCGTTATTAAAGCACAAGGGCCGGGGATGGGAATGACTGGAATTTTTTGTTCACGCACTAAGGTAACCAAATGATAGCCAGGATCGCTAATTAAAGGAGTTCCTGCATCACTTATCAATGCGAGGGATAGGTTTTTTTGTAAATAACTTAAAAGAAGTTTGCTACGCGCTGCCTCGTTATGTTCATGTAATGAGATTAATGGCGTGTGAATGCCAAAATGGGTCAGTAATTTTCGACTATGCCGAGTATCCTCAACGGCAATGTAATTAACATTTTGTAAAGTTTCTATTGCCCTAGCGCTAAAGTCTCCTAGGTTGCCTATAGGTGTTGCAACTATGTAGAGGCTGGGAGTTTCGGACATAAAATTTTCGCAATAAGATATGAGATAGGTATAATGGCACAGCGCTTTATTCTGCGCAAAATTCAGAGGTTGATTCAATATGTCCAAAGAGATGAAACAACAAAAATTAGGGTTGTGGATGTTAACGGCTCTAGTAACGGGTAATATGATAGGGTCGGGGATCTTCTTATTACCCGCTTCTTTAGCGGCTTACGGTAGCATTAGCTTACTTTCTTGGATTGCTACCGCAGCAGGCGCTTTGTTAATAGCGTTAGTATTTGCTAAGCTAGCTAATGTTATGCCGCTTATCGGAGGTCCTTATGCCTATTGTCGAGAGGCATTTGGTGACTTTGTTGGATTTCAAATGGCTTATAATTACTGGATTGCGCTTTGGGTGGGCAATGCGGCTATAGTCGTTGCTTTAACGGGGTATTTAAGCTTTTTTTGGCCAATCTTGGCTAAGAGTGCAATGTTGTCGTGTTTGGTCAGTATTAGTTTGGTTTGGTTGATTACCTTTATCAACCTACTCGGGGTTCGACATGCGGGTGTTTTTCAGTTATTAACCACTATTTTAAAGCTTATTCCGTTATTACTTATAGCTTTTGTGGGTATTTTTTATATTCACCCCCATTTTTTGAGTGCTTTTAATTTATCCGGTAAATCTAACTTTAGTGCTTTTAGTGGAGCGGCTACTTTAACGCTATGGTCTTTTATTGGTTTAGAGTCCGCATCGGTGCCAGCCGGACATGTAGATAATCCGACCCATAATATTCCCAAAGCGACTATTCTTGGCGTAGTGATAACTACCGTTGTTTATATCTTGAGTAGTATTGCCGTGATGGGTGTAATGCCATTGACAGAGCTTGCTCATTCTAATGCGCCTTATGCGGATGCGGCACATATCATGTTTGGGCCTATAGGTAGCACTATCGTTGCTATAGGAGCGGTTATTTCTTGTTTAGGGGCATTAAATGGCTGGATTTTACTCCAAGGTCAAATTCCATTGGCCGCTGCGCAAGATAAACTCTTTCCTAGCATTTTCTTGAAAAAATCGAGTAATGGCACCCCCGTGGTAGGTTTGATTATTTCGAGTATTTTGATTAGTTTGCTATTATTGATGACTCTGAACCACAGTTTGGTTAAACAATTTACGATTATCATCTTATTAGCTACTTTAGCCTCGCTGATTCCTTATTTTTTAACTACGATGTCTGAGCTAGTGATTTTTTTTAAATATCCGGGTCTTTTTAAAAAGACCCGGAAATTGTTCGGTTCCGTTGTTATTGCTGTTTTAGCGGGAATTTATTCTTTTTGGGTTATTATTGGTTCCGGGAAAGAAACCGTATTTTACGGCACCTTATTGTTGCTTAGTAGTGCTCCTGTGTATGTTTGGATGAAATGGCATGCTTCTTTAGATAAGAGCAATCTAAATGTAAACGAGCAACCTTTACCTTTACCTTGAGGCAAATAGTTTGTATAAACTAGTTGTTTTATTAGTTATTTTATTGAGTGGTTTTAATTCGGCTGCTTCGGCTGAATTAACTAATCAATCACCTTTAGTTACTTTGAGTCAGCAACAATTAGTTGCTGAAAAGACGCGTAGTGATTTGCTGGTAAAAAAATTACAGGGTTTGCAAAATGAGCAAAAAACTACACTACCTGTTATTAACCAACAAGTTTTAGATCATCTTAATTTAATGATTGCTATCGCTAAGGCTGATTTAGATAGTATCAACTTAAGTTTAAAGACAACGCAGCAATCTACTGATTTAATCCAAGACTCGATTCGAAATACACCCGATCAATGGGAAACGTCAACCCGAATTGGCATACCAGTCAACCAAGCAATCCAACAACAGCAGGAAAAATTACAACAAATTTTACAAGAACGTCGATATTTGTTTAATCTGCAACAAAAGCGAATTAAGGCTTTACAAAAATCACGCGATACGCTGCAGCAAACGATTCGTTTTGTCGAAGAATGGCATCGAGATTTGCAAAGAAACTATCAACTACAACAACAAACTAGTCGTCAAGAATCTTTGGATATGTTGGCTGTGCGCCTACAGCAAGAACAGCAGAAATGGATGCAGCGTTTAAATCAATGGAGTGAAATGTTACAAAAGGCACAAACGACGGGATTTATCAATAATTATGCCTACGACCAAATCGAATTTAATATATTTGAAGCCGAAGAGAAAAATAATTTGCTCGAAACCGAGCTCAACACCGCTAAAATATCTAATAAGTTAAAAGATCTAGCGACTGTTTTTAATCAGAAGTTATCGTTAAGTACGCTCAGTAATTTGCAACATCAGATTGAAAATGTTAGCGAACAAATTCAAACATCAAATAGTTTATTACAAAATAAACTTAAATTTTTAAAAAATTATATCGCATTAATCAATAAGGATTTGCAAGAAAGAGGAGGTCCTGACTTTGCTCATGAGCAAGTAAGATTATCGCCTTTAAAAGAGATAATGTTGGGCTATCAAAATCTATTTCTAACGATGAAACAGCTGGAGAAAGAAGCAGCTACACAACAAATACTGATTGCCAAGCAGCTGAAACTCCAGTTAGCTAATCGACAAGGCTTACCTGGCTGGAGTTTGAATGCCTGGTTTGGTTTAGGACAAACGATTGTTCAAATTCCTACATTAACGATAGATAAATTAGTAGGTCTTTATGAACCAGTTATAAACAAATTAGAATTAGTATCAAGTTGGCAATGGTTAGTTGTTTTACTTGGGGCTCTGATATGGTTTGCGACATGGTTAAAATTACGACGATTTTTAGCCGTCGATAGAGTACGCTTACAGCAACGTAGTCGAGGTTTTTTTTCTGCACAAACCGTGATAGTGGTGCTGCAGTTGTTGCAGCGTCATTTATCAGGAATTATGTTATTAGCTGGCTTAATAGGCCTATTATTTTTATTAAATATTCCCATTAAATTATTTTTATTGATTATTAGTATGGGCGTGGTTTGTTTGATATTTAGCATTGTTATCCAACTAGCTCATATTTTATTGTTAGAGAATACGACAGATGAGAGTGGCCATGATGTCAAACTGTATTATCGATTACGAACAACCTTGTTAGTTGGCGGAATCGTTACTTTAGCGACTATTTTAGTGAATCAATTGCCGGTTAATTATGAAGTGCAAGATTTATTTGGCCGCCTATTCATGTTATTTCTCCTAATTGTGGCGTTAGTACTTATGAAAAGCTGGGAGGTTGTTCCTACCTTACTTGAGCCCTACATAGAAAATAAACATGCTTATTTAAAACGTGTAGTACGTTGGTTGAGTTTTTTAATTCCATTTAGTTTACTGACGAATGCATTAATTGGCTTAGTAGGTTATGTTGAGTTAGCTTGGGCTATTGCACATTATCAAGGTTTATTTTTAGTAGCACTTACTGCTTATTTACTATTAAGAGGGCTTTTAGATGAGTTAGTACGTTGGGCATCTGAACAATGTATCCGCCATTTTAGGAATGGTTGGTTGTGGAGCCAGGCTTTATTAAAGCCTTTTCACCAAATTTTAAAGTTAGCTTTATTACTTTTGTCGATAATGGGTTTGTTTGAACTTTATGGTTGGGGAGATCGCGTTCCGCTTATTAATACGAGTTTAGCTAAATTACTTTCGATGAAGTTATTTGTTATTGCGAGTACGGCGACAGTGACAGGACTAACAATTTTGCAATTAGCTGTATTAGTGGTTATTTTGATTTGGATAGCTCATTGGTCGCGTGAGTTTGCTTATCGTTGGTTGTTTGTACACACAAAAGATTTGGGATTACGGAATAGTTTAGCCATTTTTACCCATTACACGCTTATCGCCATTGGGATTACGATTGGTTTAAATATTCTCGGATTAAATTGGGGGAATATATCGGTTATTTTAGGCTTATTTTCTTTAGGTGTTGGTTTAGGTCTGCGAGATTTATTTAATAATTTCTTTACGGGTATTTTTTTGTTACTAGAAAGACCGGTTAAAGTGGGAGATTGGGTTACTGTCGGTGATTATGATGGCCAAGTATCGCATATTGGTGCTCGCTCAATTACGGTAACAACCGATGATCGCCAAGAATTATTAGTCCCTAATGCCGATATTTTTAGTAAGAATTTTATTAATTGGACACATCGAGATAGCGTGGTACGCGCTTTAGTTACGATTAAAACCAATCGCAAGGATAATCCACAGCGAGTTAGAGATATTATTTTAGAGGTGTTAGCCACTATTGCAAAGATTCTAAGTAATCCAAAACCAGAAGTCTATTTCAAAGAAATTGATAAAATATTATTAGAGTTTAAAGTTGAATATTATGTCGATTTAAATCATATTAGCTCACGCTCGGGTGTGCGTTCACAGTTCTTATTTAGTTTGTGGGAACGCTTTGCTAGCGAGGGTATCTTACCACCTGAGGTCTCTCAAGATGTGCATCTGGCAGGTAGTTTATTGCTTAATCCAGATCCAGGTATTTAAGCGTTTGTTATGAGCAAAAGAATTAAAATTATTTTTACCGGTGGTGGTTCAGCAGGCCATGTTACACCCAATTTACCTTTAATATCAGCATTTAAACGCAAAGGCGCTTCAGTTTTTTATCTGGGTTCTGAACAAGGGATAGAACGAACACTTATTAAACCATTAAATATTCCCTACTATCCTATTACGGCAGGTAAGCTACGACGATATTGGACGTGGAAAAATTTATTAACACCTTTCCAACTCTTGCTAGGTATTTGGCAAAGCTTTTTACTTTGTCGCCGACTTAAACCAGATATTATTTTTTCAAAAGGGGGGTTTGTCGCGTTGCCTATCGTTATAGCAGCTAGGCTAAACGGTATTCCCGTCGTAATTCATGAATCCGATCTAAGCCCGGGGTTAGCAAACCGTTTAAGTTTTCCTTGCGCAAAGTTAATTTGTATCACCTTTGCGGCGACCGCTCAATTCTTTAACAAGCAATCTAAAGTATTATTGACCGGGATGCCTATTCGAGAATTTTTGTATCAGGGTGATCCGAAAAAAGGGCTAAAAATTTGTGGATTTACCGATAACAAAAACCCCGTATTATTAGTCATGGCAGGCGGTTTAGGCTCTGTTGTTATTAACGACGCGATTCGTCGTTTAGTACAGCCACTCACAAAAAAATTTCAAATAATACATCTTTGCGGAAAAAATAAACAAGATTCCTCTTTTGAAGGCATGGTTTCTTATAAGCAATTTGAATATTTACAAGATGAGTTAGCTGATGTGTTGGCTTGCGCGGATTTAGTCATTAGCCGAGCAGGTGCAACTTCTATCTATGAATTATTAGCTTTGGCTAAGCCACATATTTTATTGCCTTTATCTAAAAAGGCTAGTCGTGGCGATCAAATTGATAATGCCAAGTATTTCTCTTTGCAAGGTTTCAGTAAAGTCATTTATGCAGAAGAGTTTTCTGATGAAAAATTGCTGAAGATGATCTTTGATTGTTATCAAAATTTGGATCAACTAAAACAAAATTTGATTAATTTTAAACAAGTGGATAGCGTTAAAATTATTATGGAGAAATTAAGCAATTTTGTTACTGAAAGAGATAATAACTAAAAGCGGCGATATTAGTTATCAATCACTCTATAATAGCATTAATACTTTTCTAGCCTATATAGCAAATCGATACCATTAGAAAAATTGCTGTTTGTGCTTTGTAATGAAAAATTTTTGTTTAAAAGATAATTGATCTCTAAAATATTGATCGCGTTAAGTAGGCCTAAACTATAAGTAACATTTAGCTTGGGGCTAAGATTTTTTCCTATTATCAGCGAAGTGTTTTGTTGCAAGCTGCTAGTAGTCGGGCCAAAGATTGGTTTAGCTCCAATAGTTAATTGATCAAGACCTATTTTTTGCTGCGCTTTATTAATAAATTGGCTAATATTGCTTTTCCCCCCACTTAAATGGGTAACAGCATGTAATAATAATTGTGTACTCGCTGTACTTAACTGCTTACTCGCTTGACCGGTTATTAGATAAGAAAGCATATCTAATTGGGAGTTAATAATATTAGAAGGATTTGCGAATAAAACAACAGTGGGGTTTTGTAAAGAGCCGCGTAAATGTAAACCTATATCTAGCTGAACGGGTGTGGGTTGAGAATCTTGTAGGGCAGATTGAATAAAATTAGCCGCGCCAAGCTTAGATTCTATCTGGGCAGATGTACTGGGCGCAGATAGCTGAGGTAATATCCATATTTTTCTACTGGCGATAATGTTTAATTTTGGATCATTAATGGGTGTATTAGCAAAGTCTAATAAAGAGTTAGGCTGCAATTTTAAACTTTGGCCATAATAATTATATTCTCCTTGCGACAGTTTAAGTTGACCTGTTGCTAGTATCGGGTGATCCGGTGCTTGTTTTATAGCAAGTGACCCCCTTAATTTGCTCTTAAGACCTTGATATTGAAATTGTACGTCGTCACCACATTCTATTTTAATATCATTTTTAAAGATAAAAGAGAAAGAAGTAGATTTTTTCATATTACCAACAAATTTAATATCCTCATTAAGACCGACTAAATTTGTATTTTTGGTATTAATTTTAATGCTAGCTTTCGGAACGATAATAAGGCCTTGCGCTTTTATTTGTTGGGTGTCCGCTTCAATTTTTAATTGAGGCGAGGCGGTGATTTTATACTCTGGCGTATGGATAAGGCTTATATTTTTCCCTTGCAAGTCGATTAGGGTTGAAAAGTTTTTCTGTGCTAATTGAGTTTTAGTGTGAAGGCTTAGTGATCCTTTTCCGGAGTTCAAGTGGCCAATGCCGATTAAGGTATTTTTTTTATCGGTGTGTAATTGAATATTTATATGGGTTAAATTAAGGCCTAGACGAGGAATTTTGGTGCTTGCTTGCTGTAAATTAAAGCTTAAATTTATTTTGGGTAAAGAAAGTGGCCCAACAAGATTTACGTGGGTATCGAAAAAACCTTGAGGATTTTTTAAATCTGGAATGAACTTAGAGAGTAGATTTAAATTTGTTAAGCTTAAATGAATTTGTGCATTTATAAGCTGTTTAGGCGTTATCAAAGCGTTTGTTGCTCGATAGCCAGGTAATAATAAATGAACCAATAATTGATTTTTATTTTCTTGTTTTGCTAAGAGCGTTGTTTCCAATCCATATTTTGATAGATGGGTATTAATTTGAGTTTTGGGTATTAATACACTAGCCGTCGAAGTAGGCTCCGCTATTCGATACAGTTTGAAGTCAGATAAGCTTCCTTGCAAAGAAAAAGGCACTAAATAACCCGATAATTTTAATTGTAGCGGAGTTAATATAAGCGTTTTGTTATTAAGTTGGGTGATTTTTACATCAAATAGCCATTTTTTGTTTTTAGCCGTATCTATATCGAGTACCGTTTGAATTTGCTTCAGTTGCCAATCTTGCCATTTCAAATTGGTTTTCTGCGACGTTACATAAAACTCAGGGTAGCCTTGCGCGCCGCTTATCTTCCCCTGCAAAGCAAGTTTTCCACGTAAATTTGGAATAAAATCGGCGATCTTAGCGATATTTAATTGCCAATTTAGCTGCCATTGTTGATGTAGGGAACCTTGCAATATGAAATTGGCTGTGTCAGTGCGAATATTTATTTGCTGGATATCAACAGAATTAAATTTTAGGTGCTTTAGAATTTTCCTAAGCAAAATAGCTTTTTGCTTGGATTCGGTTTTTTTTTGCTTATTTTCTTTTATAAAAAGTTTTAATTTATCTATGTATAACGGGTTCAAGTTTAATTGACCTTGTAATAGACTGCTCCAGTGCCAATCAAATTGTGCCAAAGAAATAGAAAGCTGAGTATCAGTGTCGGTATAATGCAGTTCTTTTATCTGAATAGGGCCTAATAAACATCCATGTAGTGCGGCGATTTTTAGATCACCTGGCAAGAATGCTTTACCTAATTGCACCGCAATTTCCAAGCTTTTTTCTGAGTTTAGAAATAAGTAGCTGCCGAGTAAAAGAGCGCAGGCTATAAAACTTTTTACAGACCATCGAACCCATGAGCGTTTCTTATGACTCATAATAGATCAAACCCCATGGTAAATTGTAGTCTTATAGGGCGACCTGGTAGATTTAATGCTTTACCGGCGGTGACCTCCATAGGACCTAACGGCGATAACCAAACCAGACCAAGACCCGCTCCTTTTTGTAGATTAAGTGGAAAATTATTAACCGCATTTCCGGCATCAAAGAAGATTGCTCCATAAAAATTGTTAATGAGTCGATGTTGATATTCAACGCTTCCTAGCATTAAATAGCGTCCAGGCCCTAAAGATTGATAAGCATAGCCACGTAGGCTTTGACTGCCACCGGCATAAAAAAGTAAAGAAGGAGGAAAGTCGCTCAGATTAGATGTCAGGGTATAACCCATGTCACCGCGCAAAAGCAATCGACTATTTTGATTCCAGCTTAGTATGTATTTCCCTTGTAATTGGGTTTGTAAGAAACTTGTATTGGATAGCAGATGTTGATCAGCGCCTTGTAATCTGAGATTCAGACGATAACCATGAAGCGCAAAGTGTGCGTTATCGAACCTACTACGTGAAAAATTGATACCTGGAGTCAATAAATGGGCTTTAGTTGTTTTGCTATTTAAATAATTAAAGCGCTCAATTTGATAATTTAAAAATAGATTCCGTTGCCAGCCTCTCCATTGAGCTATGTTGGCAATGCCTAATTGTTGGGTCGTGCTAACAACTTGCGTTAGTTTTTTCCTTACAATCACATAATTAATATTATAATTATCTGTATTAGGATGTTTTCCTGGAATGCGATAAGTCATTTGTAGGCTGCTTTGTATTTTCGAGAATTGACTGATGATATTTAAGCGATGACCAGATTTATTCAGATAACGCGACTCCCAGCCTAAAGTTCCACGTATTCCAAGGTCGGTGCTGTAGCCTATTCCTGCCGTATATTGTTGAGAGGGTCGCGGTGTTAATTTAAATGTAACCGGTAGAGCTTGTTTGTGTGTTTTAACATCATCAATGGATACATTGTTGAAATAACCACTGTTATTTAAATTTTCTTGTAAGTTTAATAGTTGGCTAGAGGAGTAAGGGTCGCCGATTTTAAAAGGAATATAGCGTCTTAATAAACTGTCCTTAAGAATCGATTGCTGAAAAATAATAGGACCAAAATAGTAACGCGGACCTCTATTTAATATCAGTGTTATGTGGGCTGTGTAAGATTTACGATTGATGAGAATAGTGTGTTGGCTAAAATAGGCGGAAAGATAGCCTTGGGCAATGGCCGTAGTCAGTAATAACTGTTTAGCTTGTTCATAACGTTCACTGGAAAAGATATCGCCTTGATGTATCGGAAAGTCAGTTAGTAATTTTTCTATTTGCACATCATTTTTCTTCTGATCTTGAACCGAGACCTCTAATGTCGTGATCTTTAAGGGGGGGCCTAGCGAAATTTGATAGTTGGCATACCATTTACCCCCTTTTTGTTTTAATGAAGGGTGAATTGAGGGTTTAAAGTAACCATAAGCGGCCAAAATATGCTGAACATCAGCGCTAGACTGCTGATACCAGTGCTGAATGCCCCCTTCGTTAGGTAGGCGACTGGAGGCTTGTAAGCTCTGGTCAAGGTGTTGCTGAACAACACGAACCAGATCTTGATTTAAGCCTTGTATTTGATAAATCACTCGAGGCTCGCTAGTAGCATTCACTAGGGAGGTAAAGAGTACGGCTAAAACAGCTAGCCTCGCTATAATCAGTCTTATTGTTATTATCATATTAGGTCAATTAAATACCTAATATTTGATTGTAAGTAAAGCGTGTTAGTCGAACAATGGCTTATAAAGGACTATTTTCTATCATTTAACGATTGCGCCCCCTCAGTCGAGCTGCAAAATTTGCCATGAGATCCTGTTGGAACTCTCACCTTTAATAGGCTTCCCAGCTTGTGAGGCATTAAAAGGGCTGTGAAAAGCTCTATCTGGCACTTTGTTGAAGGTATTTTTGAGCCGCTTCGGCGATATCCTCAACACCTCCTACTGCTTTGAAAAAGGATTGGAAGGCACTGTTAGGAGCAAGTGGAAGCAAATTATCGTGTGAATTTGTATTTAATGTTGAGTGAAGAGCGTCGAGATATTTTATTTTAGCCTGGCGCTTTGAATCTTCTGAGCAAAGGTATCGCCAAAAACTTCTTTTAGGTTGGTTTATTTGCGCTTCTAGGCTTTTCTTTTTACTAGAAATTGCACCTAAAATAAATTTTTTATCCGTTTCTTGAAGACCCGTTATTTTTTTAGAACGAAATTCGCGATGATAATAGTTAGCGTTGGAATAATGAGGAATAGACTCTGTTGTATCCGTTTGTGGTAAAGCTGTTTCAGATGTTTGTGGTGTGAGATCAGGATTTTTAAAGTTTCTATAGATTGCAAAGATCGTCAATAATACCAGCGGTCGCTATTCCTGCGAATGCTAAGAAAATTGCGCCTAGATAGGGTGCTACTACCATAGTGAGTATAATCCCTGTAATGGCGATACTTCCTACAGCGGTAGAAATAAGATTGTTAAGCGCATTAGCTTTATGAAGCTTTTCGACCGGAGTTTCTTTTGTGGCCTGATACCAATGATAGGCATGATAAATAGATAAACCCGCATGGTAAATAATACTAGAGCCTACCGCGGTAAGAAAAAAACTTTGTACAAATATTAAACTAAGACCGGCAAAACAGCGGTGAAAACCAAAGCTGTTTTGATAGGCGCATGAATCAAATCAAAGGTTTTGCCTAGATTTTTATTTTTGGCGCTAACGAAGCGATAAAGTACGAATAAACTCGCTATAGCATCGGGTATAATAACGAGTGGAAATAAAATCGGAGCCAGTGTTTTTTCAAAGATGGCTCGAATATAGTTAATATTAGAGTTAAATACGAAGATAATGCTAAGTACGGCATTTTGAAAGAAAGCGTTAGCTGATTCGGCTATTTTTAGATGCGGTTTACTCATGACTATTGTAAATAATTATAGATTTTTTTATCTGTTTAAGCGTGGTGAACTACCCGAAACTCCGTATGGGCAGTTTATCTGAGCTTAGAGCGAAAATAAAGTTTAAAAAACATAATACATTGTATGTAATATTCAGCCATAAAAAAATTTTATAGTAATTTTTAGCTAAAAAAAATTAATATCCTATAAAAAATCAATTAATTGCAGTATATTACTTGGTTACTAAAATGGCTTTTAAGGTGATTTTTGTCTGGACTTCGATTAAAAGCTAATATTAATATATAAACTAAAACAGCATCACTTTTAAACTGTATAAGGTGTTCACACTATGTTTAAGCGATATTCACTATTCCCGACCTTAATATTCTTAATGGCCGGACTCATAAGTTCAGTGAGCGCAGCGGATCCTGTTATCCCTATTACAGCACCTGCTGCGGCACAACCCATATTGACTCCAGTTCCGCCTAGCATAAATGCGAAGGCTTATTTATTGATGGATGCCTATAGCGGTAAAATTTTAGCAAATGAGAATATCGATGAGCGTGTAGCGCCAGCTAGTCTAACAAAAATGATGACCTCTTATGTTGTTTCGATGGCTTTACAACAAGGTCGATTTCATCCTAATGATCTAGTCAGTATTAGTGAAGCGGCTTGGAAAACAGGTGGTTCCAAGATGTTTGTGAAGGTCGGTGATAAGGTTAGTGTGCAAGATTTAATGCAAGGGATCATAGTGGATTCAGGTAATGATGCTTGCGTTGCGATGGCAGAGTACATTGCAGGGAGTCAAGAGTCATTTGTTAATTTAATGAATCAGGAAGCGGCAAGACTCGGGATGAAAAATACGCATTTTGTTGATGTAGATGGTCTGCCAGACCCTAATCATTATACAACAGCGCGGGATATGTCGATTTTAGCGCGAGCGTTAATTCTGGATTTTCCTGAAGATTATAAATGGTATTCACAAAAATGGTTTTCCTATAATGGGATTAAGCAACCTAATCGAAATCGCTTATTATGGCGTGATACGGATATAGATGGCATTAAAACGGGTCATACTAATGAAGCAGGATTTTGTTTAGCGGCATCGGGTCAAAAAAATGGCTTACGTCTGATTACGATAGTAATGGGAGCGCCTTCAGATCAAATGCGTGCGCAAGGTAGTCAAAAATTACTGATTTACGGATTTCGTTTTTTTGAATCACGTAAATTGTATAGTGCGCATACCGGCTTAACGACGACTCGCATTTGGTTTGGTCAACGCCCTCAAGTCAAAGTCGGTTTAGCTCAGGATCTCTATGTCACACTGCCTTTCGGGCAAAATAAACTACCTACTACCACAATGGCTTTTATGCCTAATTTAAAAGCACCTATCAAAGATGGCGATGTCGTTGGACAAATTAATGTGGTGTTAAATGATAAACCCATTAGCTCAGCGCCACTGGTTGCATTAGAAAGCCTAGCTAAAGGCGGTTTATGGCGTAATTTAGTGGATCGTACCAACTTATTATTCAATAAAGGCTGAGGTTTTGAATAGAGAAAAGGTGGTTAATTTAGAAGTCGATGGCTTTAGCTATCGCGCGTTTAGGTTTGTTTTGGCATCAAAAAATTTATTTCAACATTTTCTGTTATTTGTACAGCGAAAATCTTTCTTATTTTCTTGTGTGCACTGACAACTAATAGGGATGCGCGAAGTATATTTATGAGCAATCTGTTTAAAGGCTTAAGAGTGGTTATCACCGCTGTAATATATCTAATTATTCTTACCGGATGGTTTATATTATTAGCTAGTGTAGGTTTATTACGTTTTATTATTCCTTTAAAAGCTTGGCGTCGGGTGGGCAAAAGATTGATGGAAAGGTTGCATGCCTGTTGGTTGCACAGTAATCATCTTATTCTAAAATACACGATTCCCACGGTATGGGACGTGAAAGGACTTGAACAACTGTGTTATCGTGAGTGGTATTTACTTATTTCTAATCACCAATCATGGGCTGACATACTGGTTTTACAGTATATTTTTAGCGGTAAGATCCCACCTTTAAAATTTTTTCTTAAAAAAGAGTTGCTTTGGACCATGCCTGTCGCAAGTTGGGCATGCTGGTTATTGGATTTTCCGTTTATGCATCGATACAGTAAAGAAGTACTGGCAAAGCATCCTGAACTTAAAAACAAGGATGTTGATGCGACTAAAAAGGCTAGCTTAAAGTTTAAGGCAATACCTACTACGGTTGCCAATTTTGTTGAAGGGACGCGGTTTTCGCAAGAAAAACATGGTCGGCAAGCGTCGCCTTATCAATATTTGCTTCGCCCCAAAGCGGCAGGCATTGCATTTAGTCTCGCTGTTTTAGGGGATTTTTTTCATAAAATCCTAAATGTAACGATTATCTATCCTCCGCACCAAGCTAGCTTATTTGATTTTTTATCAGGAAGTATTAAAAAAATAACAGTGAATATAGAGACTATACCTATTAGCAAAGATTGGTTAGGTGATTACCAAGATGATCGTCAGTTTCGTATCAGTTTTCAAAAGAAATTGAATGAGTTGTGGCAACAAAAGGATCAGCTGATCAAAGAAACTCAACTGAAAAATTATTAATAGCTTGAGGCAAATTTTGAGTCAGAACAAATCTTTGCGTATTGCGACTCGGAAAAGCCCCTTGGCCTATTGGCAAGCTAATTCGATTAAAGCACAATTAGAAAAAATTTTCCCATTTTTAACCATCACATTACTTCCTTTACTGACAGAAGGAGATAGGCGGCAAGGTAGTCTAAATAAATTAGAAGGAAAAGGCCTTTTTGTTAAAGAATTAGAAATGGCTTTACTTGAAGGACGAGCTGATATAGCGGTTCATTCTATGAAAGATCTACCGATGGATTTGCAACAAGGTCTGGTCTTAGGTGCAATTTGCAAGCGTGAAGATCCCAGAGATGTACTGATTGCCAAATCAAATCAAGCATTAAATCAATTGCTCCCGGGTGCTTATGTGGGCACTTCAAGTTTGCGGCGTCAATCCCAACTAATGGCTTTGCGTCCTGATCTAAGGATTGCTTTACTAAGAGGTAATGTAGGGACTCGTTTAGAGAAGTTAGCTGCTGGCGAATTTGATGCTATTATTTTAGCAGCAGCAGGCCTTATTCGATTAGAAAAAGTAGATTGTATTAGTCAGTACTTAGAAACGAGTTATTTTTTACCCGCGCCTGGTCAAGGTGCTTTAGGGATTGAATGTCGAGCCGATGATCGTGATAGCCTAGCCTATATTTCGGAGTTAACGCATAGGCCGACTTATTATTGCGTGATAGCAGAGCGGGTTTTGAGTCGAGAGTTAGGTGGTAGTTGCCAAGTGCCGATCGCCGCTTATGCCACTTTTTTGCCCGGCAAGCAAATCAGCTTGCAAGCTTTGGTTGGAAAACCTGATGGAACGGTATTAATTAAAGTAGAAAAACAAGGCGCTATTTGCGATGCGGAAAAATTAGGGATCTTAGCAGCGCAGAATTTAAAGGAACTAGGAGTAGATGCAATTTTACAAGATATCTTGACGAAAAAATCCAATTAATTAGGTGTTTCGCGAATAAATAAAACCAACTTGTAGAATAAAAAGGTTTACTGTAAGGAAGACCTTAGTGAATGGAAGGAAGGGTCGTTTTTTTGTGGTATTCACAGAGATCTTTAATAATACATTCGGGACATTTAGGTTTTCGTGCTAAACAGGTATAGCGTCCATGTAATACTAACCAGTGGTGAGCATTTTTTAAATAAATTTTTGCAACGACTTTTAGTAAGGCTTTTTCAACAGCTAAAGGGGTTTTGCCAGGAGCAAGGCCTGTTCTATTACATACCCGAAAAATATGCGTATCGACAGCAATCGTAGCTTGATTGAAAGCCGTATTGAGAATGACATTTGCTGTTTTTCGTCCAACACCGGGTAAGCTTTCCAATCTATCGCGATCATCAGGTATTTTTCCCTGATACTGATTCAACAAAATTTTACAGGTTTGTTGAATGTTTTTGGCCTTAGTATTATATAAACCGATTGTTTTTATATATTTTTTTAAATTAGCTAGACCCAAGAGCCCTATTTTTTTAGGGGTGTTTGCGACAGTAAACAATCTTTGTGTTACTTTGTTTACCGATTTATCGGTTGCTTGAGCAGAAAGGATAACAGCAATTAATAGCTCAAAGGGTGAAAAGTAAATTAGTTCGGTTGTTGGATGTGGGTTGTTAGCATGAAAACGTTGAAAAATAGCAGTGCGCTTTTTTAGATTCATGGTTAAATTTACTTATTCATTTCAGGCGATTATTTTTTCTTTTTAAAGTCCATTCTGGATTGCACCATGACACCTAAAAATTTATGCGGTTTATCTAATAATAAGGTTTTAAAATCAGTATTAAGTGGTTTAAGAATAGTATGCCCGCCATCGATTAAAACCTGTTTAAAATTGGGTAAGTCATAACCTTCCACATGGACGATAGCAAAGTCAAGGCTATTAGGTTTTAGGTTAGGGTCTATAAGGAGTATGGTGCCTTCTGGGAAGCGAGGTTCCATTGTGGTATCTCTGGTAGAGACAGCATAAGCATGTTGTCCCAACTCAATATCAGTGGAAATAGTCGGTAAAGGGGCTAATTTTTCAGTGAGGTTTGGCCAATGTAGTACTTGATTCCAAGCTAGCAATGGAATTTGACGCCAACCTTGGGCATCCGGGTTAAAAGTGCCGGGTATGCGCTCAGGCGATAAAGGTTCATCGCCGATTAACTGGCTAATAGAGATAGCAAAAAAATTTGCAATGGGGCTTAAGGTAGCGACTTTAGGATTATCGGTTTCTCCAGAGCAAATTCGATGCACGACTGGCTGGCCTATGCCGGTTCGACGCGCTAGTTCTGATTCATTGATTCCTAACTCAGCCATTAATCCTTTAAGAATTTTACTCATGCTACTAGTTTTCATGTCATTTTCACTTTATTAGTTAGCGGTAATTTTACCTGTCCATGCTTATAATTTCCATCGCTGGCAAACGAGGATAAGATAGCGGTCAGCGCGGGGTGGGTATTCTAACATGACATAGCGCTGATATTAAGTAATGATGCTATTTTTGTAGGATTTTAGGTGGGAGCCTTAATGGCATGGGATCTATGCGCTTAAGTGTCAGTATTTTACACATTATCTTACAAATTATCTCTGTAACGGGAGATACGGGAGATATTGGTGGATAAACAAGCTTTATACAGATGGGATAGGCAAAGATATCCCTTGTCAGTTGGGGGGATTATGCATAGAATAGCGGGTTCATTTATGAAGAGGTAAAAGGTTATATGTTGGCTAAAAGTGAGATATTGGCTAAATATCAGCGTTCTCCGGGGGATACAGGGTCGCCAGAGGCTCAGATTGCTTTATTATCTGGTGCTATCGAACAGCTAAATGGTCATTTTCAAGTGCACAAAAAAGATAATCATTCACGACAAGGCTTATTAAAGAAGGTTGCTTTGCGTCGCAGATTATTAAAATACCTTAAAACCGCGAATCTACAGCGTTATTTAACGCTGATTAAACAACTTGGTTTGCGTGGTTAGGCTCAGGGTTAATATTCTTCAGTTAACAGTTGAAGATATTTTATTCGTATCAATGGGCGGTAATTCTCGCCCATTTGTTTTTTTTGAGGGAATGTAAGCGTGTTAATTAATTCTATAAAGAAAGTCGTGCAGTTTGGTTCACAGGAAATTATTTTAGAAACAGGCGCTGTTGCCCGTCAAGCTACCGCATCCGTTTTGGTAAGTTTAGGTGGTACAACTGTTTTAGTGACCGTTGTAGGTAACAAACAAGCTATAGGTGAAGAAAGAGACTTTTTCCCATTGACAGTTCAATATCAAGAACGTACTTATGCAGCCGGTCGAATCCCAGGTGGATACTTCAAACGAGAAGGTCGCCCCACTGAAAAAGAAATATTAACCTCACGATTAATTGATCGACCGATACGGCCATTATTTCCTCAGGAATTTCACAATGAAGTACAAATTGTGGCGACTGTTATGTCGTCAAATCCAGATATCAATGCTGATATTCCTGCATTGATTGGTGCTTCAGCGGCGTTATCGCTCTCAGGACTTCCTTTCAAAGGTCCGATAGCGGCAGTAAGAGTCGGTTATCTCGAAGGCCAATACATCTTAAATCCAAGCTTTAAGCAGCTTGAAACATCAGATTTAGATTTGGTCGTAGCGGCGACCGAACGTGCGGTATTAATGGTAGAATCCCAAGCCGCGGAACTTCCTGAAGAAGTGATGTTGAATGCCATATTATTTGGACATCAACAAATGCAAGGCATCATTCAAGCTATAAAAGAACTGGCTCAAGAAGCGGGCAAACCCGCCTGGGATGTGCAAACTACCAGCGCTCTATTAGATTCTGATACGGAACAAAAGATAACACAAGCGGTACAAGTTCCATTAACTGAAGCCTATCAAATTTCAGAAAAGCTGACGCGCAAGCTTAAACTGGATAAGTTACGAGAAGATGTTATTACCCAGTGGGTAGATGAAGAAAAAGGAATTACTAGCAAAGCTATTCAGCTATTGCTAGCCAACATAGAAGAAAAAATAGTTCGTGATCGTATTTTAGCAGGAGCGGCGCGTATTGATGGACGCGATAAAAAAACAGTGCGTCCTATTACGATTAAACCGGGATTTTTACCGCGTACCCATGGCTCCGCTTTATTTACTAGAGGTGAGACACAGGCATTAGTCGTAACGACATTAGGTACCGATAGAGATGCGCAGACGGTAGAGGCCTTAGATGGAGAAGGGCGTGAAACCTTTATGTTGCACTATAATTTTCCTCCTTACAGTGTTGGTGAAACAGGTCAAATGGGAAGCCCCAAGCGACGTGAAATTGGGCATGGTAATTTAGCGAAGCGGGCTTTACGCGCGGTATTACCTAGTGAGTCCGATTTTCCTTATGTGTTACGGGTTGTTTCTGAGATTACTGAATCAAATGGTTCTAGTTCCATGGCAACTGTTTGTGGCGCGAGCATCGCTTTAATGGACGCAGGTGTCCCTTTAAAGAAGCATGTTGCAGGTATTGCGATGGGATTAATAAAAGAAGGCGATAATTTTGCCGTATTAACCGATATTTTAGGTGATGAAGACCATTTAGGAGATATGGATTTTAAAGTGGCTGGGACAACAGATGGCGTTACGGCCTTGCAAATGGATATTAAAATTGATGGGATTACCGAAGAAATTTTAAAAATGGCATTGAATCAGGCAAAAGAGGGTCGCCTGCATATATTAAATATTATGCAACAAACCCTGGCTGAACCACGTATTGAGGTTTCTCCTTATGCTCCTCGCATTACTACTTTAAAAATAAATCCAGAAAAAATTCGTGATTTAATCGGTAAAGGTGGAGCAACAATTCGTGCTATTACCGAAGAAACAGGAACCTTAATCGATATCAGTGATGATGGGGTCGTTCGTATCTCGACATCTGATTTACAAGCTTGCCAAAACGCAATAGAGCGTATTAAGAAAGTGACAGCAGAAGTAGAAGTAGGCCGTATTTATGAGGGTGCAATCGTTAAACTCACTGACTTCGGTGCTTTTGTTAATGTATTGCCCGGCCGTGATGGTTTGGTTCATATTTCACAGATTTCTAATGAGCGGGTTGAGCAAGTGAGTGATGTGTTAAGCGAAGGTCAAATTGTTAAAGTTAAGGTCTTAGAAATAGATAGACAAGGTCGAATTCGTTTAACTATGAAAGATATCGAAGAAATCGAAGTGGAAGCCGAAGTGCATTCGTAATTAAATAACAAGTTCCCTCTTGCAAGGAGACTTGAGAGCTTGGTTGGAAGCAGATATTATTCGCTAAATATTTTTTTAGCGAATGACTCGCTCTGTAGAATTCCTTGCCGAGGTGGTGAAATTGGTAGACACGCAAGTTTCAGGTACTTGTGGGGCAACCCTTGGAGGTTCGAGTCCTCTCCTCGGCACCAACTAAAATTTTTAGTATGTATAAAAGACTTGGTATTTTTTTTAAAATCGGTTTAAATAGGCGAAATTATTTCTAGCATAATCGCATGTTGAGCGTTTCGTCGCCTCTTTATGACATTAATAAAACCTTTGAAGAAAACTTCAGCAATTTTTCTTTTTCATCAGTAAATATCCCTATCCGGTCTTGGCCAGCGAAAACAAAATGGTCTTCTTTGTTAGGCTATCCCTTGGCCTCGCGAATTGGTGCCGCCGCGTGTCCTGTCACAACTGGAAAAGGAATTGTATTATTGGCCCAGCTAGGTTTTGACGTGTTGACCTACAAAACCATTCGGCGTCAAGCTCATGCGCCGCATCCATTACCTAATATTGTGCATATCAATAGGGATCAATTATTAGATTATTCGGATTTAGAACAAGCCGTTTATGTCGATGATAAGCCGCAGAAAACAGTCGATAAAATTGCTATTAGTAATTCTTTTGGTAATGCTTGTTTAGAGTCTGCACGGGTTAAGGAAGATATCGCACTTACAAAAAAAAGCCTATCAGAAGGACAAGTCTTGATTGTCTCTGTTTACGGTGAAGGAGCCTCGCTTGAATCCATGTCACAAGATTTTGCTGCAGCGGCTTTAATTGCCAAGGAGTCGGGTGCAGATATTATTGAGCTCAATTTATCTTGCCCCAATTTATTAAAGTCAGGTGAGCCGCTCTATTGGAATGCTGAATGCGTATACGAAATAACTAAACAGGTTGTCAAAAGTGTAGCGGATATTCCGATATTAATTAAACTGGGTTTAATGCGCGAGCGCGATTTTTTACATAAATTATTAATGGCAGCGGCACGTGCTGGGGCGAGAGGGATCAGCGCTATAAATTCAATAAGTATGCGGGTATTAGATAGGATGAAACTTCCTGTGTTTGGACAGCGAATTTATAGTGGTGTGTCAGGTTATCCTATTCGTAAATTAGCCGTCCAATGTATTGAAAAATTGGCGCACATTAATCAAAAAGAAAAATTAGATTTAGTTATTCTGGGTATGGGTGGAATTACTTTACCGGAACATTTTAACGAATTTTTTAATGTCGGGGCCGATATTGCCCTTTCGGCAACCGGCATGATGTGGAATCCCTATCTAGCTTATCAATTTCATCAACAGATGCGATCATGAAAAAAAGAGTATCAGCGCGCTTAGTGTTAAAAACAGGAGAAAGTTTTACTGGATTTGCTCCATCGACACAAACACCTGAAATGTCTGGCGAGGTTATATTTAATACAGGAATGCAGGGTTATGTCGAGTCTTTAACCGATCCTTCTTATGCGGGCCAAATATTATGTTTTACTTACCCTTTGATCGGAAATTATGGTGTTTCCGCGCGTAATACCTGGGAATCTGACAAGATACAAGTAAAGGCTATAGTGACTTCCGAGTTAGCCCCTTTTTATTCGAATCATAGCGCACAAAGCTCACTGTTAAATTGCTTAGAAGCTGAAAATGTAGCTTATATTACCGGTGTTGATACGCGAGCTTTAACACATTGTTTAAGAGAGAAAGGTGTCACCCCGGGTATTATTATTACTCACCTCGATGAACCTACTAGCGATTTTATTGAGTTTGAAACAATCGATTGGGTAAAGCAAGTTACAATTAGTGAACCCCGTTATTATGGCGAGCACGGAAAAACTATTATAGTTGTAGATTGTGGACTAAAGGAAAATATACTGCGTTGTTTACTACAATTTCCGCTAAAAATTAAGCGCGTGCCTTATGACTATGATTATAGTCAAGAAGACTATGATGGGGTTTTTGTTTCGAATGGACCCGGTGATCCGCAACGATGTGAACAAACGATTGCTATTTTAAAAAAAGCACTGGCTAGAAAAAAGCCTTGTTTTGGTATTTGTTTAGGAACACAATTAATGGCTCTAGCAGTCGGTGCTAAAACCTACAAATTAATTTTTGGCCATCGTTCTCAAAATCAACCTTGTCTTTACTTGCCTACAAAACGTTGTTATTTAACCTCACAGAATCATGGTTATGCTGTTGATGAAAAAACCTTACCTAAAGATTGGCGGGTATTATTTCGTAATCTAAACGATGCTTCAATTGCAGGTATTGAACATAAAAAGGATCCTTTTTTCTCCGTACAGTTTCATCCCGAAGCAGCACCAGGGCCCACTGATACCCAATGGTTATTTGAACGTTTTTATCGCATGTTATAAAAATTATGAAAACACAACGATTTAATGGTAAAAAAATTCTAATTTTAGGTTCTGGTGGATTGCGTATTGGGCAAGCAGGAGAGTTTGACTATTCTGGTTCGCAAGCAATTAAGGCACTCAAAGAAGAAAATATTAGATCAATATTAATTAACCCAAATATTGCAACTGTTCAGACTGATTCCAGTTTAGCGGATGAAATCTATCTGCAGCCGCTAAATTTCAACACGGTTAAACGAATTATTATTAAGGAAAAACCAGATGGTCTATTACTTGGTTTTGGAGGACAAACTGCACTAAATTTAGGTTTAGAATTAGAAGAAAAAAAAATATTAAAAAAATATAAGATAGCTGTATTAGGTACAGCGGTTGAGTCTATTCGTCAAACAGAAGATAGAGATCTTTTTAAAGCCGCTTTAGCAAAGATAGGCATAAAATCACCGCTTAGTTTTGTTGTAAAAAACGTTGCCGAAGCGCTCAATGCGGCAGAGAAGATAGGTTACCCTATTATGTTGCGCTCAGGTTTTTCTTTAGGTGGATTGGGTTCCGGGAAAATTATTAATCGAGAAATGCTTGAGCTGCGCGCGCAAGAAAGCTTAGCCGCAGCGCCGCAAATATTAATAGAAGAATATTTATTTGGATGGAAAGAATTTGAATATGAGATTGTACGTGATATAGGGGGTAATGCTTTAACGATTTGTAATATGGAAAATATGGATGCGATGGGAATCCATACCGGTGAAAGTATTGTTGTTGCGCCTGCACAGACCTTAAGTAACGAGCAGCATCAGATATTGCGCAATATAGCCTTGCAAGTGGCTAACCATTTTAGCATTATTGGCGAATGTAATATTCAATTTGCCATTAATCCTAAAAATGGCGATTACCGGGTTATCGAAATGAATGCGCGTTTATCGCGTTCGAGTGCTTTGGCGTCTAAAGCGACCGGCTATCCTTTAGCTTTTATTGCCACTAAGTTAGCATTGGGATATCACCTATGCGAAATAAAAAATAGTGTAACTCAGGTGACAAGTGCTTATTTTGAACCCGCACTCGATTACATTGTGGTAAAAATTCCGCGTTGGGATACACATAAATTGAAAGCAGCCGAAAGAACGATTGGTACGGAGATGAAAAGTGTCGGTGAGGTGATGGCGATAGGGCGATCATTTCCAGAAGCACTACAAAAAGCGGTTGGAATGTTAAATAAAGGCGCTTCCTGTTTAATGGATTATCCCGAAGTAATTGATAATCCTCGTAATGAAATACAATTTGCCACGGATAGGCGTTTATTTGCTTTATATCAATTTTTTAAAAATGGCGGCACAGTAGTACAAGCGCAAAATTTATCACAAATTAATTATTGGTTTTTGTCACATATTTATGGATTAACCGAATTAGAAAAGCAGTTAAATCAGCAAAAGCTAAATAAGCAGCTACTCTATCAGCTAAAGCAAGCTGGTTTTTCAGATAGCTTTATTGCTAAAGCAAAAAGTAAGTCAGAAAAACAAATTCGATGTTTACGCTTAAAATATGGCATTGTTCCTTTTGTGAAACAAATCGATACATTAGCTGGCGAATTTGCTGCGCAAACGAATTATCTTTATTTAACGTATCATGGGGTTGAACATGATATTGCTCCCGCTGTACACAGACCTATTGTTGTATTAGGTTCTGGTCCTTATTCGATTGGTTCATCCGTTGAGTTTGATTGGTGTGCAGTTAATACCGCACAAACGTTACGCCGATTGAAAGAAATAGCTATTATTATCAATTCGAATCCTGAAACCGTGTCAACTGATTATGATGAATCAGATCGGCTTTATTTTGAACAGCTTAGCTTTGAACGTGTCCAGGATATTGTAGATTTTGAATCAGCAAAAGGTATTATCGTTTCCGTGGGTGGGCAGATTGCTAATAACTTAGCAGTACCCTTAGCAAAAGCGGGTTATCATTTATTGGGTACGGATCCACGCTTTATTGATCGAGCTGAAAATCGTGAAAAATTTTCTGCATTATTAAATACATTGGGTATTGATCAACCATCCTGGGAACGTATTAGCAGTTTAAGTAAGGCAAAAGCATTTGCAGCAAAAGTAGCTTATCCAGTCTTGATAAGACCCTCTTATATTTTATCTGGTTCTGCGATGAACGTTGTATTTGATGCTGAATCTTTAGAACAACATTTACAGGCAGCCGCGCGAGTTTCGCAAGATTATCCGGTAGTCGTTTCTAAATTTGTTCAGGAAGCGAAAGAATTAGAGATAGATGGTGTTGCAAAGCAGGGCAATATTGTTATTGAAGCAATTTCAGAACACATTGAAAATGCGGGCGTCCATTCTGGTGATGCAACAGTTGTGCTGCCGCCGCAGAAATTGTATTTGGAAACCATACGCCGCACTAAAAGAATCGCGCGTAAAATTGTAAAAGCATTGCATATCACAGGCCCTTTTAATATCCAATTTATTGCTAAAAATAATGATATTCAAGTCATTGAATGTAATTTACGTGCTTCGCGTTCTTTCCCGTTTGTTTCTAAGGTAACAGGTCATAATTTAATACAAATAGCAACAGAAGTAATGCTTAATAAGCATCAACCCAAACATTATGAAACCTTAGAGTTAGACTATGTCGGCGTAAAAGCAGCGCAATTTTCTTATAGTCGTTTAAAAGGCGCCAATCCAGTGGCGCAAGTTGAAATGGCTTCTACGGGTGAGGTGGCCTGTATTGCGGAAGATTTGGTGGAAGCTTTTTACAAAGCATGGCTGGCAACCGATCAAACCATCGGAGAGAAGAAGTTATTATTAAGTATTGCAGATAGTTATAAAATGAAATTTTTACCCTGGATAAAACAGTTAGATGAAAAGGGGTGGCTTATTTATAGTACCGAGGGAACCCATCAATTTTTAAGTCAACATGGGATTGCCTCTTATTTTGTTAATAAAACCAGTGAGGCAAAGAAACCGAATATAAAAGATTTAATTACCCAGCGTAAAATAGCAGGAATTATTAATATTCCAAGTTCCTCGACTGGGTTACAGCAAACTGATGGCTTTTTGATTCGACGTTTAGCTATTGATCATCATATTCCTTTGATTACCAATGCTCAGATTACACAGATCATTTTGCAATGTTTAGTCAGTTTGTGGGGTAAAGAATTGTCTGTGGAGTCTTGGCAAAGCTTAGTCGGTAAGAATAATTGATTGATTTAATTTGAATCGTGAGTGAATTTATGTCTAATATATTTTTTGATAAGGATATTATTTCAATTCGTGATCTTTCACTAACCGAAATAAATCTAATATTAAAGCTGGCCAAAAAATTCAAGAAAAAACCTCCTAAAAAATATCTTCTTAATAAGATAGTAGCCCATTGTTTTTTTGAGCCCTCAACGCGTACACGTTTATCATTCGAAACGGCTACTTTACGTTTAGGTGGACAAGTTATAGGTTTCTCTAATAGTGAAAACATTTCTACTAAAAAAGGTGAAGATTTAAGCGACACTATTAGGACAATTTCTTATTATGCCGATCTGATTATCATTCGACATCCACGCGAAGGAGCGGCACGTTTAGCGGCAGAGGTATCCGATAAACCTATTATTAATGCGGGAGATGGTGCCAATCAACATCCTACCCAGGCTTTAGCCGATTTATTCACTATCCAGGAAGCGCAAGGAAATTTAGAAGGTTTGTCTATCGCTTTAGTCGGTGATCTAAAGTATGGGCGGGTAATTCATTCTTTATTACAAATTTGTGCATTATTTAATATGCGCCTATTTTTGCTTGCGCCCTCCTTATTGGCATTGCCGGAAGCACTATGTGATGAATTAAAGCATCAAGGTATTCGATTTTCTTTTCACTCAAACTTAGATGAAGTTATTTCTAGAGTTGATATTTTATATATGACGCGCTTACAACGAGAAAGATTTACTGAATCCGAGCATGAATTGTTTGAAAGTCAGTATGTTTTAACCCCTGATAAGTTAAAAAAAGCTAAAACTAATTTGAAAATTTTACATCCTTTACCAAGAGCCGGTGAGATCGATAAATTAATTGATAAGTTGCCTTATGCCTTTTACTTTAATCAAGTTGCTAATGCAATTTATATAAGACAAGCCATTTTGGCCTTATTACTCGGGAAAATAGAATCTTAAAAAATATTTTTTGGATTTATCCGCTATGATTAAAACTCGTTTGGTTTCCGCCATTGATAATGGTGTTGTGATTGATCATATCCCAGCAGGTCAGTCACTTAAAATTATGCGCTTATTGCACGCGGTAAATAGTAAACAACGTGTTACTTTAGGCCTTAATTTAAGGAGTAAAACACTTAAATTAAAAGATTTAATTAAAATTGAAAATCGTGCGCTTACTCGCCAAGAAATTGACCAAGTCGCTATTTTTGCCCCGGGCGCTACAATAAATCGAATTGAAAATTTTAAGGTAAGTGAAAAAATTAATTGTCAATTACCCGAAACTATTCATGATGTCTTGGTGTGCCCTAATTTAAATTGTATTAATCGTTTTGAGTCTAGAGCTTGTTTTAAACTGGAGGGTTCGCAAAAACGCATTAAACTTCGATGCTTTTATTGCGAAAAACAATTTGAACGTGATCAAGTTGAAGAAGTTAATTTGTGATCTCTATAAATAATATACAAACTGTAGAAAATAAACGTCAAAATATTGAAATTGCTAGCAATCAGCAAATTACCATAGAAGCTAGCCATTTATTATTATTGCCGGGGTTAATTGATCCCCATGTGCATTTTCGAACACCCGGATTAGAGTATAAGGAAGATTGGAAAACGGCGGCTAAGGCTAGTATAAAAGGCGGCTATACAACAGTTTTTGACATGCCAAACACTTTACCTCCTACGGTTACCCAGATTGCATTAAAAGAAAAGAAAGCGCTTATTGAGGCTCAATTAAAAGAAGCGAAAATACCTTTGCGTTATCATTTATTCTTTGGTGCTGATAAGCATCATCTGAATGAAATAAGCAAAGTAAAAGGACAAGTAATCGGTATCAAAGTTTTTATGGGTTGTAGCACAGGAGGCTTAGTCATAGATGATGATGAAAGCTTACAGGCTATATTTAAAATAGCGGCTAAAGAAAACATGTTAGTGGCTGTTCATGCCGAAGATGAATATCGATTAAAAGAAAACGCAAAAAAAAATAACGGATTACTAAATTATGCAATACATTCAAAAATTCGTGATGAAACTGCGGCAGCAATAGCGGTAAAAAAAGCGATTCAGTTAGTTCGCTTGTATGGAACTCGTTTGTATATTTTGCATACCAGTACGCGTCAAGAAATTGATTTAATTGCACAGGCTAAGGAGGAAGGCTTGCCTGTTTTTGCCGAAACAACGCCACATCATTTGTTTTTAAATATAAATGATTATGCGAGTTTGAAAGGGAAAGCTGTTATGAATCCTCCACTACGATCCATAGAACATCAAGATGCGCTGTTTAAGGCTATAAAGTCAGGTATTATCGACACTATAGGTTCTGATCATGCCCCACATACACTAGAAGAAAAAGCAAGGCCTTATGGTAGTTGTCCTTCAGGAGTGCCAGGGATAGAGACCACTTTGCCATTACTACTCGAAGCCTATCATCAAGGTTTACTTTCCTTAAAGAACATAGTGGATTTAACTTCACGGCGTGCGAAAGAAATATTTCAATTACCCGACTATGCGGATGATTACGTTTTAGTTGATTTATCCTTAGCAAGACGCGTTGAAGAAAAACAGCTGAAGACTAAATGTCAGTGGTCACCTTTTACAGGACGTCTATTAAGAGGTTGGCCTGTTATTATCGTATTAAAAAATCATGTGTATGATTTGGCGCGCCTATGACTTCTTTTTAGTTAATCCCTTTTTAAACCATTCTAATGCTCGTAGCGGTTCTTCTAAGCCTTCAAACAGTTCGCCTAGTTCAAGATAAGTTTCTGCGTTAGAAGCGTCATAAATTAAACTCTTTTCTAGATAATCTCGCGCTTTACCCCATAACTTTCTTTGTTTACAGAGACGACCTAAACTTAATAACAAATAAGGGTCATCCGGATGTTTTTTAAGCCATTTTTCAGCTAAGGCTAACTGACGGGTAGGATTAGTACTTTTAATAAGGCTGTAGCTTGAAACTATTGGGCCAAACCATTGCTTTTTTACTTGTTTAGTTATTAGCAATTCAGCTTTTGTATCTTCATGGTGTCTTATGAGAGCTTTAATATAAAAATTGAAAAGTATCGGATCTTTTTTTAATGCGGGAGATAAGTTACGCCAGGTATTTTCGAGCGTTAGCAAGTTATCAGTATATTTTTCTTCACTTAATAAGCCTTCATAACTTTCTTGCTGTAAGTTTAAAATTTGTTGTTTAGATATCCAGGATTTTTTTTCTAATTGTGGTAAAGCCGCTAAGATATTTTGCCAATTCTGTGGTTTTTGATAAATTATTGTAAATAAACGTTGGCTGTCGATAGCGTCTATTTTACTTAAGCGTTTATTATTTAAATTATTACACCAATGTTGGGGTAATCCTAGCAAATATTTAATTAGACGGATTAAATAATAAAATAAAATAAAACCAGTAATTAAAATAAGTACAATTAACCATAAAGGCATTTCTAAGGCAAGGTGATGCCATGTAATTAATACATAACCCGGATCAGTTGTTATTTTAATGCCGATCCAAACGGAAATAGCGAGGACCAATAAGAATATAAAAAACCGATACATCAAGAGGTTTCCTTTTGATTGGCGGTAGTCATGGCAGTAGGTGGCGTTGCTTTTATAGTGTAAAGGACTTCTAATATAGCATTTAAATTTAAAGGAAAAGTTGGGAAATCTATTTTTTTGAGCTGGTTAATAGTTTGCATAATAGTTTGGGTTATAACGGAATCAGAGGCAAAATTTGTTTGTACGCTTTCTTGAAATTGCTGCAAGCTAGACTGATAAATAGCAGGTTCATCGTGTAATAAAGCCCATTGTGCTTGCTGTAATAATAATTGTAGATTGTGTTGTAAATATTGTAGCTCTGCTTCTGGCAATAAAGGTTCTATCGGTTTGTCTAGGCGGCGAATAACTATTAGCTGTCGAAAGCTTTTAAAGCTATCTCGAATCGCGCCAATCCATTTTTTTTCTTCCGGACCATTTGTTGTGGCGTTAGTAATAGTTGTTACAGGGATAGCCGTTGACAATAAAGGCAATTGCGAAATTTTCATTTGTAAGTCATGTAGTTGCGCTAAAGTAGCCGCTAGATCAATATGAGGTAATGCCTTTAAGCTAGCTATAGAGCTAGCTACTAAACCACGCAGATTTTCTAAGCGAAAGTCAGAGCTTATTATCTGGTCCAATTGATTTTGTGCAAATGTTAATGCCATCAAGGCGCTGTCTGAATTATGGAGATAAGTGAGATTATAATGAGCTAGCTGCGTCAGCTGTTTAACATTAGCGAGTAATATAATGTTATTATTTGCTGAGAATTTTTCTGTTATGAAATTTTGTAACTGGCTTATATGGTTTTTTAGGTGTTCATCGTTGTTTTGATTTTGCAAAACTTTTGTTTGTATTTCGGATAGTTGATGTTGATATTCAAGTAATTGGTCTTTATTTTTTAATACTAAAACCCCCAGAATAAAAAATGAAGTTAAGCAAAGGATGAACAATAAACCAATAGCACACCACGTGATACGAGTTTTTGGGTCTGAACGATAATTTTTTTTATCCTCTAACTTGGTTTTTTCTGTGATCGGGGTAGTCGGCTGTGATTCCATGTAGATTGCTCCCGCCAGGAAAACAAGGTTTGTAAAATAGCTGTATTGCTCGCATTATCCGATATTAAAGGAGATTTGACAAAACCTAGTTTTTTCGCGCTATCGGCAATACGTGGGCTTATTACCAGCAGTTGCTTTTCAAACAAAATATCTTGCCAGATAGGATATAACAAATGAACAAGATTTTTTAATCCGCTGTTACTAGTACAAATAATGACATCAACTGCGTTTTTATCGGGAATATTATTTTTAGCAGGGTCAGGGAGTTGACGTTTATAAACGTTTAGACGGTTGACATGAGCCCCCCTCGATTTAAGCTCCTTTGCTAAATATAAGCGGCCACCTTGCCCTTTCAGGATTAGAATTTTCTTTTGCCTTAGATCTTGTAGTGCAGGTAGTGTTAACAGGCCCGTTCCACTAAAATCTTTTTCGGGATAGTAATCAGTAGGTAGCTTATGTTGTTTTAATGCCAATACAGTCCCAGGACCTGTCGCGACTGTTTTGACGTGTTTAGGCCAGTCGGGCCAAAGCTTATGTATAGGATAGGCGGTTTTAAAAACCGCGTTAGGGCTAATAAATAGGACGAAATCGTAAGTCGGTAATTTTTTTAGTGCTAATGTCAGTGGCTTTATAGGAGTTGGTGCAATTTCTAAGCTAGGAAAACAGATAGCTATTCCATTAGAGAGTCTGATTTTAATAGCCAACTCATGTGCTTGATGAGCGGGCCGTGTAATAAGGATCTTCAAATCTAGTAGTGATTTCATAGCCCCATTAAGGTATCGTTAATTTCGCTGAGAATCAATTACTCAATCATTTTTGCTGATTTTTGATTAAATTTCAGTGTAAATGGTAAAAATCAGCGGTTATTTTTTTAAGGCTAATGTTTATTTGATAGTTTTCAGTTAAACTAAAATCTTTGCTTAAGCGGTTATTTATGGCTTTAATCAGCTTGAAAGATTTAGATTTGCACAACAAACGAGTCATTATTCGCGAGGATTTTAATGTTCCTTTATCAAAAGGAGTTATCACCAGTGATGCGCGTATACGGGCGGCATTACCGACTATTCAATGTGCTTTGGCAAAAGGTGCTGCAATTATTTTGTTGTCTCATCTGGGTAGACCTGATGAAGGGCATTTTACTAAGGAATTTTCTTTAGCCCCTGTTGCAGCGCGATTACAAGATTTACTCGGTCAACCAGTAAGATTTATCATCGATGGCTTAGAGAAATTTAATATCTTGCCAGGCGAAATTGTGTTGTGTGAAAATGTTAGATTTTGGCGAGGTGAAAGAAGTAATGATCCTGTATTAGCAAAAAAAATAGCAAAATTAGGTGATATTTTTGTGATGGATGCTTTTGCAACAGCGCATCGTAGTGAAGCATCAACGGTAGGTGTAGCCCAGTTTTCTCAACAAGTTTGCGCGGGTTTATTATTAATGGCGGAGTTAAAAGCTTTAAATTTAGCATTTGAAAATCCTGCCAGGCCTTTATTGGCTATTGTCGGTGGTGCTAAGGTTTCTGGTAAATTAGTGCTGTTATCTTCCTTACTTAATAAAGTGAATGCATTGATACTAGGTGGTGGAGTTGCAAATACCTTTTTAGCGGCTCAAGGTTATTCTGTAGGCCGATCTTTATATGAAATTGAATTGCTTGATGAGGCAAAACGTCTTTTAATCCTAGCGCAGCAAAAGCAGGTTGAGATTATTTTACCTTCCGATGTCATCGTTGCTACCGAAATCTCTGCTACCGCAAAAACCTATGTTAAGAAGTTAACGGAAATAAAAAATAATGAAATGATTTTAGATATAGGGCCAGAATCCATTAAACATTACACACGATGTGTGCAAGCAGCCGCTAGCCTATTATGGAATGGCCCTATTGGGGTTTTTGAGTTGCAACTCTTTGAACAGGGCACGCGAGCGTTAAGCATCGCTATCGCGAATAGTGCCGCTTTTTCTATCGCGGGTGGAGGTGATACTTTAGCGGCTATTGAGAAATATGGTATTAGCGATAAAATTTCCTATATTTCGACAGGAGGCGGGGCTTTTCTCGAATTTATTGAGGGGAAAGACCTGCCTGCATTAGCCATCTTACAAGAAAAGACGGAAGGAGCATGACAATGAATCGCTTTAAAAGAACTAAAATTGTGGCGACATTAGGCCCTGCTACCGATAGTCCAGGCGTATTGCAGGCTATGATAGTGGCAGGTTTAGATGTGGTACGATTAAATTTTTCACATGGAAAAGTCGAAGATCACATTAGACGTGCTAATTATGTCCGAGAGTGTGCCAAAGCAGCAGGGCGAGAAATCGCCATCATGGCCGATTTACAGGGTCCAAAAATTCGCATTGCCCGATTTAAAACCGGCTCTGTTTTTTTAGTAAAGGGCGCTTTATTTATTTTGGATGCGAATCTAGCCCAAGATGAGGGAGATGAATCAACAGTAGGTATCGATTATAAAGGACTCCCTAAGGATGTTTCCCCTGGAGATTTTTTGTTGCTTGATGATGGACGTTTGGTACTTAAGGTGGATAGGGTTCAAAAAAATAAAATATTTTGTTTGGTTGAGGTAGGTGGAGAGTTATCTAATAATAAAGGAATTAACCGAAAGGGCGGTGGTCTTTCTGCCATAGCGCTAACCGATAAAGATAAAAAAGACTTAAAAACAGCCGTGAAATTAAATGCAGATTATATTGCCATTTCTTTTCCACGTAGTGCAGCCGACATGAAAAAAGCACGAAGCTTATTAAAAAAGGCAAAAGGACACGCAGGTTTGATTGCCAAAATAGAACGTAGTGATGCGATCCCTGTTATTGATGAGATTATTAACGCTTCCGATGCGGTTATGGTTGCACGAGGTGATTTAGGGGTGGAAATTGGTGATGCAGAATTACCAGCAGTACAAAAACATATCATACAGCGGGCACGAACCCTAGATAAAGCTGTTATTACCGCAACACAAATGATGGAATCTATGATCCATAATACCATTCCTACTCGAGCCGAAGTATTTGATGTGGCAAATGCCGTATTAGATGGGACTGATGCAGTTATGTTGTCTGCAGAAACCGCTACGGGGGATCATCCCGCGTTAGTGGTAATGGCTATGGCACGTATCTGTTTGGGTGCGGAAAAGCAAGCTAAAACGCGTATATCTGGCCATCGTGTAGAATGTCAATTTCATCGTGCTGATGAAGCCATTGCGATGGCGGCTATGTATACCGCCAATCATTACGATATTAAAGGGATTATTGCTTTAACTGAAACCGGCGCTACTCCTTTGTGGATGTCACGCATTCGTTCGGGTATCCCTATCTACGGTTTAGCGCGCAGTTTAAGAACAACCCGTCGATTAGCGCTTTATCGAGGGGTTTATCCGCTCTATTTTGATATTGATAAGGCGCCTAAAGGTAATATAAGTCAATTTGCTATTGAAGAGTTAAAAAAACATAATTTTTTACGTAAAGGCGAGCGAGTTCTGATTACTTATGGGGATCTATTAAAAATTACTGGAGGGACAAATACCTTAAAGATTTTAGAAGTCAATTAGTCAAGCGTATTGAATTCGTTTAAAGAGTAGACGCTAATATATTAGGTTAAATAACTATCTAATGCACTTAGGCTTTTGCTTTAGTAAAACATTTAGTGCAGATGCCATAAATAATGAGACTATGATCGGTCATTTGGTAGTTAGCCCGTTGCGCTACCATTTTTTGACGTCGCTCGATGGCTTTATCAACAAACTCATCAACTCTTCCGCATTTAATGCAGACTAAATGGTCATGATGCGGACCTTGATTCAACTCAAAGACAGAATAGGTATCTTCGAAGTTTTGGCGTTTAACTAAGCCAGCGCTTTCAAATTGTGTTAATACGCGATAGACGGTAGCTAAGCCTATATCTTCACCGGATTCCAATAAGGTTTTATAAATATCTTCTGCACTTAAATGACGCGTTTTAGCTTGTTCAAGTAGTTCAAGTATTTTTAATCTAGGTACTGTTACTTTTAAGCCAACTTGGCGTAGTTGTTGATTATCCATTAGACTAGCTCTAAACTCCCCAATAAGTAAGGGGTGTCTTTGGATTTTATGTTAATTAAATACATTTCTATTTCACCCTTATTTTTTAACTGTAGTGCATAGTTCAAGCTTATAGTTTAATTTTTAATTATAATGATATTATTTTATGAAAAAATTGTTTATTAGTTTTTTATTATTAATGCTTTCTGGCTGCCATATTGTATATCGGCCTAGTGTTCAATCAGGCAATATACTTAAGCAGTCTACCATAGACCAGTTAAAGCTTGGTATGACGATGGAGCAAGTTCGTTATCTTTTGGGTAGTTGTGTGCTACAGTCGCCTTTTCAATCGGGCCGTAAAGATTATATCTATTTTTACCAGCCAGGTTATGCTGAGCCTATTCAAAGGCGGGTTACCCTACTATTTTCAAAGGGGCGCTTACAGAAAATTGAAAAATCAGCACTTAATTAACTGGTTTTGAAGATTTAAAAAATATCAAAATTCACGTTAAAGGATGTTTTGCTTTTTAGCGCGATTTCTTCTAGTTTTTTTGGGATCCGTCGTAAGTGGCCGGTAGATTTCTATTCTATCTCCCTCTTCTACTTGGCTGTCTAATGTGCGTAATTTTCCAAAAATACCCACTTTATTTTTTGTGAGATCAATATGCGGGAAGTCTGATAAAATATCTGAGCGGCGTATAACTTCTGCTATGCAGCTAGAAAGCGGTACAGATAGCTGTATAGTCTTTTGTTGCTGATTCTCAGCAAATATCACTTCAACAGAGATAAACATTTTGCAAATATATACTGAAATGTTAAATTGAGCCAATTTTCTTATCGATCACCATATACCTGATGAGCTCGCTTAGAAAAAGCTTGCACTAAGGTATTAGCCACCTTTTCAAAAATAGGCGAGAAAGCAAGTGCTAACAGACGGGTAGAAAATTCAAACTCTAAATTTAAACGAATTTTAGAGCCGTGTTGAGTCGCTTCAAACGCCCAATACCCCTCTAAATGTTTAAATGGCCCGTCCACGAGACTAATTTCGATCAACTTATTTTTTTGTAAACGATTAAGCGTGGTAAATGTTTTAGATAAGCCACCAGCGGTTAATGTAAGACTGGCTTGTAGGCTATCTTCATTTTGGCTTATTATCTTGCTTTTACTACACCAAGGAAGAAATTCACTGTAGTTTTCAATGCGGTTGACGAGTTCATACATCTCTGCCACATTGTAGGGTACTTCTAAACAGCGTTGAATAACTGGCATAATAAAGGTTCAGAGCGGGCCATATTTTGGCATGTTTCCCATCAATGATGGTCTGTATAATAATCACGAAATGCTCGAGTATATCCCATGAACCCAAAGAAATCATTGCAAGATACCACTATCGCCTTAAATAGACGGGCACGCCACGATTATTTTATTGAACAATCCATAGAAGCTGGGCTGGTTTTACAGGGTTGGGAAGTCAAAAGTCTTCGCGGTGGAAGGGCGCAATTAACAGAAAGCTATGTATTGCTAAAAAATGGTGAAGCATGGCTGTTAGGCTGCCATATTACCCCCTTAGCGACTGTTTCTACCAACCATAGTAGGCCGGACCCTAGTCGTACCCGTAAATTACTATTAAATGAGCGTGAGCTAAGCAAATTGGCGGGAAGTGTTATGCGTAAGGGTTATACGCTGATTGCATTAAAACTATATTGGAAAAAGAATCGAATTAAGCTGGAAGTGGGTTTAGCTAAAGGCAAGCAAGAACATGATAAACGCGCTAGTCTAAAGGAAAAAGATTGGCAACGGGAAAAAATGCGTTTGGGCCGTTTTATAAAGTAAGAATTTTACCTACATTTTCAGGGTTTTAAGCTATTTTTTAAAGAGATGTTTTTTTCTGAAAGCACGTCGTAATTAAGGTATAATGCCCGTCTGGGGGGCGATCTGGCTTCGACGTTGGTTACAAACCCTAAGGTGCATGTCGAGGACGCAACTTTGCCTCGTTAATCATGTTGCAAACTTATAGTTGCAAACGACGACTATATCTCCGCTAAAGACGTTGCGATTGCTGCCTAACCGGTAGTAAATTTTCAACGTTGTGCCGCCTAAACAGCGGCTAGCGCCATGAACTTCATAGGCTTGTATGTGGAGGGATTGGTCATAACTGACAAGCTCGTAGCCTAGCCTGTCTGGGGCGAATGCTACTAAAACCAATCAGACTCGTTGATGAGTTCCCTGTCTATCGGAGATTTATCGATTAAATTTAAAGATTGACTAAACATGTAGTGCCAAGGGCAGCGGACTGGCGGACGTGGGTTCGATTCCCACCGCCTCCACCAAATTTTTGAATGAATACACTGAAGGGTTTCTAGAGTTCCTTTTGATGTAGGTTAATTTCTTTAAGGCTTAGGGAGAAAAAACATCCTAGAAGTAGAGCAACTTAGTGGTTTTGATCGGCGCCTGTTTTTGTCTATTAGGCCCCTAGTGACAAGCCCCTTAAAAAAGAATAGACTACCGCCTCGTTAGAAAAACATGATTAATTTTTATGGAAAACCTGGTTGTTGTAGTCCTAGGCCTTACTGAAAATCAGCTCACTGATCAAGTGTTTAAATTGGTTGCTCATAGTAGTTGCCATATTGTTGATGCGCGTGTCAATACGACGGCAACACATATTACGATGACCTTGCTGATTGGGGGTGCTTGGAATACCATCGCAAAGTTTGAAACACTTATAAAGAAATATGAAGGCCAAGTTTTAGTTGCACGTACCCAATTTCGCGCAGCGCAACCCGATAATTTTCCTTATTCTTCCTATATTGTTGCGCCAGATACCTCGGATGTTTTGGCTAAAATCACACAATTTTTGTCTGAGCAAGAAGTGACACTTTATAATCTCCATATAGAATCCTATAAAGCACCCATAACAGAAGCGGCAATGCTGGGTATTTCATTATCTTTTGGTTTTCCTGCGCATCATTTAGTAGCGGATTTCCGTGAACACTTTATTGTATTTTGTGATGAAAACAATTTTGACGTCGCAATGGAACCGCAGAAAAACTAGCATCCTTTTTTATTTAAAAGTTATTACCTGAAATGTTAGTTCTAAATAAACCGGCGCCTGATTTTAGTTTACCCGCTACTAGCGGTAAAGTAATTAATTTAAGCGATTTTAAAGGTAAAAATGTGGTTTTATATTTTTATCCTAAAGATTGCACTTCGGGATGCACACAAGAAGGTAAAGATTTTTCAGAAAATTATAAAAAATTTGCTTCTTTGAATACCGTTATATTAGGGGTGTCCCGTGATAGTTTAAAACTTCACGAAAAGTTTAAATCTGAACAACAATTCCCTTTTGAATTACTGTCGGATACAGATGAAAAGTTATGTCAGCTTTACCATGTGCTAAAAGAAAAAATGATGTATGGTAAGAAAACACGTGCTATCGAGCGGAGCACATTTTTAATTGATAAAAAGGGTATTTTGTGCCACGAATGGAGAAAAGTGCAGGTTCCGGGGCACGTGGAAGCCGTGTTACAAACCGTTGCTAAATTAAGTTAGGCGCATCTTTATTAGCATAGTTTATTCGGATGAGTAGCGTTTTTCTTATAAGAAATAGCATTTAGAATTGCTTTTACGACACTTGCTAAGGGGATAGCAAAAAATACTCCCCAAAATCCAAGTAAGCCACCAAATATAAGGACGGCTATAATAATAGTTACCGGGTGAAGATCGACCGCTTCAGAAAATAAAAAGGGTACTAGTAGATTGGCATCTAAGGTGATAATTAATGAATAAACTGCAACCAGGTAGGCAAACTGGGCTGTCCATCCCCATTCTAAAAATCCGATAATGAGCACCGGAATAGTCACCATAACAGCACCGATATAAGGGATAACCACAGAAATCCCTACTAAAACACTGAGTAATATGGCGTACTCAAGACCAAGTATTGCAAAGGATAGATAGGTAACTATCCAAACAATTAGCATTTCTAATGCTTTTCCTCGCACGTAATTCCCTGTTTGTGCAAGAACTTCAGTCCATACTTGAGAAATTAGTCGGCGTTTTTCTGGCAAATATTCGACCAGCCAAGCGATTATTTTTTTTTCGTCTAGTAAGAAAAAATAAACCAACAAGGGAACTAATACAAAATAAATAGTAAACGCAATGATATTAGGAATATAGCCTAAGGAAGCAGAGAGTATCCCTTGTCCGGAATGCGTTAGTCCAAGCTTAAATTGAGTAATCCATTCTTGTATTTGATTGGCCGAAGTATAGCCTGGATAACGAATAGGTAGGTATAAGAGTAACTCTTGGCCTTTGGCGGCCATGGCAGGTATTTCGGCAATTAAGTTGCTTAATTGCCGAAATAGTAAAGGTAATAAACCTACGATACCCAGGATAACCAAGCCTACAAAACTAATGTAAACCCCCAAAACGGCGGCAATTCGCGGTAGGCGAAGTTTCTCTAGAGAGCTAATAGGCCATTGTAATAAATAGGCGACTACAATACTGACCAATACAGGGGCTAATATTTTTCCTAATGCGGCAAAGAGCACAACAATAAAAAGTAGAAACAGCCATAAAATAGCCAATTCCGGATCAAGAAAATACCTTGTAAACCAAGTTTTAACAAGTTGCAGCATAATCTTAGTCGCTACTTTTATAAGATAGGAGTAACTTGAAGTCTATTGAACAGACGAGTTAAAGTCAAAAAGCTTTAAAACAGCATTTTTTAAGGTCAAAGATAAAAATTTTATTCCCACTCAATTGTAGCAGGTGGTTTTCCCGATATATCATAAACTACACGTGAGATTCCAGGCACTTCATTAATAATTCGATTAGATAGTGTTTCGAGTAGATTATAGGGTAAATGAGCCCAGCGAGCTGTCATAAAATCAATGGTTTCTATAGCACGTATTGCGATGATAGGCGCATATTGACGGGCATCTCCAATGACCCCAACTGAATTAACGGGTAAAAAGACGCAAAAAGCTTGGCTGATTTTGTCGTAATAATTTTGTGCGCGTAGCTCTTCTTGTAGGATAAGATCGGCTTTACGGACTAGATCAATATTTTTTTGGTTTACTTCACCTAAAACACGTATGGCTAATCCAGGTCCTGGAAAGGGATGTTTGTAGATTAGCGCGGGGGGTAAACCTAATTCTAAACCTAACTCGCAAACCTCATCTTTAAATAATTCGCGTAAAGGCTCTAACAATTTAAGCTTAAGTGTGTCTGGTAACCCGCCTACATTATGATGAGATTTAATAGCATGTGCTTTTTGTGTACTGGTGCCAGCCGATTCAATGACATCCGAATAGATAGTTCCTTGTGCTAACCAAGTTATGTCAGGATGTTTACTTGCTTCAGCCTCAAATATTTCTACAAATAAATTACCAATCGCCTTACGTTTTTCTTCAGGATCAGTGATTCCATTTAAGATTTTTAAGAAGCGATCGGAGGCATCTATTTTTACAACTGAGATATGCATATCATCAGCAAGTGCTTGAATGATAGTATCTTTATCAGTGGTACGAAGTAGGCCGGTATTAACAAAGACGCATAGTAATTGTTTGCCAATCGCTTTATGTAGTAAAGCGGCTAAAACGGAAGAATCTACACCGCCTGATAAAGCAAGTAATACTTTTTCCTTACCTACTTTTTCTTTTATTTCCGCAATTTCATGTTCTAAAATCCGAGTAGCTGTCCAGCTAGCTCGACAATGACAAATTTTATCGACAAAACTAGCTAATATTTTTTTGCCTTGTCGGGTATGAGTCACTTCGGGATGAAATTGTAAACCATAGAAGTGACGTAGAGGATCCGCCATACCTGCAATAGGCGTATTGGGCGTATTTAAAATCACCATAAATCCAGGAGGAACCGATTCAACGTGATCACCATGACTCATCCAAACATCAAGTAATGCATTTTCTTCATCTTCAGGATTATCCCGAATATCGGTTAATAATTCAGTCGGTGTAGTAATTAGGGCTGGAGCGTAACCAAATTCACGATGCGCACAAGAAACTACATTGCCTCCAAGTTGCTCGGCCATAGTCTGCATGCCGTAACAAATACCTAAAACAGGGCAACCTAAGGTAAATACTATTTCAGGTGCGCGAGGGGTGGTGTCTGAAGTGACTGTTTCGGGACCACCCGATAAGATAATTCCCTTGGGAGCAAAAGCTTGAATTTCAGACTCTGTTGTATCGTAAGGGTAGATTTCACAATAGACATGCTGTTCACGAATACGTCTGGCAATTAATGGGGTATATTGTGAGCCAAAATCTAGAATTAGTATACGTTCTTTAGGAAAAGTCATTTAATGTACGCTCCGTTTTTTTATTCGAAATGAATAGTTAGGTTTCATAAAAAGATCAATAATTACTATAAGATTTGATATATATGAAGTCTCAATCTTCACGATAATAGTAATTAGGCGCTTCTTTGGTAATTGCTACGTTATGAACATGGCTTTCTCTTATGCCAGCGGCGGTTATTTTTATAAATTGAGCTTTTTTACGAAGCTCCGCGAGATCGCTACTTCCGGTATAGCCCATGCCAGCACGTACACCACCTAGTAAATGGTGTATAACAGTCTGCAAGGGGCCTTTATAAGGTATTCGGCCTTCTATCCCTTCCGGAACTAATTTATTCGACTCTAAAGTATCTTGAAAATAACGATCTGAAGAACCTTGTTGCATAGCACCTAAGGAGCCCATGCCACGATAAGCTTTATAAGGTTGATTTTGATAAAGCTCTATTTCTCCCGGCGCTTCTTCAGTTCCAGCAAATAAGCCACCAATCATTACTGCGTGTGCGCCGGCGGCTAATGCTTTACAAAGATCACCTGAATAACGAATTCCACCATCGGCGATGATGGTTACCGGTTTTCCTTTCAGCGCTGTAGCAACAGCCATTATGGCTGTAATTTGAGGAACACCCACTCCTGTAACAATTCGAGTAGTACAAATAGAGCCAGGACCAACCCCTACTTTTATAACATCGGCACCTGCCGCTACTAATGCCTGTGCCGCATCTGCTGTCGCAATGTTACCTGCTATGAGAGAAACATGAGGATATTTAGTTTTTAACCACCTCACCATATCGAGAACACTTTGTGAATGGCCATGTGCGGTATCGAGACAAATTATATCAACATCCGCTTCAATTAATGCAGTTGCACGTTCTTTAGCGCTGATACCGATACCTATGGCCGCGCCCACACATAATTGACCGCGTTGATCTTTGTTTGCAAATGGTTTTTCTTTAGTTTTCTGTAAGTCTTTTGCTGTCATTAACCCGCAGCAACGAAATTGTTCGTCGACAATCAAGACTTTTTCTAAACGGTGACGATGTAATAAATCAATGATTTCTTCTGGGCTGGCTTGTTCTCTTGCAGTGACTAGACGTTCTTTGGGTGTCATAATCTGAGAAGCAGGCTGATCTAAATTTTTTTCAAAGCGTATGTCCCTATGCGTGATGATACCCACTAATTGGCCTTCTTTTTCGACAACAGGGATGCCTGAAATAGAGTAAGTAACCATTAACTTGAGCAGTTCTCGCAGCGTTGTTTTAGGTGAAACCGTGATGGGGTTTCTTACCATGCCACTCTCAAAGTTTTTTACTTTTTTGATTTGCTGTGTTTGAGCTTCTATCGACATATTTTTATGGATGATTCCTAGCCCCCCCTCTTGAGCAAGTGCTATAGCGAGCTTTGCTTCAGTGACCGTATCCATAGCGGCTGAGATCAAAGGAATTTTTAAATTAATTGTAGAGCTTAACTGGGTCTCCAAGGATACGTCTTTAGGCAAAACCATAGAGTGGTTGGGGAGTAATAATACATCGTCGAAAGTTAACCCTTCTAGAATCATTTTCATAATAAAAGCAAATGGTAAAGCGGAATAAAATTGGGTAGAAGGTACCTTATAGCCCCCCCCGAAGTCTAGTGGCCAATTATAAAAAATCCATATTTAGGCCAAAATGTTATTAACATTTATTATCTGTTTTTAGTTAACTACTTGAGTTAGAATAATTTTTTTAAGTTTAATAAATATCTCTTACAGGAGACTTACAATCATGTCCCAGGCATTACTTCAGCGTAATTTAGATACTCCCGGTGCAAGGCTTAAGTATTTGCGCTCAATTTTACGGCTTACTAGAGCGTATATAGAAAAAAAATATAAGTTGCCAGAAATCACTCTGAAATCTTGGGAAAATAGTATGATTAAGATTTCCAAAAATGGTATTAAACGTTGTGTTACTGTTTATAAGAACGAAGGTTTAATCGTTGATGAATCCTGGATAGCGGATGGAAAAGGACTTGATCCGACTATTAGACTTTCACTAGGTCATTATTTTGCGATGCCTAGTGAAACCGTTATGCCTATCGATGCAGATGCAGATGATGAAGTCGCTATGATGAGGGATGCCCAGGAGTTTAGAGATAGATATTCTAATGCGGTTGTTATGATAGTCTCAAATGACGAAATGAGTCCTTATTATAGAGCGGGCGATTATGTAGGAGGAAGGCTAAGAACCGCTAGCGAATTAGACTTTATTGTCAATAAAGATTGTATTATTTATTTAAAAGGAGGAGGTCAATATTTTCGGCGACTTTTTAAAGATTCTTTAGGGCGTTATAATCTCGCCTGCTTAAACCCGGTAGGTAGGACTACAGAGCCTATAATTTTTGATGCTGACATTGAGTCTGCTGCCGCCATTATCTGGATTCGAAGAAAAGACGAATAGAGGGCGGTGTACAAGGTTTAGGTTTTCTAACATTTAATAAAGTGAATATCCCTTTCGATGATCTTAGTTAGATCATTTTTAAGTCTAGTAAGTTGGATATAATATTTACTTAGGAAACTATAATGATTAAATTTAGAAAACCCAGTAGCGAGTACAATCATGTATTTTAAATGTTGCTGTTTATGTATAAACAGCAATCCATTTTTCATGCCATGTAAAATGCGTTGCCTCATGATTTCTTTGCCGAAAGAGTCGATATAGTCAATTTCTGAGAAGGGAAGAATGTTTCTTTGTGATGATTTTTTGGCTTTTATGAGTGGATCGTTGTTAGTTATTTGATTTTTATCAAAATAAACTTGCCATTCTAATCTTGAGATAAGCGAAATGAGTTTCTTTTGTGTTTGGTCTTCGATCCCGACCGCAAAATAATCGATAGGGGAAACGTTAATATTATTAATATAGTCGAAAAAAGTAGTTCGTGTTGATTCCGTATTTATAGGCGTATAATGATATTCCTTCATGGAAAGAAGACCCTCATTGGATAAGGATGCGAGTAAACCTTAGCTTAGTTTGGTTAGTATTTTCAGGCTTTACATGCTATATATGGGAAATATTTTATCATACTTCTTTAGCCATCAAAGATATTTATACTAAGTGTTATGGAATTTGTATGTTTCCACTTTATCAAGTTAATGCAACGCCACTTGTTATTGCTCACCGTGGAGGAGCAGGACTGTGGCCTGAAAATACTTTATTTGCATTACAGGAAGCGAAAAAATTAGGAGCCGATTTAAGCGAAATTGATATCCACATGACCCGGGACGGGGTTTTAGTTGCTATCCATGACGAATCTTTAGATCGTACTACTAACGCTAAAGGTTTGGTTCAAGATTTCACTTTTTCAGAACTGAAAAAATTAGATGCCGCTTATCATTGGACCAATGATGAGGGTCGTACCTACCCTTTTCGGGGTCGAGGGATTAAAATTCCTAGTTTAAACGAGATCTTCTCTGCATTTCCAAAACAAGCCATTAGTATAGAAATAAAGCAAAATGATCCTCCTATCGTGGCTGCATTGCGAGAGCTTATCAATCACTATCAAAAAACTAAACAAGTGTTAGTGTCTGCTTTTAATGCTCGTACTATGAAAGTTGTGCGCAGGCTTTGCCCTAAAATAGCGAGTGCCGCTACGCAAGTGGAGATTGATCGTTTTGCTAAACTAAGTAAAATATTTTTGACAAGGCCTTTTTTGTTAAGTGCTACCGCGTTAGAGGTTCCTTTTAGTGTTGTTACCCCCCATCTTGTAAAAGCAGCCCATAAAAAAAATAAACGGGTCGATGTTTGGACAGTTAATGAAATTGAAGATATGGAATGGTTATTAGCATTGGGAGTAGATGGTATTTTAACCGATTTTCCGGATAAATTGCTTAATTTGGTTCGCGCTAGGACTTAAGTTTTTTAGTTTACATCCCCTAATTTTTTTACCCCTAGATAGAGAGCTCTGGTGAATAATTTCAATTTTTCTGTAGTTAATATTTAGAGGAGATATAAAAATTTTCACGCGATTTAGCGAGTTAAGCCAGGGTTTATATTAAAACCTATAGTGTCATGCTATTAAGTCTGTATAATACGAGCTCTTAATTCTTTAAGTAAATAGTTAGTTAAAACAAAAGTTTGAGGCATTTATGGCGATTCAACAGACCCTTTCTATCATTAAACCCGATGCGGTTAGAAAAAATAATATTGGTGCGATTACCCAGCGATTTGAAGAGGCTGGATTGAAGGTTATTGCCGCAAGAATGGAAAAATTAACTATCAATCAAGCCAAAAAATTTTATCAAGTTCACAAAGAAAGGCCTTTTTTCAACCAATTAGTTGACTTTATTTGCTCAGGCCCCATTATGATTCAAGTCCTAGAAGGGCCTAATGCCATTTTGAAAAATCGCGAGCTTATGGGGGCCACTGACCCTATGCAAGCTGAGGCGGGTACAATTCGTGCAGATTTTGCTGAAAGTATCGGTCAAAATGCAGTTCATGGATCAGATAGTCCTGAAACAGCGCGACAGGAAGTCGCTTTCTTTTTCACGCAAGATCAGTGTTTTAGTGAAGAGCTTTAATTATGACGGCGCCGCTTAAAAATTTACTTGATTTTAACCGAGAGGGAATGCAGCGATTTTTTGATGAGCTAGGTGAAAAGCCTTACCGAGCACAGCAGGTTTTGAAATGGGTTCATCAGCTTGGAATTCAGGATATTGACCTGATGAACAACCTAAGCAAATCCTTACGGACCCGCTTAAAATCTATTGCGGAAATTAGTTTGCCAAAAGTCGTTTCTGAACAGTTATCCGAGGATGGGACGCGAAAATGGTTGTTACGTCTTAGCGACGGTAATTGTATTGAAACAGTTTTTATTCCTGAGCTGAGTCGAGGGACTTTATGTGTTTCTTCACAAGTAGGTTGTGCGTTGAATTGCAGTTTTTGTTCGACAGCACAACAAGGCTTCAGTCGTAATTTAACTGTTGCGGAAATTATTGGTCAAGTATGGGTTGCGGTACGATATTTAGCCGGTGTGTCTTTACGTCACGATCATACCGTTAGTAATATTGTGATGATGGGCATGGGTGAGCCCTTATTAAATTTTGACAATGTAGTTAAAGCAATGGATTTGATGCTGGACGATTTTGCTTATGGTTTCTCTAAGCGTCGTGTTACGTTAAGTACTTCTGGGGTAGTGCCGGCATTACAACGCTTGTCTGAAGTGAGCGAAGTAGCGCTTGCTGTTTCTTTACATGCGCCTAATGATGAACTGAGAAATCATTTAGTGCCTATCAATAAGAAATATCCTCTTCGGGAATTGTTGACGGTTTGTCGAAATTATTTTAAAGGGGATAAGCGACGTCGAATTACCATGGAATATGTTATGTTAGAAGGTATAAATGATAAGCCCGAACATGCGCGCCAATTAATTAAGATTTTAGAGGGTATCCCTGTTAAGGTGAATTTAATTCCTTTTAATCCTTTTCCTAATACGATTTATCGTCGTTCTACACCAGAGGTTATAGAGCATTTTAAGGATCTTTTACTGCGCGCGGGGCTTAATACGATAACTCGAAAAACACGGGGCGATGATATCGATGCGGCCTGTGGTCAATTAGTCGGTTTTGTACAAGATCGGAGTTATCGTAATAGAGGACGCCAAAACATAATTCCTATCTTAGTTGAATCATCTGCAGTTGTTTAATGGAAGTTGAAAAAGGGGAGATAAGTAAGTGATGTTGATGTTAAAACAATTTACTGTAATTTTTTTAATTACAAGTCTTACAGCGTGTAGTATTTTTTCCAAATCACAAATTCCAACAACGGGTCCACAAGCCGCAGAGGCTAATGTACAATTAGGCTTGGCTTATTTACAGAGCGGTGATGTACAGCGCGCGCATCAAAAGCTATTACTTGCAGAACAACAAGCGCCCGGGTCTATGCAGGTTCAAGGCGCAATGGGTTATTTTTTAGAAAGTACAGGAAGTCTTCCTTCAGCAAATGCTTATTATCGTAGAGCGATAGCACTTAATCCAAAATCAGGCGCTGCGCAAAATAATTATGGTACTTACTTGTGTCGTCAGGGACGTTATTTAGAAGCGGATCACCATTTTTTATTAGCGCTACAAGATTCTACTTATCTTAATACAGCTCAGGTTTACGAAAATGCAGGATTATGTGCCATGCAGATTCCTGATAGGAAAAAAGCGAGCGCTTATTTTACTCAAGCTGTTACCCAAGATCCTAACCGTTCTATGTCTTGGTTAGAGTTAGGGCGAATAAGTTATCAAGAAAAGGATTATCCGCAGGCACAGCAATATTTAGACCATTATATGCAGTTAACTAAAGAACCGGCACCTAATGCACTATGGTTGAGCGCTGTGTTAGCAAGAGCTTTAGGCAATCAATCAGCGGCGGGACGTTATACTTTAATGCTGCAAACAAGATTTCCTAACTCCGATGCTTATAGGGCATTAATAAAAACGCCTAAACTTAAAATTAAACCAAAAAATAAACAACTTTATTATTAATTATGGCCGCGAAGATTCAAGCTATTCGTGGAATGAATGACATTCTACCTGAACATATTGCTATTTGGCAGAGAGTAGAAAGTGTCTTGCGTCTACTTGCCAGACAATACGGCTACCAAGAGATTCGCTTACCAATTCTTGAAAAGACAGAATTATTTAAGCGCTGTATAGGAAGTGTTACTGATATTGTTGAAAAAGAGATGTACACTTTTATCGACCGCAATGGTGATAGTTTATCATTGCGGCCTGAAGGAACGGTGGGATGTGTTCGTGCAGGTATAGAGCAGGGCTTGCTTTACAAGCAAATTCAGCGTTGGTGGTATCTGGGCCCCATGTTTCGACATGAGCGACCGCAAAAAGGTCGTTATAGGCAATTTCATCAATTTGGTGTCGAAGTGTTTGGTTTAGCACAGCCACACATCGATGCGGAGTTGATCCTCATGACAGCACGTCTCTGGGATAAATTAGGACTAAAACACCAGTTAAGTTTACAGATTAACTCACTTGGATCGGTAGCAGCACGAAAAGCACATAAAGAAAGTCTAGTCAATTATTTTACCAAACATTTCAATCAGTTAGATGAGGATTCTCAACGTCGTTTACAAACCAATCCATTACGTATTCTTGACAGTAAAAATCCTATGATGCAAAAGCTAGTTGAAACCGCACCACAAATACTTGATTTTCTTGATGAAGACTCGCAACAAGATTTTTGTATTTTACAAGATATCCTTAAAAACGCAGATATTTGTTTTACAATTAATCCTCGTTTAGTTAGGGGTTTAGATTATTATAATAAAACCGTGTTTGAGTGGGTTATTGTAGCGGAACAAGTTGCGCAAAATACAGTTTGTGCGGGCGGTCGTTATGATGGCTTGGTTGAACAATTAGGAGGACATTCAACCCCAGCTGTTGGCTTTGCTATAGGTTTAGAGCGTTTAATTGGATTGCTGCCTAAATTAGACGCCGCACAAACTGAGGCACTTGAGATATATTTTATAACTATCGGCGATAATGCGAGGCAAAAAGGATTAATTCTAGCCGAATATTTGCGTACTACTTTCCCAAGTGTAAATTTGATCCTTGATGCGAGTGGGGATGGAATTAAATCTCAGTTTAAACGTGCTGATAAAAGTGCCGCACGTTTTGCTATTATCTTGGGAGATGATGAAGTAAATTCAGATACACTTATTATTAAAGATTTAAGAGAGAAAAAACCACAGGAAATTATAAGACAAGATCAAATTATACCGAAATTGCAAGGGTGTTTAACAAGTGAATGAATTGGCCGAAATAGAGCAAGCAGAACGTGTCAAAAGCTACTGTCGTGAATATGGTGTTAGCGCGGTGTTAGGGATTATTTTCGCTATTCTGATTAGTTGGGTTTGGCATTACTGGCGACAAGCGCAAGAAAATTACTTGCTAACAGCGTCGATGCAATATGAACGCTTGTTAGCGGCCACTGTGAAAAATAAAAATGTAAACATGCAAAATAGCTTAGCAGAAGGCTTGATAAAAAATTACCCTCATACGCCTTATGCCTCATTAGCTGCTTTGCTATTGGCCAAACAAGCGGTTAATCAAAATAACTTAACTGATGCAAGTCATAAATTATTTTGGGTTATAAAACACGGAGAAGATCAAAAATTATGCTCAATCGCACGAATACGTTTAATCCGGGTTTTATTAGCAAAAAATCAGGCAAGGCAAGCCTTGAATATATTAGCTGAAAATAATGACCCAGCTTATAACCCTGTTTTTCTGGAGGAAAAAGGCGATATTCTTATAAATTTAGGCCGTAGTAAGGAAGCGTTGCAGAGTTATTTAGCGGCTAAACAAGCTTTTTCCAAAAGTCATATTGAGCAGGCTCTGTTGGAAATGAAGATTAATAATTTGGATTATGCTTAATGAAATATACAATGACTAAAATTTACGTTCGTTTTTTCACTTTTTTTTGCTTTTTTGTCTTAGTAGCCTGTGCGGGTTTAGGTGATGATAACGCGCCCCCTCCCGCGCCCTTAAGTGCTTATCCTTTCCAATTTCAGCCAGTCTTGTTATGGTCTGTTGCGACGGGTGCTGGGATGGGGGAAGATTATTTACGTTTGAGTCCTGTGATTAAACAAGAGCAAATTTTTGTAGCAAGTAAATCAGGGACTATTACTGCATTAGAATTATTGAATGGTCGTAAATTATGGCAAGAAACTATTGGGCAAACTATAACGAGTGGCCCTGCAGTAGGTGAAGGTGTTCTTGTCATCGTGAGTAAGCAACCACAGATAATTGCATTAGCCGCAGAATCAGGGGATGTATTATGGCGGACAGCTGTATCTAATCAAGTATTAGCCCCACCTGCTATTAGCCGAGGCCGTGTTATTTTTAAAACAGTAGATGGCCAAGTATTAGCCCTAGAATTACGAACCGGTAAACATTTATGGACCTATAAGCACGGCGCCCCTACATTAGTACTCAGACCAAGTAGTGCTCCGCAAATTATAGCCAATAAAGTTATACTTGGGTTTTCTGACGGTGTATTGACCGCGCTGAGCTTAGCAAATGGTAATTTGCTTTGGGAACGCAGTGTTGCTTATCCTCAAGGCGTAACAATGGCTGATCAATTGGTTGATATTGCCGCTGACCCTTTATCATCTAGTCCTATAATTTATGTAGTGACGTATCAAGGTAAACTAGCAGCCATTTCTTTGCAAACAGGCCGAACTCTTTGGCAACGACCTTTCTCCAGTTATTCAGGGCTTGCAATTGGCTGCAGTCTTTATGTGAGTGATAGTGAAGGGGGCGTTTGGGCCTTTAATCGTTCCACAGGTAAATTGCTTTGGCAGCAACGGCTATTACAACATCGAGGTTTAACAGCGCCGGTTATTTTTGGTAACAGTTTAGTGATAGCCGACAAGGAAGGCTATATCCATTGGCTTTCCCAGCTAGATGGGCATCCTTTAGCGCGGGACCTTGTTCATGACGGCGCGAGTATTGTAGCGAGTCCAGTTGTCGCTTATCCGCTGGTTTGTGTGTTGACCCGGGAAGGTGGCTTATCCGCTTGGACTCATGCCCCATTACCTGTATGACTAGTGCTTCCTTACCCAGTATTGTTCTTGTAGGTCGGCCAAATGTAGGTAAGTCGAGTTTATTTAATTGTTTGACTAAAACACGCCATGCTTTGGTTGCCGATGTACCTGGTTTGACGAGGGATCGGCTCTATGGGAAAGGTGTTGTGGGTGAGCGGCCCTATATTGTCGTCGATACAGGGGGATTAAGTGGAGCCAAAGAAAAGGATATTGCTTTCCTAATGGAGCAGCAAACACAACGTGCGATAAGCGAAGCGGATCATGTTTTATTTTTAGTTGATGGACAAGCAGGTTTATCAGCATTGGATCAGCAATTAACACAAGTGCTACGGCAACTGAATAAACAAATTACCTTGGTTATTAATAAAAGCGAAGGCTTAGATCCCGCATTATTACAAGGTGAGTTCTCTTTATTAGGTTTTGATCCTTCATTATCCTTAGGAATTATTTCTGCTGCTCACGGTCAAGGCATTCAGGGTTTAATGGAAAAAGTATTAAAGCATTTTCCAAAAAATAATGTGGCAGAGGTCGAACAAGTCATTCAAAAAGAGGCCCTCCTTACGCCTAGGATAAAAGTAGCTATTATTGGAAAGCCTAACGTCGGTAAATCAACCTTACTAAATCGAATTCTTGGTGAAGAGCGGGCTATCGTATTTGATAAACCAGGGACTACCCGCGATAGTATCGCAAATGATGTTGAATATCGCGGCAAATTATATACCTTGATTGATACAGCGGGTATTCGTAGGAAATCAAAAACAGACCAAGGTATTGAAAAATTTTCGGTGATTAAAAGTTTACAAGCGATAGAAGCGAGTAACGTTGTACTAATGGTAATAGATGCGCAAGTAGGTGTAAGTGAGCAAGATTTGCATCTTTTAGGATTTATTCTCGAAAGTGGTAAAGCGCTTATTATTGCGGTTAATAAATGGGATGGTTTGTCTTACGAGCAGCGAATACAAGTCAAAAAAGAATTAGATCGTCGTTTACAATTTGTACAATTTGCTAAACTTATTTTTATTTCAGCATTACATGGAACCGGCGTTGGTAATTTGTTTGCTTTAATTCAACAGGCTTATCGGTCAGCAACACAAATTTTACCAACCTCACGCTTAACTTCTCTGTTAGAACAAGCAGTTAGCTTACATCAACCCCCGTTAAGCCGAGGGCGCTCGGTTAAATTACGTTATGCGCATCCAGGAGGTTATAACCCCCCCATAATTCTCATTCATGGACAACATGCGCGTTCTTTGCCAGAGTCTTACCGTCGATACCTTGAAAATTTTTACCGTAAAGCTTTGGGGATTATAGGAAGTCCAATCCGGATTAAATTTAGAGATAAATAACGTTTAAGCTACCCGCTTTTAGCTTAGGAAAATATTGCCAGTAATTCTTTTGCTTTTTTTCGTTTCGATCCTTTGCTGCTAATGTTGCGTTGCACTGTTAAGGGAACAATACAGGCACCTTGATAAATGTTACGTGTAAATTCTGTATCATGATTAGAAATAACGACATAAACACCTTGAGAAGCTAGATTTTTTGCTGTATTGGATAGGTTTATTTGTTGGGCCTGACTAAATCCGTCCGCCGTATAGTGAGTAAAGTTAGCCGTTTTAGATAACGCTACATAGGGCGGGTCACAATAAATAACGTCCCCCTGTTTCACATAATCGAGCGTCCCTAGAAAATCTCCGTGCATAAATTGAGCTTTTTTGGCATGGATGTGAAAAAATTGCATTTCTTTTTCTGGAAAATAAGGTGCTTTGTAAGCACTAAAAGGGGTATTGAACTCACCTTTTCGATTAAAACGGGCTAAGCCATTGAAGCAATGCTTGTTCAAATAAAGCAACAAAGCCGCTTTAATACGGTTTTCTTTAGTTTCGTTAAAAAGACGACGTAGCCGATAAAATTCTTCAGCATTATTTAATGTCGTATTAAAAAAGATTCGACAATAATCGATAAAAAATTGACCCTCCTTTTGCAGATGCTTGTATAAACTAATTAAATCCGGATTGTTATCAGCTAATAGGTAAGAAGGATAGGATGTATTAAGAAAAACAGTAGCGGAACCTAGAAATGGTTCTATTAAACGATCTGCTCTAGGTAAATAAGTTTTTATTTTATCAAGAATTCGATGTTTGTTTCCTGCCCATTTTAAGAAGGATTTCATGATAATATAGAGTTTAAACGAAATAGCATATTAAAAAAAGCTTATTTATTTTGTTTAATAGGCTAATTAAATATTTTTATTTTTAATCCCCTTAATTAATTTTTTAAAAAAGTAATATATACTAAAAATAAAATTTATAGTTTCGTAAAGATAACTAAGATTTAGAATTAACTATTTATTGCAATTCTCGATAAGGAGCTCTTATGGTCGCTGATAGCCGTCCTATAGAATTAAGAGAAGTAGAACCAATGTTAGCAAGGACTTCGGAACCAAATGGCGCGACCCCTATTCGACAAATAATTAGACAAAAAAGTCTGTCAGGGGATCAATCATACGGTGAAACATCCTTAATGACACAAAATCCTGTTTGGTTAATAAGTCCAAAAACCAATGTTCCTGTATTGCACAATTGTCTTGCTTCACTAGATGAAGTGGTTGCTACCCCCTCTTTTAATGTTAATGTAATTGAGAGCGCATGTAATAAAGAATTTAAGTTATTTGACGTGATAAGCAAAAGTAAATATGTGTCACTAATTGACGGTGCATTTGTAAGTCTAGGTGTAATTGCAATATCCATTGGGGTTTATGTACAGCAATATTGCAAACTTCGTGAAATTGAACGCAATAGCGATTTTTTTTATTTTAATCGTTTACTCAAGTTGATGGGAGAGGAAAAACTTAAAGAGAAAATGGGAGATGCTAGCATTTCCTATGAGGTTTTAAGGGCAGCCGCCTATTTTTATCCGCCTGATATTTCTGCAATTGCGCGTAGAAGGCGCCGTATATTTTGTTGGGGAAAAAGAAGAAAAGCACTTAATAAATTAAATTTTATTTTGGGAGAAGGGGAAGAAAAAAATAAAAATCTTAATGTAATTCATCGGGAAATCATAGAAAAAGTAAGCAATTTTTTAAATCCTTTAAATAGAGACGCTTTAAATAAGAAAAAGACCTTAAATAAATTTCAAGTATATGAAGGAGATAATGGTTGGTTTATCGGCTTGACTGACTCTTATTCAAAAAATTTCTTTGCTGAGGTGCGGCATTTGATAGATCGGCATAAAAGCGACACTGAAAAGGAAAATAAGGATAAAAAGAATAGAGATTTTATTATGCCTATTTTAGGGGCTTTGGGCCAGGCTAGTTTTATATACTGGATTTTAATGTTTATTTTTTATTTTATTCCAGCAGCGCCAGTCGTTACAGCAGCGGCTATTTCAATTATCCCGCTCGGCATAGCGCTCTTAGGGGCTTTCCCTATGCTACTAATTTATAACTTACATAAGGCCTATCATACGAATAAATTGCGTCAACAAACTGATGCGGCGACTATCGAGGAAGAACATAAAGCAATGCTGGTAAAAAAAATAGTTGAATTAAATAAACAGCAGATGTTTATAGAGTGTGTACAAGAAAATCAAGCCAGCGTAAGCTTAAAGGAAGCGCCCGTCATGAGAGATTTACGAGCACTTCTTAAAAAACGCCGCTTTATCCAATATCAAACGGTTAGTATGGGATTTCTTGACGGTTGTTTTTTACCTTTTTTTGGGGGATGGTTATTTTTAGATGGAATTAAGGTTGCTATTACTTATGCTACCTGCTCTACAGTAGCAATAACCAGTTTTACACCGATAGGTCTTGTCGCTACGGCAATTATTGCCGCTGTAACGCTGTCGCTGGGATTATTTTACGGTGTTTATTCTGCTCGTAAAGCGAATCAGGTGCATAAAACTAGGTTCGATGATTTAGATGATAAAATTACTGTACTCGAAAAAGAAGCGGCGAATAAATTGGTATTAGATAAGTCATTGCGTGATTATGACCGCCTATTACGACGTTTTAGTACTGATCAACCCAAATGGACGAAAATCAAAAAGGGTTTAAGTCGCTTATTGGTTACTGTGAAGCGTTTAGGAACAGGTAGTCTAGTTTTTCGTCTGGTTATATGGGGGCCCATACTTGCGTTAGCACTTGTTCCAGCAGCTGCAGGTATTCCAGTTGGATTTACCGCGGTATTAATTACAGGTACGGTTATTGGGATGTTAATTGCCGCAGCTAGCTATCTGTCTGCTTACAACTTAGAGAGTAAGGCCAGTCAAGCGGGTAGAATAGTGGAGCATTTAGTTCAGTTTGCACAATTAGATTGGCTGGACAGAAAGTTATTTGAGTCTAAAGAATCAGAGCAAGACTCGGTTGTTGTTCGAGTGCTCAATTCCAATACTGAAGAACTTGCTGTCACAAACAAGGTATCCACTCCGATAAAAGAAGAGCAACAACTTGCAAGCAAAGATTCACTTATTTCAGAAGAAAATGAGTTATCTATTCCAGTGGGAGAAAAAATAGTTGATATTCATGAAATTGAAGTTGATCTTCCAAATAACATAAATCAGAATAGTGTAAGTAACTCACCCGCAACACAGCTATTTAAAAAAACGGTTGCTCAGGGTGATAGTAGCAACATAACAGCGAATGAATGTTTCAAAGGGTTGGTAATGGTCTGAAGTTTAGTCCTTGAAAAAGATGCGTGAAATAAACATCTAGACGATGTTGTTTGCCAAAAATACTATGCTGAGGTTTTAACTTTGCTAAATAAGGTGCTAAGCGAGGCCTTTTTACCACGACGCGTTGTTTGGCGTATACAAGAGCTAGCGCTAATAAATTAACTGCATCTATGTCGTCACCTACAAGTTGTCGTAGAAAACGCATTTCTTTTTTAGCTAAGGCTGATTTAGCGGAGTGTGGATACATAGGGTCTAAGTAGATAATATCGGGTGTTTCTTTGCGGGTGCTTATTTTTTTTAAATAAATAAGTGAATTTGTTTGTATGAGCTTAATGGATAAAAGCGAGTATTTAGGATGCTTTATTGCACGATTTAAGCCATCGCGCAATAAAGCGAAAATCACAGGGGAACGCTCTAATAAAGTAACTGAACAACCTAATTGCGCTAAAATGAAACCGTCACTGCCGAGTCCGGCGGTCGCGTCTAGAACCGTGGGTTTGAAATTAACTTTTAAACCCACAGCTTTAGCGAGTAACTGTTTTTGATTATGCAGATGGTGTAATCGATAAGCTAGCTTTCCTTGAAGAAAGTCGATTCTCAGCATCCCTAAGCTTTTTTTACCGAGGTCTTTTAAGTATAAGCCTGTGAGTGTTAAAGCTAAAATAAAATCAAATTTTTCCTGTTTGGAATATTCAATATAAGGGAGAAAAAGACTTTTTGCTAGTTTTTGTGCAGAGTCTAACAAGGTAATTTCAGTACTTGTAACCGCGATATGTAAGGGTTTGCTCATTCGTAGCGAAATACATCAATACGGGCGGGAGGTAAATTTTGCCATACCCATTGGTGATGGATTAATTTTAGTTTGGGAGAAGGTGATAAAGGAGGGCCCCATAAACTATAGGTATATTGTATAAATAACCCTCCTTTTTTTAAAACCTGCTCAACCTCAACCCCTATTTCTTTTACAATAGGGGTTGGTAATGAACGTAAGGGTAGGCTTGAAACAATTGCTTGAATAGGATTGGCAGTATACTTATTAATTAAGTCGTGCAACCGCCCTGCATCGCCTTCTATAATGCTTAATTCAGGAAAGCGTTGCCTTAGATGATGACTCAGTTTTGCTGAACGTTCAATAACTATAAGCTTACCAGAGAGATTTTTTTGATTGAGCAAGGCAGCTGTAATTGCGCCGGTCCCAGCCCCTAGTTCAACTACCAGCTCAGAAGAGGAGGCATTGACTGGTAGTTGCTGAGCCAGGCTGTAAGCAAGCTTTTTTGAACTAGGAAATAATGCACCTACAGCACTTGGATGCATCACAGCTTCACGGAGAAATAAAGTAAGCGCCCTCATTCTTTTTATCCTAAATTCGACTATTTTCAGCTATTTAACGCTAATTTAAAGAAAAAATCTATGTCTATATGGCATTAAAACCGACTTAATTTGGTGGTTAATTTTTATTGCTAATACTATTAAATAATGTTAATTTCTTCAATAGCTTACAAAAGAAGATTTATTTATTAGAAGGCAATCTTAGCTAGAATCACTTTGAATGTATTTAAAAAGTATTGATTCTCCTTTTTTGTCCCAATTGAAAGTCGTAAACAGTTAGGTAATCCATAGTCATGTAAAGGTTTTACAGCGATGCCATGGTTTAAAAGTTGCTGATATATAGGCCAAGCTGGAAACTTCAAGTCTATACAGAGAAAATTAGCATAGCTAGGTATTATAGCTACGCCTAAATTTTGTAAGCCTTTTGATAGCTGAGAGCGTCCCCGTTGGTTTAATAAGCGCGCTAAATTAATGTGATCTCGATCATTGAGGCTTGCTTCTGCAGCTGCTAACGCGATAGCGTTAACACTAAAGGGTAAAGAATTAAGACTTAAAGAGGCAGCAATTGCTAATCCGCTGATTGCGTAGCCTAAGCGCAATCCAGCTAGACCATAGAGTTTGGAAAAGGTTCTAGTAACGATTAAATTAGGATAATTCGGTAATAATTTTATGGTGCTAGGATAATCGTCTGTCTCTACATATTCGCCATAGGCTTCGTCGATAACTATTAGTATATCTTGCGGGAGCTTATCTAATAAGCAGGTTAATTCTCGCTCATTAATGTAGTTGCCAGTAGGGTTATTAGGGTTAACAATAAAGACTATTTTCGTTAATCTATCAATAGCCTCTAAAATAGTTGATGCAGATATGTAGGAAAGAGTATTTTTAGCTATTTTGAGTGGCACATTGCTATTTCTTATGATTTTTGCAATACCTGCAAAGCAATAATTTGGAATAACGGCGGAATTTAGTGGGGTTAAATAAGTTTTGACAATAAGCTCTAATAAGCCTTCTGAGCCATTACCTAGTGTGATATTTTCGGGGAGAACGCTTAAATGTTTAGACAAGCATTTTTTTAAGGATAGTAATCCTTCATTGCCTGGATAGCGATGGCAATGAAGCATCGCTTTTTGACCGGCGGCGATAGCAATAGGGCTAGCTCCAATAGGGCTTTCATTCTGATCGAGCTTAATGATTTTTCTAGCTGGTTTTTCTCTTTTAAGCCCATGACTTATATTTGTAAGTATTGTCATTTTAAAGATATTTTAGGTAGTGTGGATATTGTTTTATATCTTTAAAGGATATAGATTTGCCATTGCTTTAAATTTTTCGTTTGGCATAATTTAAATTCACAACGAATATCATTATTATAGGTTAATTATGTTGATATGTTTGGATGTAGGTAATACTCATATGTTAGGTGGAGTCTTCGCTAAAGATAAACTTATTTTGCGATTTCGATACGCCACCCCCTTATTAGGGACAGCCGATCAATTCGGAGTTTTTTTAATAAATATACTGAAGTACAATCAAATCGAACCCTTGAAAATTAAAGCAGTTGCAATCTCTTCTGTGGTGCCAAACTATGATTATACGTTACGACATAGTTTTTTCCAGTATTTTAAAACGGCAACCTATTTCATATTGCAACCTGGTGTTAAGACAGGCTTAAATATTCGTTGTAAAAATCCAAATGAGGTTGGTGCTGATAGGATCGCGAATGCCATAGGAGCAATCGCGGCTTTTCCAGGAAAAGCCCTTATTGTCGTTGATATGGGAACAGCAACCACTTTATGTGCTATTACAAAAGATCGGGATTATTTAGGAGGATCAATTTTACCAGGGTTGCGACTTTGTATGGAAGCTTTAAAAAATAATACGGCTAAATTGATGGCGGTGGATATAGAGATTCCTGGCGCGTATATGGGAAAAACGACACGTGAAAGTATACAAAGTGGTCTTTACTACGGACATTTAGGTGCTTTAAGAGAGATCATCTCAGGTTTTAAAAAGGAGATTTTTTTAGGTGAAACCGTTTATGTGATTGGAACAGGGGGGGTTGCGCAACTTTACGAAGAAACAGCTTTATTTGACTGCTATATTTCAGATTTAGTGTTACAGGGCTTACGTAAAGCCTATGAATACAGCCATCTGAGTTGAGCTTACTATTTTTTGTTCCAGCCAAGAAAATTATAGATATAAAAACGGGCGATGCCTAGATATTCATGAGCCGCAAAATCACTCATTGCAAAATTGTAGCCTAATGGAAGTTTGGAAATAGGGATAGTAATAAAGTCTGAAGCGATAGGGACAGGATGGATATTAAAATAAGAAAAATAGAGAAGCGCTCGTTTTATAACTAATCCAGAGCTAATCAGTAATATCTGGTCACGCGCTTGTTTTTTTAAAAGATAACTTGAGAATTCTGCGTTTTCATAAGTGTTTCTGCTTTGAGATTCCAATTGAATATCGCCGGGATTGACATCTAAAGATAATAAGCTATCTCGATAAGTAGCTGCTTCTGACTTTCCATTGTTAAGTGGATCCCCTCCACTAATTAGGATATGGCAGCTCACTTGAGTCAATTTACATGCGCGATATAATCTTGCAGTTTCTATAATCCTAGAGAACGACAGTATACTAGGCTTGATCATACGAGACCCCGGTACTTTACTAGTGCCTGCGCCTAATAAAAGCAGGGTATTAGTTTTTTTCCAACTAGGGTATCTAGTTTGACTATAAGGGGCTTGTAAATTGTGTAATAAATAAGCAGGAAAAAAACCATCACCCACTACTATAAAGCTAATAATTGCAAGTAAGCCCAATATAAAACCTGTTTTTATATAGTTAACTAAGCCGAAAAAAATGCTTAGCACTAAAAAAATAAAAATAAACACTGTAGACATATTAGTTTTTACTTAACTTAAAAAATTAGCATGAATCATACATTAAAAGAGATAAAAAAAACCAGTTTAGCAGCGATTCTTGACTCAACCCTAAAACCATGAATAATAGCTACCCTTATAAATAATTATGACGATGTCCTAGTTATCTAATTTGGGTTCTATGAAGGAAAGAATTATGCATGTAATAGAAAGAATTGCTCCTCAAGAAATAAGTTTCAGCGACCAATGGACGCTTTATTCAAATATAATTGACTCCTCCATTAATGAGTATATATCTGAAGTTAACAAAAACTCTCTAAAGCAATTGTTGTTAGCCTTTTTACGTGAAGGCATTCTCCCTTACCATTATCAAAATAGTACCGTAATTTTTGATCTTCGACGATCTAATTATTTTATGTACGTTAACAGGGTTAAATTATTTTCTCTGTTAAGGTTTACCAGTTTCGACAGTTTAATTTTAAAACATAAAACGACTTCTGTAAAACAGACAATTACTGATCCATTGAAATTACTAGACATAGTTAAGATAGAGTTAAGAAGTGTTTTAAATATGGAACAATGGGTTAAATTTTATAAAGAGGTTGCAAATCATCTGCAAAATGCTTTACTTTCTACTTGGAAAAAATATAGTATAGGTAAGTTAATCAGTAGGAGTAAAAGAAAATCTCATAGTTTACTTAATGTACTGAAATCACCTCAAGTTAGCGCCAATAGTTCATTACAGTTTGAACAGTCAGTATTTAGCGGCCATCCTTATCATCCTTGTGCAAAAACAAAGCTTGGCTTCACTATTGAGGATACAATTAATTATTCCCCTGAGTTTCAATCTAAAGTAGGTCTTTTTATAGCCGCTGTTCAAAAAGAATATGCCCATATTGAGGCGATGCAATTTAATATAAATTTTACCGAATGGTTCGCCAATTATTATCCCGATGCATGGGAAGCTTGGGAACAAGAGTTGAAAAAAAATAATCTAGAAATTAAAAATTACATCCCATTTCCCGTACACCCCTGGCAAGTCTACTATTTTACTTTTATATCCCCCTTATTTAAAGATTATCTTGAAAAAAAGATCATTGTTTTACTTGATAAAGCGAAAGTAATTGCCAGCCCTACTTTGTCTTTTCGTACACTTTTACCTATAGAAAACATTAACGCGCCTTATATTAAATTGCCTGTCGCCATACAGGCAACTAGTATTGTTAGGACCTTATCGCCGATTTCTACTAAAAATATGCCAAAAATTAGCGGTATGCTTAAAAAAATACTAGAGACAGAAAATTATTTTTCTTATCGTTTGGATGTGTTACCAGAGTCTTATGGTCTGCATTTAAAAGGGCTAAATAGTGATCAGGCACAACATTTTACCGCTATTTTCCGAGATAATATCAGCAATTATCTTGCTGCCGATGAAGTAGCTGTTGTAGTTGCTGCTTTTTTTGAAAAATCTTTTATGAGTGAAACCAATTTATTTATCGAGATTATGGAGCTGTCAGGATGCTTAACTTACCATGATGCATTAACTTATTTCCTTCATTATGCTGATCTTGTATTGGGTAGTTATTTAGATCTTTATTTACTTTATGGTATTGCCTTAGAGGGGCATCAACAAAATACCTTGGCTATAGTTCAAGACGGAAAAATTAAAAGATTTATTGCGAGAGATTTTGATGGTATAGAAATCCATAGTGATAGCTTTAAGTCAATGGGTGTTGCACTAAATCTTACCGAAGATTCGCCTTATTTACAGCAAAATAAAGAAACAGTACGAAACCAGCTGTTGTATACGGTATACCAATTACATTTAGGCGAGTTAGTGCTGTTGCTGGCGAATTATTTTAATTGCGAAGAAAAACCTTTTTGGCATATTGTTAGACAAATTACTGAACAAAGATTCTATGCCTTAAAAGATAGAATGTGTCCTTCCATTTGGCAGGCCGAGTTTAATACTATTTTAAACGTACATTGGCCGGTAAAGGCTTTATTGCGTATGCGTTTAGAAAAAAATTATTTGCGCGATGGTTTGTTTTCTCAGATAGCAAATCCATTAATGCTTTAAGTGATGAGCATAACGACATCAAATTCTGTGTGGTGTCAGCAGACGCGTTTAATTATATTAGGCCAGCTTATTATTATTACGATGCTTGATATGAGTGATCCTTATTGGCCACTTATTTTAGCTTCGTTTCATTCTTTTACTGCTCGAACTTTACAATATTGGAGCGGCGCCATTTACATGGCACCATTATTAACTACGATTTTTACGACACTATTATGGACAAAAATAGGTGAGCGTATAGGCTATAAAAAAATGATATTGCGAGCAGGATTTGCTTTGGCCGCTACTCAAGGAGCATTATTTTTTTTTAGTAACCCATGGTTAATTTTATCTATTCGTTTGCTTCAAGGTGCTTTAGCGGGTTTTACTGCCGCAGCGCAGGCATGGTCGCTTAAGATAACTCCCGTTCATGTACACAGTCAAATAGTTGGACGTTTACAGTCAGCAACAGCGATGGGAAGCATTATAGGGCCAATATTGGGTGGAATTTTAGCTAATTATTATGGTTATTTGTCGATTTTTGTCACATCAGGAGGTGTTTGTCTGTTGCTCTCCGGCTTACTAGCACATTTTCTTAAAGAAAATATCACTAAAGTGCAAATAACGAAACTTAAAGTTAAGTGCATAATAAATAAACTCAAACCCTATGAAAATTTATTATTTTTATTAATTTGTTTTACTCAGGCGGCTAGGTGGATGTCGACACCGTTTTTTGCTTTGTATGTTGTAGAGCAATTACAGGCTAGTAATATAGTATTAGGAGTTATTTATGCTGTAATGGCATTAATGATGTCTTTGACAACACCAAACCTGGGTCGAATTATCGATCGTCAGTCAGATCATTTCTTTTGGTCAAAACGATTCTTGGTCGCAGCATTGTTATTGAGCGGCTTAGTGCAATGTGGTTTTGCTTTTATTACTAAGGCTTATTTAGCGCTTATATTGAGCGTATTTTGGGGGGGGAGCCTAGGGGTGATTTCATTAGTGTTATTTACCTTTCTATTAAAAGGCATTAATGATGACAGACGATCCAAAGTAGTTGGTTTGGGTAATACAGCGTTAAAAGTGGGTAATTTATTAGGCATTATCCTTGGTACAGTGGTACAAGCAGAAGCTCATTTTATGATAAGCTTTATGCTTATTGGATTCCTTTATTTTGTTTTGGCAATTTTAGCAGGACGTTACGAACTGGCTAGATAAAGAGCAGCCTCATTTATTGTGTCAAGGAATGGTCTATTAAGTCTATTTTAAGTAGTGTAAGTTATTTTTCCTATGAAAACTATTGCAAAACAATTCTCTCGTTTTTTTATCGTCGGTGCTTTTTCAGCGTTAGTCCAATTTTCTATTTTAATAAGTTTAGTCGAAGCATTTACCGTAAAAGCTATTTGGGCCTCCACGTTTGGTTATATAGGTGGGGCCCTCGTTAATTACTTTTTAAATCATTACTTTACTTTTAAAAGTGATTTATCGCATAAAAAGACTTTAATACGATTTTCACTCAACTCTATTTTTGGTCTTTTACTTAATTTTACGCTAATGGGGATTTTTTTAATTTATTATTCTTATGTGTTAAGCCAAATAGGAGCGTCTGGTGTTATTTTAATTTGGAATTTCTTAGTGCACCGTTATTGGACCTTTGGCTTTAAAAAAGATTCTATTGGTGGGCCGTGATGGGATCGAACCATCGACCAATAGATTAAGAGTCTACTGCTCTACCAGCTGAGCTAACGGCCCAAAATGGGGTGAACGATGGGGATCGAACCCACGACAACCGGAATCACAATCCGGGGCTCTACCAACTGAGCTACGTCCACCATTAAACATGCGAAAATCTCCTCATTAGGAAAACTGGTGCGCCTGGCAGGACTCGAACCTGCTACCCTCGGCTTAGAAGGCCGATGCTCTATCCAGATGAGCTACAGGCGCTTTCCTGATAATGATTTTTATATCTTAAAAATAAAAACTAAAACAACAGCGCTGGTTTCGTCGCCTAAGGTCTAGCGTTCTATGACTTGTTTTTTTTTAGGCTAATCTCCAAATTATCTCTAAATCTCAAATAAGTATCCGGCTTTACTTAATTATTTTGTCGGGTTAACGATAGTAATTGCTGTTTAATGGACTAAAGTAAGTGCTTAAGCCTAAAATTTGGTCGGGGTAGAGGGATTCGAACCCCCGACATCCTGCTCCCAAAGCAGGCGCGCTACCAGACTGCGCTATACCCCGTATTTATTCATCCCAGCCAAACTCGAGCGAAGCATTTAGCACAAGCTCGATGATCAGCAAGAACTTGCGCCAACCGCGGATAGGGATAATACCTGCGCAGCCGATTAATATCAACTGCTCTATTTATACCTTGTGGCTCTTCTGAACGATATATTTTTCAAGCATTTTTTCTTAAATTTTATCTATAATATCCCTTTTATATTTTGAATTGTTAGATTTCAATGCCCAATCATAAAAAAGGGCTTAAAAAAGCAGCTACCCTCTTATGATATACTGGGGAGAATTTTTTAAGAAGAGGCTTTTATAGTAGACCTCATCAATAGAGGGTTTTATGCCCGCATTTACTCAGTTTTCTTTATTGAAAAATCGTCGATTTTTGCCTTTATTGTTAGTTCAATTCTTAGGGGCATTTAATGATAATTTCTTTAAAAATGCCTTAATCATTTTAATCACCTACCAACTTGTTACACAATCACTCTTATTACAGCAACTTTCAGTCACCATAGCCGCTGGATTGTTCATTTTACCTTTTTTTCTGTTTTCAGCGCTCTCTGGACAATTGGCCGATAAACTAAGTAGAAAACACTTAACGATTATTATTAAAGCATTTGAATGTTTTTTTATGTTATTAGCGGCATTAGGATTTTATTTTCATACAGTAAGCTTGTTGATGTTCGTTTTATTTTTGATGGGGACCCATTCAAGTTTTTTTGGTCCTATTAAATACGCTATTTTACCAGATTTATTAGAGAAAAAAGAATTAATTGCCGGAAATGCCTTGATTGAAGCGAGCACCTTTATAGCTATTTTGCTAGGCACCCTATTAGGAGGTTTGCTGGTTGCTAATCATGCGGATATAAGATTAATTTCAAGTATTATGCTTTTTATAGCGGGTTTAGGTTTATTGGCAAGTTTTTATGTCCCCGCAACGACTAAAGCAAATCCTGATTTAAAACTGAATCTACATTTTATTCAGGCATCGCTTAAAATTATTCAGCAAGTTAAAACTGAAAAAAAAGTTTTCTTAGCTATTTTAGCTATTTCTTGGTTTTGGTTAATCGGCGCTACTTTTTTAACTCAATTTCCTAGTTTTGCTAAAAATATTTTACATACAAATGCGAATATAATAACTATTTTTTTAGTGATTTTCACAATAGGTATTGCCTGTGGTTCGCTTATTTGTAATCGATTATTAAAACATCAGATAAGTATGCGATGGATCCCCATTAGCCTTTGGCTAATGAGTATTTTTATGATCGATCTCTATTTTGCTTCTCGACATCCGATCGACACCACTAAAAATCTTATTAGCTTTAGTGCATTTTTCTATTCCATTACACATTGGCGAATTTGTTTGGACTTATTAGGTCTGTCAATCAGCGGAGGTATTTATATTGTACCTCTTTATACCTTAATTCAAACCGATACAGCGACTGAGCATCGTGCAAGAACTATCGCGGCTAATAATATTATCAATTCTTTGTTTATTGTTATTGCGAGTCTCATTATAGTTTTCTTATTAAAAATTGATTTAACCGTTATTCAGATCTTTTTATTATTAGGTGTAATTAATGTTGGATTTGCAATTTACGCGACTCGATTGATTCCTCAAGGCTTAATCAAGCCATTATTACGAAGCGTGTTAAAACTTCTTTATAATGTGGAATTAAATGGCTTTGAAAATTATAAAGAAGCCGGTGAAAGTGTGGTTATTGTAGCCAATCATACTTCGTTTTTAGACGTTGTACTATTGTATGCTTTTTTACCGGAAGAGCTTTTATTTGCTATTAATAGTTTTACCGCACGTATTTGGTGGATACGCCCCTTTTTATATTTCTCTAAAGTATTTGAATTAGATCCTTTAAATCCATTAGCCATTAAGACCTTAATTAAAGAAGTTAAAAAAGGTCAAAAATGTGTGATTTTCCCTGAGGGTAGAATTACCACCACTGGCGCGCTGATGAAACTCTACGAAGGGCCGGGATTAATAGCTGATCATGCTAAGGTTAATTTATTACCGATTCGTTTACAGGGTGCGCAATATACACCGTTTTCTCGTTTGCGGGGGAAGGTTCAAATACGTTGGTTCCCTAAAATTTCTATTTCAATCTTACCACCGCGCAAATTCATCGTAGATCCTGCTATGAGTAGTCGAAAAAGGCGACAACTTATCAGCAATCAATTGTATGCAATTATGGTTGAGATGTTATTCCGCAGTACTAATTATAATAAAACTTTGTTTCAATCTTTGTTGGAGGCAAAAGCAATTCATAAAGGTCCTACTAAAATTTTGGAAGATATCACGCGAGTGCCTATTAACTATAATCAATTAATAACGCGTTGTTTTATTTTAGGGCCTTATATTAGCCGCCATACTAATTATCAGGAAACAGTAGGTCTTTTACTACCTAATATGGTGAGCGCAGTAGTTACTTTTTTTGCTTTACAAGCATATGGAAGAGTTCCAGCTTGGTTAAATTACACAGCGGGGTTTGCTCAAATAGAAGCTGCTTGTAGCGTTGCAAAAGTTCATTGTATCTTGACTTCAAGAAAGTTTATTGAAGTGGCTAATTTATTTGAACTTATCGCTCGCTTAAGTGAAAAGGCTATTCAGATTATTTATTTAGAAGATGTAAAGAAGGATATTACTTGGAAGGATAAGCTGCGTGCCAGTTTATTTAGTCGTTTCCCGCACTATTATTACTATAAAAAGCTAAAAAAAGGGACAAACCCACATGATCCAGCGGTTATTTTATTTACTTCAGGTTCAGAAGGCGAGCCAAAGGGGGTGGTATTAAGTCATGAAAATATACAAGCTAATTTGGCACAAATGACCACCCAAGTTGATTTTAACCAACGTGACATTTTTTTTAGTTCGTTACCTTTATTTCACGCCTTTGGATTAACCGCTTGCGTCATACTCCCAGTATATCATGGGATAAAAACTTTTATTTATCCATCTCCATTACATTATCGTAAAGTACCTAATATGATCTATGAGTGTAATGCAACGATTATGTTTGGGGCGGACACTTTTCTTGCAGGCTATGGTCGCTATGCCCATCCCTATGACTTTTATAGTATCCGTTATGTTTTTGCCGGGGCGGAAAAACTGAAGGATAAAACACGTAAGTTGTGGATGGAAAAATTTGGAATTCGTATTTTTGAAGGTTATGGCGTCACTGAAGCATCTCCGGTTATCAGTGTTAACACCCCCATGCAAAACAAACCAGGGACCGTAGGTAATTTTTTACCAGGTATTCGTTATGAAATTGAGCCAGTACCTGAAATTAAGCAAGGAGGGCGTTTACTCATATCAGGTCCTAATGTGATGTTAGGTTACTTAAGTAAGGAATTGCCAGGAGAAGTTATTCCTCCTAGCCATGGTTGGTATGATACGGGTGATATTGTAGAAGTGGATGTGGATGGTTATCTTACTATAAAAGATAGAGCGAAGCGTTTTGCAAAAATTAGTGGGGAGATGATTTCGTTAACAGCAATAGAAAATATAATTTATGATTTATGGTCAGATAAACACCACGCTATATTAAGTATCCCTGATGCGAAAAAAGGCGAACAACTTATTTTAGTGACAGATCATAAGCTTGCAACGCGTCAAGCACTGATCAAATTTTTTAGAGAGAAAGGGTTGTCTGAATTGAGCTTGCCAAGACGACTATACTTTATCGATCTTATGCCATTACTAGGGAGTGGTAAAGTAAATTATATGGCGGTAAAAGATTGGCTAGATCAATATCTGAAAACAAAAAGAATTTAAATTAATAAATTATCGTAGTATTTATTTTTTTCTTTTTTTTAAACGATTAAGTTTTTCTGCTATTTTAAGCTCTAATCCACGAGGAACTGGAAAATAATATTGCTGATCCTTCAATTCCGTAGGCAAATATTGTTCTCCTTCAACATAGCCATTATCCTCATCGTGGGCGTAACGGTAATCCTTGCCATAATTTAATTGTTGCATGAGTTTCGTTGGGGCATTACGTAAATGAAGTGGAACTTCTAGTGTTCCATTTTCCTTTGCATCAGCCATCGCTTTTTTAAGGGCCGTGTAAACAGCGTTACTTTTTGCAGTACACGACAAGTAAACGACAGCTTGTGCCAAGGCGAGTTCGCCTTCGGGACTGCCTAAACGCTCTTGCACTTGCCATGCATCTAAGGCAAGTTGCAAACCGCGTGGATCAGCGTTACCAATATCCTCACTTGCCATTCGAACGATGCGTCGTGCAACATATAAAGGATCACAGCCCCCATCGAGCATACACGCTAACCAATAAAGTGCTGCATCTGGATCGGTTCCACGTACTGATTTATGTAATGCAGAAATTTGATCATAAAAAAGCTCCCCTCCTTTATCAAAACGGCGTAGATTAGTTTGAGTAACCGCGCGTAATATATTTTCATCAATAATGTTATTTTCGGCTAAATCCGCGGCAATTTCTAAAATATTTAAAACCTGACGTGCATCACCATCTGCAATAGCCGCTAATTGTTTTTTTACAGAAGATTCAATTAATAAATTTTTTTCCCCTAAACCATTTTCCTCATTTGTTAATGCGCGATCAATGATTTGAATGATTTCTTCTAGAGTCAATTTTTTTAATACATAGACTCTAGTGCGGGATAGTAATGCATTATTAATTTCAAAGGATGGATTTTCTGTAGTAGCACCAACTAATATAAAAAGACCTGATTCTACAAAAGGCAATAATGCATCTTGTTGGGCTTTGTTAAAACGATGGATTTCATCGATAAATAATATTGTTTTTTGTGCTGATTGAGGATTAAGCTCAGCTTGAGTACGTTCTGCAATATGACGAATTTCTTTAACGCCTGCCTGCAATGCCGATAAAGATTCAAATCGAGCTTGAACATGATTTGCCATTAATTTAGCTAAAGTTGTTTTTCCAGTTCCAGGAGGCCCCCATAAGATCATAGAGTGCAATTGGCCTTGTAAAATTGCCTGACGTAATGCTTTTTGTGGTCCTAATAAATGCCTTTGACCAAAAAAATCATCTAAATGATGAGGGCGTAATCGGGCAGCGAGTGGGGAATAGGGAGGTTTAATGCTTACCATACCTTGATTTATACGATGGAAGCATTTTAGTGTCAACTTAGGCACATTTTTAGATTTAATAAAAAATCGACCTATTTAACAAGATTGTTAATATTTAAGTGCTCTTTTTTCAATAGATTTTATAATGATTTCAGCCACATTTTTTTGGGTTGCTTTTTCTATTCCTTCTAATCCAGGGGATGAGTTTACTTCCATTACCAAAGGACCTCTATTGGAGCGTAGTAGATCGACACCTGCAATATCCAGACCAATAACCTTGGCAGCCCGAACAGCAGTTGAACGTTCTTCTGTCGTTAGTTTAGCAAGGCGTATCGTTCCGCCACGATGGATATTAGAACGAAATTCACCCAGTTTGGCTTGGCGCTCCATCGCAGCTATCACTTTACCGTTGACTACGAAGCAACGAATATCAGCCGCTTTAGCTTCTTTAATATATTCTTGGATCATGATGTGCGCTTGCAAATCTAAAAAAGCCTCAATCACACTGATAGCGGCTTGCCGCGTTTCAGCTAAAACAACACCAATACCTTGAGTTCCTTCTAGGATTTTAATGACTAAGGGAGGACCGCCTACCATGTTAATAAGGTCTTGAATATCATCAGGAGAATAAGCAAACCCCGTAATAGGTAAACCTACCCCTTTTCGAGATAATATTTGTAATGAGCGTAGCTTATCTTGTGCACGGGTGATGGCAATGGAGTTATTAGCGACAAAAACACCCATCATTTCAAATTGCCTGACTAATGCAGCGCCGTAAAAGGTAATCGAAGCACCGATCCTTGGAATAATTGCGTCAAATTTGTCGAGAATTTTTCCTTTATAATGAATATACGGATTTTGCGTGGTTATATTCATATAGCAACGTAAGGTATCAATTATTTTAACTTGATGCCCGCGTTTTTTAGCTTCTTCTTCTAAGCGACGGGTGGAGTATAGTTTCGGACGGCGAGATAGAATGGCAATTTTCATGAGATTATAGTTTTTTTACTGTAGAGATAAGAACGGCTGGGATCAACAATAAATTGCTGTTTTAATGCAGTGCGACCTAATAACATTCTAAAACGCATATTATCCCTACTTGTTAAAGTAATCTCGATTGGCCAGCATTGTATCCCAAGTACGATAGAGGTTTGAATAACACAACGCTTTTCTTTATGACCGCCTGAATCGGTGATTTCACGTATATCGATTAAATCAGCAATACACTTAATTATTTTTTCGGGAAAACGCCGTGGTTGAGGATGTATACTAAAACAAACTTGTTTTTTGTCTGGAGTTTTTTGAATGATTTCTACGCGAAAAGCGTGTAAAGCGGAGGTTCTTGCCCCCGTGTCTACTTTAGTTTTGAGGCGAGGGATACCTAACTCAGGGAGGGAAACCCATTCTCGCCACCCAATAAGTATCGGGGATGACATTTTATTTAACAATCGAAAGCTTTGGTTTTGTGCCGGGTCTAACTCTTGGAGGAGGGACGGTGCTGCCACCTTCTTCATTAGATTCCTCTTCTGTAAATACCATCCCCTGACCATTCTCTTTGGCATAGATAGCTAATACAGCTTGAATAGGCGCATAAATGAGCATAGATTGGCCATTAAAACTCGCTTCAAATTGGATAGCTTGCGTATCTATTTTTAAATTTAATATAGCATCTACCGATATATTTAGGGTTATTTTCCCATCTTTAATACACTGTTTTGGTACCTCTACGTGAGGTAATTCAGTATCTATTAAAATATAGGGGGTCAAATGATTGTCAATAATCCAATCATAAAATGCACGTAATAAATAGGAACAATTTGATGTCATCATGTTAAATTTTTACTCCAAATTCGATTTCATTTAAAGTAGCTTTAAATGAGGGGCGCTTAAATAAGCGCTCTTCGTATTCTTTGATAGCAGCTGGCATAGGGGCTAGTTTAATATCTAAACGATGTAAACGCCATAATAAGGGGGCCATACAACAATCTACTAAAGTGAACTCATCACTCAAGAAAAAAGATTTACCCGCAAATATCGGGGCAAGACTAGCCAAGCTACTCTCTAATTTTTTTTGTGCCGCATGTACAGTCTCTGAACTTTTAGATACTTTAGTGTTTTTTGACGCGTTTTCAATTTGCTGTAGTAGAGGGTACCAGTCTCGTTCTATGCGATAGATCATTTGTCGGCTTTTTGCACGGGCTACCGGGTAAACAGGTAATAAAGGGGGGTGTGGGAAGCGTTCATCTAAATATTCGGTAATAATATTGGTTTCGTAAAGAACGAGATCTCGATCAATGATAGTAGGGACAGTGCCGTAAGGATTGTGTTGTAATAAACCTTCGGGTAACTCGGTGGGAGATACTTCTATAATCTCCGCGCTAATCCCCTTTTCAGCTAAAACAATGCGTACTCTATGGCTGTAAGGATCGTTGGTATTTGCATATAAACTCATAGTTGAACGTTTACCGGCAGGTTGTGCCATATAAAAGGTTCTCCCTATTAATAATTTAAGACACTTTTAACGCGTTATGAAAATAGCTTATTTTAGACTTTTCCAAATTTTATCTTTTAAAAAATAAACAAGATAAACAAAAACCAGCAAGAATCCACATACCTTTTTTCCCAATGATTGTCGATTAGTTTTTGTAGGTTCAGCTACGTAAGCTAAAAAGTTAACCAAATCAGTTACTACCGCTTTTAATCTAGGGATCTCTGATCTGCTTTTATTAGAATATGGATAAATTGCACTACTACTACTTTTTTGGGACAAGTGATTATTAAAGTCACTTATTTTTTGGTAAATATAGAATGCACCTGTACGTAATGTCACTAAGGGATCCGGCATCGCGGTGTTTTTAATCAAACTGTTGTTAACTCCAAAGGGCCTCGTATTGTCTGGATAAAAGCTAAGCAAGTAATTATACACCCAATCAGTACTTCTTGCCCGTATACTCAGCGAAAGGTCCGGGGGAATCTTCCCAAACCATAGTAGCGCCTCTTTTTTATGCAAGTTTGAATTTATCGAATTACTTGGTTTTGACTGGGTAAAAATCAGATTATTTTTTAATCGTTGTATAGTAGCCAGGTTAAACTCATCGATGATTTTCAGATCAACCGCAAGACGATTATAACGCATAAATTGCATTGAATGACAGCCTGAACAATAATTCATAAAATATTTTGCTCCTCGTTGTAAGGAGGCAAGGTCAGTTTGGGAAATAGAGGATTTGAATACTTTATGGGTAAAAGTATTGCTTATACCATGTGCAAAAATAGGGACGAGGAGAAAAAGTAAGGTAATTATTATTTTCCACATAGGATAGATTTGGGTAGCGGTTTGTTTTTCTCATATTTCGTATAAAATGGCATCAGGCAAAAAAAAAGAAAATAGAGTACTAGTAAACTTTGTATCAGAAAAACCTTAATCGGTGTAATGATAGTTGTACTTATATAACCTAATAAAGCAAAACTTAAAATGAAAATTGCTAAAGCAAAACGTGAGTAGCAACCACGATATCGCATCGATTTGACAGGGCTACGATCTAACCAGGGCAGTATGAATAAAATGGCAATAGTAGAGCCCATGATTAAAATACCGAGTAATTTGTTCGGAATGACACATAACACACCATAAAATGGGGCTAAATACCATAAAGGTTCAATATGGAGAGGCGTTAATAACGGGTCTGCAGGTATAAAATTATTAGGTTCAAGAAAATAACCGTACATTTCTGGGCTAAAAAATACAACAAGTGAAAAAATAAATAAAAAAATTAACAAAGCGAATAACTCTTTTACGGTATAAAACGGGTGAAAGGGCACTGTACAGAGCGATTTTTTATCAGGGGGTGATTTTTCGCGTATGAAAATACCATCAGGATTATTAGAGCCAACTTTATGTAAAGCGGCCAGATGAAGCCGAACTAAAAATATCAAAAATAAGGGGATACCTATTATATGCAATGCAAAAAAACGATGTAAAATTTCACCTGAGACAATGCTATTACCACGAACCCATGTTGTGAGCACTGGGCCAATTCTTGGAATTGAGCTTAATAATGAAGTGCTAACTTGACTCGCCCAATAAGATGTTTGTCCCCAGGGGAGTAAATAGCCCATAAATGCCTCTATTAACAAGAGAACATAGAGACCCATACCTAATAACCAAACTAGCTCTCTAGGTTTTTTGTAAGATCCATATAAAAGGCTGCGGAAAATATGACAGTAAATAATAATGAAAAAAGCAGAAGCGCCGGTAGAATGTAAATAACGCAGTAACCATCCGTAGGGCACTTCTCGCATCATTGTTTCAATAGAATTAAATGCCGCTTCTGGTGTAGGTGTGTAAAACATGGTTAACCAGAGTCCAGTCAAAACTTGTAAAAATAAAAGAAATAGCGCCAAAGACCCAAAGAAATACCAAAAGTTAAGGTTCTTCGGAAGGTAATATTGTGTTAAATGACGCGCAATAAACTCATTAATTGGGAGACGCTGCAGAAACCAGTTAAATAATGACTTTAGCATTTACACTAGCCTTGGATCTTCACCTATTACTAAAGTATGCGCATCTATGAAGTGATAAGGTGGAACTCTTAGGTTAGTTGGGGCAGGCATCCCTTTCATAACACGTCCCGCTAAATCAAACATAGAACCATGACAAGGGCAATAAAACCCCCCAGGCCATTTGCGATTTAATTCACCTAAAGAAGGTTTAATTTGTGGAGAACAACCTAAATGTGTGCATAAACCAATAAGAATTAAATATTCAGGATTAAGAGAACGATATTCGTTGCGTGTGTAAGAGGGTTGTTGTTCTACTAAAGAGTATGGATCGCGCAATAAAGGATCGATACTAGGGAGATTATCTAACATCGCCTGTGTTCGTCGAATAATCCAAATAGGTTTATTTTGCCAAGAAACGAGCATGGATCCACCGGGAGCTAGATTGCTAAGATCAACTTCAACAGGGGACGTCGCTTGCGCAAGTGTTTCAGCACTTGGCTGCCATGAAGCTAAAAAAGGGATAGCACTTGCCGCTATCCCAAGTCCAGCCATAAGGGCTATAGTAATAGCCAATAAACGGCGACGATCTTCTTCCATTTTTTTTCGTCGTAGATGTAAATAGTTATTTAAATATTATGTAAAATCAGACATTAAAACAATAAATTTTAATAATATAATTATCGTTTTGAATATTGAGTTCCTTTACGCGCTTTATGACGTCCAACCTTCTTACGCTCAACTTTTCTTGCATCTCGTGTTACCAGACCGGCGCGACGTAATAATCGACGAAATGAAGTATCATTATCAGCCGCATCGTTGGTTTCAGTCGTAGTTCCTTCATCATAACTAATAAGCGCTCGACTTATGCCATGACGCACAGCGCCAGCTTGACCGCTACTTCCCCCGCCTGAAACAGTTACCGTAATATCAAATTTGCCCATTTGGTCAACAATGTCTAATGGTTGACAAACAACCATCTGAGCTGTTTCGCGACCAAAATAATTTTCTAAAGCGCGACCATTAACTTGGATAAGGCCAGTCCCTTTTCTGAGGAATACTCTAGCCGTTGCTGTTTTACGACGACCGGTACCATAATTCTGTTCTAATGCCATATTTATAACCCATCAATGATAGTTGGTTCAGGATTTTGAGCGCTATGAGGATGTGAGGAACCCGCATAGACCTTAAGTTTAGTTAACATGGCATAACCTAAAGGATTTTTAGGTAACATACCCTTAACTGCTTTTTCAATGATCCGGGCTGGGAAACGTTTTTGTAGCTTCTCAAAAGAAATAGCCTTCAATCCACCGGGATAACCCGTATAGTGTTCATATTGTTTATTTTTAGCTTTTGTGCCTGTTACGGTCACTTTTTCAGCATTGATAACGACAATATAATCTCCGGTATCAACATGGGGAGTGTATTCCGGTTTATGCTTGCCACGTAGAATACGCGCTATTTTAGTCGCTAATCTACCTAGGGTTTTATCTTCGGCATCAATCAGATACCATTTTTTCTCAATAAGGCCGGGTTTGGCCATCAATGTTTTCATAACTGCGAAGCTCCGAAGCTCTCTATGCCATTAGCCACTCTTAAAAAACGAGCAGCGGGCGCCGATTCTAACAAAAATGATTCAAACAATACAAGTATATGAATAGGTATTGTTTGAATATAAGGTTTTATAAGTTAAAGTAGCTCCTTGGCATAAAATAAATAAATTAGGCTATCTCCTATGCGCCAGTTCCCTAATACTCGCTTGCGTCGATTAAGAGAAAATAATTTTAGTCGGCGTTTGATGCGTGAAACCAAACTTAGTTGTGATGACTTGATTTATCCAGTATTCCTCTTGCCAGGTGAAAATCAAAGACAGAAGATAGCCAGTATGCCGGGGATTGAACGTTTTACTTTAGACCATTTATTAGATGAGATAGATACTTTACAGCAGCTTAAAATACCAGCTATTGCTTTATTTCCAGTGATACCCCCAGAAGGTAAAACATGGGATGCTCGCCAAGCCTATGATCCAGAAGGCTTAATTCCAAAGGCCGTGAGGGCATTGAAAAAAAATTTTCCTGAAATGGGAGTTATTACGGATATTGCCTTAGATCCTTATACCTCACATGGCCATGATGGTCTTTTGTCTAAAGAGGGGGCTATTTTAAATGACGATACGGTAGCCATACTGGTTAAACAAGCACTTTGCCACGCACAAGCGGGTGTAGATGCGATAGCGCCTTCCGACATGATGGATGGTCGAATCGGTCTTATACGCAAAGCCTTAGAGCTTAAGGGATACACTAACATGCAGATAATTGCTTATTCTGCAAAATATGCCTCCCATTTCTACGGACCCTTTCGGGAGGCTATAGGGTCTTTGACGGGCTTAAAAGCTGCCAGTAAAGGAACCTATCAAATGGATCCGGCTAATAGTAATGAAGCTTTACAAGAGGTCGCTTTAGACCTTGCCGAGGGTGCTGATATCGTAATGGTAAAGCCAGGAATGCCCTATTTAGATATTCTCTATCGAATTAAGCAGCAATTTAGCGTCCCTACTTTTGTTTATCAAGTAAGCGGTGAGTACGCGATGCAAAAGTCGGCGATTATGCAAGGCTATTTAAGCGAACGCGAAAGTGTTTTAGAGTGTCTTTTAGCCATGAAACGGGCTGGAGCTGATGGTATTTTGACCTATTTTGCCAAGCAAGCAGCGAATTGGCTGACAAATTCACTCGAGTGATTTTTTTCGTGATAAGATAGCTGTATAATTAACGACCTTTGCGAATGTGGCGGAATTGGTAGACGCGCTGGATTTAGGTTCCAGTGGGGTAACCCGTGAGAGTTCGAGTCTCTCCTTTCGCACCAGCACTAGAGCCTCCTGGGATTTATAACGATAAGAGCCCTAAAAATGAATGAAATGCAAATTTCTGTAGAAAGCGTTGATAGTTTAACTCGACGCTTGAATGTCACTGTTCCTGTAAGTCAGTTAGAACAGAGTAAGCATCAGCGCCTTGTTGAGCTGGCTAAAAAAACGCGGCTAGATGGATTTCGGCCCGGAAAAGTGCCAATAAGTGTTATAGAAAAGCTCTATGGCAATAGCATATGGCAAGACATAATCGAAAAGTGTTTACAAACTAGTTTATTGGCTGCTTTAGAACAAAAGGCTTTAAATCCAGCAGGACAGCCCCATATTGAGTTAATAAAAGCAGAGCCGGGCACTGAGCTTACTTACACAGCAAGTTTTGAAATTTACCCAGAAATAGAGGCGCCTGAACTAAAGGGTATATGTTTAGAACGGCTCAATGTCGTTATTACAGAAGCAGATTTAGATAAGGTTTTAGAACAAGTGCGTTCGCAATATGCGGAATGGATTGAGGTCTCGAAAAAAGCTTCTTATGGCTATCAGGTTACATTTGATCTTGTTTTTTCTGATTCGGAAGAGAAAACCCGTAGGGATTTACAATGGGTTCTGGAAGAAGGCAAAATTCCTGAAGGATTCTCTGCGCTTCTTAATAGTTCTGCTGGGGAAACCCTTCATGTTTCGTTTCCGAAAGAGCAAGGATCTGATGAACTTCACTTGGCCAAGCTTGAAGTGAAAAAGGTTGCTGAAGTAAAATTGCCTGATTTAGATAATGCTTTTGCAAAGCGCCTGGATATTAAAGAGGGTACTGTCGAGGCTTTAAGGGATCAAATTAGAAAGCATATGCAGATAGAATTGGATCGGATTTTGCGTGAAAAGCTAAAAGCTCAGGTTATAGAAAGATTAATGGCTAGGTATGCTGTTGAAAAGTTACCACAGGGGTTGCTTGCTCAAGAGTTTCAGCGTTTGGAGCAAGATATTCATAAAAAGTATAAGCAACAAGAAGGTAAGGAAAAAATACCTTTATCGGAAATTGAAAAAGCAGATTTAATGCAAACGGCGCGTCGCCGCGTTAAGTTGGGCTTATTATTTAACGTCCTTATTGAAAAGCATCATTTACAGGTTGATGAAACACGCGTGCAACAACATATTGATCAGTTGGCGAATGCTTTTCAATTTGATCAGATGGTGCGAGATAGGTTCTATAAGGATAAAAACATGATGATGGGCATTCGCTCTTCTGTTTTAGAAGAACAAGTGATTGATAAATTATTAGAAGAAGTAGAATACACCGAAAAAGTAGCACAGTACGCAGAGGTTATGAATCTCTCCAGGGAAAATCATATAGCCAATACTGAGGGAGCAACCGTTTAATTTGTTAACTAGCTTAATTTATTTAAAATAACAAGTGTCTTATCCCTTTAGTGTTACCCCAAAAATTTATTTTATATTTAGAGAATGATTATGTATCTACCCAGTTTATCGAAGGAAATAAGGAATTCATTGTTAGTCCCTATGGTTGTTGAACAAACAGGCCGAGGTGAAAGAGCATACGATATTTATTCCCGCTTATTAAAAGATCGTATTATCTTTGTTGTAGGCCCCATTGAAGACCATATGGCCAATTTGATTATAGCCCAAATGCTTTTTTTAGAATCTGAAAACCCAGATAAAGATATATCGCTTTATATTAACTCCCCCGGCGGTGTAGTGACATCGGGCTTAGCTATTTACGATACCATGCAGTTTATCAAGCCCGATGTTAGTACTATGTGTATTGGCCAAGCTGCCAGCGCCGCTGCTTTACTGTTGTGTGGTGGAAGCAAAGGGAAACGTCATTGTTTACCACATGCGCGTATGATGATCCATCAGCCATTAGGGGGCTACCAGGGCCAGGCAACGGATATTGAAATTCATACACGAGAAATGTTGTTAGTTAGAGAGCGGATTAATAATATTATGGCGAAACACACAGGGAAAAATTCTGAACAAATTTTGCGTGACACGGATCGTGATAATTTCATGGGAGCGCAACAAGCTATCGATTATGGTTTGATTGACGCCATATTAACAATGCGCACAGAAGTGGGGAAAGTTAAAGAATCTTTAGCGACTTCTCCAGTTGATTGAGAGAGGGGAGTTATGAAACAGGGTTCGATATTTTGTTAAACATGAATAATAGTTTGTTGAGGTAATAAATATGAGTAGTTCTATAAACGATAAAACCTCGGGGCCTCTTCACTGTTCATTTTGCGGTAAAGGCCAGGATGAAGTGCCAAAGCTAATCGCAGGACCTTCTATTTTTATTTGTAATGAATGCGTGCAGCTTTGTAGTGATATCTTGCAAGAGGAGTTTCAACAAGAAGTTCCTCGCCAAGAGGGCGGCTTGTCGATTCCTAAACCTGCAGAAATCCATGACGTATTTAATGAATTTGTTATAGGCCAAGAATTTGCAAAAAAAATATTATCTGTGGCCGCTTATAATCACTATAAGCGTCTAGAATTAATTAAAAAGGCGCGTCTTCACCCACTTAATGTAAAGGATGATACAGAACTTAGTAAGAGTAACGTTTTGCTTATAGGTCCTACTGGAAGTGGTAAAACCCTACTTGCAAAAACCTTAGCACGTTTTTTTAACTTACCATTTGCTATTGCAGACGCAACCACACTCACTGAAGCGGGTTATGTCGGTGACGATGTGGAGAATATTCTACAAAAGTTACTGCAAGCGGCTAATGGCAATATTGAAAAGGCGCAATTAGGGATTATTTATATTGATGAAATTGATAAGATTAGCCGCCGCGCCGAAAATCCTTCTATTACACGCGATGTTTCGGGAGAAGGGGTGCAACAAGGTTTACTTAAATTGCTTGAAGGGACTATTGCGTCTGTTCCCCTACAAGGTGGGCGTAAGCACCCTAACCAAGAAACCGTGCAAATAGATACGACTAACATTCTGTTTATCTGTGGCGGTACTTTCTCAGGCTTAGAAAAAATTATTCGCGAACGTACTGAGAAAACTGGAATTGGTTTTTCTGCCGATGTACGTAGTAAGGGCGATAAAAGAAATTTAACTACATTATTAAATCGGCTTGAATCAGAAGATTTGATTAAATATGGAATTATTCCTGAGTTAATAGGCCGTCTTCCTGTTATTGCTACGTTAGAAGAACTTGATGAAAAGATGCTGATTCAAATTTTAAAAGAACCTAAAAATGCCCTGATTAAGCAATACTTTAAATTGTTTAAAATGGATAACGTAGACTTAGAGTTTCGTGAAGACGCCTTACAGATGATCGCACGAAAAGCTCTAGATCGGAAAACAGGGGCTAGAGGCTTACGTGCAATTTTAGAAAGTGTATTATTAGATACTATGTATGAGTTACCTTCGATGCAAAACGTAAATAAAATTGTTGTTGAAGCGGGCACTGTAAATAAGGGCGCTAAACCCTTAGTAATTTACAAACAAGAAAAAGAGATCGAATTAGATAATAAAGAAATAGCAGCGGGTAGCGAGTAAATCTTTCAAGGGTTGAATTTATGGTAAAGCAACTAATGGGCGAGGCAACAAGCTCTAAATCTTCAGAGAAGCTTCCACTACTCCCCTTGCGGGATGTTGTTGTTTATCCCCATATGGTGATCCCACTTTTTGTCGGTCGAAAGCAATCTATTAAGTCCTTAGAAGCGGCAATGGCTGGGCCCGCGGATAAAAAAATTCTATTAATTGCGCAAAAAAATCCAGCTGAAGATAGCCCTACTATTGAAAATTTTTATCAAGTTGGCACAGTAGCTACTATTTTACAGTTGTTAAAGCTACCGGACGGAACGGTTAAGGTGCTTGTTGAAGGTTCCCAGCGAGGTCAAGTTAAGCAATTTTTTCAAGAAAAGGATTATATTGCTGCAGAGATAGAAATAGTAGGGATACCTGCTGTTGAACTTGATCAAGAGATTGAGGTTTTAACGCGGACCATTTTGAGCCAATTTGAACAATATGTTAAGTTAAATAAAAAAATTCCCTTAGAAATTTTGAGTACTTTATCGAGTATTGATAATCCAGGTCGATTGGCTGACATGATTGCAGCGCACTTGACACTAAGAATTCAAGAAAAGCAAGAAATACTTGAAACCTTTCCCCTAAAAGCGCGTTTAGAAAGATTATTAGCTTTTCTTGAAAGTGAAATTGATCTATTGCAGATACAAAAACGGATTCGTGGGCGCGTAAAAAAACAAATGGAAAGAAGCCAACGTGAATATTATTTAAATGAGCAGGTTAAAGCGATTCAAAAAGAATTGGGTGAGTCGCAAGGTGTTCCAAACGAACTAGATGATCTTGCTAAACGTATCGAAAAAGCAAAGATGCCAAAAGAAGTGAAGGATAAAGCACTTTCTGAATTAAATAAATTAAAATCTATGTCGCCTATGGCAGCAGAAGCGACAGTTAGTCGAAATTATTTAGATTGGATTTTATCGCTTCCTTGGAATAAACGTAGCAAGGTTTGTTACGATCTCGACAAAGCACAAAAAGTGCTACAAGAAGCGCATTATGGTTTGGAAAAAGTCAAAGAACGTATTATTGAATTTTTAGCGGTTCATCAACGCGTCAAAAAATTAAAAGGCCCTATTTTATGTTTAGTAGGACCACCCGGTGTTGGTAAAACCTCGTTAGGACAATCCATTGCAGAAGCAATAGGGCGTGAATTTGTCCGTATGTCTTTAGGAGGGGTTCGTGATGAAGCGGAAATTAGAGGCCATCGACGTACCTATATTGGTTCGATGCCAGGTCGAATCATGCAAAAAATGGCTAAAATAGGCGTAAAAAATCCTTTGTTTATGTTAGATGAAATCGATAAGATGGCAATGGATTTTAGAGGTGATCCAGCAGCGGCATTACTTGAAGTATTAGATCCGGAACAAAATCATGCTTTTGATGACCACTATTTAGAAGTCAGTTATGATTTATCGGAAGTTTTATTTATTGCAACCGCTAACACCTTAAATATACCGGCTGCATTATTAGATCGTATGGAAGTAATTCGTATTCCAGGCTATACCGAAGATGAAAAAGTGAATATTACAAAACAACATTTGCTCCCCAAACAATTACAGCAAAATGGTTTAAAGATTAGTTCGAAAAATAAAGAGTTAATTTTAGCGGAAACGGCACTACAAGATATTATTCGTTATTATACGCGTGAAGCGGGGGTTCGTAGTCTTGAGCGAGAGATTGCTAAAATTTGTCGAAAAGTGGTAACGGAAATAGCCCGTAAGCCGAGTTTAAAGTCAGTTACCGTAACAAGCCATAATTTGGAGAAATATCTGGGTGTGAGGCGTTTTCGTTATGGTTTAGTCGAGCAACACGATCAGATTGGACAAGTGAGTGGTTTGGCGTGGACGGAATTTGGCGGCGAGTTATTGACCATTGAGGCGGCTGCTGTGCCTGGAAAAGGTAAAATCTGTTATACCGGTCATTTAGGTGAAGTGATGCAAGAGTCAATTCAGGCTGCATTAACCGTTGTTCGGAGCCGGGCTGAAGTTTTGGGTATTCCGATCCATTTTTACGAGAAAAAAGATATTCATGTTCATGTTCCTGAAGGTGCGACGCCTAAAGATGGCCCTAGTGCTGGGATTGGTATGTGTACTGCTCTTGTTTCTGCGATTACTCGAAAGCCAGTGCGTGCAGATGTAGCTATGACAGGGGAAATTACTTTGCGTGGAGAAGTCTTGCCAATTGGCGGCTTAAAAGAAAAACTATTAGCGGCACATCGTGGAGGTATTCGAGAGGTTATTATTCCTGAAGAAAACAAGCGAGATCTCAAGGAAATTCCAAACGATATCAAAGAAGGGTTAATAATTCACCCTGTTCGTTGGATAAATCAAGTCCTTGATATTGCTTTGCAAAACCCAAAAAAAATAACAGCGAAGTCTTCTAATGTTAGAACAAAGCGTGAAAGAAAGATTCCGGTGACTATTAAATTAGTTAATAAAAGAAATAAACCGAACAATTCTACAAGAAATGCTGGCTAACATATCTTTTCTTCCCTTGACAGAGGATTCACGCTATTGATATAAACGGTTTCACTTAATGTCTATATAGCAAGAATCTTTTTTCATTTAAAGGTATGAGCTTAATTTTTACTGTTGTGAGGGTATATGAATAAATCAGATTTGGTCGATGTTATTGTAGAGGCAGCACAGGTTCCAAAAACTATTGCTGGAAAGACTTTAGAAAATATTTTAGAAGCTGTTACTAAGGCTTTATGTAAAGGGGAAGACGTTACTTTAGTAGGGTTCGGTACATTTTGTGTTCGCGATCGAAAAGCACGTGCTGGACGTAACCCTAAGACAGGAGAGCCTTTACACATTGCCGCTAGTAAAGTTGCTGCTTTTAAAGCAGGAAAATTATTAAAGGATGCCGTGCAAAAATAGTAGCAATATCGTTTAAATAAGTTTAGAATGACGTCCCTTTCGATAGGGTGCTTAGCTCAGTTGGTAGAGCATCGCCCTTACAAGGCGAGGGTCGTAGGTTCGATCCCTACAGCACCCACCATAATATTGCAGGAGTGGTAGTTCAGTTGGTTAGAATACCGGCCTGTCACGCCGGGGGTCGCGGGTTCGAGTCCCGTCCACTCCGCCAGTTTGTTTAAATCTAGTCAATGAAAAATAGTAGGAGAACAGCATTTTTCGCAGAATATTGTAGTAATTCTTACCAGGCAAAAAGAAAAGTGTATAGATATCCTTTCGGACTCCCCAATTAAATTTTCTTTAATATGTTGCAATCTATCCGTGATAAAGCACAAGGTTGGATAACTAGTACGGTTATTGGGTTATTAATCGTTATTTTTGCTTTATGGGGTATCCACGGTTATTTAGAGCTTAATATTGGAAAAGAAAATAAGGTAGTTGCTAGCGTAGTGGGGCAATCATTGTTACAAAGTGATTTTGATAAGGCGTACCAACGTGTTTATCAGCAGGCTCGAGAACGCTTAGGTGGAAAATTTGTCAATAACGAAAAAATGGCGAAGCAACTGAGGTTGCAAACGATACAACAATGGGAAGAGACACAGGTTCTAGCGCAGGCTGCTTTACAAGCAAAATATCGAATTAGCCAGACGTTGATAGATTCTGTTTTATTAAATATTCCTGTGTTTCAATCTGCAGGTCGTTTTTCTGCGCAGCATTTTTATGATGTGTTAAATACTCTAAATTATACCAAGTTTCAATTTCTAGCTGATTTAAAAAAATTAATTTTAATTAATCAAGTGCAAGAAGGTATAATACAAAGCGCTTTTGCTTTGCCCGGAGATATTAATAAGTCTATTAATTTTATCAATCAAAAAAGAGACTTCGCTTATCTCATTATCCCTTACTCCAACTTTTTAGCTGAACAGTTCTCCATCCCTGACTCCCAAGCTTTGGCTTATTATCAGCAAAATAAACATGATTTTGCACAAGCAGAACAGGTCAGCATTGAATATATCGAACTTTTATTAGCTAAAGAAGAAAAGGATGGTAAAAATTTTGCAGAAGCTAGAAATAACCTAGCTAATTTATCCTATACGCATCCCGATTCTTTAGATTTTGTAGCTAATAAATTAGGTTTATCTATTCAATCAATACCATTCTTTGATAAAACTGGCGGAAAAGAAGCATTGACTAAAAATCCAAAAATCATTGCTGCGGCATTTAGCCAAGATGTTTTACAAGGTAATAATAGCCCTATTATTGATATAAATGCAGATAGAGCCATTGTTTTACGTGTTAAACAGCATAAATTTCCAGCCACCCAGCCTTTCCCGGATGTGCGTGAAAAAATTAAAAAAGTTTTAGGTAAGCAAACGGCTATAGCTAAAACACAAGCATACGGAGAGGGCTTATTCAGAAAATTAATGGAAGATAGCTCTTATGTCGGCAATATAGGTAAAAAAAGTTTAAGCTGGCAAGTTGTTAAGCGGGCAAGTCGTTATAGCGATCAATTGAATGCTGCCATATTGAATGTGGCATTTAAATTAGTTCCATCTAACAAAAAGAGTACTGCTTCTCCCTCTTTATTGGGTTTTGCTTTGGAAAATGGGGATTATGCGTTAGTTAGGTTAATTACTGTACACGAGGATGAAGCTAATAAAGTCTTAATGGCTCAAAAACAGAAATTTTATCGTGAAAAATTGGCTAAGGATTTTGGTCAGTTAGACTATAGACTTTATACCCAAGCCCTGCTTAAAAAAGCCAAATTAGTCATTAGCCGTTAGATTTTTTATCTGAACACCAATACAATTGACAAGCTAAACCTATTCAACTTCAGCTTGTCTAATAGAAAGATAGTAATCGAGTAATATTAAATCATCTTTATCAGTTATTTTGATATTATCCGAGCGCCCGGCTACTATTTTAGCGTGTTGCCCTAGCAGTTCAATCGCATTGGCTTCATCGGTGATGAATTGATTTTTTTTTATAACAGAATCAAGTGCGTTAACAAGCCAGTGATAGCGAAACATCTGAGGGGTTACCGCCTGCCATACTTTCTTTCGATCTAATGTTTTGAGTATCTGCTTATCATCAAAATATTTAACCGTATTTTTTAAAGGATTAGCCAAAAATCCGCCTATTGGATGGTCGGCTATGTCATTAATGAGTTTATTAATGTCACTGTGCTGCAAAAGAGGACGTACTGCATCGTGTACAAGAATCCAGTCATTTTTTTTCGCAAGAGTTTTTAAGGCTAATAAAGCGTTAAATACAGAATGGCAGCGTTCTTTTCCTCCGTAAACAGTGCGTAAATGAGGATGCTTCAGTTGTAAGGCAGGCCAATATTTATCCTCTTTATTGAGTGCTACAATACACTTTTTAAATTTTTCATAGCTCAGTAAAGTAGTTAAGGTATATTCAATTATTTTTTTGCCTCTAAGTGATAGGTATTGCTTAGGTGTATCAGTTTGCATACGCGTCCCAGTGCCTGCCGCAGGCACTATCACAAAATAATTAACAGTTGAATGTTTCATTTAACTTCAAGCGAGTCGCTATGCTCACGAAAAATTTTGGCCGTCGTGCCCCCAAAATTTGTTCGCATCACGCGACTAAAAGTAGGCCCCGATTCGTCCTGCGTCCGCCACGCACTGGCCCATTTTGGGCTGCGCGCAGTGGCTCCCACAATGACTTTACGGCGTGATGCGTTTCCTGCTTCGCCCGTCAACGCACGCCTATCGCGGGCTCCTTGACTTCGCACTTCGTGCTCTCCTTGTCTCGTCGATCGATATATGTTTGTCATAGTTTGTCTATGCCTACTACCTGATAGGAAGTATATCCCGCTATTTTTAAAATTTTCGCATTTTTATTAACAAGCGGTATACTGCAGCTTATGAGTTTTTTACTTAGCGATGTAGTATCTCTTGCCAAACGAGCCGGGAACCAGGTCCTTACTATTTACCGCAGTGGTTTTACTGTTGAATTTAAAGCGGATAAATCCCCGCTAACGGCTGCTGATTTAGCCTCCCATTATTGTATTTGTCAAGGATTACAGCGCTTAACACCTGATTTACCGATTATTTCAGAAGAATCAACGCCTATTTCTTTTCAAGAACGTCGATTATGGCCACGGTACTGGCTGATTGACCCTTTGGATGGAACCAAAGAATTTTTGGAAAAAAATGATGAATTTACCATTAATATTGCGTTAATTGATCAACATAAACCAATTTTGGGGGTTATTTTTGCCCCAGCGTTGGATGTTTGTTATCTTGCTGAAAATACCAAAGGAGCTTTCAAGCAAATAGCACAAAACCGTCCACAACCATTGCATAGCCGTGCTTGGGAAGAAGGTTCCACTATAACAGCGGCGGTCAGCCGTCGACATGGAATGAATGCGTTAAAAATTTTTTTAGCTCAATTTGAGCACTTAAATTTATTGCATTGTGGAAGCGCTTTAAAGTTTTGTTTTCTAGCAGAAGGTCTTGCGGATATTTATCCGCGTTTTTCACCTACATTTGAATGGGACACAGCAGCTGGCCAGTGCATTCTTGAGCAAGCAGGGGGAGCAATTATTGATTATAAAGGCAAGCCACTACGCTATAATATGTCGTCTTCTTTACAAAAGATAGCTTTTTTAGCAGTAGCCGATAAATCCCACTGCTGGTTAAATTATTTAAAGGCATCGATCTGAGAAATAAAATATTAGTTTTATAGGAATATATATGCAAAAAAAACCAATTAGAATAGCTGTAACGGGCGCCGCTGGCCAAATAGGCTATGCTTTATTATTTCGTATTGCCTCAGGTCAAATGTTTGGACCTGAACAACCTGTAATACTCCATTTATTAGAGTTAGAGAGAAGTCTTTTGGCATTGCATGGAATCGCCATGGAGCTTGATGACTGTGCGTTCCCATTATTACAAGGGATTGTTTGTACAAGCCAGCTTAATGAAGCGATGAAGAATATTAATTGGGCTATTTTAGTAGGTTCAATGCCACGTAAGGAAGGAATGGAGCGAGCGGATCTTTTAAAAATAAATGGAGGTATTTTTGCTCCTCAAGGAAAAGCCATTAATGCCAATGCTGCTGAAGATGTAAAAATATTTGTTGTCGGTAACCCGTGTAATACTAATTGTTTGATTGCAATGCATCATGCTCCCGATATTGCAAATAATCGTTTTTTTGCAATGACTTTACTAGATGAGAATCGGGCACGAGTGCAGTTAGCTAAAAAAGCGGGTGTTTCAGTTGAAGAAGTGACTCAATTGGCCATTTGGGGTAATCACTCATCAACGCAGTACCCTGATTTTTACAATGCCAAGATTGCTAATAAATCGCTTATCGAAGTCATTACGGATAAAAATTGGCTGGAAAATGATTTTATTCCATTGGTGCAGAAAAGAGGGGCTGCCGTCATTAAGGCAAGAGGTGCTTCATCGGCAGCATCCGCTGCGAATGCAGTAATCGGTAGTATTTACCATTTAACACATGATACAAAAAAGGGCGACTATTTTTCAGTGGCCTCTTGTTCTTTGGGTCAATACGGTATTGATGAGGATTTGATATTTTCCTTTCCAAGCCGAGTAGATAATGGCCAATTTAACACGGTTAATAATATTCAACAATGTGAATTTGGTAAGAAGAAAATAGAACTAACCCTAAAAGAATTACGTATAGAAAGAGATGAGATAAAAAAGATGGGTTTAATTAATTAGTTACTTATATCAATTACTAAAAGATTTCCGCCAGTAGTAACAAGAAACTGTACGGGCATTAGATTTAATTAGAAACATTTATGCCCGCACAGGTGAGTAAATTATTTTTATTTTATTAAGGGCTGATTATTGTTGGATTTATCCTTAAACAGCTTAATTTTTATTTTTATCCCCTATAATTAATAAAGTTAGATTTATTATTTGATCAATCAAATAATATTAGATCTTGACCAGTCTCTCTCATACAAGAAAGTAGCGTATAAACTAACATAGAAACGAAGTAGATCAAAATAAAATTTTAAAAAATAATATTGAATTTTTTATTTTTTAAATATATATAATTAAACATTAAAAAATTTTTCCAAAATAGACTTATTTATTCTATGCGTAAAACGCATAAAACAAGTTCTTTGTATAAAGAAACATTTAAAAAATTATTGGAAAAAAAGACTAAATTACAGACTAGATTTATAAATAAGTTATAAATTAAAGCGCACTGCGTTTATTATTTCGGGTCAGTATAAAAGTAGATATAGTGCTAGCTAGGCTAGAAAAAATATTTTTAATCGGCGAGTTTATTCCTTTAATCTGTCGGGTATAAGAATCTCTCGATTTCCATTGCTTTCCATAGCACTAACCAAACCTGCTTTTTCCATATCTTCCATTAAACGCGCTGCCCGGTTATAACCAATTTTAAGCCGTCGTTGAATACTCGAAATAGAAGCACGGCGCGTTTCTATAACAATTTGAACAGCTTGGTCATAAAGAGCATCTTTTTCTCCGCAGTTACTATCCGAAAACTCCAAGTCACTTCCTTCATTAAGATTTATTTTCGTGAGATCAAGCCCATATTCGGGCGTGCCAGATTGTTTTAGTGCGTTTACAACATGATGAACTTCTTGATCTGCAACGAAAGCCCCATGGACTCGAATAGGTACCCCCGTTCCAGGTGCTAAATACAACATATCACCATGACCTAACAATTGTTCAGCCCCTTGTTGATCAAGAATAGTCCGTGAATCAATTTTTGAAGAAACTTGAAATGAGATACGAGTGGGTATATTCGCTTTAATTAATCCCGTTATGACATCAACGGAAGGTCTTTGAGTGGCTAAAATTAAATGTATTCCTGCTGCACGTGCTTTTTGCGCAATTCTTGCAATGAGTTCTTCAACTTTTTTCCCAACGACCATTATCATATCAGCAAATTCGTCAATCAATACAATAATGTAAGGAAGGTGCACTAAAGGTTCTGCTTTATCACTTTGCTCAGGACTCCAAAAAGGATTGTAAAGTGTTTGTCCTTTATCGTTTGCTTCTTGTATTTTTTGATTATGTCCGGCTAGATTTCGGACTCCTAGATTCGCCATGAGTTTATAACGACGTTCCATTTCTGCAACGCACCAACGTAAAGCATTGGCCGCTTCTTTCATATCTGTTACAACGGGGGCTAAAAGATGTGGGATTCCTTCATAAATTGCAAGTTCTAACATCTTAGGATCTATCATAATTAATCTAACTTGCTCAGGTGTTGTTTTATAGAGAATACTTAACAGCATCGCATTGAGCCCTACGGATTTTCCGGAGCCCGTTGTTCCTGCCACGAGTAGATGTGGCATTTTCCCCAGGTCAACAATGACTGGGTGACCGGCAATATCCTTACCTAAGGCGAGTGAAAGAGGCGAACGCGCATGTTGATAAGCAGTTGAGCTTAATATTTCACTTAATCGAACTATTTCTCGGTGCTTGTTGGGGACTTCTAATCCAATGACAGATTTACCTGGAATTACTTCTACAATACGAACGCTCACGACAGACAAGGAACGCGCTAGGTCTTTAGCAAGTCCCGTAATACGACTCACTTTAATTCCAGCGGCAGGCTGCATTTCAAAGCGTGTAACAACAGGCCCTGGATGTACCGCTACAACATGTACTTGTATTCCAAAGTCTTTTAATCGAAGTTCAACGTCCCGAGATAATCGCTCTAATTCCTCACGCGTATATCCTTCTTTACTTAATTTTTCAGGTGGATCTAATAAAGTTAATGAAGGCAGAGAGGATCCTGCGAGCGGTTTTTTTCCGGAGGGAAGAGGAAGTGATGTCGTCGATGAACAATAGGGCTTAATCGGAAGTGGTGGCTGAGGAATCACTTCAGTATCCTGTAAAGATAGGTTTACGCTAGGATTAGATTTAGATAAGGAAGCTCGTTTGTTACTAGGAGTAGTTAGTATTAAATTAGATTTACTAACGGTGTTTGTAGCCGGTTTAATTTTTTCAGATGTGCTTTTTTTTATTACATAGACCGAAATTTTCTTTACTTGCTCATAAATTCTCCCTGGTATTAGTACAATACCACTCGTTATTTTATCGATAATATTTAACCAAGAAAATCCAGTCGCTAGCGTTGTACTGGCTAATAAAAGGGCAAATAAAAATAAGGTACTGCCTCCGACATTAAATTGCACAATAAAACTTTTTGTAACGATATTCCCTAACTGCCCTCCCGGGGTGTAACCATGGATACTATGTGTACTATGGAGTGCCGCAAGCCCACAAGCGGCAATGAAAATAGTGATGTAGCCTAAAAGCCTTAAAACTAAAAAAGGGTAATTAAGAGACAGACTAGTGAAACGACCCTTAAAACCCTGCCATCCACTGTATAACAATAGTGCTGGAAATAAATAAGCGAGGGAGCCAAAGCTATTAAAAAAGAAATGGGCTAGCAGGTCACCTAAGTGGCCTGCTATATTCATAGAGACTTTGGCATGGGTGCTTGGATGATAAGTCCATAAGGCCAATAATAAAAATAGCGCCATGGCTCCGCTAACAATAAGTAGGCCTTCAAGTAAGCGTTGTTTAAGACTTAACTGTAAAATCTCTTCATTTCTGTTTCGTTTCAAGAGCGCTCCCCTTACGATGTCTCTCATTAATATAAGGTCTTTTAGCCAGCTAATGAGGCTATAGGTACTATTTATGGCGTTATATTGTTATACTTTATTAGCTATTTTGATTATAACAATATTTTTATTATCTGGGGTTTTACCCTAAAGTGGGTATTATGAGTATTAAGATACAGAAACATCGACTTATTATTTTAGGTTCTGGGCCTGCAGGTTATACCGCCGCTGTTTATGCCGCAAGAGCCAATCTTAAACCGCTTATTATTACTGGATTGCAACAGGGTGGCCAATTAATGACGACTACAGACGTCGATAATTGGCCTGGTGATGTAGAAGGTTTGCAAGGCCCTGCTTTGATGGAGCGTATGCTCAAGCACGCAGAGCGATTTGAAAGTAAGGTTGTTTTTGACCAAATTAATAAGGTTGATTTATCTAAAAGGCCGTTTTGGTTACAAGGAGATGAGAGTGTTTATCACGCGGATGCGCTGATTATTGCCACAGGGGCATCAGCCATGTATTTAGGTCTAGCTTCCGAGACAGAGTTTATGGGGAAGGGAGTTTCAGCTTGTGCTACTTGTGATGGATTTTTTTATCGCGGACAAAAAGTTGCCGTTGTCGGTGGTGGGAATACCGCTGTTGAAGAAGCCTTATATATGGCTAATATTGCAAAACATGTTTTTCTTGTCCATAGACGCGATGCTTTTCGTTCCGAGAAGATTTTAATCGACAAGTTAATGGCAAAGGTTAAGCTAGGGAAGATTTCATTAGTGTTAGATAGTGTAGTGGATAGCATTTTAGGTGATGAAAAAGGTGTTAATGGCTTAAAAATTAAAAATGTTAAAACAAATATGCATAGCCAATTGGCGGTGCAAGGTGTTTTCATTGCGATTGGCCATGCGCCTAATACGGATCTATTCAAAGGGCAATTGAAGATGGAAAATCGGTATATCCTAGTACACAGTGGTAGTCGTGGTTCGGCAACAGCAACCAGTGTAAAAGGAGTTTTTGCGGCAGGTGACGTAGCTGATCCGGTTTATCGCCAAGCTGTGACCTCTGCTGGGACAGGTTGCATGGCGGCACTCGATGCTGAGAAGTATTTAGATGAGTGTGCTAATTAGAATTATAAATTAAGATGAGGCGCGTGGATGGGTAACAGATTACTAGGTTTATACCTGTTGTTGGTTTCATCGTCAGCTTTTGCAATAGATTCTGATAATGACGCCAATAATGATCCCTATGAAAACTATAATCGCCATGCCTTTAAGCTCAATCAGACCTTAGATAAAATTTTTTTTAAACCGGTCGCCACAGTCTATAAAACTATTTTGCCTTGGCCCATTACTAAGGGTATCGGTAATTTTTTTAGTAATTTAGAGCAAGTGCCTACTATTATAAATGATCTATTGCAAGGTGAATTTTATGATGCCACATCGGATACTTGGCGTTTATTAATAAATACGACAGTAGGTATTGGCGGTTTGGTTGATGTGGCTAGTAAAATTGATTTACCCTCACACCATCGGGATTTTGGTTTAACTTTAGCGAAATGGGGATACACCTCATCTGCTTATTTAGTGCTTCCTATTTTAGGTCCCCGTACGGTTCGTGATGCCGTTGCTTGGCCTATTAATTACGGGGTTTTTTCTGTTTATCTTTATATAAATGATATAGCATGGCGTAATGGCTTAACGTGGGCAAGCTTCGTTAATGCGCGAGCGCAATTGTTGGATTTCGACCAAACTATTAAACAGGCTTCGTTTGACCCCTATGTATTTCAACGCAATGCTTATTTGCAGCGAAGGAATTATGTAATTCGTAAGAATAGTAATTTAGTATCGGATGATGATGATGATATTGCAGAATAGACTTAAATTATCGTTCTCATTTATTATTTTTGAAGCTAAATAGTTTAACTTTTTAACTTTGGAGGTTTTGCTATGAAAGAAACAATTAATGTAGGGCTGACCGAGGCCAAAAGAAAGAAAGTAGCGGAAGGCTTGATCAAATTATTAGCGAATAATTACGTATTGTACTTAAAAACACATAATTTTCATTGGAATGTAGTGGGCCCTATGTTTCAACCATTGCATAGTGTATTTGAAGCCCAATATATCGACCTGTGGAATGCAGGTGACAGAATTGCTGAACGCGTACGCGCGCTGGGGTTTTTTGTCCCTGCTAGTTATGCTGATTTTGCGAAATTAAGTAAGATTAAAGAAGCAGTTGGAATGCATCCTGTTAAAGCTGAGGAAATGATTAGCCAGCTGGAGCATGATCAAGAGATTATAGTTCGTTTGGCGCGCGAATTATTGCCTGAGACAGAGCAAGCCGAAGATCAGGTTAGCGTAGACCTGCTTTCAGAACGTATGGAGGTTCATGAGAAGAATGCATGGATGTTACGTAGTTTTCTAGAATAGAATACTTTTAGTAACTTGCTAGCCCTACTATATACCCTAGAGGGTAGTCCTGTGTTACTATGAGGACGTTTAGTTTATCTCTGCCACAGCCGGATTAGCAAACGTGTGAACGAATGATATCTTGGAGTGGCCTTTTTTAGCCTTTTGGAGGTTTTGCGTGAATAAAAGATTGTATGTGGGTGGTTTAAGCTATAGCGTCGATGACGATGGACTAAGAGAGCTTTTTACACCTTTTGGGACAGTAAACTTTGTTAAAGTTATTCGGGACTTCCATAGTGGCCGTAGCAAAGGCTTTGGTTTTGTTGAAATGTCTACACCTGAAGAAGCGAAAGAAGCTATTGAAGCTTTAAATGGCAGTATCCATGAGAGACGTACTATTACGGTCTCCGAAGCTAATCCACCTGATTCTAGTGCAGGCGGTGGTGCTGGCGGTGGTGGTCGTAGGACTGGCGGTGGCGCTGGTGGCGGCGGTGGACGTCGAACTGGCGGCGGCGGTCGAGGCGGTATGGGTGGTTCTGGCGGCGGTAATGGCGGCGGTTATCATCGTGGCCGTGAACAACGTGAAGAGCAGTATTAAGAGGTTTGATGCTTCAGATACTTAAAAGTAGAGCGTAGTAAGCTAAGTCCCGTCTAAATAAGTTCGGGCACAGCACCATACATCTATTCTTTTTACACCTACATAGTATAAAGCGCGACTTAGCTCGATGAGCGTATAGCCTGTGGTCATTACATCATCGAGTAGCGCTATATGCTGCTTAGATGACAGATATTTTTGTATAGCAAATGCGTTTTTTACGTTAGTAGCGCGTTGATTTGCAGGCAATCTGCTTTGTGCAAGGGTATTATGCACTCGTGTACATCCCTTATAGTCAATAGGTATATTTAAGCGCTTAGAAATAGGGCGCGCCAGTTCCACGGCCTGATTAAAGCCACGCTGATAAAGTCTTTTTTTATGTAAAGGCACAGGAATAATTAAATCGGGTAAATTATCCTTTTGGTATTGTAAGCTTATTTGTTCTGCTAATAGGCTACCTAAAATATGTGCATAAATTAAGCGTTTTTGAAATTTAAGCCCAGTAATTAATTTTTTTATTATCTGAGTATAAGAAAAAATGATGCAAATTTTATGAAACGGTAAGGGTTTTTTCAAGCAAGTCCCACAACGCGATTCTGTTTTGAAAGAAAGAGGTGCGGCACAATAAATACAGATATTTTTTAACCAAGGTAAATGTTCCTCACAATCAATACACAAGTCTAATTTTCGCCCAGTTTCTTCACTGCATAAAATACAGTTAAAAGGTAAAAAATAGTGAGTAAGACCTTTATTTAATTGTTTTAGTAAGATGCTTATATTCATGATTTAAAAGTCCTTTTTAAGCTAAGATAAAGAAGTGGATTGAAACGATTAATTAACTCATAATATACCCCTTCTGTTTGATCGAGGGGGCTTGTTGGGTTTAGATTTCCCCATCTTGAATCAAAAAAGCTAGGCTTGAGTCATTTTTTTAAGGTATAGCTATGTGTGGAATTGTAGCCGGTATAGCGCAACGCAACGTAGTCCCTATTCTTATTGAAGGGTTAAAACGGCTTGAATATCGGGGCTATGATTCAGCGGGTATGGCTGTGCTCGATGCGCATCAGCATTTACAACGTTGTCGTACGGTAGGGAAAGTAGCGAGCTTAGAAAAAGCCATAAAATCTGAAGCTTTATCGGGGCAAATCGGTATTGCTCACACGCGTTGGGCCACACATGGCAAGCCTAGCGCATCTAATGCACATCCCCATATGTCAGGTGCGCATATTGCGTTGGTTCATAATGGGATAATTGAAAATTACTTGTCTTTACGTCAAAAATTGGTAAAGGCAGGTTATTTGTTTGAATCTGAAACAGATACGGAAATTATTGCGCATTTATTACACCAAGCGTTGAAAAAAAATAAAGTTTTTTTATCCGCTGTGCGAACAACCATTGCGCAATTAGAAGGCGCTTTCGCTATTGTTTTTCTCTATCGGGATAAACCGGGCTCTTTAGTTGCAGTGCGTAAGGGTAGTCCTTTGATGATAGGTTTAGGATTCGGTGAAAATTTTATTGCCTCTGATCATCTGGCACTACTTCCGGTTACACAACAATTTATCTATTTAAAAGAAGGTGATATTGCGGAGATTAGCGCTGAAAAAGTAGTAATTTATGATAGCAAAGGTGCTATTGCACATCGTGCTAAGCATTTACTCGATCTGCCTAAAGATGTGGTGAACAAAGGAAAGTATCGTCATTTTATGGAAAAGGAGATCTTCGAACAGCCCGATGCAGTGAGTGCGGCTTTAGAGGGTCGGCTCATTGATCACTCTCAGGTTTCGGATGAACTATGTGGTCCTCAATCCATCCAGCGATTTGCAAAAATTCAACAAGTACAGATGGTAGCTTGTGGTAGCAGCTACCATGCCGGTTTAATTGCGGCGCAATGGTTAGAACATTGGGTCGGTATTCCTTGTCGGGTAGATATTGCAAGCGAGTTTCGTTACCAGTCCCATATTATTAAGCCAGATACGCTGTTTATTGCGCTATCTCAATCCGGCGAAACCGCAGATACTTTAGAAGCATTACGTCAGGCTAAAACTGAAAATTATGCAGTTACATTAAGCATTTGTAATGTTGCTGGAAGTACTATGCTGCGTGAATCTGATTTTGCCTTGTTAACACGAGCGGGTCCTGAGATTGGTGTCGCATCAACTAAGACCTTTACAACCCAATTAACGGTTTTACTATTATTAACCGCTCTTTTGGGCTTATCCCATGGTTGGAGCGCAAAGCAGGAAGCTGCTTGCACTGCTGAATTAAAAAGTTTACCAAAACTTTTAGAGCAGACTTTAAAATTAGATCAGGATATTAAAAAATTAGCTAAAATGTTCATCAATAAAGAACATGCGTTATTTATTGCCAGAGGGATTCATTACCCAGTTGCTTTAGAAGCGGCGCTTAAACTGAAGGAAATTTCTTATATTCATGCTGAAGCTTATCCAGCTGGGGAATTGAAGCATGGACCTCTTGCTTTAGTCGATAGCAATATGCCGGTAATCGTATTAGCGCCATCCAACTCATTGATAGACAAACTTAAATCTAATATCCAGGAAGTAAGAGCGCGTAGCGGACAACTAATTTTATTGATACAAGATAAGCTAGATTCAGACGAGAATGATGATAGCATTAAAAATATCCTACTACCAAAGACTAGCGAGATGATTAGCCCGCTAATTTTTGTGCTCCCACTACAACTTTTAGCCTACCATGTGGCTATTTTAAAAGGGACAGATGTTGATCAGCCGCGCAATTTAGCCAAGTCTGTTACTGTAGAGTAAAACGAGAGCTAGTTTAGCGTATGGCTAGCTTAACTGTTTCGGCTAATTGATTAGCAATATTTTTTACTTCAGATAAATTGTTACCTTCTACCATGACACGGACAACAGATTCTGTTCCAGATGGACGCAATAATACCCGTCCTCGATCCATTAAAACTTTTTCAGCAAGGAGTATCGCTTTTTTTATCGAAGGGGATTCCACAATAGCTGAAGGGTTTTCAGCAGCGATATTGATCAGTATTTGAGGGAATTTTTTCATTGCTTTTTTGGCATTATGCAGCGATAGGCCCGATGATTGAATCGCTTCTAGTACTTGTAAAGCAATAATAATTCCATCACCTGTCTTGCTAACACGACGCGAAATAATATGTCCAGAGGCTTCCCCACCTAATTGCCAATTTTTAGTTTGTAATGCTTCGTTGACGTATCGATCACCGACTGATGTACGAATGAATGCAAGTCCTAATTCGTTTAAAGCTAATTCTAAGCCTAAATTACTCATGGCCGTTCCTACAACCCCACCTTGGATATGACCTGTTTTAATACCACGCTGAGCTAATAAAAAAAGTAATTCGTCGCCATCAACAATTTCCCCTAGACTATCTACCATCAAGACTCGATCACCATCACCATCGAATGCAATCCCTAAATCAGCTTTTTTTGATAAAACAGTTTTTTGTAACGTATCTAAGTGAGTAGAACCACTGTGCTTATTAATATTTAAACCGTTTGGTTTTGCCCCTAAAACAGTTAGATCGGCACCTAAATCACAAAACAGGGGAGGGGCAATATGATAGGTAGCACCATTAGCGCAGTCGAGAACAATTTTTAGACCCTTCAAATGAAAAGATTTTGGAATAGTTGATTTGCAAAAATTAACATAACGGGTTTTTGCATCTTCTACGCGAATCGCTTTCCCTAATTTGGCAGAGTCTACAGTATACATAGCTTGACTAAACTGAGCTTCTATTTGTAGTTCAATATCGTCTGCTAATTTAGTTCCTTCATGAGAAAAAAATTTAATTCCATTATCGTAATAGGGATTATGTGATGCGCTTATCACAATACCTGCTTGTGCACCTAAATCAGTGGTTAAAAAAGCAATGGCAGGTGTTGGGATAGGGCCCAAGAGATATACATCCACCCCTGCTGCGGATAAACCAGCCTCTAAGGCAGATTCAAGCATGTAGCCGGATATACGAGTATCCTTGCCAATTAGGACCTTATGATGCCCATTTGCTAAAACTCTACCTACCGCCCATCCTAGTTTTAAGACGAATTCAGGCGTAATAGGATATTCACCCACTTTACCGCGAATACCATCTGTCCCAAAGTATTTACGGGTTTTTGTCATGAGGAATCCAAGGGTTTAATTCTTGATCAGCTACAGACTATCTGCTGCCGGATCGGTTCCGGTGATTGTTGGGTCTGTTGTCGATGCGGAGGCCCCCCCCTCAGGCGTAGCTTGAGGGCCTTTTTTATGATTACTACTGCTCCAGCCTTTAGGTTCACGAGGAGGCTTCCCCTCCATAATGTCATTGATTTGGCTAGAATCAATTGTTTCATATTTAATAAGTGCTTCGGCCATGAAATGTAATTTTTCGATATTATCTTGCAAGAGCGTTTCAGCGAGCTTATAGTTTCGCTCGATGATAGCACGGCTTTCCTCATCAATTAGATGCGCCGTATCATCAGAAAACTTATTGTTCTTAGCAATTTGATGTCCTAAAAATACTTCTTCGTTTTCTTGACTATAAGTCAGTGGCCCAAGGCGTTCTGATAAGCCCCATTTAGTGATCATATTTCTGGCAATTTCAGTTGCGCGCTGAATATCATTTGAAGCACCTGTGGTAACTTGTTCAGGACCAAAAATCAGATTTTCAGCAATCCGTCCACCAAATAAACTCGCAATTTGGCTTTCTAGACGTTGCTTAGTATAGCTGTAACGATCTTCTTCTGGGAGGAACATTGTGACACCTAATGCTTTGCCACGTGGAATAATGGTTACTTTATAAACAGGATCATGTTCTGCGACTAAGCGTCCTACAATGGCATGCCCGGCTTCATGATAAGCCGTTAGTTTTTTTTCTTTTTCGCTCATTACCATGGAGCGTCGCTCACTACCCATCATGACTTTATCTTTAGCTTTTTCTAAGTCAACCATATCGACTGAGGATTTATTTTCACGTGCCGCAAACAAAGCCGCTTCATTAACAAGATTAGCTAAATCTGCGCCAGAGAAGCCAGGAGTACCCCTGGCAATGATAGCGGGCTTTACATCTTTACCGTAAGGAACTTTTCTGAGATGTACCTTGAGAATTTGCTCTCGCCCGCGGATATCAGGTAGCCCAACAATGACTTGTCGATCAAAACGGCCGGGACGTAATAAAGCAGGATCTAAAACATCTGGACGGTTAGTCGCCGCCATGACAATAACGCCTTCGTTTCCTTCAAAGCCATCCATTTCAACCAGTAATTGATTTAATGTCTGCTCACGTTCGTCATGACCACCGCCTAGACCGGCACCACGGTGACGACCGACAGCATCAATTTCATCGATAAAAATAATACAAGGAGCTTGTTTTTTAGCTTGTTCAAACATATCTCTAACACGTGATGCGCCAACCCCTACAAACATTTCGACAAAATCAGAACCGGAGATAGTAAAAAAAGGAACCTTTGCTTCACCCGCAACAGCGCGAGCCAGGAGTGTTTTACCCGTTCCCGGGGGGCCCATTAATAACACACCACGCGGAATCTTCCCGCCTAATTTTTGAAACTTAGCGGGATCCTTTAAAAACTCAACTAATTCACTGACTTCTTCCTTCGCTTCTTCAGCACCAGCGACATCAGCAAAAGTAACCTTGACTTGATCTTCGCCCAATAAGCGAGCACGGCTTCGACCAAATGAGAGAGCGCCTTTCCCTCCGGCGCCACCCATTTGACGCATAAAAAATATCCATACGCCAATAAGGAGCAGCATTGGGAACCAGTTAATAAATATACGCATCAAGAAGCTTTCTTGTTGCGGGGGCTCTCCTTTTACATTGACCCCTTTCTTCATCAATTCAGGGAGTAAATATTGATCAGGAATAGGCATATAGCTAGTAAAAGATTTGTCGCTTTGTAGCTGGCCTTTTATGACTTGGTTACTTTGAATAGTTACAGATTGCACATTCCCTTGCTGAACATTATGCAAAAATTCAGAATAGGTTAAACGTTCGCCTCCATTATTGCGAGGTTCCAGGTTATTAAATACCGAGATAAGGATGACAGCAATAATTAACCATAAAAATAGATTTTTCAGCATGTCGTTCAAGCTAGACTACCTCATAATTCTTAACAAAGAGGGCCATTATATACTAAATTTGATAGCTTTCGATTATTTTTAGCGCTTTTTTAGTGCTCCAACCCAAAAGAGAACGATTAAAAAACGCGTTCAAAAGACTATTTTGTTTGATTATAACCCACAGCGACCAGATAAACCTCTGCTGAAGTCCCTCGAGAAGCAGATGGCTTTCTAATGGTAACTTTAGCAAATAAACGTCTTAATTCTTTTAAAAAAGCCTCGAATCCTTCTCCTTGAAAGGTTTTTATAATAAAACATCCTTTTGACCTTAAAACTTGCCGAGTAAAATCTAAGGCTAATTCAGCTAAGTACATCGCTTTAGGTTGGTCAACGCTACGCATCCCACTGAAGTTAGGTGCCATATCAGAAATGACGATATCAATAGGGCTAGATTGTACACGGTGTAAGAATTGTTGCATAACAGATTCTTCTCTGAAATCACCTTGCAAAAACTCTACATTCGGTAAGGCTTCCATCGGCAAAATATCCAGCGCATATACCTTCCCTTTAGGACCTACTAAGCGAGCAATTAATTGAGACCAGCCCCCTGGTGCAGCGCCCAGATCGACTATTGTCATGCCAGACCTAACGAGCTTACTTTTTTCTTGAATCTCTAATAATTTGTAGGCTGAACGTGAACGCAATCCCTCTTTTTGGGCGCGCTTTACGTAAGGATCATTAAAATGCTGTTTAAGCCAGCGTTGGCTGCTTTTACTTCGCGACATCAGGTTGTTGTTGACAGTGGGTTTCGCGTATCAGGAACTTACCGATTAAGAAGGCAATAAGATAGCAAAAAGGTAATACTATAAATGCCTTGCGATAGTTCTCAACACTATAAAATGGAGTGCCGTTAGAGTATACCCCATTCCAGTTAAGGTGTAGAAGTATCCCAATAATTGGTTGAAATAAAGCGCCACCTGCAACAGTAGCCATGTTGTTAATACCAATGGCTGTACCGGCAACACTAGAGTGATTATTATCTTTAACAACACCAAATGCGAGCGATTGCCCTGAAGCGGCAAGACCAAATAAAAAGAGACAAATATACAGCCAAACCAAAGGGAGGTGTGGCATATAAATAACAGGAATTAACCCAAACACACCTAGGCTTGCCGCGAACTTTAAGGGCATCCTGCGCAGGTTTACTTTATCGGACCACCACCCTAATAGGGGGCAACCAATCCCTATCGCAAGCCAAATCATGGTACAAGCTGTTGAGGCTGCTTTAGTGCTAATACCATAAGCAACAACGAGAAAAGGGACGCCCCACAAAGCCGCAAAGGCTGTGATAGGGGCCCATACCATAAAAGAATAAAGTGCGATAAACCAAGTCTGACTATTAGCTGCAACTTGATGAAAGCTTTGTAGGATCGTTTTTTTAGAGGTCGCTTGAAATCTATGACCTTTTGAAACCGCTTCCGGACTGTCTCGCACGATGAGCCAGACGAGTAACGCTAAGATAACACCCGCAATACCTAAAGTAATTATAGTTTGCCTCCAGCCCCAATGCTCCACCGCAATAGTTAAAGGTGCTTCGCCTACGATAGCACCCACACTACTCATTAGTTCAACTAAGCCCGTTAGAAAAGCAAAATAACCCGAAGGAAACCAACGTGAAATTAAAACTAAAGTACCTATAAATGAAAAAGCCGAACCCATTCCCATCATAAATCGGCCAGCTGAAGCAACAGCGATACTGCTTGTTGAGCCAAACAAAAAAGCGCCCACAGCACAAGTGAGAATAGCGCCCGTTAATAAACGTCGAGGGCCAAAACGATCAAATAAAAAACCGGCAGGAAGCTGCATCGGTGTATAGGAATAATAGTAAAAAGCGGCGACTGTTCCTAAAGTGATGGCATTGAGTCCTAGATCACTAATTAACTGATTGGTCATCACGGCAGGTGAAACTTGCAAAATGAATTCATACATGTAAAAACAAGAAGCAAGAATACAAATAATAGTGGCAAGTAAGCTAGGCTTTCGCTTGGCGAAAGAAGGTAATGATAAATCGTTATTTTTATTATTAGACATAGAATGTGAATAAAATAGAAATATTCAAAAAAAACTTAAATTGCACTGGCTGACTCATTAGAGTATTGCGATTTGCAATAGGTTTCCCGAAGCAAAAACTGGCTTACCAATAGTGCTAACACATAGCATAAAGGCAAAACAAAAAACGCTTTTTGATAGTCGACTATACCATAAAAAGGCGTGCCATTATGTGTTACCCCGCTCCAATTGACATAGAGTAAAATCCCGATTAATGGTTGAAATAGCGCTCCTCCTGCGACAACCGCCATATTATTAAAACCAATAGCCGTGCCTACCACGCAAGAAGTATTATTATCTTTGACAACACCAAACGCTAATGATTGACCTGAAGCGGCTAAACCAAAAGTGAATAAGGTAAAATATAACCAAGGTAGTGATAAAGGGGGCGCATATATAATAATCGTAAGACTAATAATCCCGAGTAAAGCAGATAAGCTGAGCGGTTTAGAGCGAGAACCGATTTTGTCTGAGTACCAGCCCATTAAAGGACTGCCTAAACCGATCCCCAGCCAAATCATAGCGCTTGCGATAGAAGCCGCTTCTGTCGTAAGCCCATAGCTCGCAACAAGAAAAGGTATGCCCCATAAAGCAGCAAATGCGGTAATAGGTGCCCATATGGCGAAAGAATAAAGCGCAATTAGCCATGTTTGTCGATTTCTACAGACTTGTTGTAATCGTTTCAATTCACTTTTTTTAGGGGGAGATTGAAACTTATGGCCTTGAGTCACTGTTTCTGGGCTATCTCGTACAATTGACCAAACTAGCAATGCTAGAAAGCAGCCTATAATTGATAAAGCGATGATAGTGACGCGCCAGCCCCAGTGATTAATCGCTGTCACTAAAGGAACTTGGCCTGCTATAGCGCCCACAGAGCTCATTAATTGAACAAGACCGGTAAGTAATGCAAAGTAGTGTGGAGGAAACCAACGCGAAACAAGCAGTAACGCACCGATAAACGAGAAAGAAGAACCAATTCCCATCAAAAGTCGGCCTATCGAGGCCATGACAGCATTGGGAGTCGTCCCAAATAAAAGTGCCCCGATCGCACAGATTAAAATGGCTAAGCTTATTAAACGACGAGGCCCGAAGCGATCAAAGAGTAGACCTGCGGGCAGCTGCATTGGCGTATAAGAATAATAGTAAAAAGCAGTCATCGCTCCTAGGCTGGCGGCATTAAGGCCTAAATCACGCATCAGTTCATTGGTCATAACCGCAGGGGAGACTTGCAATGTGTACTCATACATGTAAAACATGGCAGCAAGGATGCAAATAATCGAAGCGAGAAGTAATTGTTTTTTGCTGGTTAAAGAATCGGGTATATCCCGTGCCATTATCGCTTCATTATTGTACATTATTTACCTCTTAGGTCATGTTTCTCATGACCTTATTGTTGATAGCTTTCCGTAAAAGATCAAGTTAACGTTATGGTAGTTGGTATTGCTTTGCGCGCTATTAAGCCGAGAGGAAAACAATAAGGGATTGAGATTTTGATTGCAAGCCCATAAGTGCTTCTAGCTTATGTGTTATGGTGCTGAGTCTTTGCAGAGCAGCGGCATAAAAACTCGCCAAAATGTTATTTAAGTTGAGTTGTCTATAAATTTTGCATCCTTAGAAGTTATAATGCGGACATTTGTACTATCAAAATATCTCGAAGGCTAGGTTTGAGCCCGAAGGCTTCTTAATTTCAGGGCGACGCATTGATCCTATAAAATATTTTGCTATACTGAGCGCCCGTTGCCGGGATGGCGGAATTGGTAGACGCGCCGGACTCAAAATCCGGTGATGGTGACATCGTGTGGGTTCGAGTCCCACTCTCGGTACCATTAAATTAATTACTATAGTGCTTGGATAAGGGCGATTACAGTCGCTGCGATACCTTCTTTGCGTCCAATAAAGCCGAGTCCTTCATGGGTGGTTGCTTTCACACTGACCTGGGCAATATCAATTCTCATGTCCCGAGCTAAGTTAGAGCGCATAGCGTCTCGGTAATCTTTGAGTTTAGGTGTCTCTGCAATAATGGTAATATCCACATTGTTGATAGACCATTTTTTTTCGTATAGCATCTGAACGGTTGCTTGCAGAAAAAATCGACTTGTTTTTTGCTCCCAACGGGCATCCGTATCAGGAAAGTGCTGGCCTATATCACCTAGGGCACCTGCGCCTAGTAAGGCATCTACCAATGCATGTATGACCACATCACCATCTGAATGAGCCTTTATCCCCATTTGACAAGGAATAACGACGCCCCCTAAGGTTATTTGCTTTCCCGTTTCAAAGGCATGTACATCATAACCTTGTCCAATGCGTAGATTAGTATTCATATCGTTTTCTATTTATATCGATTTTTACCTAAATCTTCAATCCTTAGTATCGTACCAGGATTTGACGACAAAATGGCAAAAATAGTGTCTGGTGTCTGCAAAAGATGGCCGAGCATTTATCTAGCGCCAAACCAGGATACTAAGCTTATCCAAGAGCCACATTTTTTCAATTTAAATACTAGGTTGGATGAGAAATCAGATGTTATGATTAACGAGCAGATTTCAGCCGAGAAAGTTTTCGAGAAATTTATAATGATAGAAACAACACGTTTTTTTACAAACTATTTTTTAGTGGCGATGCCTATTTTAACAGATGCTTATTTCAATCGTTCAGTGGTTTATATCTGTGAACATAGTGAAAAAGGAGCGGTTGGAATCATCATTAATCAACCCTTACAGTCACTGAGGGTTAATATCTCAGAAATATTGCAAAACATTGTGGTTGATAATATAGCAGAATCGACTACAACTGAATTCCCGATATTGTGTGGAGGGCCAGTCCATCCAGAACGCGGTTTTGTGATACATGCCCCTGTAGGGGAGTGGCAATCTAGCCTTAAAATGAATAGCGAAATTTCTGTGACCACCTCTAAAGATATTTTGCTCGCAATTGCTAAACAACAAGGACCCGATAAATTTATTTTTTCATTAGGGTACGCAAACTGGGTAGCAGGTCAGATAGAGCATGAAATTATTAATAATTTCTGGTTAATGGTCCCTGCAAATGCAAATATACTATTTGATGTGCCATTTGAGCAACGTTGGCTAAAGGCGATGAATGATTTAGGTGTTGATGTGGCTAAGCTTGCTTATATGGGTGGTCATGCCTGAGATTAAAACCATATTAGGGTTTGATTTTGGTTCCAAATATATTGGTGTTGCGCTTGGGCACACTTCGCCTGCAATAGCACAACCATTGACCAGTTTAACGGTAAGAAATGGGGAAGCACCTTGGAAAGAAATTGCGGCATTGTTAAAGATTTGGTCCCCCGATGCGTTGGTAGTGGGGATTCCACTCAATATGGATGGATCAGAGCAAGCTATAACGCATTTAGCACGTGCTTTTTTAGCGAATTTAAAACTACGTTTTCATTTGCCAAGCTTTGCCGTTGATGAACGACTTACTACGGTTGAAGCACGTGCACGACTCTTTGCGGCTGGAGGTTATAAAGCATTGAAGAAAAAATCTATTGATAGTGTTGCTGCTCAATTAATTGTAGAAATATGGCTAGAAAATAGGACCTATGAGTAAAGCATTATTTAAATCAACTTCAGTTGTCGCATCGATGACCTTAATTTCACGAATTTTAGGTTTTGTTCGTGATATCGTTGCCGCTAGAATCTTTGGTGCAACCGCCGCAGTGGATGCGTTTTATATTGCTTTTAAGATTCCTAATTTTATGCGCGGATTATTTGCGGAAGGTTCATTTTCCACCGCTTTTATTCCAACTTTATCTGAATATAAACAAACACGCTCACAAGAAGAAGTGCAAAAATTTGTTGCCTACATTGCAGGTACACTCGGTTTGATTTTATTAGCAATTAGTCTGTTAGGGATATTAGGAAGCAAAGGTTTAGTGACACTATTTGCACCCGGTTTAGATCCTTACCGTTTTCAGTTAGCCATTGAAATGTTAAGGATAACGTTCCCTTATTTGATGCTTATTTCTTTAACCGCCTTTGTCGGTGCGACTTTAAATTGTTATGGACAGTTTTGGGTCCCTGCTTTTACCCCGGCGTTATTAAACATTGCTTTAATTATGACGGCATTTGGAGTTACGCGTTATTTTAAAGTCCCTGTAGAAGCTCAGGCGTGGGGGGTATTACTAGCTGGATTTTTACAACTAGGGTTTCAATTACCTTTTTTGCATCGTTTAAATTTATTACAAAGGCCGCGTTTTAATTGGCGCGATCCAGGGGTACAAAAGGTTTTAAAACTTATGTTGCCGGCTTTATTTGGTTCTTCTATAGGTCAAATCGGCTTATTACTGAATACCATTTTTGCGTCTTTTTTAGTCACTGGAAGTGTTACTTGGCTTTATTACTCAGATAGGTTGGCTTATTTTCCTTTGGGAGTTTTTGGGGTGGCACTAGTTACTGTCATATTGCCACATCTTTCACGGCAACATGCCGCAAAATCACCCGAATTATTTGCAAGTACCTTAAATTGGGGATTACGTTGTAATTTATTGATTGGCATTCCCGCTTCTTTAACGATGCTGCTTTTATCGGGTCCCCTTATCACGACACTCTTTTTTTATGGTAAATTTACTAGCCATGATGTGTTTATGACCCAGCGTAGCGTCATAGCGTATTCGATCGGGTTGCTTGCTTTTATGTTGATTAAAATATTAGCGGCGGCATTTTATGCCCAACAAAATATTCGCACCCCCGTACGTATTGGAATTATTGCACTGGCAGCCAATCTAATTTTTAATGCTTTATTAATTATTCCATTGCAGCATGCCGGTTTAGCGCTGGCAAGCTCTCTATCGGCTTGGTTAAATGTAGGTTTGCTGCTATGGGCATTACAAACACGAGGGGTTTTTCAATGGCAAACAGGCTGGATGCTTTTTGCATTACGCTTATTGTTTGCTAATAGTGTACTGGTCTTATTTTTTTATTGTTCCGCCGCTGCTATGCCTACCTGGTTAAACTGGGCTTGGCAACAACGTTTTCTGCATATTTTCTTTATTGGTGTGAGCGCAATCATTATTTATATGGCCTGTTTATGGATAAGTGGTTTGCGATACCATGACTTAAAAGCGAAATCATGACGGAATTAATTGCTGGATTGCACCATATAAAACCCAGACATCATGGCTGTGTAGCGACTATTGGTAATTTTGATGGCTTACACAAAGGACATCAAGTTATTATTCAGGCCTTAATCAGCGGAGCTAAAGATCTCAATTTACCGACCTGCGTAATTATTTTCGAGCCTCATCCTCAAGAATACTTTTTAGGTGAGCAAGCCTCTGCCCGTTTGATGCGCTTACGTGAAAAAATAAAATTTTTACGGTATTTATCGATAGATAGAATACTTTGCGTAGCTTTTAATAAAGAGCTAGCAGAATGTTCTGCAGAAGATTTTGTAAAAAAAATTTTAGTTAATCGATTAGGAATACAGTCATTAATAGTGGGTGATGATTTTCGTTTTGGCAAGGGACGTCAAGGCGATTTTAATTTTTTACAAGCTTTAGGTAAGCTACATAACTTTACTGTACATTCGACACCTACGGTGTTATTGGACAATAAACGTATAGGGAGTTCTCGAGTGCGAAATGCCGTAGAGCAAGGTGATTTTGAGTTAGCATCACAATTACTCGGACGTCCTTTTATGCTTAGCGGCCGTGTTATTCAGGGTGAGCAACGGGGTCGTTTATTAGGCTTTCCTACCGCTAATATCGCATTGCATCGCCGTGTTATGCCCTTGCAGGGTGTTTTTGTTGTACGTGTTTATGGTTTGGGTTCAATACCATTAACTGGGGTTGCTAATTGTGGTAATAGGCCGACTATTCAGGGTTTAAAAAATTTATTAGAAGTATATTTGTTTAATTTTGATCAAGACATCTATGGGCGCTTCATTGAAATAGAATTTTTAAAAAAAATACGCGAAGAAGAAAAATTTGCTTCCTTAGAGGCGCTCAAACAACAAATCGCTAAAGATGTAATTTTCGCCAAAAATTACTTTACATAAAAAATAAGAGATTAAATTTTTTAATCGATTGAATAAATTTTTAATCTTTATATAATCTACTCGTAAAAAATAAATTGAATTGAGTTTTAAACAATAATAATAAAAATTAATTATGAAACCTATCATGCGTTTACACTTTGGCCTTCATAAAGTCTCCTCTCTCAAGCATTTAACAGTAAAGACAGGAATAACTGGAATAAGGATTTTTGGAGATAGCTTAAGCGATCAAGGTGGAAAAAATGGAATGTATGCAAAAAAAATTTTTGGTTGTATTCCTCTAAGCTTATTTTTATATAAATCACCATACAAACGATTTACTAATGGTTTTGTTTGGGCAGACGCACTTAGCGCTGAGCTTGAATCTCTCAGTAAATCGACTAACCCACTAGATAATCCTTGCTTACCCTCACTACACGGTAATAAGAAATGGATTGAAAATATGGCGCAAGGGGGGGCAACGGCCTATAAATATAGAGGATTTTTGGATTTTTTTAAGTATATGAAAGGATTTTTTTTGAGCTTTATGCTGACTAATATACAAAGTCAGGCAAAAAAAATAAAACAAGAAAAAAATAATAAACTTGAACCCGATGATCTTTGTATTATTTTTGCCGGAGCTAATGACCTGGTCACGCTAGGCTATTGTGATAAGGGCGGTGCCAAAAGAGCTATTGAGGGAATTACTAAAACGGTAGAAATCTTAACGACCTCTCAATCAACAGTTACCGATCAAAATTATTCTAAAAATATTTTACTTTTTACACTGCCTGATTTTAGTAAAACCCCTCGGTTTTCTAAAAAATCAGATAGGACAAAGGAAAAAGCACAAGAGGCATGCCGTTTTTTTAATGAAGAATTAAGAAAATTAGCCAAATTAGACGCGAATGTGGAAATATTTGATGTGGCTGCAGTTTTTGAGGAAATTGATAAAAATCCGGAAAAATATGGATTTACCAGTGGTTGTGCTGTTTATTATTTATCGGCGCTTCAAGGTAAAGAATGTATTGCTCAAAAAGTGACTTCTGGAAATGCTATCGTATTAAAAGAAACTAAAAAAGAGGCTAATCAACCTCATAAATTGAATTGTTATTTTGTTAAAGATGGAAAATTAGTTGAACATGGGGCGGGTTCAATGAAGCTTCCTAGCATTGTTACATTTAACTTAACTGAAGGAGAAAAAAAACAATTGGATGAAAAAATTGAGCAACATCCTTTCAAAGATGGCTTAAGCCAGTTAGTTTCTGGTGAAGAACAACATGACTCTTACGCTACACATATGGTTCAATATGCCGTGAAGGCTTATGAAAAAGAAAAGAAGAAGAGTATTCAACTGGCAGATATTTATACTTCGGCACTAGAGGCCATAAAGAAACACTTGCCCCATGAGCAAGTTATATTTTGGGATGATCTACATCCTTCAGTAATAGTTCACTTTCTATTAGAGATATATTTTGAGCCGTTTTTTACGCGCCATTATGGTCTGAAGTCGCCTAGGTTATGGACAGATAATATGGCACTTTCTGAAAGAGTGACTGAAAAAGTTCCTTTGTCAGTTAAGGCCAGTGAGGCACCGGCGGGTTATTTCCAGTTAGCAAGCCGGTCACCTAGAGGCTAATTAAGCGCTTTTTTTGATATCCTTTATATTTTTCACAAGCTAAAATAGGACAAATGTTTTGACGAAACTGATTTAGCTGATTAGACTACGCCGCTTATGCCACGAAAAGAATTTCATTTAATCCTCGAAGCGAGTGAGCAGATTGCTCCCAATGTGAAGCATTTCACTTTTCGTTATGAAGAGGGCGAAAGCTTTGATTTCATTCCTGGCCAATTCATTACACTGCATATTCCGACTTCAGAGAAAATTTTACGTCGTAGCTATAGTATTGCCAACCAAAACCATAAGGCGACTAATAAGATAGAGTTTGCGGCCTCTTATGTCCCCGCAGGGGTGGCCAGTGAACTTTTGTTTACACTAAAAGCGGGCGACACAGTAACCGCAACCGGTCCTTTTGGGCGCTTAATTTTAAGAGAGGAGGCTCCTGCGCGCTATATCCTGGTCGCGACTGGGACAGGTGTTACGCCCTATCGAACTATGTTGGCTGAGTTAGCGTCTCGGTTTAAACAACAACTCTGTTTCAAGGTAATATTATTATTTGGCGTGCGCAGGCCTGAAGACTTATTATATCGGGATGAATTTGTTGCATTTGCCGAAAAAAACTCTTGGTTTGAATTTCGTGCCTATTATAGTCGGTTTAAACCAGAAAACGCTTTAGACTATGAATATTCAGGTTATGTTTTGAATGCCTTTAGCGAGATTTCACCTAACGCTAAGCAAGATGTGGTTTATTTATGTGGTAACCCCAATATGGTGGATGAGGTTTTCGCGCTTTTAGTCAATGGCTATGCTTTCCCTTCCGACATTATTCGGCGTGAAAAATATATTTCATCTAATTAAGCACGTCGCAACCATTGTTTAGAGAATAGAGTTATTTAAGTTGGAATAGTCTATTAGCTTGTTTTCTCAGTCTTCTATTTCAAGCTGATCTAATACCGATATCATTTCCATCGCTGCGTCGACCGCATCATGACCTTTATAGATACGTGCTTTGGCTTGTTCTTCATTATCAGTAGTTAAGACGCCAAATATGACCGGAATGGATTCTTCCAAAGCCACTTTTTGGCAAGCGTAGCTGACTTGTTGACAAACATAATCATAATGAGTCGTTTCACCACGAATAACCGCACCTAAACAGATAATAGCCAAACAGTTTTCATCAGAAATGGCTATTTGTTGAGCAGCGAGGCCAATTTCTATGGCTCCGGGAACGCGTAGGATAGTGATACGTTGTTCAGGAAAATTTAATTCTTTAAGTCGTTGCAATGCGCTATTGAGCAATGCTTCGGTAACTCCTTGATTAAAACGGCTGACTACAATAGCAATATTGAATTCATCAGTTTGTTGGTTGAACGACAAGGGTTTAGCGATAATTTCTTTTACTTTTTGCATAACTATCCTTTACTTATAGGTTGAGAAGATGTCCTAGCTTGGTTTGTTTGGTTTTCAAGTAGTCACGATTGGTTGCATTAGGTGTCGCGATTAAGGGAATACGTTCTACTACCTCGATTCCGTAGCGTTCTAAATCTATTATTTTTTGCGGATTATTAGTCAGTAATTTTATTTTCAATAGTTTCAGATTTTGTAACATTTGCGCCGCTATCCAATAATTACGATCATCACTGCCAAAACCTAACTTTTGATTAGCTTCTACGGTGTCTAAACCTTGATCTTGTAATGCATAAGCTTTAAGTTTATTCAGTAAGCCAATTCCTCGACCTTCTTGGCGTAGATAAAGCAATACCCCACCGTGTCGACTAATTTGCGCGAGTGATTCGTGTAGTTGCCAACCACAATCGCAACGCGCAGAACCAAAGAGATCGCCGGTAAAGCATTCTGAATGGACACGTACCAAGATAGTTTGATTGTTTTTAGCAGGCTTTTCTTTAATAAGCGCTAAATGGTGATGCTTATCTAAACGGCTTTCAAAGAGCTTTACGGTTAGATCGCCATATTCCTCAGTGGGTAAACGGATAGCGGCGATTTCTTTAACAAGGGATTCAGTTTGTAAACGATATTGGATTAGATCACGGATGGACAATAAGCTGAGTTGATGCTGCTTAGCAAATTTTTCGAGATCGGGAAATCGAGCCATACTCCCATCAGGGTTCATTATTTCACAAATAACAGCCGCTGGCTTTAAGCCAGCTAGTCGCATTAAGTCGGTACTGCCCTCGGTTTGTCCCATCCGTTCTAAGATACCCCCTCGGCGAGCTTGTAAAGGAAAAATGTGTCCGGGTGTCACAATATCCTTGGGGCCGCTTTGAGGGTTAATAGCAACTTTAATAGTATGGGCTCTATCAGCCGCCGATATGCCGGTGGTAACCCCTTCGGCGGCTTCAATTGATACCGTAAAGGCAGTATTAAAAGGGTTAGTCGCGTGTTCTACCATCATAGGAAGTTTTAAACGCCGAATATCTTCTTCAGCGAGCGCTAAACAGACTAAGCCACGTCCATATTGAGCCATAAAATTAATGGCGTCGGCAGTTACTTTTTCAGCCGCTAATACTAAATCTCCCTCATTTTCTCGGTTTTCATGATCGAATAAGACAATCATTTTGCCTTGTCGTAAGTCTTCTAGGGCGCGATGGATGCTGGCAAAAGTAGGGGTTTTCATCATTTGATTTATTTTTCCGTTCTATGTGGCGGTATTATACGCTTATTTTTCTTTTTCAGGCCAGTTGAACTCAAAGCATACATCAGTCCCTAAAGTCGTGGTAGCGACAGGGAAAGCACTTAAAAAAGGGGAGGTTGCGGCAAAAGCGGCTTGAGCGTCTTCTCCTAGCCAGTGTGGGGCCACATAAATAAAAGCACGCTGCAATAGCTGATTTTTGGCTAAGGCTTGAAAGCAGCGACCCCCGGCTTCTACCCATAAGTCATGGCAACCATCTTGGGCGATATATTGAAATACTTCAAGTAAATTAAGCCCATTGTTATCATTTTTTATTGGGATGAAGCGTAGTTTGTGTTGAGAAAATTTATCTTGATATTGAGGTGTTAAATTAGCATTGTGAAATAGAGTCACATTTTTTGCGGAAGTGAAAACCTTTGCCGAAGCGGGTGTATTGAGTTCACCATCTAAAATATAAAGTGGTTTTTTATAAACGGTACGCTCTATACGGCTATTTAATAAAGGGTTATCCAAGCGAATGGTTTTGGCCGTAGTTAAAATAGCATCGGCTCGTTTACGTTGTTGATGGGTAAACTGCTGCGCTATTAGACCGGTTAACTGGATTCGTTTCCCCTGCTTGCCGGCAATTTTTCCATCGAAACTTATGGCAAGCTTTGCAGTGGTAAAAGGTCTTTTATTTTCCCACCAAAATCGATAGCTTTCATAGAAGTTGTCAATTTCAGGTAAACGATGTTGGATGCATTCAATCCCGGCTTGTTGCAATATTTTATTGGTTTCGTTGATAACAGCCGGGTTAGGATCTGGGAATGCATAGATAACTTTGCTAATACCTCGTTGAATGATGAGATCAGTACAAGGTGGGGTTTTTTTTGCGGTATGACAACAAGGTTGTAAGCTCACATACAGCGTAGCCCTTTTGGCTAGGGAAGGTTCAATTTTATTTAAAGCATCGACTTCGGCATGCACAGAGCCACTTGCCCAGTGGTAACCCGTCGCGATAACTTCAGCATTTTTGACTAATACAGCGCCGACACAAGGATTTGGGGCGCAAAATCCTCGACGAATGCTTGCTAAGCTTAAAGCTAAATTAAGATAATGATCGGTTGTGTTATTCACGATTATCTAAAGCAAACGCTAATTTTTCATGAATGTTATCAAATCCACTGTTGCTCATGATGACAATATGATCAGACCGCTTAGCTTCTTTGACAATTTTTTTAATGATATCTGTTATCGAGTCACAAATAACAATAGGTACAGACGTTGTTTCTACTATTTGAGTAATCCCCCAGTCTTGTTTTGGTCGCATTAACCATACTATATCTGCATTATGCAAGGACGGACCTAAGGTTTCTCGGTGTATGCCAGAACGCATCGTGTGTGTGCTAGATTCTAAAATAACTAAGATACGCTGGGTCCCGATTTTTTTGCGTAAGCCAGCAAGCGTTGACGCAATGGCAGTAGGATGATGCGCAAAATCATCGTAAAGAGTGATCCCGTTGATTTCTTGATAAATTTCTAAGCGGCGTTTCACGCCTTGAAATTGATTTAAAGCCTCGATCGCTAATCTTGGTTTAATACCAATATGATGCGCCGCCGCAATAGCGCAAATCGCATTGGCGGCATTATGCTCACCTAATAAAGGCCAATTTATTTCGCCTTGAGTCACATTTTTATAATGAACAGCAAATTGGTTCGCATCGGCGGTTAATAATTTTGTTTGCCAAATTACATTCGGATCTTCATTAGCGCCTGTATATTCAATCGCTGTCCAACAGCCTTGTGTTAGTACCGCTTGTAAATTTTTATCTATTTTGGGGCAAATAATTAGGCCTTGGCTTGGTACAGTCCGCAGTAAATAAGCAAATTGGGTTTTAATGGCATCGAGATTCGGAAAAATATCGGCATGATCAAACTCAAGATTGTTTAAAATGAGCGTTTGCGGGTGATAATGGAGGAATTTAGAGCGCTTATCAAAAAATGCCGTATCATATTCATCGGCTTCAATGACAAAAAAAGCCTCGTCACCTAATTGCGCAGAGGCGTTAAAGTTTTTGGGAATACCCCCAATTAAAAATCCAGGATGCAATCCGGCATATTCTAAGATCCAACTTAATAAACTGGATACCGTTGTTTTACCGTGTGTTCCTGCAACGGCCAAAACATGGCGATTTCTTAAAACATTCTCTGCTAGCCATTGTGGCCCAGAAATATAAGGGATGCCTTGGTTTAAAACATATTCAACACAAGGGTTGCCACGCGTCATGGTATTTCCCATGATAACTAAATCAGGATGTGGCGATAGCCGCTTTTCGTGATAACCCTCAAAAACTGTAATTCCGTGCTTGGCCAAATGACAGCTCATAGGAGGGTAAATATTTGCATCAGAGCCCGCGACCTCTAATTTTTTTTGTTTGGCTAATAATGCAATGCCTGCCATGAATGTACCGCAAATACCTAAAATATGAAGTCGCATATTAGTCTAGAAAAAGGGTGAATGTTTCAAGTATGATTATTATCCACCCTTAAGTTACCTGGAGAATACGCAGGATGTCAAAGAAAAATGCTTTTTACGCGCAATCAGGAGGAGTGACAGCCGTTATCAACGCAACAGCGTGTGGTCTTATTGAAACCGCCAGGCTATATAAAAATAAAATTGGCAAGGTTTATGCCGGTTGTAATGGAATTATAGGGGCCCTGACTGAAGATTTGATTGATACTAGTAAAGAGACGAGCAAGGCAATTGCCGGATTACGTTATACACCAGGAGGTGCATTTGGTTCGTGCCGTTATAAATTAAAAGGTTTAGAAGAGCATCGCGCTGAGTATGAACGCTTGTTAGATGTTTTTAAGGCCCATCATATCAGCTATTTTTTTTATAACGGGGGTGGAGATTCACAAGATACAGCACATAAGATTTGTTTGCTTAGCCAAAAAATGGATTACCCTTTAACTTGTATTGGAATTCCCAAAACAATCGATAATGATTTACCTCTTACAGATAATTGTCCTGGTTTTGGTTCTGTGGCGAAATATATTGCTATCTCTACTTACGAAGCGGGCTTAGATGTTGCTTCTATGTGTGCTAATTCAACTAAAGTGTTCATCATGGAGGTTATGGGTCGACATACGGGTTGGATAGCCGCTGCAAGTGGATTAGCGATGCAAAAAGTAGGAGATCCCCCGCATATTATTTTATTTCCTGAAATTACATTTGATGAAACCTTGTTTTTACAACAGGTGGATAAAACAGTTAAAAAATGGGGTTATTGTGTGGTTATTTTAGCTGAAGGGATAAGAGATTCGAAGAAACAATTTTTAGCTGAATCCGGTATATCAGACTCATTTGGTCACAAACAGTTAGGGGGCGCGGCACCGGTTATTGCTCAATTGGTTAAAGCCAAATTGGGATATAAATATCATTGGGCATTACCCGATTATTTGCAACGTTCAGCGCGCCATATTGCCGCTAAGGTAGATGTAGATCAGGCCTATGCCTTAGGAAAAGCAGCCGTTGAATTAGCTGTTAACGGCAAAAGTGGCGTTATGCCTAGCATCGTTAGAAAATCAGGTAAGCGCTACCAATGGACGATAGGCGAGGCGAAATTAGCTGATGTGGCTAATCAGGAAAAAAAATTACCTCTTTCCTTTATAACGAAGGACGGTTTTCACATCACCCAGCCGTGTCGGGATTATTTACTCCCCTTAATTCAAGGTGAAGATTATCCCCCCTATCAAAAAGGGTTGCCGGATTATATACGGCTTAAAAGGGTTAAAGTGAAGAAAAAACTGAGAAATTTTGCGTTTGAATTAAAATTATAGAGCGACTACTTATCTAAAAAGGTAATATGCATTACCATATATATTACTTTTTTTGACATTTATAGGACTTTAAACAAGGTATAAATTTACTCAATGGGTCATAATACTAAAACTTTAATAAAGCTATGGCATGAATATAAAAGATATTAGACGGAAGAATTTACGCAAATTAGCGCGCTTAGTAGGCGGAATTACTGATTTATCTGAGCATTTAGATCGCTCGCAAAGCCAAATTAGTCATTTAATTGGCAATAGCCCGATTAAAAATATTGGTGATAGATTGGCTAGCCATATTGAGAAAGTTTTTAATAAACCGCATGGATGGCTGGATCATGAACATGCTACTGAAGAGGGGGAAGGGGTATATCGATATGAAAACAGTCAACCTTACTATCAAGTCCCTTTATTGAGTTCGCAAGAAGTGAAGGAGCGTTTTCTTCACTTTATAAAAACTTCGCCAAAGGTTTATGCGAAATATCTAAGCACTAATATCCCTTTAAGTTCGGATTCTTTTGCGCTCCATGTGGAAAATGATTGTATGGAGACAGCGCAAGGTCCAAGTTTCCCTAAAAATTGTATTATTGTATTGGATACGGATTGCGTCGCCCACAATGCGGCTTTTATTTTAGCGAAAATAAAGCAAGATCCAGGAAGTACTTTACTCTTTAGACAGTTAGTGATAGATGGAAATCGTCGCTATTTAAAGGCGTTAAATCAGCATTACCCTTTGACAGAAATGCAAGCAGATGATACGACATGCGGCGTCGTACGTTTTATGTTAATGGAGTTTAGCAAGTAATGTCTTATTTGCTAGTACGGAGATTTTAAAACACAGTTGAAATTATCAATCAAAATGCCAAAGGACATAGCAAACTTAGCTTGTGATCATTTAATGTAAGGACATTTTTTCTATATATTCTTTAGTAATAATTAATTTATTTTTTCCTTTTATAGCGATAGCTCCCGCAAAATCAGGGTAGATTGATAAAGTAGAAACTTGACAATGAGCTGATTTTATTTGTTTTTTGGCTATTAACTGATCGTCTATTAAGGATTGGTATTGAGAAAAAGGATGGGTTTGTAAGCGATGTCCAAATGCTTTTAATGAGGCTTCATTACGCACCCAAATATTAAAAAAAGCACTTAATTTTTCCTCCCCATGTAATAATTGTAATTGCTGGTAATCATAGGCTGAGAAAAAGCGATAGGCAATCTGGTCAAGATATTTTCTTGGCATTTTATGCTCAATATCGATACCAATGGGCGTATTAGTAGTAAAAGCAAAAACAATCATGTTCTTCGAATGTGATAAGTTGAACTCTATTTGTTGTTTAGTAGTAGGACTTATTAATAAAGGTTTTCCCGAGCTAGTGTAGGTTAAATGCAGTTGCTTTGGAGATTGTTCACAATAGTAGGCTAGTAAATCACGTAATAAGCCGCGCGAAATAATAAAACGCAACTGATAAGGAGGCGCTAATTTTTCAGCGCGCGCTTTTTCTTCAGTAGAAAGCCAGCTTCGAAACAGCCTATATTTTTCTACATGACACTTAAACGTAGTATGCCAAATATGAATAATATTACGGTTTAACACAAATACTTAACTCCCGCCGTTTTTTTAGATTATTAGAGATATGATCCAATCGGCGATAAAATTTAAGCGAAAATAGCACTCGATGCAAGCAATGAGGGATAGCAGTCGGTTAAGTATTAAAAAAACCTTGCTAGATTCCCTACCTTCGAACATTATAAAGCTTGTAAGGTTATTGTAGCGCAGTAACAGAAGCTCTGCGGCCCCTTTCCCTTCAAACGTTAGCACACACGAGTGTAAGTTAGTTCCTAAAAATAGAAATTATTATTATTTTTAAATGTTTCTATTGTTAACCCAAGCAGAACTTATCCAGCAAGGTATTCATTAACTCAAGCCTAGCTACAGTATAAACATTAAAAAATTAATGCGTCAATACATTTTTCGGCGAATTTGCGTTATACTGAACAAGCTTGGAATGATGGATCTATCCGTAATGGAAAAATTGGCTATTAATAATTTTTTGCGACATTTACGGATTGATTGTGGGCTAAAAAAAGAAGTTATTGTTGAGATGATTAATTACGCCAAGCAAAAAAAACTTTCATTCATTACTTATTTAATTCATGCAAAAAAGATAGATTCTAATTATTTAGCACAGCTTTTAGCAAAAGAATTTTTATTGACTTTCATTGACTTAGATACAGTAGATCCGTCGCAATTACCTATTCATTTAATTAATGAAAATTTACTTCAACAATATCAAATATTACCGTTATGGCAAGATAATGAAAAATTAGGTTTGGCAATGGTCGACCCTTCACATCAAGTAGCGATAGATGATGTTCGATTTTCTACAGGATTAATACTCGAGTACATTGTGGTTGAAGCAAAACAACTAACACTAATGCTTGGGAAATTAAGGAATCAATCAACGATATTAAATCAAACATCCTGTAAATTAGATTTAAGTGTAGGTTCCAAATCTCGAACAGAAGATGTCAATATCCCACCTATTCCATTAAATAATACAACTGAAGACGAGGTAGCGATTATTAACTATGTTTATCAGCTTTTGCTCTACGCTATTGCACGTAATGCATCTGATGTCCATCTTGAACCCTACCAAGAACACTTAGAGATTCGTTTTAGAATAGACGGATTATTATATGTTATGGTTGTTTTGCCTAAATATTTAATACAACGCATTATTACCCGTTTAAAAATAATGTCCCAACTGGATATCGCAGAACGACGAGTTCCTCAAGATGGTCGTTTTCGGATACAAGACGCGAAAGGTCGAGACGTTGATTGTCGACTTAGTACCTGTCCAACTATTTATGGAGAAAAATTAGTTATCAGGATTTTAGATAGTAATAAAATGTTGCTTGAGATTGATAAATTAGGAATGAATGAAGTGCAAAAATATGAATTTTTGCAAGCACTAAATAGTCCGCATGGGATGATTTTGGTAACAGGGCCTACTGGTAGCGGAAAAACAATTACACTTTACACAGCTTTAAATTTTTTAAAAAAATCTACGGTCAATATTTCGAGTGTAGAAAATCCCGTTGAAATTATTTTACCAGGGATTAACCAAGTCAATGTGAATTCAGCGGTAGGTTTAAATTTTTCCTGTGTTTTAAGAGCTTTTTTAAGACAAGATCCTGATATTATCATGGTAGGAGAAATGCGAGATCAAGAAACAGCTGAAATAGGAATTAAAGCAGCGCAAACAGGCCATCTGGTTTTATCCACTCTCCATACTAACAGTGCGGCGGAAAGTTTAATACGCTTAGCCAATATGGGTATCCCTACCTATAATATAGCCGCTTCTGTTCATTTAATTGTAGCTCAACGCTTAGTGCGTCGTTTGTGTATTGATTGCAAAGTAGAAGATAAACTCCCAGAAAAAGTTTTATATAAATTAGGTTTAATAGATGATGAGAAAAATAAGATAAAAATTTTCTCTTCGCGTGGATGCTCAAAGTGTACCGATGGTTACCGAGGCCGTACCGGTATTTTTGAAATTTTAACGCTAACAGATGAGATAAGGAAACTAATTTTGCAGGAAAATAGTGCACTAGAAATTAGCTTGCTAGCACGAAAAACAGGTATGCAAACTTTATATTTATCCGCTTTGTCAAAGCTCAAACAAGGTGAAATTAGTTTATTAGAAATGAAACGTGTGACTAAAGATTAGAAAAAAAGTATGTTCAGTATTGTTAAAATTTATTCCTGGACAGGGGTAACCAGCATGGGCAAGCCGTGTCAAGGTAAAGAATTACTCCTAAATAAGGATCAATTATCTCTAAAATTACATCGACAAGATATTTTTATAAAAAATATACATACTAGATGGATTATTCGAGGCAACAAACATGTTAAAGCGCAGGATATTTTCCTTTTTACACGTCAAATAGCACGCTTATTGTCAGCCGGTCTGCCATTAATTCAAATATTAGAATTAATGGCAACCAGTGTGAACAACACGGTTTTACAGCAATATCTGCAAAAATTAATATTGAGTATAGAGGATGGTTTTTCTTTAAGTGAAGCTTTAGAAAAAAATAAAGCCTATTTCAGTAAATTTCATTGTAGCCTAATTGCATTAGGTGAAAAAACCGCTGCTTTAGGATTAATGTTTGATAGGATTGCGATTCATCAAGAAAAAAATATGAAGCTAAAGTCGAAAATTACTAGCGCATTAGTATACCCTATCGTGGTTTTATGTGTGGCAAATTTTGTTTTTATAGCATTACTGGTGGGGGTTGTTCCTCAGTTTGAGCAACTTTTTTCTGAAGTAGGGGCTCAGTTACCACTCTTGACACGGATAGTTATCTATTTATCTAAACGTATGGGGTCGATAGGTTTTTTTTTCGGATCTTTTTTGTTGATTTTTAGCGTCGTTTTTATTTTTTTGAAGAAAAAATATCCAATCATAAATAATAAACTCGATACATACTATGTCAAATTACCCGTCATAAATAAGGTGTTAAGTGAAGTTATCGTAGCACGTATAAGTCGTGCTTTAGCTACAGCGCTGGCTGCAGGTTTACCTTTATTAGAGGCTTTACAACTAGTTGCTGAAATGAGCGGAAATTTTGTTTATAAAAACGCTATTTTGGCGAGTTGTGAAGGTATACGTAATGGGGAAGGTTTTTATCAGGCCTTATCAAAGCAAAAAATATTCCCTAGCGATTTTCTACAACTTATTAAAGTAGGTGAAATTGCTAACTGTTTAAGTGAAATATTGAATAATGTAGCTAATTTATATGAAGAAAAAATTGATTATTGGGTTGATAATTTATCGGTATTATTAGAACCCCTATTAATTATTATATTAGGTTTGATGGTAGCTTGTTTAGTGATAGCGATGTATCTACCTATTTTTAAACTAGGAAATGTTATTTAAATGAAATATTATTTATTAGCAACTATTAGTTTCTTCAATTTATTAATGGGTAGCTTTATCACCATGCTCGTATATCGATTACCTTTGATTTTACAACGACAATGGCAGAAAGAACATCAACAGTTTTTAAGTGAAGAAGAATCGAATGATTTAGAGCAAAAATTTAATATATTTTTGCCTTTTTCTCATTGTCCAAATTGCCAACAAAATTTAACTATTTTACAAAAGATCCCTTTACTCAGTTATTTTTTTTTAAAAGGAAAATGTGCACATTGCCAAATAAGGATTTCTTTTCGCTATCCTCTTATTGAGATTTTAACCTTGCTTTGTTCTCTTTTTGTGATCGAGCGATTTGGTTTTAGTTTACAGATGTTGGCAGGTCTAATTTTAACCTGGGGCTTACTAACTTTAGCTTTTATTGATTTAGAGCAAGGGATATTACCTGATAGTTTAGTATTTCCTTTATTGTGGTTAGGGCTAATCTCTAACCTAGTTCATCTGTTTGTCTCGCCTGAAGCTGCTATTTTAGGCGCAAGCGTTGCTTATCTTAGTTTATTTACTTTAGCGAAAGGATATCAGTTCATCATAAAAAGAGAGACGATGGGCCAAGGTGACTTTAAATGTTTTGCACTATTAGGTGCCTGGTTAGGAATAGGTGCATTACCTTATATTTTATTCATCGCTGCTTTTTTAGGGTCCTTAACAGGCATAACTTTATGCATAATGAAAAAAAACAGCCTGCGAGAAAGCATAGCTTTTGGGCCCTATTTAGCAATAGCCGCTTGGTTCGTCTTTATGTGCAGTTATCCCCAATCTTAATTTTAGTCGATTAAAACTTAAGTGTAGTACTTCTCTCTAGGATAGACGGTTAGCAATTAATTATGTAATAAATGATATATAATCCTTTAACGCCCTTATAATCGAAATTAACGACTAATTCTCACTTTTTATCTTTCTTGTTTCATCGTATTATGAGCATAATTAAACTTAACTTCCTAAAACTTAGCCAATAAATTATGGAAAATGTAATCGTTTCTAATTCACATAACATTCCTCCCCCGATTGCTATTATAGGTGCAGGGGCTTGGGGGAGTGCTTTAGCGATTCATTTAGCGCGTAAAGGTCAGGAGGTTCGTTTATGGGCTTATGAAAGAGAACAAATTATTGAAATAAATGCCACACGAATTAACGCCCGTTATTTACCGGCGGTCATATTCCCGCCTAATATCCACTGTTCAGATGATTATCAAACCGTCCTTAGTGGCGTACAAGATATTTTAATCGTTGTTCCTAGCGCTGTCTTCCATGCAAATTTGGTAAAATTAAAGCCTTTTCTGCAATCTAATCAACGTTTGTTATGGGCAAGTAAAGGCTTAGATACAAAAAAACATCAATTATTAAACGAAGTTGTAAGAGAAATATTAGGCGATAAAGAAATGGCTGTGTTATCAGGTCCTAGTTTTGCTAAGGAAGTTGCTATGGGATTACCGACAGCCATTAATATAGCATCAGAAAATTATAATTTTGCGCATGATCTATTATTAAGATTCCAAACAAAGTGTTTTCGCGTTGAGATTACCAGCGATATAATTGGCGTAGAGCTGGGTGGGGCGATGAAGAATGTATTGGCAATTGCCGTGGGAATAACTGAGGGTTTAGGATTTGGGGCTAATGCAAAAGCAGCGGTTATTACTTACGGTTTATCAGAAATGATTGAATTAGGGGTGGTATTAGGCGCAAAACAGGAAACCTTTTTAGGTTTATCGGGTCTTGGTGATCTTGTATTAACCTGTACAGATAATCAATCTCGAAACCGCCGTTTAGGTTTAGCGTTAGGGCGAGGTCAGACCTTGGAAGAAACTAAAAAGTTGATCGGGACTACCGAAGGATATGATACAGCGAAGAATATTTTCTACTTGTTAGAAAAATATGCCATCAAAGCGCCTTTTTGCGAAGGGGTGTATCGCATTTTGTACGAGAAAAAATCCCCTCACACACTTTTTAAAACCCTATTTAACGAATAAAAAAATAATTAGCAGGTTTTTATTATTTTTTTATCCAATTAATAAGACCTCCGGCCAATAATACTTTTAGTTCACGAGGGCTTAAGGGGTGTGAAAGGGTATAATTTTTATTTTTAGTCTTATTGTGAACGGTAAGCTCAGGAGATTTTTGAATGGTATCACGAATATTATTCATGGATAAAATATCCCCTTGTTCAATATCGTCATAGTCAGCGGGGTTAGTAAAAACCAAGGGCAATATACCGAAGTTAACCAGATTTTGTCTATGGATACGCGCGAACCCTTTAACCAGGGCAGCTTGTACCCCTAAATAACGAGGAGCAATAGCCGCATGTTCTCGACTGGATCCTTGACCATAATTTTCACCCCCTACAATAATTGAGCCCGTTTTTTGGTGCTCTAAGGCACGCTTTGGGTAGGATGGATCAATTTGATCAAAAACAAATTGGCTAATACCTTTAATATTACTGCGAAAAGGAAGTACCTTAGCCCCAGCAGGCAAAATAGTATCGGTAGAAATATCATCTCCCACTTTAATTAAAACAGGGCCTTCTATTTTATCTGCTAAGGGACTGAAATCGGGTAAGGGTTGGATATTCGGGCCTTTAACTAATTCGATGGAAGCATTGTTTGAAGCAGGGGCTATTAACATACGGGTATTAATAATTATTTTTTCAGGTTCTTTAAAATGTGGATAAATTTTATCTTTGAGCGAGCGAGGATCTGTGATAACACCCGTTAACGCTGAGGCAGCCGCAATTTCTGGACTACAAAGATAGACTTGATCCTCTTTGGTTCCTGATCGTCCAGGGAAATTTCTGGGAACAGTGCGTAAGCTTATTTTACCTGAGGCTGGGGCTTGGCCCATCCCAATGCAACCATTACATCCGGCTTGATGAATACGTCCTCCAGCGCGAATTAATTTTTCTAAAATACCTAATTCAACCATGTTCTCTAAAATTTGTCGTGATGTTGGATTTATATCAAACGAAACACCCGGGAATATCTGTTTCCCCGCAACAATTTCCGCCGCGATGGAAAAATCCCGTAGCCCAGGATTAGCCGATGAACCAATCATCGATTGATAAATTGGACGTCCTGCTACTTCTTGTACAGGAACTACCTTCCCGGGACTAGAAGGTAGGGCAATTAAAGGCTCTAATTGAGACAGATCGATTTCTTCATATTCATCATAGCGGGCATCTTTATCCGCAACGATTTCTTGCCAATCAGATTCACGTTGCTGTGATTTAAGAAACTCACGTGTCAGGTCATCTGATGGGAATACAGTGGTTGTTGCACCTAACTCTGCGCCCATATTCGCAATGACATGTCGATCCATCGCCGATAAATGTTTTAATCCAGGGCCATAATATTCAATGATCTTTCCTATTCCTCCGTCGACGTCGTGGCGACGTAACAATTCAAGAATAATATCCTTGGCGCTGACCCAGTCAGGTAAACGGTTAGTTAATTTTACACCCCATATTTTGGGCATCGTCACATGAAAGGGGCGTCCAGCAATAGCCATAGCTACTTCTAAGCCCCCTGCACCAATTGCCAACATACCCATAGAACCAGCGGCGCAGGTATGACTATCCGAACCGAGTAAGGTTTTTCCTGGTTTTCCGAAACGTTCCATGTGTACAGGGTGACTAACGCCATTCCCAGGGCCGCTATAATATAAACCAAATTTTTTACAAGCACTGAGCAAAAATAAATGGTCATCCGCATTTTTAAAATCTGTTTGCAGTAGATTATGGTCAATATATTGTACGGAGACTTCTGCTTTACTACGATTTAATCCCATGGCCTCACATTCCAACATTACCATAGTGCCAGTTGCATCTTGGCATAAAGTTTGATCAATTTTAAGACCAATTTCCGATCCGGGCTGCATTTCGCCTTCAACCTTGTGCGTGCTAATTAATTTTTGCGTTACATTTTGTGGCATATTAGAGTTCCTATTTATACAAGAAATCTTAAGATAGGGATCAACTAGTTTAGTTGTCTTTATTTAAATGACTAACCTTTAAAGGCAGAATAATTTAGATTAGTCATTGAGTCTTTAACTGACAGGGTTAATAAATAATCTCCTATATGAAAATACGCTAAAATACGATAGAAATAATAAACTGTTTGTTTCGTATAAAGCTTTGAGTAGATTATTAGATAATGTATAGTAGTTTATAGCAAGCCTCAATTTAACGGTAGGGATTCGTTTATGCATTTATCCGTTACTCGCTGGACAGATTTGTTGGTTTTTTCCCTTTGTGTCTTAGTTTTAGCGACCGCCGTGTATTTGCAATATAGCGTAGGGCTTATTCCCTGCCCGCTCTGTATTATCCAGCGATTCTTGATAACCCTCCTAGGGCTCTTATTTTTAATGGGGGCATTGTTTAATTTCGAAGCAATAACACGTTGTTGTCTGCACACCTTAACTTTTTTGTTAGCCGTAGCGGGTGCTGTTGTAGCGAGTCGACAGTTATGGTTAGAGCATTTTCCTTCGGATCAACTGATAAGTTGTCAAGCGACTATAGCGCAATATAGTACTTCTATATATTTTCATAAAATTATAGAATTATTCTTTCAAGGAACAAGTAATTGCGGTAGTGGAAATTGGCGCTTTTTAAATTTAAGCATGCCGATGTGGACATTAATTATTTTCATTGCATTAGCCGCTATTTCTTTACGTCAGGTTTATAGGAACCGGTATGAGCATAAACGACATTTTTTACCTTAGAACCTATCCTTAAAATTTGCAGCCACTTAATAAATTCGATAAGAAGGAGTTTTATTTGGCAAAGTTCTTCATTATGATGCAGAAGTTCAGTGTATGTTCTCGCCTATATAAGCCGTATTTTAATTATTTAGATGGCCTAAGGCTAAACTAACACCGATTTGTGCGAGTGGTTGTACTAATAAAATAGTTAATAATTTTAAACCTATGATCAAAATAAGCGGTGAAAAATCAAAGCCAGAAATAGTAGGTAAGATTCCACGTATGGGTTTAATTAAAGGCTCACTGAGGCGTACTAATATTTCAACCAGGGGGCCATGGGCTAAAGGGCTTATCCAGCTTAAAACAGCCAAGGCTAAAACCGCATAGAAAAAAATATTAATGAGTTGATTCAGCAGCTCAGCAAAGGCAAGAACGACTAAGCCCATTAAATAAGGGCTTGCATTAGCTTGTAAGGCAACAAGAAATGCGATTTTAATCATCTCTAAACCTAGTAATAGTAAGATAGCTGCAAAATCAATACCATGCAGGCTAGGAATGATCCGATAAATAGGGCGTAGTGGCGGATTGGTTAATTTTGCGACAAATATAAACAAAGGATTATGGGTATCGGTGTGAACCCATTGCAATACAATACGTAAAAGTAAGATGAAAATATAGAAATCAAAAACACATTGAATAAGGAACATGCCCGCATTATTAAAGGGATTTAGCATAGAAATTAACCTGTTATTTTAATCGTAAGTTGATTTTTATTGAAGTCTAATACAGCGGGTATCGCAAAGGGTAAGCTGCGATTTTTGTTTCCATGACCAATACCAGGACAATGAAACACAGGAATGTTTTGTTCGCTAGCAAAACGCTCTATAACAGATTGGATTAGTTTTTCTTCGTTTACTCGTTTAGGAAAAATGAAATCGCCCATTAAAATAGCTTTTACAGAGTTGAATATCCCGGATTGTTGTAGATGTTGTAACATCCTGTCAATACGATAAGCCGATTCATTGACATCTTCTAAGAATAAAATCTTATCGCGAGTCTCAATTTGCCAGTCCGTACCAAGACTGGCTTGTATTAATGTAAGACTCCCACCTGTCAAAGGTGCTTGAATAAAATCGCTAAAATCCGAAGAATTATTTATTTTGTGATAAGGTTTTAATAAGTACTCTAATTGATTTAATTCGCCGAAAATAATTTTTCTTAATTCATCACTATTTTCTTTATCAATTAAGTTATTAACTACCTGGTTGATAGAAGGCCCATGGAGTGTTTGCCAGTGCCATTTTTGTTGCAAAAATAAATGCAATGCGGTGATATCACTGAAACCAATAAATAATTTGCATTTTTTAGGTGCAGTCAGCTTGAGTAAAGAAGGCAATAAACGTGTGCAGCCATAGCCTCCACGCAGGCACCAAATAGCATCAGAAGAGGTATTAGATAATGCTTCTTGAAGCTGCTGGAAACGCTTTTCGTCACTATTGGCACAAAGTAGATCGTGACCAAATAAATCCGCAGAAAACCTAGGTATTAATTGCCAGCTTTTTAGTAAGGTTTTTAGCTGTTCTAGGATGGCAGGATCACAAACCCCACTGGCGGGCGCAATGATGTCAATGATTGAATTTTCCTTAAGTGACCGCCAGGTTTTAAATAGAGGTGTTTTGGTTGATTCAAGGGACATAATTAACAGCTTGGTTGCAGGCGATTAAGGCAAGTTTGTTTTTTAGATCTAAATCCACAGTATTTTATTGGACGCATGTATTTATACGATTTTTACTTTATATATCTAAATTGTCGACTTCTAGTGCATTTTGTTGAATAAAATCACGGCGGGGTTCAACTTGATCCCCCATTAAAGTAGTAAAGATTTGATCGGTTGCAATAGCATCTTCAACCGTGACACGTAATAACCGACGCGTATTGGGATCCATCGTTGTTTCCCATAATTGATCAGGGTTCATTTCTCCTAAACCTTTATAGCGCTGTATGGCTTGTCCACGTCGGGCCTCCGTTAACAGCCATTCACAAGCTTCCTTAAAATTTTTCACGGACTGTTTTTTTTCGTCTCGTTGAATATAAGCACCCGGACCGATTAAACCATGTAATTGCTGGGTCATATCAAATAGGCACTGGTACTCAAGTGTCTTGAAAAATTCATAAGAAATTTTATAGGTCGTTTCTAAGCCATGGGTGCTTATAGTGATAACAGGTAAAAATACATGTCGCTCAGTATTTTCATAAGTAGTTACTTGATAGCGGATAGCTTCATTATTTGTGGTTCGTTGTAATTGATGTTGCCAATTTTTAGTCCACTCTAACATTTTAGCTGAATCTGTAAGCTCACCACTTGATAAGGGAGGAAGATCAAGGATAACTTGTAAAGCATCTATCGGGTAACGCCGCGATAAATGTCGAATCATCATTTGAGCTTTACGATAATCCATAACTAATTTTTCTAAGCCTATCCCCTGAATAGGAAAACCTTCAATATATGGATGTAAGGCTGCATCGTGAAGCGCTGCTTGTGTTAGATAAGCTTGTAGAGCCGCATCATCCTTTAGGTATTGTTCTTGTTTACCTTTTTTAATTTTATACAAAGGAGGTTGGGCTATATAGATGGTGCCTCGTTGCAGCAACTCTGGCATTTGACGGTAGAAAAATGTAAGTAATAAAGTACGAATATGTGAGCCATCTACGTCGGCATCAGTCATAATAATAATACGGTGATAACGTAATTTATCCGGGTTATATTCCTCTTTTCCTATCCCACAACCAAGCGCAGTGATTAATGTTCCCACCGCTTCGGAAGATAACATCTTGTCAAAACGCGCTTTTTCCACGTTTAAGATTTTTCCGGTAAGCGGTAAAATCGCTTGATAACGGCGATTGCGCCCTTGTTTAGCCGAACCGCCCGCTGAATCTCCCTCAACAATAAATAATTCACATAGAGCAGGGTCTGTTTCTTGGCAATCCGCTAATTTTCCGGGTAAGTCAGCAATATCCAGCGCGGTTTTGCGCCGAGTCATTTCACGTGCTTTACGTGCCGCTTCGCGTGCACGTGCCGCATCGATGATTTTCATCATAATGGCTCGCGCATCTTGGGGGGTTTCTAATAGAAATTCTTCAAGTTTCTCCGAGGTTAAGGCTTCGACGATACCTTTTACTTCTGAAGATACTAATTTATCTTTAGTTTGAGAGGAAAATTTAGGATCAGGAACTTTGACCGATAAGACAGCTGTTAGACCTTCACGCGTATCATCACCCGTAGTCGCAATTTTTAATTTTTTGCTAGTCGCTTCACGATCGATATAAGTATTGAGTGTGCGTGTTAATGCGGCACGAAAACCGGCAAGATGGGTTCCACCATCACGTTGAGAAATATTATTGGTAAAACATAAAATATTTTCTTGGAAACTATCGCTCCATTGCAAAGCAACTTCGACAGTGATTTCATCACGTTCAGCCGTAAAGTGAAAAGCTTGCTTGTGAATCAGTGTTTTGTTTTGATTGAGATATTCGACAAAGGCTTTAATTCCCCCCACGTACTTAAGCTGGGTTTCTTCATTGCTTCTCTCATCAATGAGGTTGATAGCTACCCCGGAATTTAGAAAAGATAATTCACGTAGGCGCTTCAATAGAATGTCGTAATGGAATTCATTATTATGTTGAAAAATAAGTTTACTGGGGTAAAAGCGAATTTCAGTCCCTCTTTCCTGTGTTTCCCCGGTAGCGCTAAGGGGTGCCGAGGGTTCTCCTAATAAATAGGTTTGTTCGTAAACTTTATTATTGCGTCGAATAGTAAGCTGTAATCTTTCCGATAAAGCATTGACTACCGAAATACCGACACCATGCAATCCACCGGAAACTTTATACGAATTACTATCGAATTTCCCACCGGCATGTAAGACCGTCATGATGACTTCTGCCGCGGAACGTCCCTCTTCGCTATGGATATCAACAGGAATGCCGCGGCCATTGTCTTTAACGGTGACTGAGCCATCACTATGAAGAATCACATCAATCTGAGAACAATAACCTGCTAGGGATTCGTCGATGGAGTTGTCTACGGCCTCAAAGACCATATGATGAAGACCGGTTCCGTCATCGGTATCACCTATATACATCCCGGGACGTTTTCGAACAGCATCTAGACCTTTTAATACCTTAATGTTTGAAGAGTCATACTTCGGCATACCTAATCCACCGTGTTGGCTAGCATTTTCCTTGTTAAGGCCTATTTCCGGCTCAAGAGCGTTTTTAGCTTGTGGGGGGGGCACGACAGACGCGCATTCCGTGATGGACAGGGCTTTTTCCCCAAAAATCTCATTTTTAATCGACATAGGTGATAAGGGTTAAAAACTGAAAATTATACCATAAATTAGCTATTAAATTCGAATATTAATAAGGAAATACAAAGGCTTAAAGAGGCTAGATTGGCTTTCCCTGTATGTAGTGACCCAAGACGGAATGAGCAGGTTTGGTGATAGGCCTCAAATGTAGCCACTTAACTTTAAGGGGGTTACAAACAGCTAATTTTTTACTCGAGTTAATTTAACGCTTAAATTTAGAGAAATTCACCTTAATTTATTGACAGAAAAATCACTTGCCGTGATACTCTTCGCTTTTGTATTAGAGCTAAGGACATGAATAGCAACGAGCTTCGTGAATTATTTCTTAACTATTTTAAAAAGCAAGGCCATACTATTGTGCCCTCGGCCTCTTTAATTCCAGCACATGATCCCAGCTTATTATTTACTAACGCGGGGATGGTGCCCTTTAAAGATGTTTTTCTAGGCCTAGATAAAAGGCCCTATTTGCGTGCGGCGAGTATACAGCGTTGTATACGTGCGGGCGGAAAACATAATGACCTTGAGAATGTAGGTTATACCGCTAGGCATCATACTTTCTTTGAAATGTTGGGAAATTTTAGTTTTGGCGATTATTTCAAACGAGAGGCAATCCAATATAGCTGGAAATTTTTAACGGAGCAGTTGAAATTATCCCCAGAGAAATTATGGGTGACTGTATTTACTGAGGATGATGAGGCCGCGGCGATTTGGCTCAATGAAATCCAAGTGGATCCTAGCCGTTTTTCTCGTTGTGGCGTTAGTGATAATTTTTGGTCTATGGGCGATACGGGTCCATGTGGTCCATGTTCTGAGATCTTCTACGACCATGGACCTACTGTCCCAGGAGGCCCTCCAGGTACGTCAACAGCAGAGGGTGACAGGTATGTTGAAATCTGGAACTTAGTGTTTATGCAGTTTCAACGATCCTCAGATGGAGTATTGACGCCTTTACCTAAACCTTCAGTGGATACCGGGATGGGCTTAGAACGTTTGGCGGCAATTATGCAAGGCGTTACTAATAACTATGAGACTGATCTATTTCAACCTTTAATTAAGGCCGTTGCCAAAGAAGCAGGCATAAGCGATTTTGCCAATACCTCTTTACGCGTAATAGCGGATCATATTCGTTCTAGCGCCTTTTTAATTAGCGATGGCGTGCGTCCTGGTAATGAAGGTCGTTCTTACGTATTACGTCGAATCATTCGACGCGCTATTCGACATGGTCATCAATTAGGTCTAGATCGTCCTTTCTTTTATCGTTTGCTTAATCCTTTAGCGAAGCAAATGCTGCTAGCTTATCCCCAGCTAGCAAAAGAGCAAAAATCGATTGAAAAGGTATTACTCCATGAAGAACAGCAGTTTGCGCGGACTTTAACCCAAGGCCTTAAATTGTTTGAACAAGAGCTGTTAAAATTACGCGATAAAAAGCAATTTCCAGGCTCTGTTCTTTTTCGTCTGTATGATACCTACGGATTTCCGCTTGATTTAACGGCGGATATCGCAAGAGAGCGAGGTTTAACAATTGATAGAGTAGGTTTTGACAAGGAGATGGAACGTCAACGAAAGTTATCTAAAGCCGCAAGTCAATTCGTCGCTGCTACTCGTGTTGATTTAAGTGATGAACTTGCCACAGAATTTGTTGGGTATAAAGCGTTGAAGCAAGCGGCAGCGCCAATTCTGAATTTATTAGCAAATAATAAATCATCTGTTGGAGAGCTATCTGAAGGTGAAGAAGGTTTTATTATCCTAGCTAAAACGCCTTTTTATGCGCAAGGAGGAGGGCAAATAGGTGATACCGGGTATTTACTTAATGCAACCAGCCAGTTTTTAGTGACGCAGACTTTTAAAGAAGGCGCGTTCATTTTACACCAAGGAAAGTTGCTTAAAGGTCATTTAAAAAAAGGTGATAAGCTTAAAGCAGAGGTCGATGTTGAAAAGCGCCGTGCTATTACTTTAAATCATTCCGCAACCCATTTATTGCATGCCGCTTTACGTGAGATTTTAGGCGGACATGTTATGCAAAAGGGTTCTTTAGTAGAACCGGAACGTTTACGTTTTGATTTTTCACATCCTGATCCGTTGAGTACAGAACAACTAAAAATAATCGAAGATCGCGTTAACCAACAAATTCGCGCTAATTTACCGGTTCTCACTCAAATTATGTCACGTGAAGAGGCGAGGCAGACCGGTGCGTTAGCTATGTTTGGAGAAAAATACGCGGATAAGGTGCGTGTATTAACAATGGGTGACTTTTCAAAAGAATTATGTGGAGGTACCCACGTTTCTCGTACAGGAGATATCGGCGTATTTAAAATTACCGGAGAATTGGGTACTTCGGCGGGTATACGTCGTATTCAAGCGCTTACTGGGCAGTATGCTTTAAATTGGGTTATGGCGTTAGAAGAACAAGCCGATCAACTGGCTAAGCTCTTTAAAAGCGCTAGAGATAATTTAGTAGAAAAAGCGCGTAATGATATTGAAGCTAAGCAATCCTTGCAAAAGCAGATTGTAGCGCTGCAACAATCCATTGTAAGTATGATGGGCGATGAGTTGATCACTCAAGCTATTGATTTACAAGGGGTTAAATTATTAATCAGTGAGATTAACGGGATTGATGTCGCTGGATTACGTCATTTACTCGATCAACTTAAAAGTAAGCTAAAACCAGCTGTCATCGTTTTGGCCAGCATAGAGCAGCAACGTGTACAGCTGGTTGTTGGAGTAGCGAAGGAGTTGACCGGAAAAATAAAGGCGGGCGAATTAGCCAATGAAATAGCGCAATCGATAGGAGGTCAGGGTGGCGGCAGGCCTGATTTTGCGCAAGCGGGAGGGGATGAGCTCGAAGGTTTAGCGATGGCTTTGAAAAAGGCAAAACATTGGGTTGAGACCCGCCTAAATGACAACTATGCTTAGAATTGAATAACTATACTCGATAGGTCACTAAGATGGCTTTAATTGTACAAAAATTTGGCGGCAGCTCTGTTGGAAATATCGATAAAATTCAACAAGTTGCCAATAAAATTATTGAAACGCGTGCACAAGGGCACCAATTGGTCGTTGTTGTTTCTGCGATGGAAGGTGAAACCAATAGACTGATTTCACTCGCTAAAATATTGAACGATCAACCGGATGCCAGAGAATATGATCTACTATTAGCCACAGGGGAACAAGCCGCTACCGCCTTATTAGCAATGGCTTTATTGGCACAAGGATGTCCGGCACGATCTTATAATAGTTTTCATGTGCCGATTTATACCGATAACCACCATAAAAAGGCGCGTATTTTAAGTATAGAAGAAGAGGTATTACGTTGTGATATCGGAGCGGGTAGAGTGCCTATTGTAGCGGGTTTCCAAGGCATTTCCGAACAAGGGGACATGACCACCTTGGGGCGGGGAGGTTCCGATACGACTGCCGCGGCTTTAGCGGCGGTCTTAAAGGCCGATGAATGCCAAATTTATACCGATGTGGATGGTATTTACACCGCCGATCCACATCTTGTTCCACAGGCGCAGCGTTTAGATAAGATTGGCTTTATTGAGATGACCGAGTTTGCTCGTGCGGGTGCTAAGGTAGTACAGCATCGCGCTGTAGAATTGGCTAGTAAATATCGCATTCCATTACGAGTTTTATCAAGTTTTCAGAGGGGTTCTGGCACCTTAATTCAGGCCAGTGAAGAGGAATCAGGCGTCGAAGGCGCTAGGATTGCTGGCATAACAGCCAGTCATCACGAGTCAAAATTGACTATACATGGGTTAACGACTGAGAAGAAAGCGATGTCCCAGTTTTTTTCGCTGCTCAACGATGCTCGTATTGAGATTGATATGTTAACCCAACAACAAATTTCTCAAAAACAGATGGATATAACGTTTACGCTAGCGAGAGTTGACTACCCCCAAGCCGAACAATTATTACAAACTTTGGTAAGAGAGAAATACGCGAAAACAATAATGGGGGATAACAAGTTGGCAAAGCTCTCTGTTGTGGGGATAGGGTTACATTCTCACCCAGGTATCATTCATACTTTGTTTCAAACACTAGATTTAGCAGAGATCAACGTTATTTTAGCTTTATCCTCTGCACTGCGGATCTCGCTCATGGTGAGTGAATCCCAAATAGTAAGAGGGGTGCAGGTTTTGCATCGTGCTTTTGGCCTAGGCAAAGAATAATTAACCGTATTAGCTTAATTTTTGCGGATAATTTTACGTACTTCTGAATAGTATTAAGTTTTCCTTAAGGTTTCATGAGTAGACTAACTCCGCAAAATGTCTATATGTGATTTTTCTATCTTTTTTATTAATTGATAGAAATTGATTAGATGTTGCATATGGTCGATTAATGAGTCAACCAAAGGAGAATCATAAAGATGCTTATTTTGACACGGCGTATTGGAGAAACACTTATTATTGGTGATGATGTGACAGTCACAGTGCTGGGCATTAAAGGACATCAAGTAAGGTTGGGTATTAATGCGCCTAAAGAAGTTTCTGTTCATCGTGAAGAAATCTATCAACGTATCCAGCAAGAAAAACAAAAGCAAGCAGGTCACGCTGACGAGGAAGATTTAGATACGGAAAGTGAAGATTAAACGACTATTTTATAAAGCGTAAGGTAGTGCTATACTCGCCACCCTCAACGTCGGAGAGATGGCCGAGTGGCTGAAGGCGCTCCCCTGCTAAGGGAGTATGGGGCTTATACTCCATCGAGGGTTCGAATCCCTCTCTCTCCGCCATGTAACAAACATTTTTTGGATGCTACCTAGGCAGATTTCTTTTTTTCGCGATTTTAATTTTTAAGATCAAAACGACTATAGAATTTTATAGTATATTAATTTATTTAAGATTATTTTGCGCGGATTAGGTTTACTTTTCTACTTCTAGATAAAGGCTAGCTGGATGGACTGTAAACTGTTAGAATGCCGAGCTCTTTTGGATCATGCGCCCGTAGCTCAGCTGGATAGAGTACCAGGCTACGAACTTGGTGGTCGGGAGTTCGAATCTCTCCGGGCGCACCAATAAAAATCAAAACCAAACATCTTCTAAGCTTCATTGTAAATTTTGCGGGTCTTTCCCACTTTAGGGGGCAGATTAAGCACATAGAACTTTAACTCTTAAGCGGTAGTTTTCAAAATTTTTAAATCCATAAGCGCGACGTTGAATCAATTTCATTTTACGATGAAACCCTTCTG
>NMOS02000038.1 GCA_002290645.2 Candidatus Aquirickettsiella gammari
ATTCTGGGCTGCGCGCAGTGGCTCCCACAATGACTTTACGGCGTGATGCGTTTCCTGCTTCGCCCGTCAACGCACGCCTATCGCGGGCTCCTTGACTTCGCACTTCGTGCTCTCCTTGTCTCGTCGTTGGATAACTCGCTCATGGGTATCATATCTCATCAATCTTATTAATCTTTCTAAACAGATAAATTGTTCTTTTAGATTTAAATAATCATTAGGTAGCTTGCTAGCTAATTGGCGTTTTGTTTTTTTAGGCATTGGTTTAGAAAAAAACGAAGCTGGGTTAGTTTCGCCTACAAAATGAGATGAAATAAGCTGTAACAATATCTTCGCCTGATCATTACATAGCAGATACTTATCTATCATTTCAGTCACTTTTTTCAAAATAAGACTTATCGATAAAGAAACACTACTAACAAGCTATTGTAACAATATAAGCTTATTTTCAAGCGATTTTTTCTTAATTAAAGAATTACCAATGATAAGCTCATCTACTTTATTTAATAGCTGTGATAGATTTAAGTTATCTAAATATCCTGCTTCATCAAGCTCTAAGCAAAGATTTAAGTTTAGTATAATCTTATCTATTGATGAAGAAAGCTGACCCAGCGAAGAAGAAATTTTTTGCCTAAACACACTATTTTTCTTAATTGATAGGGCATTTTTTTCAATTTCTTGGATGTGTTTCAAACTTTCAGAGAAATTTACTGACAAACAACTCAGCGGCTCAAAAAAATATTCAATAAATTTACTATATTTCTCTTCTAAATCATTTCCTAAATTATTAATTAATTTAATACTTGATTTTTTGACCACTTTCCTAGGTTTAAAATGAAAAACATGTTTTTTTATCGCATTATACTTTAGTTGAAAGAATTCATTTTCATCTTGTAAACTTTTTAAAGAACTCAACAGATTATTTTCATCGGGCCGCGGCAAAATAGAATTATCTTTAATTTTAGGAATAAGTACCGACTCTAAGATCTTAGTATCTGTTAAAACCTGTGTAGTATGTTGGATCAATTCCAAAATTAGCTTAATCTCATCTAATAAGTTATTTTTGCTATTTATATAAGCAGACTGATTCGAATACTTATTTCCAAAGAATTTATTGATCTCTTTCATTACTTTATTTTTTAAATTAGCTACTGTTTTAAGCTTAGCCATTAAAAAAATATTAAATGTAAGCACCTCAGTAAAAAGTAATTTATTATTAAACCCTATTAAGCGCGCATTAAAATTGATATATAGTAAAGTAAAAATATAAAAATGACTAAAATCTATCCAGTCTTCGAGATTAATCTCTTCAAAAAAAATAGGCGTTATATTTTGATCTTTTTCTGGGATAGAATTTAGAAATGCCTTGATTTCATTATGCAAAGAGGAATCAGATTTCTCGCTACTGAGCGCTTTAAATAAATAATTTAAAGCTTCCTTATTACTTTTTATATCATATATACATTTGATTCCATACAAATAAAAATCACTATTCACTTTATTACTAAATACAGTAAGTAATTTCGACAATTCATTTTCGCTTATCATTACCTCTAATAAATAACGCATTTTCGTTAAATTTAGGTAGCTATTTTTTATCAAATTTTCTGTTTTTTTATTAATAATTTTGACTTCACCTTCTAAAACACTATAAAAAATTAATGCTTTATTAAGTTCTTCATCAGTATCTTCAGATTTATTTTCCAAAAAATTATCTAGTTTTTTTTCTTTTTTTATGAAATATTTTTGCAAGCTTTGTAATTTATTATTGAGATTTTCTTTAATTGAAGATTTAAAATTCACTATATAAGATTCGAATTGTAACGAGTTTTTCAAATATTCAAAATTTGAATTCACCGGCTTTAATTTTAAGTACTTCAATAAAACATTATAGAAAAAAAAACAGCGCAGCCCTATCAATTCATGTGTAGATAAAGTTAAAGGTAAATTTGGAATATTTTTCGCTAAGAAAAGTTTAAGCTCATTTAGATTGAAATTGTCTATTCTAAAATAAGAAAATTTATAGAATATTGCTGTAAGGAGAAAAAGAGAGGTATTATAAGGATCGCTCAAATCTTTAATATCAGCAAAAAAATTAGTGGTATAATCCTCAAAATAACATTGATAAGGCTCGAAGGATAAAGTTTTTAATACTTTAGTAAAATAATCGTCCTCTACGAAGGATTTATATAAATTATCCTCTTCCGCTTTTAAGGTATAGATCAACTTGGAAGTTATATTTTTATCTGAATGCTCAAAATTTTCTTTCTTAATAGCGAATTTATAGAATTTTTCTACAAAATCATAAAACAGTACGCAATTTTCAATAGAATCCTGAACAGACTCAAGTTCTAAGCGGACTGCATTAAATATCTAGAAAAAATATTAAATATAATTTATTGTTGAGTATTATTTTTTAACACCTTAAAGCGGATGATAAAACTTAAACTTAACGAAGAAGAAAAGGCAGCATTAAATC
>NMOS02000019.1 GCA_002290645.2 Candidatus Aquirickettsiella gammari
ATTCGTCTCAAATTTATTGCTTCTTTAGTCTTCACTAATTCCTCAATAATTCTCCACTCCTCCTAGCACCTCGAGCCGAAAACCCAGGAGCTCGCGAATTCTACCTCATTCACCTTTTCTGTCAAGAACTAAAATAAATTTCTCACATTAAGATTTATTTCGAATAAGCTTTTTGCGAAGTTTATAATACACAAAAAAACAAAATTAAATCGATTTAATTAATCACTTTTACGTGATCAAGTCCGTTTATTATACCCCATTATACCCTATTTAAGACAAAAAATAATCCACTATTAAGTGGATTATTTTGAGAAGTCGCTATACAATAATTATTGATATAGATTAGGTAATTTTATTTTTTATGTACATCTTATCTGCATCGAACATCTTCCTGAAATAACAATAATTAAAGAAATTTCTGTATGCCTGAAAATAATATCGTTAAACTTCCTATCAACCAAGTTTATACCGTGCTTAAAAAAGAGCATCTTACTTACCAAGAAAAGCACTCCTCCTTAAATAAAAAAAATAACGCCGAATTATTAATGCTAATACAGGAGGAATTAGAATCATCTAAAGGGTTAATGCAACAGCTCAATAGTGATATCCTTACAGGGCTAATAAACCCTAAATTCAAACACGTAGCGGATAAATTTGTTAAAGAAACTAATAACACGCTTACTGTAGAGTCAAGTGCTATCAAACAACAGCTTGACGAATTTATTGGTTTCAGTGAGCTACTTTTTTTAATTTTAACTAAAGCTAATATTTGGACTAAAACACAAAATATAACAACTTTACAGAATTTTGCGTCTTTAACTAAACTAAAATTTAATCTTTTTTTAGATAATTTGAATCAATTTTTAATATCTACTAATGAAGAAAATAGTGAATTAATAAGAATAGCAAAAATACTGATCAACCATTACTTTCCTGCTGTCGCTGTAGCGAGCTATGATGGCTCGACTAAACTTATATTATTGGCCTATTCTACCGATGTAGCGGCACTAAAAGACGCCATCGAAAAGAAGGATATCCCCTCCTTACAAAAAAATCTTGATACTTACCAAAAAAATATCTCCAGGCAAAAAGAAACGTTTATCTCAGCTGACACATCAGATATCGATGAGGATGAAGATTATCATTCCTGTTATGAATTTCCAGTCAATGAAACGAAGGATCCGAATCAATCTGATAACTCAGACCGTGATAGTTATTATTCATGTGAGGATGAGAATAAAAATGAAGAATTTTTTGGTGCACTAGAGAATCTTACCGATCAATCATTGCCATCGAAGGAACAAAGCAACACTTCAAATCAAGGATTACTACAGCGCTTGATTAACTGGTTTAGAAAGTTAATCTATAATCTAACCCATATCATTCATCGAACTCGGGAAACTCCACCGAGCACAAGGCTTAGCACCGAGCAAGACATTGAACCTCTGATTGGTGAAAAAACGGATACGGCATCCATTACTTCAAGTATTGCTTCAGAAAAGTCAGCTCGCACACCTATTTTGCACATCATAGCTACCTATAAAAGAAATTCTATTGTGAGTTCTACAGATAATTCTTGCAGTTTCTTTCGTAACAAAGAAGATAAAGCAAAAACAGTGGCTAACAGGCTTCTGATAAATGGCTTAGCTAAATGCTCGTCGATGTTACTGAGTGCGCTGAAGATGAATATGACCTTGTAATTAATAAATTTAACATTCGTATTGATTCACTCGATACGTTCACAGTGGCGAACCGGTGAGAAGGAACGTCGATGTATGATCGTAGGACCTAATTCTTGCAAGGCCTGCAAGTGTTGCTTTGTGCCATAACCTTTATGTTGTGCAAAACCATAACCGGGATATTCGGCGTCCAACAAAATCATTTCGGCGTCACGATGCACCTTAGCTAATATAGAAGCCGCACTGATGCTGGCAATTTTTTGATCGCCCTTAATAATCGCTTCGGTAGGACAAGCCAATGTTGGACTGTGTTTTCCATCCACCAACACTAAACTGGGCACTTGAGTTAAACCTAACACAGCACGCTGCATGGCCAGCAAACTGGCCTGAAAAATATTGAGTTGATCAATCTCTTCCACTTCCGCACGGCCTACGGCCCAAGCTATAGCATGTTGTTGAATTTTTTCGGCCAGGTATTCGCGCTTTGCCGCACTTAATTGTTTAGAGTCAGCTAAACCTATTATCGGTTTTTTGCCATTTAAAATAACCGCCGCGGCAAAGACCGGACCGGCGAGAGGTCCTCGCCCTGCTTCATCAACACCGGCTATCGTTTGTTGTTCCATCACAATTTTAACAGCCTTATGGATGCATTAAGTAAATTATTCCCGCCTTTAAAAAAATTTAATTTATTTATAGACGGATATTCAGTTATTTATTTTCTAAACCTGTTGATGGGTATTTAAAAGTTTTAGTATCGCATCGAGTGCTTGTTGACTGGCATTACCGCGCAGTTGTTGATGGAGTGCTAAAAATTCCTGCTTTAGTTTACTGACAACATCCGGATTATTCAAATAGTAACACAAAGCTTGCGCTAAATTTTTAACGTTTGCTTGCGCTTGAATAAATTCAGGCACTAAGGATTTATTCGCCAATAAATTAGGTAAGGCAATATAATTTACTTTAATCAACAGCTTTGCCATCCAATACGATAAAGTGCTCATACGATAAGCGACTACCATCGGTTTTTTCAGCAGCATCGCTTCTAAACTCGCGGTACCGGATGCGAGTAAAACCAGATCTGCCGCCGCCATCACCTGACGCGATTGGCCACAAATGATTTGCAAAGGCAGTGTCGGTGCATACATTTTGGCAAGCTGGGTAAATTGTTGTTGCCTTTCTTGATTCACCATCGCGGCGACAAAGATCAATTGGGGATTTTGTTGATAACAATGTTGCGCTGTTTCAAGAAACAATCGGCCTAGATAATTAATCTCATTAGCTCGACTGCCGGGCAATAAGGCCATGATGGGCGCCAACTCGGGAAGTCTCAGAGTTTTACGTACTGCTTGTTCATCAATGACGAAAGGAATCTCATCGGCAAAAGGATGACCGACGCATTGCACGGGAATCTGATGTTCTTGATAAAAATGTTTCTCAAATGGAAACAGACATAACATCAGGTTAACACTTTGAGCAATTTTTTTCAGCCGCCAACGACGCCACGCCCACACACTAGGGCTGACATAGTGTACGGTAGGGATACCCTGTCGCTTTAATTTTTTTTCGACCTCAAGATTAAATTCGGGCGCGTCGACGCCAATAAAAACATCGGGCGGATGTGCGATAAAATACTGGATAATTTGCTGACGACAACGTAACAATTGCGGCAACTGCTTAAAAATTTCACCTAAGCCCATCACCGAAAGCTTTTCCATCGAACAGAAAGAACGCGCACCCTGTTTTTGAATTTCCGGACCGGTTATTCCTTCAATGATAAAGGGAATTTGTCTTCGTTTTAATTCCTTGATAAGACCAGCGGCCAATAAGTCGCCTGAAGCCTCGCCGACTACGATACCAATATGTACAGGAAGCTTAACGTATGATGCCACGATCAGAATTTTTAAGTGCGGTTGCCATTAATCTTACCGGCGGATAATCGGAGACCAAGGGCTTTAATTCTTCTAAGGCTTGTTCAACAGTTAAATTTTTACGAAAAATGAGTTTATAAGCAGCGCGCAAAGCACTCATCGCTTCGTCGGTAAAACCATTTCTTCTTAAGCCTTCTTTATTAAGACCACAAGCCCTCGCGTCATGTCCGCCTTCTACCAGAATATAAGGTAAAACATTTTGCCTTACCATGCTGGAGGCGGCAATAAAACTGTGATCACCTATCTGACAAAATTGATGAACCGCACTATAAGCACCTAAGATGGCATAATCCCCTATCGTAACATGGCCCGCTAACGCCACATTATTGACAAAAATGCAATGATTACCGATCACGCAATCGTGTGCAATATGGGTAGCGACCATAAACAGATTGTGGTTACCCACTTTGGTCAATCCTTTATCTTGTGTCGTACCGCGATTAATCGTGCAATACTCGCGAATCACATTATGATCGCCAATTTCAAGATAGGTTTTCTCCCCTTGATATTTTTTATCCTGCGGATCATCACCTACTGAGGAAAAAGGATAAATTTTATTATGCGCACCTAAACGTGTTGAACCTTTTAGTACAACGTGCGATCCTATGATCGTTCCCGGGCCTATTTCAACTTCAGGTCCAATAATGGTCCAAGGCCCCACGCTCACATCGGCACTTAATTTAGCATTGGGGTCAATAATAGCCAAAGCATCTATCATAATCAGGATCTTCTCCCGGCACCCATGAGTTCCGCCTCACAAACCAATTCATTTTCTACCTTTGCATTGACCTTACATTTCCAAATATTTCCTTTAACCTTCAGTACTTCCGCTTCGATATATAATTGATCACCAGGAACAACCGGCCTTTTAAAACGCGCCTTATCAATACCGGCAAAAAGGTATAAAAAACCTTCTTTACTACGCTCTCTGTTGGCGTGTAAGGCGAGTATCCCGGTCGCTTGCGCCATCGCTTCTAAAATAAGCACCCCGGGCATAATCGGTTTGCCGGGGAAATGACCTAAAAAATAAGGTTCATTCACGGTGACATTTTTCAATGCAATAATTGACTTGCCTGGCACTATTTTAATCACTTTATCGATCATTAAAATAGGATAGCGTTGGGGTAAATAAGTGAGTATCTCTTGAATATCCATCGTGTCGTTCATAATGCTTACCTAGGGTTACTGTTTTTTTCTATTAAATTTTTTTTAAATAGGAATTTCGCGGTAAAATTTTTGCAATAGTACTTTTTCTCGACTTATTATCGTTTTATATTAAATAATGCTTCAATTTTTCGTAATCTTTTAACCATATTATCCAGTTGACGAAACCTGACGCTATTTTTTTGCCATTCTCGTTGTGGTTGTACGGAATGGGTAGAAGAATAAATACCGGATCGACGAATAGAATGCACGACACTGGACATCCCGGTAATATAAACACCATCCACTATTTCAATGTGCCCGTTAATACACACGCCGCCACCAATCATACAATTTTTACCAATACGGGTACTACCGGCAATACCGGTGCATCCGGCAATCGCTGTATTAGCCGCAATGTGAACGTTATGCCCTATCTGTATCTGATTATCTAATTTTACCCCGTCATCAATGACGGTATCATCTAAAGCACCGCGATCGATACTGACATTAGCGCCAATTTCTACATCATTACCTATTTGCACTTTACCTAACTGAGGAATCTTGACCCAACGCTCATTTTCTTTGGCTAAACCAAAGCCATCACTACCGATAACACTGCCATTATGGATAATCACGCGTTTTCCAATGATAGTATCTCGACACAAACTAACATGTGGCGCTAAATGACTATCAGCCCCGACGATGACATTTTCTCCAATGATGCAAGCTGCATCGACAACGACGCCTTCATCCAAACGTGATTTTGCCCCTATAACAACATAGGGAGCTATACTGACACTCGGATGGATTTGACAATGATCGCCAATGATAGCCGTTGGATGTATTCCCGGCGCCACTTGCGGCAGTCGCTCAAATAGCTTCGCTACTTTAGCAAAAGCAAGATAAGGATCCGCCACGACTAAGGCATTACTCGGTGCATATTTTAAATATTCTGCACGTAAAATAACCGCCGATGCCTTAGCAGCGGCAAGATATTTAAGATAACGCTTGTTATCTAAGAACGAAATTTGGCCAGATTGTGCACTTTGTAATGCCATAATGCCATCAATCGAACACGCTGGATCGCCTTTCAAATCAGCATCGATCAATTCGGCGATCTCTTCTAATGAATAACGACGCTGCGGCATATCTACTCTACGCTTTATGAAAAAGCTATTTAAGCACTCGCTTTCTAAGCTCTTTTCAAAGCATCTAAAACCTGTTGGGTGATATCAAGATCATTTTTAGCGTACAAGGTACTTCCCTTTTGAATGACAAGGTCATAACCGGATTGCGCCGCTAATTTTTTCATAACACCCTCTAATTGCTGACTAAAGCCATGCAATGATTCACTTTGTTGTTTGGACAAATCCTTTTGAAAGGAAGCTATCATCGTTCGCTCATTATTACGATCCGTCATCACTTTCTTTTCTAATTTATTACGGTCTTCTGTGGTCATAACCGCTGCATTTTTTTCTAAATTATTGGTCTCGTCTTTTAATTGATTCTGCAATTGAAGGATGCTATCTTGCCGCCCTTTAAACTGTTTGGTTAAGGTGTCATTTATCTTGGCAATTTGTGGCGCTTTTTGTAACACCAACTGCATATCGACCACCGCTAATTTTAAACCCTCTGCATGCGTAGGGAGAGTCAATATACCCGCAATTAACGATACAATAGATACTAAGCAAACCTTGTTCATTATTAGCTCCTTAAATTAAAGCTTAAGTTAGAAACCAGTCCCTATGTTAAATTGGAAAACTTGGATTTGGTCACCGGGTCTAGGATTAATAGCTTTCGCCACACTAAAGCTCAATGTTACATTAAAAACCGGAACTCGCCAATCTACATTTACTCCGGCTGAGTAACGTATAGGTCCAGGGCTCGTTCCACCTTTCGGATTACCCGGTTGGGTGACACCTAAAGTGGAGTAAGTATTACCCGCATCAACAAATAAACTGGTTCTTACGCTAGCCGGCAGTGGACTCGGTACAATCAACGCCAAGCTACCTACCGTCATAACATTACCCCCTAACGGGTAACCATTACTGTCTCTGGGCCCTAAAGAGCTTATTTGATAACCCCTAACCTGTCCATCGGTGCCAATTCCACCCGCATAATAGTTGCTAAAGAAAGGAAGGCCGCGCGTAGAAGCAAAGCCATTACCATAACCTAAACTTAAACGACTCTGCATGATAAAATTATGCGTTAATGGGAGAAAATCCAAACCGGTATAAGATGCTTTGTAATAGTCTAAAGGCTGCCCCCCTACCGGTAAGGCAAGCTGCACATTCGCATTTTGATAAATTCCGTCCTTAGGAAAGACTAATTGATCTAAGCTATTTCGTGACCAACCGATGGTAAATAAAAATTGGTTAAATTGTGTGCCGTGTTGCGATACAAAATTCTGTACTTCGATAGATTGCTGGCTAGTAATTGGTAAATTAAGTTGTAATCTTTGTAAGCCACCCGAAAGTTGTAAGGTATCGCCTCGTTCATCAAAGGGGATACTGTAATGGAGATCAGCCCCATAGGTATTGGTACTATAGGTTGTCGTATTCAGATCACTCGGTGTAGCCCGTTGATAAAAAATATCGTAACCCCGTTGAACCCCGTTCAATGTGTAGTAAGGGTTATTATAACTAATACTATAGATGGTGGCGGCACGGGTTTTGTTAAAATTCAGACCTAATTGGTTACCGGTACCAAAGACATTATTTTGATTAAGTGAAGCACCAAACACAGCGCCATTGGTACCATAACCTAAACTAAACAAAGCTTGCGCTGCATGCGCTTCATTTAGCATGAGATCAAGATCGACCTGATCTGTGTAAGCTTCGATAGGTATCGGCGTTAGCTGTGGCTCTCCTTCAAGAAAACCGGTCAAACTAAGCTGTCTTAGCGAATCCTTGATATCCGATTCTGAGAGCAGACTTCCTTCTTGTTGCCGAAAGAGACGACGAAACACTTCATCCTGGGTTTTTAAATTACCGGAGATATTAATATGCCGAACATAAACACGATTACCGGGATCAACGTAGAAGGTTAAGGCGACGGTTTTATTTTTCTCATCGACATCGGGTAAGGTATTCACGGTAGCAAAGATATAACCAAAATCACCTAATTCTTTCTTAATCCCTTGTTCAACCTCTAACACTTTTTCACGGGAAAAAGGCTGGCCACCACGCAGGGATCCGAGCACTTTTTCTAATTTGGCCTGAGCTACTATTAAACGTCCGCTGAGTTGGTAAGTGCTGATTTTATACAGAGGACCTTCCGTGACGTGGATAATAAGATAGGCGGTCTTTCTATCCGGGGTTAAAGTGACCTGAGTAGAGTCTATTTTGAATTTAAGATAACCGCGATTTAAATAATATGACTGCAAGGCTTCTAAACTAGCCGTTAATCGATCCTGGTTATATTGAGCACTACTGGTGAAAACAGACCAAAAATGATGTACGCCCAGTGGTAATGCCGAACGCAACTTGCGCTCACTAAAAGCATGATTACCCACAATTGAAATATCGGCAACCTCCACAGTGAGGCCCTCTGAAATCTCAACACGAACAGACACTCTATTGTTGGATTGTGGCGTGACTATCGTTGTTATGTGCGCTGAATATTTTCCCATATTGTCATATTGGGTACGAAGTTGCGCTACAAAATGATCTAAGGTCGCTTTATCAAATAGGCGTCCACGCACTAAACCTATTTTTTTGACTATTTTTTTTAACTTATCTTTAGGGATTTCTTTGTTGCCGCTAATATCCACTTGGCTAATGGTGGCTCGTTCAACCACTTTTATGATCAATGCATTGCCTCGTTCCTCTAAACTGACATTACTAAAAAATCCGGTTGCATACAGCGCATTGATGACGGATGAGGATTGCGAGGATTCAAACGATTGGCCTACTTTAATCGGCAGATAACTTAAAACGGTGTCGCGACTTATTCCACGTAAACCTTCAACATAAATATGATTTAGCGGAAAAGCTTGCACCACTACAGGCAATAAAAAATTGATCCACAGAGATGCTAATAAAAAATTTTTAAACAATAGTCGTAACATAGTAATTATTTTTTAGCCAAAAATTTACAGACTGCTACAAAATAAGGTATTTTGTAAAAGGACTAGTGAATTGCTGATTCAGGCACGATCATACCATCTGTTTCTAACAAAGTACTATAGTGCTTTAAAATCATCTCTTTAGCAATCTCACGGGCTAAATTATCATCCTCCAATATAACATCCAAATTTGAAGCCGGTCGTGAATGAATTTTTTCCAACACTGCCTGATTAAGCCTTGCAATATCACTAAAGTAAATTTTACCTTGCAAAAAAGCCTGTACAGCAATTTCATTAGCGGCATTGAGGATCGTTGTAGCCGTACCGCCTATCTGTAGCGCTTTATAAGCCAAGGCAAGAGACGGATAACGTTTTTCATCAATGGCTAAAAAATCAAGCCGTGCTATCTTTAATAAATCTAACGAGCTAGCGGCATTATTAATTCGTTGCGGAAAAGCCAATGCATACGAGATAGGAATACGCATGTCAGGACTCGCCAACTGCGCCAAAATAGAACCATCGAGGTATTCTACTAATGAATGGACAATACTTTGTGGATGTAAAACCACTTCAATTTGTTCGAGTGACAATCCAAACAAAAAATAAGCTTCGATGACTTCAAAACCTTTATTCATCAACGTAGCTGAATCAATACTAATCTTGCGCCCCATGCTCCAATTAGGATGCGCACAGGCCTCTGCAGGGGTCGCTGCTTGCAATTGTGCTAAAGGCTTATGACGTAAAGCACCCCCTGAAGCGGTCAAAATAATTTTGCTTAAGCGTTTACTCGCACGACCTAGTTCAAACTGACCATGCAGACACTGAAAAATGGCATTATGTTCACTATCTACGGGTAATAAAGTAACTTGTGCGCGCCGTGCTTCTTCTATTAAGAGTGAACCGGCCATGACTAAGGCTTCTTTATTGGCTAGTAATACTTGCTTTTTAGCTTTGATAGCGGACAAAGTGGGTAATAAACCTGCTGCTCCGACAATAGCGGCCATGACGGTATTAACCTTTTCAAGACTGGCAACAAAAACCAAGGCCTCTGTTCCAAATAACACCTCTGTTTTTAACGAGGCCGATCGTAAACGTCGCGTTAAATCTTCTGCCAATTTCTTACAACCCAACACGGCATAAGCGGGTGTAAATTTAAGACATTGTTGAAACAATAAATCAATATTATGGTGCGCTGTTAAAGCAATAACTTTAAAACGTTCTGGATGCGCTGCAATAACATCTAAAGTGTGGACACCTATTGAGCCTGTTGCCCCTAAAATAGTTAAATATTTCATGTCGCTAAACCTAACAATAATAAAGATCCCGAAAATACCGGTGCGGCCGCTAATAAACTATCCATACGATCTAAAACTCCACCATGACCCGGTAATAATTGGCCGCTATCCTTTAATCCGCGTAATCTCTTTAATTGACTCTCAAATAAGTCACCTACCATGGCCGCTAAACTTGTCAATAAAACCAGTAGCCAGATTTGCCATAAACTAGATTTAATTCCCTTGAAAAAATAGACAATCAGCATTGCGATAAAAAAAGTAAATACCAAGCCGAAAATAAAACCCTCCCAAGTTTTTTTTGGGCTTAGTATCGGCGCTAATAAATGCTTTCCCCATAGACGGCCACTCACATAAGCGGCGGTGTCTGCTAACCAAATAATCAGCAACATAAACATTAAATAAAACGGCGTCAATTGTAGTTTTTGCAAAGCAAGCCAACACCAGGTAATGATCAACCAACCCAAACCGGCGCTGACAGCAGGAGAAATCATCGGTAATCTTGGCTGACTACGCGCCCAGACTAGATAAAGTGTCATTAATAACCAAAAACCTAGACCTAATTCGATTATCCATGCCTGGGTTAAATAAGGGAAAGCCAAACCGAGCAGGATTGCCTGCACAGCTACATATAAAAATCTTTTTTGCCAGTCGTTCCAATCACTCAAGCGTGACCATTCCCAAGCAGCCAGTAGCATAATAAAGGCCGTTATCGCGCTAAAATAAAAGGACGACAAATAAAAAATTCCGAATATAACTAAAGGAATTAGCACCAGTGCCGTTAAAATTCTAAGTTTAAGCATTTATTTCCGTGAGTTGCTCGCTAGTAAAGCCAAATCGCCGTTCTCGTTTTGCATAAAAGAGCAAGGCTTTATCGAACTCTTCTTCGTTGAAGTCAGGCCATAAAGTCTCAGTAAAATACAGTTCAGTATAAGCTAATTGCCATAAAAGAAAATTACTAATTCGATATTCTCCGCTGGTACGAATTAATAGATCGGGTGCAGGCAACCCCGCTAAGCTTAAGTAACTGGCGAATAAATCTTGCGTTAGTGTCTCTGCTTGAAGCTCGCCTGCTGTTACTTGACATGATATTTTTTGCGCTGCCTGCACAATGTCCCACTGACCACTGTAATTAACAGCAATAACTAGCTTTAGACCAGTATTTTTAGCGGTCAATGCCTGAGATTTATCAATCCATTCACGTAAGGGTTGTTTAAAGCGCCCTAGAGCGCCTATCATTTTTAATTGGACATTATTCTTAGCCAATTTACTTATTTCACTTTTTAAGGTATTAAGAAACAGTGACATTAAATAATTAACTTCTTGCTCCGGTCGCTGCCAATTTTCACTACTAAAAGCAAACAAAGTCAGCACTTCGATCCCTATCTTGCCACAGGTTTTAATTACTTTACGAACTGCTTTTACGCCTTCTTGATGGCCTAACACGCGAGGTAAATGGCGTTGTTTAGCCCAACGACCATTTCCATCCATAATAATGGCAATATGACGCGGACGTTTTAGTGAATCAAAATTGTCTGGGATTGACATAAGAAGTAGTGCGAATAAGACTAGACTTGCATTAACTCTTCTTCTTTTGTCTTTGCTATCTTTTCTACTTCGGAGATAGCCTGGTCGGTCATTTTTTGGATTATTTCTTTAGCGCGACGTTCTTCATCTTCAGTCATTAATTTCTTCTTAACTAATTCTTTACATTGATGATTCGCATCTTGACGATAATTACGAATAGACACGCGTGCATCTTCTGCTTCTTGCTTGACTAATTTACTCATATCGCGCCTTCGTTCCTCCGTTAACATGGCCAAAGGAACTCGAATAACATTTCCCGCTGTCACTGGATTCAAACCTAAGTTAGATTGAATAATTGCTTTTTCTATCACCGGAATCGATGTTTTATCCCAGGGCGTTACCAATAAAGTTCTGGCATCCGCCACAGTAATACTTGCCACATGATTTAAAGCAACTTCCTTACCATATTGAGGAACGCGTAGTTGTTCTAATAGGCTAGGATGTGCTCTACCGGTACGTAATTTAGCTAGGTTTGTTTTTAACGCAACCAAAGCCTTTTGCATACCTTGATCAGTTGTTAACTTTATTGTTCCTATCATGGCTTAATTCCTCTTACTCACTAATGTGCCTTTAGATTTACCTTGTATAATTTCAAGTAATGCTTTTTTACAATTAATGTTAAACACGAGTATCGGTAAATCATGATCACGACATTGCGAAAACGCCGCCAAATCCATAATACCCAATTCTTGCGCTAAGGCTTTATCATAACTTATCGAGGAATATAAGGTCGCTTGCTTATCTTTTTTTGGATCGGCGCTATATATTCCATCAACATGCGTCGCCTTGAGTAATAATTCTGCACCTATCTCGATACCACGTAAACTCGCTGCAGAATCTGTACTCACTAAAGGATTTCCAGTGCCTCCTGCCAAGATGACGAGGTATCCTTTTTCTAAATAGCGAATCGCTTTGCGCCGTTCGAAAAGAGGGGCAAAGCCGGCGATAGGAATAGCCGACATGATGCGAGCTACTTTTTGATGTTTCTCGAGAGAATCTTGTAAAGCAAGCGCATTGATAACGGTCGCCAACATACCCATTTGATCACCGGTAATCCTATCAATACCACTGCGTGCTAAAATTTCACCGCGAAAAATATTACCGCCGCCGATTACGATAGCGATCTGCACACCTAAATCGGCAACCTCGGCAATTTCAGTCGCAAGGCGCCTAAGCACCACAGGATCTAATATTTGCGCGGCTTCTCCATGGAGTGCTTCTCCACTCAGCTTAAGTAAAACACGTCGATACTTTAGCGCCTTTGCCGTCATAGAATAACATGGGTTATTAAAGAAATGGGATGATAACCTTTTCGGCGTCGTGTTTCTAGCCCAAAGACTAAACTAATCTGAATATTTAGTTCCACAATTATAGGTAAAAAAATTTATTCAGAAGATTTAACTTGCGCCATCACTGCTTCGGCAAAATTTTCTGTCGGCTTTTCGATTCCTTCGCCACTTGCAAAGCGCACAAAATTGATCACTTCAGCACCTGAACTGGCTAACAATTGCCCTACGCAAACAGTAGGATCCTTGACAAATGCTTGTCCTAATAAACTCATTTCATCGCAAAATTTATTGAGTCGCCCTTCCACCATCTTATCTATCACTGCTTGTGGCTTACCGCTAGCTTGCGCCTGTGCACTGATAATTTCTCGCTCTTTCGCCAAAATTTGTTCAGAGATATCTTTAGCTGAAATAACCGCAGGATTACTGGCAATAATATGCATAGCTAAATCCTTCGCCAATTGTTCGTCGCCACCTTTTAATTGCACAATAACGCCAATACGGCCCATATGCACATAGGCACCGAGTGTCGCACCAGGCTGAGTATGCACTAAGGTCAAACGCCGCAACTGAATATTTTCACCTAATTTCGCGACTAAAGCCTCGCGGGTTTTTTCTACCGTTTCACCACTATCTGCAAAAGTGGTTGTTAGCAAGGGCGCTACCGATTCAATTTTATGATCGAGGGCACATTGCGCGGTTTTCTCAGCAAATTGCTTGAAGTTTGTATCACGACTGACAAAATCAGTCTCACAATTCATTTCTAAAATAATAGCGAGGCCCGTGCTTTCATTGGACTTAATAATAATTAAGCCTTCAGCGGCAATACGTCCTGATTTCTTTTCGGCTTGGATCTGGCCTGATTTACGCATCGCCTCAGCCGCGGCGTCTAAATCTCCCGCAACGGATTCCAAAGCCCTCTTACAGTCCATCATACCAGCGCCGGTTCTAGCGCGTAAGGCTTGAACCAGTGCCGCCGTTATTATTGTTGTGGCCATTTTCTTACTCTCCTTTCCCATCAGTGGACTTACTTGACTCCAGCGCGGATTCGGTAACTTCCAGTACATCGGTTTTTTCTACTTCAGCGAGAGAAATTTCAGTGGGCTTAGTCGCCGCAGAACGTGCTTCTAAAACAGTATCTGCCACCATTTGGGTATAAAGTGTAATAGCACGTGCGGCATCATCATTACCGGGAATAATATAATCAATACCCTCGGGTGAATGATTGGTATCGACAATACTAATCACCGGGATCTTTAACTTTTGCGCTTCACTAATCGCGATATGTTCATAGCCTCTATCTATCACAAACAAAGCATCAGGTAGACCGCTCATGTCTTTAATACCCCCTAAACCTCGCTCCAATTTATCCATTTGTCGTTGTAAATTCAGCGCCTCTTTCTTGGTTAACTGATTAAAACTTCCGTCTTGGCTTTGTGCTTCTAGTTCTTTAAGCCGTTTAATGGATTGGCGGATGGTTCGATAATTGGTTAAAAGTCCACCCAACCAGCGATGATTGACATAAGGCATACCACAACGCAAGGCTTGTGCTTTTACTAAGTCCTGCGCAGCACGTTTTGTCCCTACAAATAAAATTTTACTACCGGGTCTAGCGGCTATTTTAGCAATATAATTAAGCGCTTCGGTAATATATCCTCGGGTTTTTTCCAGATCGATAATGCTAATTCCATTACGTACGCCATAAATGTAAGCCGCCATCTTAGGCTCACGAAAACAAGTACGGTGACCAAAATGGACACCGGCTTCAAATAACTGTCTTAATGTTGCGGTTGTTGACACTTTATATAATCTCCAATTGGGTTAAACCTCCATCTATTATCGCCTCGGGCAAAATTTGCCTTTTGCTTTAGGTCAGCAAAAAAACCGCGGGTTTCAAGGTCTCGTATCTGAAGACTGTCTTTGATAACAGCCACCCTCAAATAGTTTAGATAATAAATGTGTGAAATAATCGCTTTTCAGCGCGGTGCTTTATACCATAGAATCCCTTATTGCATCAACTTAAAACCCACATCGAGGATCCTTGCAAAAAGGAATAAGGAGCGTAAACAGCATGCCCTATATATTAGTACTTTATTACAGTCGCTATGGTAGCGTTGCCAAAATGGCGCAGCAGATAGCAAGAGGCATCATCTCTATTGAGGGAGTGGAAGCAAGAATTCGCACCGTCCCCAATATCTCGACCGTTTGTGAGGCTGTCGAAGAAAAAATCCCTGCCACAGGCCCACCCTATGCCACACTAGAGGATGTGCGTGATGCCATTGGCATCGCCTTAGGGAGTCCTACCCGTTTTGGCAATATGGCCGCTCCACTCAAATATTTTATCGATAGTCTAAGCGGTCTCTGGTTTTCAGGGGCATTAGTCAACAAGCCCGCTGGCTTATTCTCTTCCAGCGCTAGTCTTCATGGCGGGCAAGAAACGACGCTACTCAGTATGATGCTACCGCTTATCCATTTAGGGATGATCGTAGTGGGCGTCCCCTATACTGAATCGGATCTCAGTACGACGCAGACAGGAGGAACACCTTACGGACCTACCCACATGGCGGGCAAAGAAAGTAGCAATCCAATCAGCGAGGAGGAAAAGCGCCTTTGTCAGGCATTGGGGAAACGCTTAGCTCGCATTGCACTGAAATTACACGCTGACTAAACCCAAGCAAATACCTTTTGCATCATCAGCTTACAATTTTAAAATGTTTTTCACTAAAGGAATCGTTAATTTACGTTTTAAACTTAAGCTCGCTTTATCCAACTGCACCAGCGCTGAAAAAAGTGCTTGTGAATCACGTGGAAGCCGTAATAATAAAAATTGCCCCACCTCCAGAGACACCTCTAAGCCTCTTAAATGAGCGCGTTGTTGTAAAGCGAGCAATCTTTGTTCGTCATTTAACTCGCGCACTTGAAATAAAACACCACTAGCTAAGCGTGAGATTAAATCGGGTAATGAAAAATTTAATTGATTTGGACTATTCTTTGCCGCAATAAGTAGATAGCGTGCTTGCTCTTGTAAACGATTATAAAAGTGAAATAAGGATTCCTGCCAAATACTATCACCCACTAAACTTTCTAGTTCGTCGATGCAAACCATATCCACTGTCTCTAGACCACGAAAGATTTCAGCGCTGTTGGTTTTTTTGAGTGTATTTAAGGGCAGATACGCCACCGAAAAACCCTGTTGTTGCGCGGCATGACAGCAGGCCTGCAGTAAATGCGTACAACCTGCGCCTGAACTTCCCCAAATATAGACATAAGGCTCGCCTATTTTTAAAGAAAAACTTTTTAAACAATTTAATAAAATTGCATTATTACCGGTATAAAAATTTTGGAAACTGTGCGCATCCGGCGGATGAATCGGCAAGATCAATTGTGTCAACATCGCTTAACCCATTTAAGAACAACCTCGTTTTTGATTCTTGGTGGTTATTTTTTTACTGGCTAATTTCAAATAAAAAGCCGCTTGCCAAATCCACACCCAGGTATATTGAATAAAGCTCAGCAAGCTGGTCACAAAAACAGCTTCAATAACACGAGGAATTAATTGTATCGGCACAGCAAAGAAAGTTAATTTAACAATGACTAAGCTTACTAGAATTAATTGAAAAAAGGTATTTAACTTACTAATCCAAACCGGTTTGTAATCTAAAGGGCCGACCCAATAGCGATAAAGTAAAGCGCCCCCCATAATCCAAATATCACGGCCTATCACCATAATCGTTAACCATACGGGAATTTGCTGTAAATAAGCGAGTACAATAAAACTTCCCATTAACAGTAATTTATCCGCTAAGGGATCCAATAATGCCCCTAAAGGGGTCGTCCAATCAAAAAAACGCGCGAGTAAACCATCTAGGCCATCACTCAAACCGGCTATCAGAAATAAATAAAAGGCGAGGGGGTAGCACTTTGTCAACAAGGCCCATAAAATAGGACCTATTAGAATAAAGCGCATACAGGTAATTAAATTAGGGAGGTGACGTAATTGTATTCGTATCATTTTTTTGGCTTAATCAAACTTATCATAGGAAGAGATTCATGCTCAAACCAGAACTCATTAACCAACTCATACTTAAGTTTCCTCAACTTCATGCCACTACAGTCAAGAAAAGCGTTGAACATTTAGTTCACCTGCTTGAACAAGCATTATACCAAGGTCATCGCATAGAAATCCGCGGCTTTGGAAGTTTTTCACCTCATTATAATGCCGCACGTTCTGCTTTTAACCCTAAAACAGGCCAACACTTTTTAGCACCGGAAAAATACCGTATTCATTTTAAAATGGGTAAAACATTAAAATATTGTATCAATAAACCCATTAATCCTGGTTGATAATAAAGCACTTAAACGCCAAAGCATTTCTAATGCATTATGTTGAATGTTCGTTTTTTGTTTAAGTTTTATTCAATGCTATTCTATCATTTCCTGATCAATTTGTTGCAGGAAATCCCCTAAAGCATAACATAATGCTTTTGTCCCAACACGCTGTAAAGCCGAAATTTCAAATACAGGTATTTGTCTAGGAAGCGCGGTTTTTATAAATTGACAATAATCAGTTAATTGCTCAGCTGGCAATAAATCTATTTTATTTAACACCAACCACCTGGGTTTTGCTGCCAACTCAGGACTGTATTTTGTCAATTCATCTTCGATTAAGGCTATATTTTCCAATGGATCACTGCCGTCCAAGGGCTGAATATCAACCACATGCAGCAATAGACGAGTACGCTCCAAATGTTTAAGAAAACGCATACCTAAACCGGCGCCTTCAGCAGCGCCACTTATCAACCCAGGAATATCTGCTATCACAAAGCTGCACCCTGCTTCTAAACGCACCACGCCCAAATGAGGTTGCAAGGTAGTAAACGGATAATCGGCTACCTTGGGTGTGGCAGCAGATACTGCGCGGATCAAACTTGATTTGCCGGCATTAGGCAAACCCACCAGCCCTACATCCGCTAGCAATTTTAAAGAAAGCTTTAATCGCCGCGCCTCACCAGGGTGGCCCGGTGTAAATTGGCGTGGGCTGCGATTGGTACTGCTTTTAAATCGTGCATTACCTAAACCATGCCAACCACCCCGCGCGACACATTGCATCTTGTCAACGACCGTGAGATCGCCTATCGACTCTTGGGTATCGGCATCAAAAATTTCAGTTCCAATAGGAACCTCTAAAATAAGATCAGCGCCTTTTTTTCCCGCACAATCACTCCCTCTGCCATTCTCACCGCGCGCTGCTTTATAAAGGCGATTATAATGAAAATCGATTAAGGTGTTTAAATTGGCGCTTGCTTTTAAAAAGACACTCCCACCATCACCGCCATCGCCCCCGTCAGGCCCTCCTAAGGGAATAAATTTTTCCCGGCGAAAACTGACACAACCCGCTCCGCCCTTTCCTGCTTCGACTAGAATCTCTACTTCATCAAGAATTTTCATAAAAAACCCCGCTGAGCGGGGTAACCATTAAAAAATACAATGCTTATTTTGATACGCTATTACGCTTGTTCAGCGACTTCTCCCAGTCCTGGGATCACATTAACATAGCATCTTAATTTAGCCCCTTTACGCGCAAACTTAACAATACCTTGGACTAAGGCATATAAGGTATGGTCTTTACCAATACCTACATTATCACCTGGATGGTAATGCGTACCCCGTTGACGAATGATAATATTTCCTGCTTTAACTGATTCACCACCGAAATGCTTTACCCCTAAACGCTTTGAGTGTGAATCACGACCATTTCGGGTACTACCCCCTGCTTTCTTATGTGCCATGGAAAGAAACCTCTATAAAATTTCAGTAATTTTAACCGCTGTATAATGTTGTCGATGGCCCATTTGCTTTCTATGATGCTTACGGCGTCGAAACTTAATAACGGTAATTTTATCGCCTCGACCATGCTCTAGCACTGAGGCCTTTACCTTGGAATCAGTCAAAAAAGGCGCGCCTAATTTAACATTTGCACCCTCATTGGCCAGCAATAATACCGGAAACTCAAGGATTTCACCAACCTCAGCGGAGAGCTTCTCAAGCTTGATAATCTCGCCTTCAGCTACTTTATATTGTTTTCCGCCGCTGGAAATAACTGCGTACATTTATACTCTCCAATAGGACTTTAAGTGCATGGTCTTAAATTGCTAAGCCTTTGATTATACTGGCTCCCCGAACAGGACTCGAACCTGTGACCCAATGATTAACAGTCATTTGCTCTACCAGCTGAGCTATCGGGGAATTTAAAGCCGATAAGGCCGCTTATAGTAATAGCAGAGCTGAAATGGGTCAAGGGCTAAAAGCAAATAGTATCACTTCGAAAAAGCAGCTCTATAAGCTGTCATCTTTATTATCGGATTTACTTCGTCAACATCACTAAAAAACATCGTAGGGAAATAGGAGTGGATGACTGTTAATCATCCGCTCATTAATCAGCGCATCGAGTTAAAAGATAAATAAATCAAAGGGTTAAATTAATTAAAACCCTTTTTAAAAAAGCTTGGTGCGAATTTTGCATGATACAA
>NMOS02000020.1 GCA_002290645.2 Candidatus Aquirickettsiella gammari
TTAAGTCTTGTAATGTGATCGGTGTTTAAGTATTTGGCTTCATATTTGCCTTCATAAATAAAAGCACCACTTCTTTTAAATTGCTCTAAAGCTTCATCAAATGCGTCCATTTATAAAATTACCTTTTATTTTAATTGTGGGTAGTAAATTTTTTACTAGATTGAATTTAAGAAAAGTTTAATGTATTTTTTTTATTTTATCTAGCTTCGCTGTAACATTATTTTTAAATTAAAAAATAGATTTTATCAAACGATTAATTATTAAAAATAATACGCGACATCCATAGATATTTTTTAAAATACTTTATTTTATCGTAAGATCCATACTAATCTCTTGTCATAAACACAGGTAAAGTACCTGCAGGAGCACCGGATCTTTTCAATACTTGATAAAAACTTAAATCCTTAGCAACAAACACATGAATAGCCGTACCTTGATGCACCTGTAGCGTTGGTTTGATCGCAAAATTTCCTTGTAACGACTGTTCAGCTGATTGTTGGAATGATTGAGCAATCGCTGCACGATATTGTGCACTCGAATTGTTTTGATCCTGATTATTAACGCCGGTTGTCGCTGACCCTGCACCAATTAACGATAACAAAGCTGATTCGCTAAAACGTGCAAAAAAATGAGTATTCACACTATCAGCCCCCTGCCCCGCACGACCTAAAACATCGGTACTAGGGCTATCGAGTTGTATCGTGATTCCATTCGGTAAAATAATGCGATTCCAAATAACCATGACACGGTTTTGTCCTTGCGTTACGGATGAAGTATATTGACCCATTAATCGCGATCCCGACGGAATCAATACGCGTTCTCCGGTATAGGAATAGGTAGCTTGTGATACCACGGCGCGTACCATTCCAGGCAAATCTGAATTGATCGCGGTTTCGAGTACCGCCGGTAATAACTCTCCGGATACGATGGTGTATTCTGGATGAGTAATCGTATTCGCTTCGACGGTTTCTGTTTTGCTAGGAGTATTTGCAAAATTTTCATTAGTACCCTGTCCATGATTTTCTATCTCTTTGTTGCTTGCTTCAGTTTTAGGGTACATCGTCGTCGGCGCATTTTTTCTGGCTAAATATTCTTTGGAAGAATTAGCGTCATTAAAGGCTTGATTAATCGGTTCTGAAGAAGACACTGCTGATTTGTCAGCTTGCATCGCTTTTAATCGCATTAAATTTTCGTTTAATGCATTACGGTAATCATTGTTTATACTATTGTCTGAAGATGGCGCTTTTGTTTTTGGATGATTATCGGGCAGCATAAAAAACAAAAAAATTACGACTCCCACCGCTCCCAACCTTATATAACTATAATCTTTAAATTTTTTTTTAGAGACTTTGGACCACTTTGCGGCGGTTTGAATCACATCCGATTCGGGTTCTTGAGGATTCATATTAAGCCTCCCCATGAACTTTTAATTGATGAATACGTTTGTTATTAAAAACACTGGCCACATGGTACCGATCGGCACGCAAGGTAAATTGCGGGGAAAGTTGTTGTACAATTAAATAATCACCCTCACGTCGATAATTAACCACGGCTTCTTTACCCGAGCGATTATCTACAGCAAAAATAGCCGGTACAACTTGTCTCGGTTGGAGTTGCAGATACGTAAATTGTCCGTCATCAAAGATATGCAAGGGCATAATAGAACGTGTGCCACTAAAACTATAATCCCAGTTATAGTTTTGCGGTTGATCACTTGCGTTTAAAATAGCTTGCTTTTGGATTGGGTTAAATGATGAAATGTCTGTGTGCTCTTCCTTTGGATAGATAAAACGAAGGGCATAAGTATCCGTGGGCGCCTCATTTGAATGACTGATGAGATGAAAATAATACGTATGCTTATTTGTAATCACCGTCATATTGGTATTCGAATCCGCTATCGTCGGTTTTAAAAACATCATGTAGGCAAGGTCTTTGGGTATATCTAAAGTCCATGCACTCAAATCTCCCCCTTGTATGTTTTCAATCACCTCATCGCTAGCAAAAACAATTTGCATGGCAGTAAACGTGGTCGCATTCATTAACACGACATTATCAGGCTGATAGTGAACTACTTTGATTCGATGGTCGGTCGCTAAAGCACGAGGTTTTTCAACGGCAAAGAGCAAAGGTGCATCAAATAGGAATAACCCTAAACACACACCTAAGGTCAATCGCTTTATTTTTTTTATTTTCATGTTTTATCCCTCTCTTTTAAAATGTCTATATATTGCGTTGTTCTACGCTATACCGTGTTACGGTAAAACCATCCCAGTTGCGCCATTGTTCACCGGGATCATCAGAGGGAGTGCGATACTCCCATACCATGATGGCGGCATAAGATTTAGTACTTTTAATACCGTTAATTTCTTCGGTCACTGTAAAGTTAACCGTGGCAAGATTGGTATGGGTTTGTTGGGATCGCAACTTATCTTTAGTTTGTAAATTAGGACTTAAAAAAATCACATCATCAATAAGTACCGATCGCAAGCCCGTTTGACCTAAACGATTAATCGCTGACTCGGGATTATGTGCCGATTGTATCTCCCTATATTCTTTCGCTACTTCGTTATCAGACATGATATTAATGAGAGAGTATTGTTCATTGTAAGAAGAATCTGCATAACTTTCACGATTAATCACATAATGGACTAGTTCACTTTTTATTTGCAAAGAATTGAGCGGTAAATAAGGTTGATGCATCGGTTGCACTAAAATATGGCCACTCGGATAATGATTTACTAATAAGGGTTCGATACGTTGTAATGGAATTAAAGCAATAATGGCAACGATCGCTAGCATAGCCAGTCCCATCGCCACAAAAAAAGCCATCTGGTAGCGATTTCTTGAAATTATCGCCGCCGTGTAGATGTCATCGGCCCAGCTTCGTGCTTGGGTAAAATAGTTTCGTTTAGGAGCTGACTGTATGAATTCTGTCGGTTTTTTTAATCCTAAGCTTTCTTGAATCATTTGGTAGATTTTTCTTATTTTTTCACTCACTTTTAACCTCCGGTTTATTAAACGTACCTTGTATCGGGTTCATCTTCGCTGGCCTAATAAGCGTGCTTCTTATCGCATTCATTTTTGCTGGATTAATTTGGCGAGGAAGCACACCATTTAGCAATTTTTTAGTGACATTTAAAGCGGAAGCCATCATCTTAAAGCCTATCAACGCACTACCTACAGCACCGCCTACCGTACCGGCTAAAAGAGCAGACCCAGACGCGGTACTCACACAGCCACCGATGGATTGTGCTAAATGAGCAGCTTTTAATAGTATGCCTATCCCAATAAATCCCACGATCATGACAGGAACAAAACCGACTAGAGACATCTTCAGGGCATGATTTGCATACATTCCCGCAATAGACCATTGCAAGAGACTGAGTACCAAAGCCAACATGCTGGAAATAAAAATCATTAATAAAGCAAACCCAACACAAGATCCTAACCAGCGATCAAAAAAACCATGGCTTGGCTTAAATAAAGTAAAAGAAATAAATAGCGGTGCCGTTGAAAAAAGAATAGCGAGCATGATTTTTGCTAACACTAATTCAAAAAGGGCCACTAAAATGAGTACAGCACCAAATCCAAAAATAAGTGCGGCGGTAAAACAAGGGCTCATATTATTCCAAGCCCCCTGATTCCAAATCCAGCTACCAATTTTCGTAATTTCTATTAATACCGATTGCATCGCACCATTAATCCCCTCGCCTGCAAAATGCGGAATCGGTATTGGTGTTGCAGCGACTAACACACTACCGATTTCACCGGCTCCTTTGTTTAACAGATCAACCACGTAGTAACTAAACCAAGACCAATTCATCGCGGCTATATAAATAAACGCTATTTTGGTGACCGATTTAACTAAATTAGCCATGGATAATTGGACCCATCCTTGGGTGATTGATAGGCCCATTAAGACGATATATAAAACGATGGCTAATCCTAATGGGGTTTTTAAATAATTCGCCAAAGCACTATAACCATTGAAAACAAAATTGTTTAATAACAAATCCAGTTCGGTAAATAAACGTTCAATGATGGTGTAATAAAACGTGATAACCATAGTAGATTCTCTTTAAAGGAGATTACACCCCGTTAAAGCGGGCCCGTTCATACGCTTCTTCAGTTTTTTTATAAATACTCCTATCCGTTAAATCGTTAACCGTTAAGCGCTTGAATTGGTCCGTTGTTTTCGCATAATCAACCATAGCCAAATACAATTTTTGACAGAGCGTTTTATTCACCTTATAACGCATGCAATCTCGGTAATAATAACCACCCGGTGGAAAATAAAATTCAAGTTCGGTTAGTTTTAGTTTTTTCTCTGCCTCCTGTGAGGCATGCACTAAAAACTCCCCCGCTGTCTTTGGCTCGGTTGTTTTGAGTGGGTTCGGTGCACAAGCTGAAAGTAAACTCAACGAGGCTGCACTAATAAATAGTATAAAAATTATTTTTCTTATTATTTTAAATTGCATAAAGGTTTCTCCTCATTAAAAATTATTTATTTTCCAAGAATTTTAAGCTGGCTTCTGTAATATTATTGGCAGCAAGCTTTTTAATCGCATTGCTCCTATGATGCTTAATAGTACGCTCTGATAAACCTAAAATACTTGCCATCTCTTTAATTCTCTTACCTTTACTCGACAAAAGAAGACATTTTTTTTCTTGTAGTGAAAGATCAGACCTATCCTTTAAATATCGGTAACGTAGCAAATGAATCATTTCTTTCAAATGAAATTTTTTTAAGGCGGCGTTAGAGAAAAATGCTAAATAGTCCCGCCCTAGCTCACAATAAAAATCATCTATTTTTTTGGATATTAATTCGTTAAATAACAACATAAATTTCTCGGTGATTTATTATTTTTTATGATTAAAAATCATTATGGGTAATCCCAACTATTGACGGGAATTTTTTTACAACTCGACCCAAAATCTGGACAAGGTGCATTCAAGCTATTTGAAGCACAACCTGCCGTTGATACGATTAAAACTAAGGCCATTAGATTTAATAGATATTTTTTTATTTTCATCAAAACTCCTTAATGTTCCGGTAAGGTATTAAATTTTGCACTGGATGTTTTTACCGCAATGCTATCGGCATTCACTTGTGCCATTTGCTGATTCATTAAAATTTGCATTTTTAAGTTTTGCGCTTGGATATAAGCCACTTCAGCTAATAAACGCGAGTTTAAATCAACAGCAGCTTTCGTATTTTGTGCTTGATCAATTCGCTGAGATAATTGGTAGATAGTTTCTAAATGGGTTTTAATGTTATCAAATGCATACGTCGCATTAACCATCGCGGCTCGATTAACTTCGATATCCTGTGAGTAAACTTGGGCCTGATCGTGACTTGCCCCTTTTTCGTAATTAGACGCCGCAAGTACCGGATGATTTTGTTGGTAGGCATTCACTAACTCTTGATAACGCGCTGGATTGCCACCCGCAAGACCTTGTAATGCATTTTTCCAGTTATCGGGAGACCAAGTCTGCTGATTAAAGTCTTGTTCACCATTGAATAATCGACCAAATCCATAATGCCCTTCAGCGTCCTGGGTTAATTGTTTCACTTGATCCAATTGCTGTTTTGCGTTCTGGTAGGTTTGGCGTAATAAGTCATATTGATTTTTTAATTGATTGTAGCTTTTTATTAAGTTACTAATAGCACCCACATCAACAACGGGAAGCATCGCAAAGCCCTTCATAGAAAGACTCGTCAACAAACCAAATAACAAGATTTTTTTTAACTTCATAGCATGTGACTCCTTCCCAAAAAGAGAGGAAGCCAATCTTTGGGATGATCACCTGCTTCTTTTCGAATTTTAGTCAGCAAATCAACACTCGCTTGTGTCCCCGACATAATTTTCAGCAGATCTTTTAAATGACCTAAATTAAGGCGTGCTAAGGCTGATTCATGACCTTGTTTATAAAGAAATAAACGGGATTGTATTTCGTTCTCTTTAATACAATTAAATTCTTCTGGACTCAGATTAAAGCCATCGATGTAATCTTCCGGTTTAGCTTGAGGATTGGCAAAATAAATATTCGTGGCGCAATTATCCAAAATCATATGTTTAATCGGCGATGAAACCACGCTCCTTGGAGATTGTGTTGCAAAAATAAGGTGGCAATTTAATTTACGTAAAGTAGGTAACCATTTTTTCAGTTTAGTTTGCCAATAATCATTATCTAAATATTGCCAGGCTTCATCGAGAAAAATTGAAACTAAACGGCCATCCTTTTTTAAAGAGAGTTCGATGCGATGCATCAGATACATGGTTAGAGCAGCCAATACGCTAGGAGGCTCATGATCAAGAAAATGGGTCATGTCAAAACCCATTTTGTTTTGAAGATTCAAGGCATCAAACTCATTATCAAACAAGTAGGCATACTCGCCGTCTGGTCTGCCCTTATCTCCTCGCAGCCAACGTCTCAAGCGTATCCAACGATCAAAGCTAATCGGTAAAATTTTACTGGCATGCGTTAAGTGTCGATGTTCAGGCGCCAATTGTTCATACGCGTAATCAACGCATTGACCCAGCTGATCTGCGATTCTTTCATCAATTTCAGTTTCATGCTCTTTTTTAACGAGTTGAATTAACCAGTCTTTACAAAACTTTCGATTGGTTGCCGTATCCGCTAACTGCAAAGGATTAAAATGAATCTCTTCTGCATGATCGGGTGACAACACGGCATAATGACCTTCACAGGCACGAATATAAATTTCTGCACCGCGATTTCGATCAAAGAAAAAGCTACTTCCACCATAACGATTCAGTTGTGCATCAAAACAACACATCGCAACCGTTTTTCCAGAACCATTCCCTCCTATTAAGGTGGTATGTCCTGGAGATGGATTATCTTTAGGTCCTTTGGCGTGTAAATTGAGCCATAAAGGGGTTTTAGAAGGTGTTTCAATCAGCATCATCGCACTACCCAAATGATTGGCATCCATAAATCCAGTGCGATAATTATGTAAAGGGAAGAAATCAGTAAAATTTTTTGAGCTGATTAAACTCGATCGGGCGATGTATTTAAAATTCGTGGGTATTTGTGACCAAAAGGCGGGCTCCTGTCCTAAGGTCTCCCTTACCGCAACAATTCCTGCATTCATGTAACATTTAATTGTTTGAGCGATTAATCGTTCTAAGTCTTGAATAGAGTCACTTAATATCATCACCGTGTTATGGTGATAACCCATTGCGATATGATCACTCGCTAAGTCATCTCGAGCAGTAGCTAATGCTTCTATTTGACTCGTCGCCGGATCATTGGCGTTTTGCATTTTATTGCCCTGACGATCCATTTTCTTATCTACTTCTGTTTTAGATTCAAAAAGAAAACTCTGTGTTGCAATAAATTCCCCGTCTAGATGTAAAAGAGGATCCAACATAATACTGGCACTTTCAGCTCCATAACGTTTAACGCTAACCATCGCCGCAAAACGAGTCTCTTTAGGTAAAGCACCCTGAAATTGGATAAAGTCACCAAAAAAAATCCGTTTCGCTGTAATTACTTGAGCAATATGACCCTGAGGATAAATCGATACAGCTCGTTTTGTTTTTTCAAAGGTTTTATCGCTGGCAAAAGCACTAGAATTATTTTTAAACGACAGTGTTTCTCCGCCATTAACAAATAAACTGACATACGCTAATAACCCACTATATCCTAATGCATCATCATGACTGCCTAAAACGTGAGGACCAAATTCCGAGAGCGATGTCGTTAACTGAAAAATCGCGTCATTCAATTGTTTCATATTTATTTCACGTCTCGCTGTACGTGCATCTTTGATATAACGTTCATTCACACGACAAAGTAGATCTGACAAACGCCCTACTTTACCCGTAGTTAATCCTTTAAAAATAACCGCTACGTAAAGATCATTAACATAGAGGGACTTATCGATAAATTGGCTTTGGTAAGCTTGATCAACCTGCTTTGCAAATTTATTATTAAATTCGCCTTTTAGTTCACAACTGACTTTGCGTCGATGAAGGGTCCCTAATAATGCAAAACGTTCATCCAATGCGCTTAAAGCGCGATGCCACCCTGAACTAGCGCTATTAATAATTTCTGTCTTTTCAGTTTCAAAAGGGACGCCACTAAACTTAATCACTGAAAATAAAGCGCCTGTTTTAGATTCTAAAATAGTCGGTGCATTAAAATGGGTGATAGGCACATGATGTGATACGCCCATTTCTCGTCTAGCTATTTTGACACTAGAATCAGTAAGGTTCATAACTTTGACACCCCCATATTCCTTTATTAAGCACATTCAAACATTCAAGCTTTTTAATTAATAATCGAAAGATGTTGTGATCAATCGCACAGGCAATCACGCCAAAAACGTGTAAAGGAATATAAATCAATAAATATACCGGCGACGAAAATAAGATAAATCCGCATAGCGCTACCATGATCGAAATACCCAGATAATCCATCGTGACGCCTAGCAACATGGGAGACCGAGTAAGTGCGACAAATAAAGGATTAATGTTTAAGTCTTCTATGCTGTACATATTACCCCCCTAACCCCATTTTTTGTGCGATATAAGAAGCACTAAAAACAATTCCGACACCCACAACGATTGCTACTGCTTTCTCTTTAGGAATTTTTCCTAAAGCCAACGTGCCATAACCCACACCAATAATAGATATGACAAATATTAATCGTGCGGGAGTCGAAGTGAGTAAACTAATCAAACCATCGAGTACATTAGAAAGCGTATCTTGACCGGAATCTGCGAAGGCTAAAGAAGGTGAAAGTAAAAAAACAACGCCACAGAAATTTTTAAACCATTTTTTATATTTATTTTTCATCTTTCATCCTTATTATTTTATTCTTACAAAGCTAATTAAAATGTAATGTATGATTTTAAATAATCTATCGTCTTTTAATCTTCGATGTATTTTCTGTTTTAACTTTTCACGAAAGAACTCTGATTTCATGCTCACATCTATTCTATATATAATTATTTTTGTAACTTTTAAAATTATATATGGTTTTAAATAAAACTTCAAAATATTTTTTGGTTTTATTGATTATAATTTTATTTTTAGTTATCTTGAATTAAATAAGAAGATACTGGGAATTATTTTGAAACCTATTATAAATATCATCGGCGCAGGGAAACTTGGAAAAACAATTGGAAAATTAATTTTTACCTATAATGTTGGTTTCATTCAAGGAATATGCAACACATCCATAAAAAGTGGAAAAGAAGCGGCGCGCTTTATTGGGCAAGGGGATGTAAAAGCGATTAATGATTTACTACCCGCAGATATTACATTAATTACTACTCCAGACGATCAAATCGAATTATGTTGTCAACAATTATCTGAAAATATTAATCTTAAAAGAGAAAGTATCATCATTCACTGTAGTGGTTCATTGTCTTCCGAAATTTTAAAAGCAGCTAAAGAAAAAAACTGCTTTGTCGTCAGTGTGCATCCTATGCGGAGCTTCGCAAAATCGGACATTAGTTTTGAACAGTATCAGGGAACCTACTGCGCAATTGAAGGTGACGAAGCCGCTATCATAATAATAAAAAAGCTTTTTACTGATATTGGATCGGTCGTCTACAGAGTGAATAAAGAGAAAAAAAGCTCTTACCATGCTGCCGGTGTTTTTGCTTCAAATTACTTAGTTACGCTTTGCCAAAATTCTTTACTTTGCTTAAAGGAGGCTGAGGTAGAAAATGAAATAGCGATGAAAATCATTACTAATTTAATGAAAAGTACACTAGATAATCTTGAAATGACACTATCTCCTAAAAAATCTCTTACAGGACCAATTAAGCGAGGGGATATAAATACGATTATTAAACATTTAAATTCTCTTCCTAAATCAATCTCTAACCTTTATAAAACATTGGGCCTGGCAACCCTTAGCATCGCTGACTTACCAGAGGATAAAGAAGAAAAAATAGCAAAATTATTACTACCACACTAAGAAAAAGCCCTTCTTTCTACTAAGTTATAATTACTTAATTAATTTCAAATAAGGGATAATTTTTCTTAATTTATTCTTAAAAAGACTTGTCGCTTGTTTTTTAAATTTTTTAACTTCAAATGCGTCTCTAAATCCAACTCTATAACCCAAATCATGAGCATCATCACTTTTCAAGGAACTCAATAATTCCCGATTTGATGAAATATATTTTTCAGCATAACGCACTACCCTACCAAACGAATCTCTAAGTAATATAGTTCCATTTTTATCGATCTCTAACACCTCGCAATTCTTCTTCCTATCTTGAATAAGATGATTTAATTGCGTAATAGTCACAGCATCTTTAGAGCTTAATCCAACTAAGGCAGATGGATTCGATAGTAATTCTTCAGGCGTAAACTTAGGAAAAATATTTTTTCCCACTATCTGCATCACGCATATTTCATGTCTATGTTTTTCGCTATAGATAATATCTACTAATCTAAAGGTAAATTCCGGTTCTACTTTATCGACCCAATGAGAAAAAAAATTAATTATTTTTGGTTTTATCATCTTGATTTATCCAAGTAGTTAAGAATTATATTAAACTTATATTGTATCTTGAATTTCGTTAAGATCATTCTTGTTCTCAATATCTCTTACATGATACATAAATGGATTATAATTAATTTGATAATCATATACGTCACTTTTTTCTAGTTTTTTTATAAAATTAGAAAAGAGCGTAACAAGTGGCGCCGAACAGACAGAAAAAAGTAATTTGTAATACCAAACAACAATAACAATTTTCCAAATTTCAGTAGCACTTTTCAAACCAATATATAAAGTTGAATACGCGACAAAACATAAAACAAATTCACTAATAACACTTGATAAAATCGTTCTTACCCAAAAGCGTTTCCCATTCATCCAGATTTTAAACTTGGACATTAAAAAAGCATTAGTGAACATACCTGAAGTGACAGATAAACAACTTGTTATATTTGTACGTAAAATATGTTGAAAAGCTAAACTGTAATGAATGTTTAACTTATTTCCTGGAGGAGAGGGAAAATAAAGCGCTATGGTTATCAATACTCCAAAAATAAATTGGCAAACTAAATTATTCCATATAAGTTTACGCGAAACAGAATACCCATACACTTCAGCTATTAAATCTCCCAACGCAAATACAATAGGAATGATAAGTCCACTGGCAGGAACAGCTGTTCCAAAAAAAGTTGTCATTCTGAAAGCGGTAGTATCACAAACAATAAAAATTGTTATAAATAACATCATAAAAAAGCAAAGATACTTATATTCATCTGCTCTTCTTACTTTTTTATCAAGCACTCTCTGAACTCACTTGGTTATAAGATATAGTTACATGAATTATCGATACGACCCAATTGATTTAATCGCTACCCCTATAATAGTAAATGTTTCATAAAACCTCATTTCTCCAAAACCAGGGTTAATGGGTTTAAAAAAATACTGGCTTCCATCCATGAATATTTGCCTAAAAACTGGATTAAGATCATCTCCTAAACAACATAGAAGATAATCACTTTCTTTAGGTGCAAGATCAGGGTCAATGACTACAATGGAGTTATTTTGAAAAGCAGGAGCTAAAGTATTTGTCGTAATAGAAACACCAAACACATGCTTATTTGTAATGCCCGCGGCACCGATAAATTTAATAATTTTAGAAGATTTTACATTTTGAGCATTCTTTAATTCAACAACAGGAATATAAACCAAATCACCGGTCTTCTTTTTGGCTTGGTACTCTGGATTGGATATATCTTTATAAAGCAATGTATCCATATCAATACGAAAAAAATCTAATAATGGCTCAATCGTTGATACAGTTGGATTACTTCCTTTTACTTTCATCCTCGCAATGGTAGCTGCAGGAATCCCTGTTTGAATAGAAAGATTCTTAACGTCAATATTGTGTAACTTCAATAAGTATTCAATATTTTTCCCTAGGCACAAGGCTTTTTTCTTTCGCTCCAAAAACATATTTTAATTAGTTAACATTAAAACAGTAATCGTAACAAAATATGGTTTCGATATCAACCATATTTACAATATATGGTTCCTTTCTTTTAGTTGAAATTGTTCAAAAATTTCTTCAAGATTACCCGCGTAACCAATTCGGCCAACAACAAGTTTATCGGACACGCCGCTTAAATACTGTTGTTGAGGCTTAATAACTTTAACCTGCTCCAGGTCAGAATGCCCTACCCCATAGTAAACTGTCATATGCGGATTAAAATTTTGTAGTGCATGCGGCGTACCATAACACTCAAGAAGCTGTTGCTGAACTAGTGATAAATGTGAATAACTATCTACAAATACAGGCAATACTCCCTCACGATAAGGCGATATGGAGGCCAAAATTTTTTTATGTAATTTGTGTAATTGAAAATTGCTTTGAACATTCCAAAACAAATTAGTGCAAGCATTGGTTAGCACAGGCGCGAATTTCAATACCAAAGAAGATGTGTGCATAGAAATTTCGGCCAATTCCTCACCTATTTTTTTTAAATGCGACGACCGAAATTGACCTTGGAACAAGCTAATATGAATAATATTTTTTTTATTTGGAATACCTGTTAATTTTTTTTCTAATTCCCTATTAAGTCGTGTAGCTTCGTTCATTATTTTTAGGGCGGGGATTAGAGCAATGGTTAACTTATCAAAATCAAGTTTTGATATAATCATAGCTACTGTGTTTAACCTTACTAAAAATCGTTTAACTCGCTCGGGAGCGTAACATCCCTACCCTACTCACCCATATTTACTAAACACAATCAACCTTGAGCTTAATTGCGTAATTCTAAATCATCTCTGTGAGTTATTCCATAAGGCCTCACGCACTCATAGAGCATCATAAAGAGTCGCTGATTTCTATATTTAATTCTTAACTATTTTATTACGTCCAGAGTCGCTACGAACGAATTTGAAACCGTACACACTCATTTATACATTTAAATAACTTCATTATCAATATACACCTAATTGTATAATTTTTAATCATCTTTATAAACCCTCGTACACCGGGTTGTTATCAAGCTTTTACACATTCTTACCCACAGAAATTGTGGATAACTTATCATTGATAAAAATTGTACATTAATTATACATAGAAACTTATTGTATTATTTATAAACTATAGTTTCATAACTGATAGGTAACAAAAAAGATAACATTACAGGTAACATAATAGATAACAAAACAAGTAACGAAACAGATAACATATCAGATAACAATACAGGTAACGTACTGGGTAACTAAAATATGCTATTATAGGTAACGTATTAGATAACATATCAGATAACAATATAGTAACGTAATAGGTAACATATCAGATAACAAGAAAGTAACGGTAAAATAAAAAGATGACTCAAAAACAAAAAAATAAAACTTAATTCGTCACTTTAGATTTAATTTGATTAATTATAAGTCAAATACAGGTAACAATACGGGTAACATTTCAAAACGTGCTCTATTAACGAACCTCAATTACCTCAACAATAGGGCTATAAAATATAAGCGAGACCTTATATATCAGATAACATAACAGATAACAATACAGGTAACGACAAAATAAGAAAAATTTAAATTAACGGGTAACGATATAGATAACCTATTAGATAACATATCAGATAACAATATAGGTAACGTAATAGATAACATTTTAAGTAACAATATAGGTAACATTTTTTCAAAAAATCAATTACTTCCTAAATACGTCTTTATGGATATAATCTAAAAAATGAATATTTTCGTTAGTTATTCTTTTACCTACTCTATAAGCTTAATAGCTATTCAAGTTATAGTTTTCATTTTTCATGAAAGTATACTAAAATCTTAAACTAAGATGGGTTGGGAGATTTCACTATGTCTTTATCAGAAAAAGACGCTTTGTCGATGCAGCCAAAAATGTCTATTGCGCATGCCGCCTCATTCCTGGATATATCTGGACAATATGTGCACAAGCAAATAAAACATAAAAAAATAGTTTGTCCAAAATTTGGTAACAAACTTTATTTAACATTTGCTCAAGCCAAGCAACTTTTTAATATTTCATTCAAACACAAAGTTATTGTTGGACAAATCGTAAAAGGGGGGACTGGGAAAACAACTACCATTGAGAATGTCGCTAGCTGTGCCAATACTTATGGAGCACGCGTATTAAAAATTGATATGGACCCTCAAGGAAACTTAACTGATGCTTGCGGTATTGATCCAGAGAAGTATCCTGCATTGATTGATGTCATTACAGGTCAATCTAAAATAGAGGATGCTGTAATCCCGCTTTCTGAAGGGGTAGATCTTATACCTAGCCGCATTGAAAATGTTGTTTTAGATAATGTTATAGTAAACGAAAGATTACCTTTACATACTCTCTATAATGACTTACTTGAGTCTATAGCAAGTAACTATGATTTTATTTTTATAGATTGTCCGCCCACTATGGGGCAGGCTGTCACTGCCGCAAGCTTATATGCAGATATTATCCTAGCGCCACTGAATCCAGACAAATTTAGCGCTAAAGGGCTAAAGATATTAAAGTGTGAGGTAGAAACATTAAATAAACGTTTTAAAACAAATATCTCTTACCGAGTATTTCTAAACAAATACAGTGGAAAAACGATTCTCTCGGATAAAGCCATCGTATCTCTTATCTCAGATCCGGATCTTGAAGGGCGTATTTTACAAACTACCGTTCAATTTTCTCAAGAGATCCCAAATATTACAGATACTAACCGTAATTTATTTAGTCATCTCAAAAAATTACCCACTAGAGATGATTTTGATCGCCTAACTCGTGAATTACTCGGTATTTTACCTTCCCAAGCCCGAAAAAACATAGATGAAACGCAAAGCCTTGAAATAAATGCGGCAACAGCTACTCAAATCATGTGAGGGGAGATATACCGCAATGCCTCAATTATCCGACCTTATTAATAAAAGATCTGAAAAAAAATTTATCAAAAAAGAATATAGGCCGTGGGATCTTTCGGGCACGGGTACAGTCGATAATTCTCCAGATGCTATCGACACTATTTGCGTTCCAGCAGAAAAAGAAAACTTAAAAACATCTTTAGAAGAAAAAATTAAACCTATTACGCCAGGTAACGTTACAGATAACGATTCAGATAGCGTATCAGATAACAACCAGGTAACAAATAAAATTCAAGATAACGAAACAGATAACAACCAGGTAACGCCTACAAAACATATAGATAACATTAAAGATAACGAATTAGATAACAGTACAGATAACGTTTTGGATAACCTAGAAAGTACCGTTTTCCTTACGGATAGAATTAGAAAATTAACCGGAATACAAAAGAAAATATTCTTTTATGTTATCGATTTATGTTCTTATCGGGGTCAATTGCAATCTAATCCGATATTGACAAATGATTTAGCAGAAATTGCAAATTGTTCTTTTGGCAGTGCAAAAACATCTCTAATTCGTTTAATAAATAAAAAGTTATTAATCAGAAAAAAAGGGCAGGCATCAAAAGGCGGGCATATCCTATTAGCAATTACAAAAGAAATTCAAACTGCGGCGTTACATGCGCAACGATTTAATCTAAATAAGTACAAAGACCATCATACAGGTAACGTTACAGATAACATATTAAATAACGTTACGGATAACAAATTACTTACTAGTAGTAGTATATATATTAATAATACTACTACTAAGAACATAGATTTACCTGAAGATTGGCTAAAAATTAATGTAGCCCCATTAAGTGATATTGGCTTTTCTTCCACACAAATTAAACAGCTTTATACACAGGCACTAAGTACACCGGAAATCATTCAAGAATCGATTAATCATTTTTCTTTTGGTCTTAAAAATAATCCTAAACTTGAAGAAAAGTATCGTGATCCGCTTAATGTACTGATGGGTGTCTTAAGAAAGGGAGGGGTTTGGATTGAAAATAATTATGAATCACCTCAAGACATTGCTCAACGTCAAATTATAGAACAGAAAAAAATTGAACGAGAAAGAAGAAGGCAATTGGAAGAGGATGCTCTTAAATTGGCTTTAGAAGAGTGGAAAGATTCTTTGAGCAAAAAAGAATTGGAAGTAATTACAGCCAAAGACAATCCCAAAGATATTATGCCACCGGATACTAAATTAAGAATTCATTTTAAAGAAATCATATGGCCCAATGTTAAGAAGGATTATTTAATTGATTGGATTGGGTAAAGCGCTATTTTTGCACAATAAATAACCAATCAATTCTCGAAGTGATAAAAATAGTTAATATCTTGTGTATAAGCTTTGTAAATCCATTGAATAAGGCCGAAAATTTTCATTTAGAAGCACAATGTCACTTTACCCCTTAGGGGATTACCTTTAATTTAATATAAAGCAGCCATCGCGCTTTATGTGACGATTTTATTAAATTACGCCATATGTTTAAAAAATAATCATATAATTGTATTTCTCAAGGGGACAAGGTATAAAAAAGTATAATAATTAACCGATTTAATTTTAATTGGAAGCTTTCTTTACGTCACATATTCCATGAAAGCCGCATTTCCAATGGCTTTAAATAATGATTTAACATAAGAATCATTCTGAATTTCTTTTCTAGCATGGATGAGGGCGCCTAGGATAATATCTTTGGAAAATTTATCCATTTCTGCTTTGATAACTAATCCGCCCAATTCAATTTTTCGTCGGGTTTGTTTTTTTCTTTCTTTAATTTTGTCTATTGTTAATTTTCTCTCGAGGCGAGCAATGACTTGAATTTTTTTATTAATTTGCTTTTGAGTTTCCATGGCTCAGTTCTTTGGATAGTTTAGCAAAGTGATGATCAAGCAGAGTATCTTCATAAGCATCAAGACCATGCTTACAGGCAAGCTTTCCTATTTCTAACAATCTTTTCTCTTGTAGCGCTAATAAATTTTTCTTAGCTTTTTCTATTTTTTCAATGAGCTTATCAGTTTTTTCTTTTAAGCTTATCTTTGTTTTTTCAGACATTTATAAAACCCGTATGTTGTATTTATAAAAATTATTTACATTATCTATTATTATTTAATAAAAAACAATTGGTTGCGAAGCTTACATTATTTTTCGTTAGAAAAATTTAAACTCCCTTAGAATGAAATTTATAAGGGCGCAATGTGCAAACTAAAGTTTGCATGTTATTATTTTGAAATGGCAATAGCGTTTGCAAGAATATCTTATCATTCACGTTCACAAGGACATAGCGCAGTAGCAGGTGCTGCATATCGTGCCGGTATTGAGTTAAAAGATCATCGTACCGGAGAAATTCATAACTTTAAAAATAGATCCGATGTTATTTATTCTGAAGTTTTATTACCAGAAGGTGCTGCAAGACAATTTAAAGATCGAGAAACATTATGGAATGCAGTAGAAGCCGCTGAAGCAAGAAAAAATTCTCAGATAGCAAAAGATATCGTTTTAGCCTTACCGAGAGATCTAGATTTATCGGTACAAATTGATTTAGCACGAAACTTTGCAAACACTCACTTTGTTCGTCATGGCATTGTCGCCGATATAGCGATTCATTCTCACAGCGATGGTAATCCTCATGCGCATATTTATGTTTCCACGCGTCGATTATTGGGAGATCGCTTTGATAAAGTGAAGGCACGTGATTTAGAGCCTGATGTTGTGAGAGGACGAGTGGTTGACCCACAATTTTGGGGAGAACAATGGCGGGATTTCCAAAATGATTATTTTGTAGAGCAGGGCATTGATCTGGTTGTCGATGCTAATCATATTTTTTCACAGCGTCATGAAGGCAGAGTGAGAAGCCAAGCCCATTACTTAAAAGAAGAAAATCAACTCAAGCGAGAAGCAAGTATTGAAGTTGCTGTTCGTGATCCGAGTAGCTTATTAAATAGTTTAGGTACTCAGTACGCTGTGTTTAGTGAGCGAGATATTTTTCGATTGATTCATAAAAATACCGAAACGCTTGAACAGTATGAAGGGGCACTTCTTGGATTAAAGTCACATCCGGATTTAATTTTTTTGGGCCCAGGAGACGACGGACGGGATCGTTTTACTACTCGCGCTAATTATCAGCGAGAAGTGGAGTTGGCTGAGCATGCTGCGTTATTAAATAGTCGTAACCAACACCCCGTTAATAGTGATTTATTAAATCAAGCTAGCCATGATTTTGGTTTGAATGCCGAGCAATCGGATGCGTTGATTTATATTGCTAACGGAAGTGATATCAGCGCAATGGTAGGTCGTGCGGGTACGGGTAAATCTTTCATGATGCGAGCGGCTAAACAGTGTTGGGAAGCTTCAGGCTATCGTGTTCTAGGGATGGCAGTATCAGGCATTGCAGCTAAGGGGCTTGAAGCTAGTTCAGGTATTTCTTCCAGCACAATCTACTCCATAAAAATGCAATTGGCTTTTGGAAAGTTAGAAATAGGAGCCAATGATATTTTAGTGATGGATGAAGCAGGCATGATCGATCTTCATGATTTTGCTTTGATCGTCGATACCGTCCGTAATTCAGGAGCTAAATTGGTAATCATAGGGGACCCTGCACAGTTACAATGTAAACCTCCCAAACTTACCCCAGTTTTTAAATAGAGTAATTTTTGTTTAGGGATTGAGAATAGTATATTGGTGTTTGATTATTTAAAGCTTCATGGGGTCTTTCCTCGTTGTAATGTTTAAGCCA
>NMOS02000021.1 GCA_002290645.2 Candidatus Aquirickettsiella gammari
TACAAAAATGGAAGAACTGATACAACAAATACGTAAGTTGGTCTGGCACTTTCATGAACAGAGAACCGTTTCAAAACCTACCTTTAATTTCCAAGCTTATGCTAATTTATTATAGATATTTAATGAGGTTAGCTTAGTATTTCTTTAAGTATCATTTCAGAACCGACCGTCAAGCCTAAGTCATAGGTTTCTTGCGGGGTAAGTTTTTCTAAAATTAAAGGATTATTAGCAATCTCAAGGGCCGCTAATTTTTTTTGGGTAATTTTGTCAGCGCGGGTGATTTCGAGTATAAAAAAAGTTTTTTGCAAAACGTGATTGTAACTTTTAGCAATTAGTCTGTAATAAGCCTTACAAGGAAAAAGAATCATGTTATCTTTTTTAAATAGATAATTTTTATTATAAGTATTTAAAATTTTTAATAAATCAATAGGAGATAATGATTTCAATAATTTTTTATCATGGGATATATCTGTCGCATACAATTTAGAAACTAGGTTTTTTCCTATAATTTGTAATGTAAAAAGTGCTTCGCCATTCTTAGCACAAATTTCTTCATTAATAATGCGTAGCGAGTAAGGATGGGTACTAGCTTTTTGTAGCGACTTATATTTTAATTTTATCGCACTAATAGTGTTTTCAACATATTTAAAGTTCAAGCTGACATCCTCCTAAACATTAAATTTCATAAATTAGTATTCGTGAATTTACTAATCAATGGCGTTTGTTCTCCGTTTTTTTTATCCGTAATGCAGCAAGAAAGAAATTGAATAATGGATCGGATAAGATTGTTATTTTTTTTAAGCGCTTTAGGTTTAAGGCGCTCGATAATTTGCTTAAATTCTTCGCCAGTATTTTTTTTAAGAAATTTATCTAAATCATTATTTTTTGCCATTTTAAATTTTTTATAGTCAAAGGGCCCTTCGCATGTACAGGTGACTAATCCATACTCGCCTTTAGTATAGGCTCCAAACCAATCGCCAAAATCATTTTCACATTTTTTTATTATAATATCATTACTATACGTTAAGCTTTCTTCAGATATCCAAATATTATCAGCCCCTATTTTTGGAATAGTTAAAGCATCACCTGATATTAATTTGAACGTTTCTTCAGTGTCTTTTAAGCAATGCCAGCTAGATACATTATTTTCAGGTAAAAGGTAAAAAATAACTGTATAGTCTTTAGTGCGTATGAATTCACGAAAAAAACCACCTTCTTCGTGTTCTGCTAACTCAAGTCCTGAGCGAATATTTTCCGCAGTTAATTCAACATTTCCATCAAGTTTCTCAAGCGCTTCTTTATATCTTTTTATAATTGAATTGTCTGATTTTTCAAGATAAGGCTCTAAATTTTTAATGAGTTTTCTAGGAGAGTACATTTTTGTTCCTTTTTACTTAATTAAAAAACAATTCATTTAAACGGATTAAAATTAGTTTCGGTATCATAAACGTCCAATTGTTCTTCCATCTTTAGAAATCCCGTTATGAGCGAAGCAGGCCAGACACCCAGTAACGAGTACAATATCTCTATCGAATAAACCGATAAAATCATATAGACCAATTGCGTCAAATGCATATGGCCGCTAAAACCTAATAAGATGGTAACTAAAACTAATATAAATCCACCAATAGCAGATGATCCTAAACTGCGTAACCAAAAGTGTCTACCTTTCATTAATATTTTCCATTTAGAAATTATATAAATATTGATGAAACTACTACTAATGACAGCCAATATCCCGGCTAACACAAATCTTAAAATAGGATCGACCACCTGATTATATGAGGGTTGATCATGCCAAAAAGTGGGTGAAGGTAAATGAATAATTAATTTAATAGCAATTGAGAAAAATAATTCGCAAGCCAAGGTAATCCAGATAATTTGTTTAGCCGCATTATATCCGTACACCTCAGCTACAATATCGCCAATAATGTAGGTCAACGGAAAAATAAGCGGCGCCCCAGGTAGTAATGCGGGACCTAAAAAAACTAATTTATAAGCTACGACATCCGCTGCTAAACTAATAGTAATGTTTATCATCCCTAATATGAGGATATATTGATTAATATTCTTTGGCGCCGTCGCTTTTTTCATCCTCGAAATTAACATAAGCGTTACTTTTTTTATAATTCATTTTTATTTCTATTATCACACCTAGGCTTTGGTATTTTTCTGAAAAATCTATGATTTCAGACTCAGAATTTACATTTTTTAGGTAGCGTTTATTCTTATAGATCAACACCTGTCTTAGTTCAGGTGAGCGCCGCCCCTTTTTGTAGACAATTATAAAATCTCGATTATGTGGATTCAAGCTGGGATTTATCACGAGTAAAGATCCCGCTAAAAAATTATTCCAATTATTATTTTCTATTAACAAAGCGTAACTATCTTTATCAAGCGAGTCGCTATGCTCACGAAAAATTTTGGCCGTCGTGCCCCCAAAATTTGTTCGCATCACGCGACTAAAAGTAGGCCCCGATTCGTCCTGCGTCCGCCACGCACTGGCCCATTCTGGGCTGCGCGCAGTGGCTCCCACAATGACTTTACGGCGTGATGCGTTTCCTGCTTCGCCCGTCAACGCACGCCTATCGCGGGCTCCTTGACTTCGCACTTCGTGCTCTCCTTGTCTCGTCGATCGATGAGTATCTATTATTAACACAGATGAAAATGCAAGTCGCCATCTATTTTTTAGCGAATTTATTATATCCTTCCAAGATATTAAAGGAATTGTTAGGCTATTTGTTTCCACTTCATTTTTAGATAACAAAGGGGTTTTTCCGATTAATTGATCCAGAGATACGGAAAAAAAATTTGCAATGGGCGCTAACGAGGCTAAGGTAGGATTATTTTCTTTATTTAACCGTAATCTCTTTAATGTTGAGAGAGGAATGCCTGTGTGTTTGTGGAGTTGATTTGTATTTATCCCCCGCTTTCTTATTAAACAGTCTAGTGTGTTATTTAAGGTATGCTTAAAGGACAATTGAAAAACCCCTATAAGGTCACCTTTTATCCAATTTATTAGCTTACATTTTTATTGAAAATAATTATAAGCGACTATAAATGTAAAAGTTCCCTACTAAATTATTTTTTTACAAACCATGAAAAGTATGCCAGCTATTAAATTTTAAATCAAACTTATTTATGAATCTAGATTCATAAAATATATTTTATACGGTTGCATGGCGGTCCATTTATGAGCTACTATAGATATATCGGATAGGGTTATTTTCGGGATTTTCAGTAGGGAAAAATACATGGATAATAAAAAAAAAATTTTGCTAGTGGAGGATCAGCTTATTATTCAGCGTGTGCATAGTATTTTTTTAAGAAAAATGGGCTACCAAGTTGATGTCGCTGTTAATGGAAAACAAACATTAGAGTTGTGTGTATGTAATCCCTACCATTTAGTTATCCTTGATGCGGGATTACCTGATATGAAAGGTGTCGAATTAGGCAAAAGAATTCGAATGTTGGAGAAAAAGAATAAGTCTATTCGAAAACCGATTGTGTTACTAAGTGCTTATCCGATTAATAGTCTAAAAAAGTGGTGTCAAGAGGCTGAGATAGATAATTTTTCTACTAAACCTATACCTTATAAAGAATTATATTTTATGTTAGAAAATATTTTCAAAAAGGGATTAGCTAGTAAAGAAGCTATTAATTAATATAATTGCAACACTAATTTATATTTTTGACGGCTGATTAAATGAAAACCCCCGTAAACTCATTAATAGTTTCGGGGGTTTTGTGGATTGTATAGAGTTTTAATGTTTTAAATTTTTTTAGCTAAAATTTAGAATTTAGTAAGCAGAGCGTTAAGCTTTAATTTTATTTTAGGTTAGCGAAATTGACGAAACTTGCTGAAAAGGTTAAAGGAGGCTCTTTTTCCTCCTTTTTTTCAGACGATGGCTCATGGTTTATAACACAGGCCAATATCCAAGCCACTCCCAGTTCTAGTCCGGCTAATACAACCCCAACTAATACACCATCTATTATCATATTTTGTCCCCCATTAAATTGTTGAAATTTCTTTACAAAATCTAGGTAAGCGTTAGCTATTTTTTAAGATAACGAACTAAGAAACCTTAAAATCGTTACATTTACCAAAGAAAAAGTGATTTCTATCATCCCTATTAATATTGGACTTTTACTTGGAAAAGGGGTAGCGGGGCGAGATGAAAGGGTTGTAAGCGCTTAGATAAGAAAGATGCAATTTAATGCCTATAGCACATAACTGATTTTTTTGTAAGTGAATGGCTTATGTTAAGGCTATTTGAACCCCGTTACTGATAAACCAAAGCCCCGCAACGCCAAGGGCTAATAATAAAGGTTTTCCACCTTTCACTCTAAACCCCTGCGCTAGAGGTTTTTTTCTGTAACGCCCACGCCAAGCCATAAGCGACGGTAATAAAATAAAAAGTATTGCGCAATAAATTCCAGCATAGCTTAGTGCGCCAATAAAGGCGCCCGGATAAAATAGTACTACTGTCAAGGGGGGCAAAAAGCTAGCTGAATATACGATAATGCCACCTTTCCCGCGCTTGCTTGTACGCAAACCATCTGCCAAAAAGTCGGATAAACTCAATCCGCTAGCAAGAAATGAAGTGGCTAAACAAATAGAGGTAAAGATTTTAGTCATAAATGTAATAAAGGGATTATTAAGTGCTTTACTTAATTGCATTACAAACTCACTGGTAGAATGCTTTGAATGTAGCATGCTTATTAAGCCATGATTTCCTTCACGAGGGAGTATGCCCATAATGCTTAGATCCCAAAGTAAATAACAAAGTAGTGGGATTAAACTACCTACTAAGATGGCTTTGCGTAATTTGGCTATATCCTCTTTAAAATAAGTGCGTAAACTAGGGATGATATTGGCAAAGGTAAATGCAGTTATCATCACAGTAGCGCCGCTGGATAAATAAGCAATGTTTCCATCCTTTAGCTTTGTGATCGAAATAGAGGGGATAATAAGAAAAACGAGTAAAATATAAATACTAAATTTACTAAACATTAAACCGCGATTTACATAATCAACATAATGAATCCCTCGGTAAACTACATAGCTTAAAATGGCAACAAACAAAAAGATAGCGACCCAATTTGGTATTTTAAAGCCTAAGTTGATTAATAGGCCGCTTAGAAAATCTCCACCACCTGCCATATAGGCCGCAAGCACAGAATAAAATAATAATAAATAACTAATCCATGCAACTCCTTCACCCCAACGGCCTAATAAAATTCGTGACATGGAAATAATATTGGTATTGGCGGGCAGCCATAAATTAACTTCAAGGATTAAAAAAGCACAGGCAGTCATAATAACCCAACATAGAAGCATAAGAACTAAAGAGTTAGTAAATCCCGCCTCTGCTGTTGCGATAGGTAGCGCTAACATTCCTCCACCTATACTTGTGCCCACTATAAGTAAAATGCCCCCAATAAGTTTAGTATCCACTTTATTAAACATATTAAAAATTTTAAAAACGGCTAATTACTCATATTTTAGTGCTTAAAGATAACCGTACAATAAACACTTTTATGACACAAGTAAAATGTTAAGCTTAATTTAGAGGCTAATACAGTCTGTTATGGATGAGACAAAATCAATCATTTATCGCGTTACTTTTTTCATTCTTACGCTAAATGTTTTCTTAGGTATAAAAATTTGAAATTTAGTAAAAGGCAGATCAGTGTATAAAGCCAAAGTCGATTTTGATGATTCTATATACATAACTTATAGCTTTTTGACATGATGCAAAAAATTTTGTCTTATTTTTCGTGAAAGAATCGGCGCCAGGAGCGGATTATCTACCTACCCTGCTATGATTTACAGGACGAGTTCATTTTTTTTGGCAATTATAAAAGCGCTGTTTTTACCCAATTTGGGACTTATTTAACCGATAAATGTAGCAAAAAAGCTTGAACGCTATTTTTGTAGTCAAATTGACTACAAAAATATTGTATATTATCCCGTTGAGCGAGGGCTAAAATAGCACTTACTTTGTTACCTAAGTTATTAAGTGGTAATATAGGTCTATGACACAAGTTGAAGTCTCTATTTATGACCCTGATAAAACTGAGGGCAGCCCGCTTTTTTTAACCCCAACGGCTATTAAACATATAAAAAAAATACTTGCTAAACAAGCAGGTAGAAAGCGTTTTCGGTTAAGTGTAAAGCGTTCGGGTTGTTCGGGTTTTGCTTACGTGGTGGATTACGTAGATAGTTTGCATCCCGAGGATTTACAATTTGCGATTAATAATGATTTAACCGCTTTTATTGATCGCGCTAGTTTTCCTATGCTGAAGGGGATTTGTATTGATTATATCCAAAATGGGCTTAATGGGGCCTTGAGATTCATTAATCCGAATCAAACAGCCGTTTGTGGATGTGGTGAAAGTTTTAGTGTAGGGGAAAAATAGAGGATTCACTTCCTCACTATATGATATGTAAAATTATTACGATAAATAACAAATTGGGGTTGCATGCACGTGCTTCTATGAAGTGGGTAAAAATCGCAAGATGTTTCATTAGTGAAATTACGCTAAAGTGTAATGGTAAACAAGTGGATGGTAAGAGTATTTTAGAGGTTATGGGTCTGACTGCTCGGCAAGGCAGTCCTGTTGAAGTGATAGTTCGAGGAGAAGATGAGGCAGCGGCTTTAACTGTTCTAGAAAAGCTTGTCACAGACAGGTTTGGTGAAGAAGGGTGATAACACCGAAGCAAAGTCTGATTTTTCTTTGTTTATTTTTCCTACCCTCTTTGAGTTTTGCAGAATTTCAATCCAATGACGAAATTGCCATACAATTGATTGCTGCGAGTAAAGATTACCCCATACAACAACGAATAAAGACACAAAGTGGTGTACTGCTCAATACACCTTACCTTGCAGGAGCGCTCGGTGAAGGTGTTAGCGGTAAATACGATCAAAATCCTTTGTATCGTTTTGATTATTTCGATTGTGAAACCTATGTTGATACCGTCATGGCATTGGTTTTAGCTAAGAATCTTACTGATTTTAGAAGTAAAATAAATCAGATTCGTTATAAGCAAGCCAATGTAAATTTTACTCAGCGTAATCATTTCCCTAGTGCTGATTGGATTCCCAACAATAAAAAAAATGGTTTTATTCGCGAATTAACCTATTTTATTGCCGGCCAAAAAACAAAAGTTAGCAGGGCTCAGATAAATCGTCGAAGTTGGTATCATTACTTAACGGCCGATAGGATACAAATTGCTTATCTAACGCCTCAAGAAAAAGAATCCAGGCTAACTCAGTTAAAAAGTGAAGGTGAAACATTATATTTTAGTAAAAAAGTTAGTATTGCTTATATTCCAGTGTTTGAATTATTACGAAATCCAAAATTGAGGCAAAAAATTCCTTCGGGGAGCTTAATTTTTTTCGTCGGCCATGATACCTATTTAACCTCTCGAATAGGGACTCCTATGAATGTATTGCATATGGGTTTTGCTATTTGGAATAAGGGCCAACTTTATTGTCGTATGGCTTCATCTAAGGCTAAAAGGGTATTAGATGTACGCTTTCAAGATTATTTAAAAACCTATTTGCCGCTAGGTACATTAGATGGTATCAGCGTATGGGCTATCCAAGCTTAGACTATTAGCTTAAGCCGCTCCCGCTATCATCATTTCTTCTAAAAAAATCGAACCCGTTAAAATAGAACTTTGATTATTAATATCATTCCCTATCGCAACGATATTTTGATACATGTTTTTTAGATTGCCTGCAATGGTAATTTCTTCTACAGGGTATTGTATTTTTCCGTTTTCAACCCAAAAACCAGTCGCGCCTCGTGAATAATCTCCCGTTACTAAGTTAATTCCTTGACCCAAAACCTCGGTGACTAGCAAGCCTTTATCCATTTGCTTGATGAGATCATTGAGACTCGATTGACTTGTTTCTAACAAAATATTATGGGCTCCCCCTGCATTTCCAGTAGATTGTAAACCTAGTTTTCTTGCTGAATAACTGCTCAGTAAATAACCAGATAAAATACCTTCCGAAACTAAAGGACGATCATACGTACGGACGCCTTCAGCGTCAAAAGGAGCACTTCCTAGTCCTCTAAGTAAATGAGGCCTTTCGTATATGGAAATTTTTTTAGCAAAAACGGCTTTACCCACCTGATCTATTAAAAAGGATGCTTTACGATAAATATTTCCTCCTGAGATGGCTTCAAGAAAAGTTTTGATCAAACGGCTTGCGATTTCTGCATGAAAGATTACTGGCGCTTGACAAGTCGGTAAACGTTTTGCGCTTAGACGTTTAAGGGTTTTATCAGCTGCTTCCCGCGCTAATTTTTCAATAGCTTGCAATTGATTTGGATCGCGACTGATTGTATAGCTTCCGTCACGCTGCATACCCATCTTATCTTTTGCGATTAGACCGCAGGAAATTGTATGGATTGAACTGGGATATCCGGCTAAAAATCCATTGCTGTTGGCATAAAGGGTGATATCTTGATGGGTAGATAAGCTAACTCCTTCAGAAAGACTTAGCCGGTGGTCTGTTGCCAACGCATTAGCTTCACATTCCTTGCTTAGTGCGATAGCATTTTGTGGGTCTATTGACCAAGGATGGTAAAGATCTAAATCAGGAGGTGTTTTTTCTAATAAATTGGGGTCAGCTAGGCCCGTAAAAGGGTCTTTGCTAGTGAAGCGTGCAATGTGACAAGCCGCTTCAACAGTGCTCTTAAGGGCTTTAGGGCTAAAATCAGAGGTGCTCGCCGAACCTTTTTGCTGGCCAAAATAAACATTTATTTCTAAGCGTTTATTACGATTATGTTCAATAGTTTCAACTTCTTGCATGCGAACGCTAACCGAAAAGCCCGTATCATGGCTTAGGCTGGCCTCAACTTGACTAGCGCCTTGTTTTTTTGCGATATCTACTAGGTCCGTTAGCAAGCCTTTATAATCTGCTTGCTTATTTACAAGCTCAAGGGGATGCGCTATCGATGTAGGCATAAATCAAGTTACTCTGTATATTAAAATGTAACAGAGTATAGCGATGCGATATAAATTTCGCTAGACTGTCTCTTTATTTCCAGCGTAGACAAGCACTTTATTTTTAGGTTGAAGAAAAATGCAGCAATTTATTGAATTTAGTTTACGTCATTGGGAGCTTTGGCTGGCTTTCTTTTTAATTTTGTTTTTATTACTGACATTTGAATTGCATGCTAGGTTAACAGGTACTTTACCGTTATCCGTGCAACAAGCTATTTTTTTGATTAATCGAGAAGATGCGATTTTCCTGGATGTTCGTGATACTAGTGGCTTTCAAAAAGGCCATATTGCCAATTCCATTAATATACCTTTCTCTGAGTTTAAAAATAAACTGAGTGCGCTTGACTCATATCGGGAAAGGCCTATTATCATTAACTATAGCCAGGGGCAATCTCATCATAAAATTGGTAGATACTTGAAAAAGGCAGGATTTTTGAAGTGCTATCACCTTAAGGGTGGATTTGCTAGTTGGCAGAATGCCGCCTTACCATTGGTTAAGCGCTAAATTTTTTGGTAACGATAAAAGAGGTTTTATGCAAAAAATAGTAATATATACAACCGCAACCTGTCCTTCTTGCATAGGTGCTAAAAAATTGCTAGACAGAAAAAAACTTAAATATAGTGAAATTGCTGTGGATAAAGATCCCGCTAAGCGGGAAGAAATGATAGAGTTAAGTGGACGGCGTAGCGTGCCACAAATATTTATTAATGATAAACCCATCGGAGGATTTGATGATTTATCTGCATTGGATCGCTCTGGTAAATTAGATTCCTTACTATTGAAAAATGAGAGTAATTCATGATGAACGAGCAAAGCAAACCAGGGTCTCAGCCCGAATTTATTATTCAACGTATCTATGTAAAAGATCTATCTTTAGAGGCGCCTCATTCCCCGCAAGCTTTTCAAGAGGAATGGCAGCCTGAGTTAAATCTGCAGTTTACTATGAATACCAGGGATGTAGGTGAGAACAATCATGAGGTGGTTTTGCAAATCACGATAACAGCCAAATCAAAGGAAAAGGCTTTGTTCTTAGTCGAAGTAAAGCAAGCCGGCCTTTTTACCTTAAAAGGCTTTACTGAACAACAAAATCATCAAGTGATGAGTATAACCTGCCCTACCATCTTATTTCCCTATGCACGAGAAGCCGTTTCAGATCTTGTCGGTCGAGCGGGTTTCCCACCACTTTATTTAACCCCAGTTAACTTTGAGGCTTTATACGCCCAACAACTACAAGAACAAAAAAATGAAGGAGATAGTGGTAAAAAAGAAAATTCATCGAATTCTATTATAACTCATTAACATTTATTAGGTGTGTTTACTGTAGCGTTAACAGGTGGAATCGCCAGTGGCAAGTCGACTGTAGCGCGTTGTTTTTCTGGGTTAGGTGTAAGCGTTATTGATGCGGATCAGATTTCCCGCGAACTTATCGATAATATCCCGGAAATAAGCCTACAGTTGGCTGCGCGCTTTGGAAGCTCGATTTTTAAAGAAAATAAATCCTTGGATCGTGCGGCGTTGCGTGCCATTATTTTTGCTAATCCGAAGGATCGCTATTGGCTAGAGCGGTTATTACACCCATTAATTTATCGAGAAATACAGCGACGTATTCAAAATGCTTCAGGGCTTTACTGTCTTGTGGTAATTCCGCTGTTATTGGAGGGCGGTACCTCTGTCTTGCTTAAAAAAAAACCTGTTGCGGATAATTATATCAAATTAGATCGTATTTTATTAGTTAGCACTTCAAAAGAGTTACAAATTCAGCGTGCACATGAGCGAGATCATCTACAAAGACCTCAGATTGATGCGATTTTAGCGGCGCAAATATCGCCTATGGAAAGTCTAAAGCAAGCAGACGATATTATTTATAATCAATCCAGTTTACAAAGTTTGCATCAAGCAAGCAAAGCATTACATGCACAATATTTATCTTACCTGAAAACTCCCCTTGAAGAACCGGCATTTCTTGGTTATTATCTTGCCTTCAAATAGGAATGATTCTTAATATTTATTTAAGTTTATGTAATTATACTTTCCCAATTGCCATTATAAATCTGCCACCTAGGTATTAATTGATTAACGCGCGAACGGATTGCTTTATTTTAAGCTTTGCATCTAATCCTTGTGAACGCTTACATCAACATTGTGTTAATGAGAGGTCCCTATGCGTTTAAAAAAAACTAAAGCATTGCGCTATGTAGTCGCTACATTTTTAACAATGGGTACCGTTCTTTCTGTCGGGTTCTTAAGTTTTTCAGGATTGTGGATTATCTATCCTTATGTGATACCTGCTGTATTGGCTTTTTTCCTTGCGGGCATTATTGAAGGTAAGGTTTATGGAACGAGTATTTTTAAAGGCTTAGGAAGACTAAAATTATTGACTGCTAATGCACAAAAACACTTATTCTTTATCGAGTTAAATAAATTTGTAAGTCATAAAGAAAGCCAAAAAGAAAGCCAAAATGAAAGTTGGTTCAATAATCAATGTAACTCTTTAAAAGATTATTGGGTTAAAAGAGAAAAATATAAATCCTTGAAGAAAGATCTTCAGGCCGATAAAAACGTATTGAAAGACGCTAAGGAAGCACTGGATCAAGCAAAAAATTCGTTGTATCAGCAAGTTAGAGGAAATAACATTTCTGATGAAGAATTGAACAAGCTTGGTAAGCCTCTGCTTAAATCAGCCAAACACAGCGCGTGGTTTTTACGTTTTTTTTGGATAGTCAGTCTTTCAGTGGGGGTTGTGTCCGGTTTTGCGACCGCTTTTGCAGTAAATGAAGCTATAACCATTGGTTTAGCTTTGTCACTATCGGCGACAGCCTTATCGGCCATTATATGGCCAGTGGCTATCTTTGCGGCTATAGGGGCAACTTTTTTACTCTACTATATCATCACCGATATTGTGAAAAATGATACGGTTGAAAAGGCGGTTAGTAAGGTTTGCGAATTATTTAAGCGCAAAGAAGATGAAAATAAAAAAGAACCCCTGGCCGCTTATGTAATACGTTTAATAGCCTTATCTTTAGTGGCCGTGGGAATTACAGCTATAACCGTATTTGCTACCGCCGCTTCTGCAGGTACTTGCTGGATTATTATGCGGCAAGGAATAAATTTGTTATTGCCTAAATTACCTATTTTTTTCGCTTATTGCACAAGCGCCATTTTAATACCTATTGGCTTCACAACGGATTTAATTTATGGATTTAGTACAACTTTATTAACCATTAATAACTGTAAAGGGATGTTTGTTGCTATTTTTCGAGTGATTCAAAATCCTGTGGAAAAATTTAAATCTTTTATTAAAACGAAGTTAGCTAGTGTGAAAGACGAAAGTTGGGGACAATTCTTTAATCCTTTTCGCTTAATAGCTAAGCTAGTTATTTTGCCCTTGCAAGCACTTGTTTTTATAGGTCATTTAATTAGTATAGGTTTGACGACCGATCGTTTTTTTAGTGTACCACCTTCGCTTGTTGCAATCTTCTGCGCAATATCAGAAGGTCTACAAGATCTTAGTTTTTTTACCACCGAAGAGGATGATCACAGCCATGATGATCATGATCACGGCAATTTATTACAACTTCCTTTGCAAGTGATACTCTCACCACTACTTTTAATAGCAGGTATTCATTATTGGGCTTTTAACAAATGTGCCAGCGGAAATAAACTTAATTTTTTTGAGGCGATAACACAGAGCTTTGGATTGCCATTATTAAATGTAGTTTTTTTTCCTTTGCTGCTCCCGAGTGCTATTTGGCATTGGACTTTTAAAAAAGCAGGAAATAACTTAACTTTTTATGCGTCTGTTAAGAAAAGTTTTGACGTGCATAGCCATGCCGATCCTTCTGAAGCGTCAGTATCGGAATCCGAATTATCTTCTACTACACCACAAGAACAGACGTTAAGTAATGGATACGTTAATAGCAGTATGGCAGGAGTGTCTGAAAATAAGAAAAACAACTCGTGCACGTTCTTCAGTAGTAGTTCTACAGGGAGCGAGAGCTCAAAAAGTATAACGGCAGTTAATTTACAGTGCGCCGCTTAGAGTTGTTAAGCCATTGATTAATTTGCACTAAATCATCAGGCTTTAAAGTGCCAGCTGCTTGTTTCAGTAATAAGCTATCCAATATATAGTTATATTGATCAGCGGCCGCATTACGTTTGGCGTCATAAAGGTTTTCTTGTGCAAGCAGTACATCGACGATAGTGCGAGTTCCTGCTTTATAGCTTGCTTGGCTACTATCCAATGAAAGTTGCGCTGATTGAATAGCTTGACGTTCGGCTTTGATTTTACTGATATCGGCCAGTACATCATTATATTTTTGTCGGGTATTGACGATGAGCGCGCGATAGTCGTTATCTAAATTGGCACTAGCCGTTTGAAAATCATATCCTGCTTGGCGGGTTTTGGATAAAACAGCACCGCCCGAAAAGAGAGGAACCTCTAATTCCAGACTTAAAGTGCCGCCATTTTTATTAGGATTGATAAAATTGTTATTAGCCGCGTTATTTTTTCCATAATTACCGACTAAGCTGAGGCTTGGTACATGCCCAGAAGCTTGCATTTTAATATTTTCGCGAGCTATCTCAACACCATATCGAGCGGCCATGAGATTAAGGTTATAAGTCGTGGCGGTATCTACCCAACGTTCAATATTATTGGGCTGAGGTGATTGCAAGGGTATGTTTGTTTTAAAGCGCGCTAAATTGGAGTAGGTTTGTCCGGTTAATTGACGTAGCGCCTCTTGGTTATTACGCAAGGTATTTTCCGCGCTAATTTCAGTGGCTAAAGACTTATCATAAGCGGCTTTAGCCTCATAGACAGTGGTTAATGCATCTAAGCCCACTTGGACACGTTGTTGCGCTTGATTTAATTGTTTGCTATTAGCGGCTTTTTCCGCGCGCGCCAATTCGAGATTATCTTGTGCAGATAAAACTTTAAAATAGGCGTTAGCAACACGAAAAATCAAATCTTGTGCGGCGGCGGCTAATGACGCATCAGCTTGCCTACCCGTGTTGTTGGCTTGTTTAAGAGCGAGCCAATCGTTTAGATTGATTAACGGCTGCTTTATGGAAATAGTGTAACCCTGCGATTGAAAATTACTCATTCCAGGAGGCCGTGTAGCAGGAGGGGGAAAAGATGAGCTTATATTTTGATAATTGCTAGAAAGATTCGCTTGGGCTGAAATATTAGGTAACAAGGCCGCTACACTCTGTGGTATGGCTTCACGTTTGGATAATCGTGTAGAGATAGCGGCCTGATAGATGGTATCGTTTGCTAAAGCGTCTTGATAGATATCGAGTAAATTTGCTGCAAACGCAGGCGTAAGTGGCGCAAAAAACAAATAAATCCCGAATAGAATTCTAGGGTAAACAGTAAATTGCTGAGACTGTTTATAGCTAAAAAAGCCAAGAATACACATTATTTTTTTTATATTAAAATGCTAAGACCTAGATTTTCCAGGTAAAAGCCTGGATATTATGCCAGGTTTCATTGTTGAGAAATAGTACTATGAGTTTACAATTTAATCGTTCAGACGTCAGAGTCTTGGAGCGCAAAAATCTTTATCGGGGACACTTTCAGTTAGAGCAGCTAAAATTACAATATCGTCTCTTTAGAGGTGGTTGGAGTCATCCACAGCTTCGAGAGGTTTTTGAGCGAGGCGAAGCGGTAGGCGTTTTATTGTTCGATACAAAATGTAACCACCTTGTTTTAATCGAACAATTTCGCCCAGGGATTGCTACAAAAGCAGAAAAACCCTGGTTAATTGAAATTGTGGCGGGTGTAATTGATAAAGATGAAGGTTTAAACCAGGTTGCAATACGGGAAACGCAAGAAGAAACGGGGCTTGAGATAATTAATTTATTTCCTATCTGCCAATATTGGGTAAGCCCTGGTGCCAGTACAGAGCAGATATATCTATTTTGTGGGCAGGTTGATTCGCGATTAGCGCAAGGAATACATGGTTTGCTTGAGGAAGGTGAAGATATTCGTTTACATGTTTTGAGCTTACAAGCCGCTTACAATTTGCTTGATGAAGGAAAAATTAATAATAGTTCGACTATTATTGCTTTACAATGGCTACAACGCCATGAGCAAGCGGTGAGAATAGCGTGGTTAAAACAAAGCGAGTAAATACTATTTTATGAAATCCAAATCCTCCTCCCCTTCAAAACGGTATACGGCTGAAGCCATTGAAGTATTAAGTGGGCTTGATCCCGTTAAACGACGACCTGGAATGTATACCGATACATCGCGCCCCAATCATTTAGCGCAAGAGGTCATTGATAATAGTGTGGATGAAGCGATGGCAGGTTATGCGCGCCATATTGATGTTGTGTTATATGCGGATAATTCTTTACAAGTAACAGATGATGGTCGAGGTATGCCGATAGATATCCATCCTGAGGAAAAAGTGACCGGTGTTGAGCTTATTTTGACGCGTCTACATGCCGGAGGTAAGTTTAACCATAGAAATTATCGTTATTCGGGTGGACTGCATGGGGTTGGGGTATCGGTAGTAAACGCTTTATCGCGTCATTTAGAAGTGACGATTAAACGCGATGGATTTATATATCAAATGCAATTTGAGCAGGGAGATAAAAAATCCAACTTGAAGAAAATAGCGAAGATCGACCAAGCTGGCACAGGAACTTCCTTACGTTTTTGGCCTGATAAACACTATTTTGATTCTGAAAAATTTTCAGTAAGTCGTCTAAAGCACAGTTTACGTGCTAAAGCGGTTCTTTGTTCGGGACTACATGTTACATTTAACGATAAACAAAATAATAAAACAGAGGAATGGTTTTATGAAGATGGCCTTATCAGCTATCTAAAAGATAGTTTACGGCAAGATGAATTCTTACCTAAAGAGCCTTTTTACGGCCACTTTGCAACAGAGAACGAAGAAGTCGATTGGGCACTTTGTTGGCTTTTAGAACGTAGCGAAGGATTGATGGAAAGTTACGTCAATTTGATCCCGACAGTTCAGGGCGGAACGCATGTTAACGGTTTACGCACCGGTTTGTTAGAAGCAATGAGAGAGTTTTGTGAGTTACGTGATCTGTTGCCCCGTGGTTTAAAGTTAGCACCTGAAGACGTATGGGAAGGATGCCATTATGTATTATCTGTTAAATTGTTAGAGCCACAATTCTCAGGGCAAACTAAAGAACGACTTACATCACGCCAATCGGCTGCCTTTGTATCCGGTGTTATCAAAGATGCTTTTAGTTTGTGGCTTAATCAGCATATTACTGAAGCAGAAAGTTTAGCCGAATTAATGATAGCTAATGCGCAAAAGCGTTTGCGTGCCAGCAAGCAAGTTGCGCGTAAAAAAATTCTAAGTGGTGCGGTATTACCGGGAAAACTAGCCGATTGTACCCAAACCGATTTAAACCGTACCGAATTATTTTTAGTCGAGGGTGATTCGGCCGGTGGTTCCGCAAAGCAGGCACGAGATAGAGAATTTCAAGCTATTATGCCTCTAAGAGGTAAAATATTAAATTCTTGGGAAGTGGCGAGTAATCAAGTGCTAAGCTCGCAAGAAATTCATGATATTGCCGTAGCCATGGGCGTTGATCCGGGGTCTAGTGATTTATCGGGTTTAAGATACGGTAAAATTTGTGTCCTGGCCGATGCTGATTCGGATGGCTTACACATCGCTACACTGTTATGCGGTTTATTTTTAAAACATTTTAAGCCTTTAATTTTAGCAGGACATATTTATATTGCTATGCCGCCGCTATATCGCATTGATATTGGCAAAGAGGTTTATTACGCGCTGGATGACCAAGAAAAGCAAGGTATCTTAGATCGAATTGCGGCAGAAAAGAAGAAAGGAAAAATTAGTATACAGCGATTTAAAGGTTTAGGTGAAATGAATCCACTGCAGTTACGTGAAACAACGATGGCTCCCGATACACGCCGCCTTGTTCAACTGACCATAGATAATGAGCAAAAGACACTTTCTCTAATGGACATGCTTTTAGCAAAAAAACGATCAGGCGATCGTAAAATATGGTTAGAACAGAAAGGGAATATTGCCACACTATAAGCGCTTAATTTTAAAGGTAGAAAGATCTAGTGTTTTCTTGCTAAAGTAAGGCCGTCACCTATCGGGATTAAGCTGATACTAACGCGCTTGTCTTCATGAATCGCTTTATTAAATGTGCGTATGGATACGGTTTGTTTGTCATGATCATCCGGATTAGCGACCCTGCCACTCCAAAGAACATTGTCGATAAGGATTAGACCACCTGGTCTGGCGAGTGTTAGAGAGCGCTCATAATAATTTAAATAATTTTGTTTATCCGCGTCGATGAAGATAAAGTCAAAACTATTTGACTCATTTTGCTGAATCAAATAGTCAAGCGTTTCTAACGCCGGTGCTAATCTCAGATCAATCTTATGCGCAACGCCAGCCTTTTGCCAAAAATCTTGTGCTATAGCAGTAGTTTCAGCATTGATATCACACGCAATAACTCGGCCATTATCAGGTAAGGCCAAAGCGACAAGCAAAGAACTATAACCCGTATAGACCCCTATATCTAAGGTTTTATGGGCAGCGATTAGTTCGACAAGAAACCCCATTAATTGTCCTTGTTCAGGAGAGATCTGCATGGCATGAGAGGATAATTTACTGGTTACTTCGCGTAGCGATTTCAAGATAGCTGGTTCGCGCAAAGAAACCGATAGCATATAGTGATAAAGTCTATCGCTTAAATTTAAGGTTTGATGAGACATAGCTACTCTTTTTAAATGATTAAGGGCTAAATATACGTGTTGGAATAGATTTTGTAAAAATTGATTTTCAGCGAGTTATTTTAGACATTGACATTCAAGCCGAGCGCAGCCAAAATAGCGGACCTTAAAACCGTAGGTCCCCATCGTCTAGAGGCCTAGGACACCGCCCTTTCACGGCGGTAACAGGGGTTCGACTCCCCTTGGGGACGCCATAGATTTTTTTTCGAATCAGCGCGTTTTTTGGGGTCTTTCGGGTCTTTCCCACTTTAGGGGGCAGATTAAGCACATAGAACTTTAACTCTTAAGCGGTAGTTTTCAAAATTTTTAAATCCATAAGCGCGACGTTGAATCAATTTCATTTTACGATGAAACCCTTCTG
>NMOS02000065.1 GCA_002290645.2 Candidatus Aquirickettsiella gammari
GGGTCTTTCCCACTTTAGGGGGCAGATTAAGCACATAGAACTTTAACTCTTAAGCGGTAGTTTTCAAAATTTTTAAATCCATAAGCGCGACGTTGAATCAATTTCATTTTGGGTCTTTCCCACTTTAGGGGGCAGATTAAGCACATAGAACTTTAACTCTTAAGCGGTAGTTTTCAAAATTTTTAAATCCATAAGCGCGACGTTGAATCAATTTCATTTT
>NMOS02000022.1 GCA_002290645.2 Candidatus Aquirickettsiella gammari
ACCTGGAGGTACCCTTACACTGATTTGGCTATCGTTACCGCCGATTAGGATAGTAGCGGGGTTATTGCCAAACATGACGTTGGAGGCACCGGTAAATCCGCTGCCGTTAATCGTCACCGTGTTGCCACCTAATAAAGGACCTGCATTGGGATCTAGCGTCGTAATTCCTGGTACAGTGGCGTAAGTATAGGTGCTTGCTGCTGAAGGACCGCCCGACGTTGTAACCACCACGGGGACTGGGCCTAGCGCAGTCCCTGCGGGTACCGTTGCGGTAATTTGGCTATCGCTAATGAATGTGACATTCGCTGGATTATTGCCAAACATGACGCGGGAGTCAGGAGTAAATCCACTACCGCTAATCGTTACTGTGTTGCCACCGCCTAAAGGACCTTCGGAGGGACCTAGATTATTAATCACCGGTACAGGGGCATAGGTATAGGGGCTTGGTGCTGAAGTACCGTTCGGTGTTGTGATCACCACGTTGACTGTGCCTACTAGCGTACCTGGAGGTACCCTTACACTGATTTGGCTATCGTTACCGCCGATTAGGATAGTAGCGGGGTTATTGCCAAACATGACGTTGGAGGCACCGGTAAATCCGCTGCCGTTAATCGTCACCGTGTTGCCAGCTAATAAAGGACCTGTATTGGGATCTATATTAGTAATCACCGGTACAGCGGTAGTGGCGTAAGTATAGGGACTTAGTGCTGTTGAAGTACCGCCGGGTGTTTTTACCACCACGTTGACTGGGCCTTGCGTACCAGCGGGCACCGTTGCACTAATTTGGCCATCGCTGTTGATGGTGAAAGTGGCTGAATTACTGCCAAACATGACGCGGGAGGTCTTGGTAAATCCGCTACCACTAATCGTCACCGTATTGCCACCGGCTACAGGGCCCGTATTGGCACATATATTGGTGACCATCGGTACAGCGGTGTAGGTATAGGGGCTTGGTGCGGCTACCGTACCACCTGGCGTTGTGACTGCAACCTCGACTGAACCTAGCGCACCGGCAGGTGCCGTTGCGGTAATTTGGCTATCGCTATTGACGGTGAAAGTAACAGCAGGGTTGTTGCCAAACATGACGTTGGAGGCATCGGTAAACCCACTACCGCTAATCTTCACTGTGTTGCCGCCGGTTACAGGGCCTATATTGGCGCATATATTAGTGACCACCGGTACAGCAGTGTAGGTGTAGAGGCTTGGTGCTATTGCAGTATCGCTCGCTGTTGTGACCGCAACCTCGACTGGGCCTAGTGCGCCGGCGGGTGCTGTTGCAGTAATTTGGTTATCGCTATTGACGGTGAACTCAACAGGAGTACCGCCAAAAGTGATACGGGAGGCAGAGTTAAATCCGCTACCGCTAATTATTACCGTGTTACCACCGGTTACAGAGCCTATATTAGGGCATATATTAGTGATACTCGATGAAGCGGTGTAGGTATAAGAGCTGGGTGCTGATCTACCACCGGGTGTTGTGACTAGCACCTCGACTGTACCTGCTGCCGTACCTGGGGGCACCGTTACAGTAATTTGGCCATCGTTACTGCTTATGATAGCGGCGGATTTGCCACCAAAAGTGACGAGGGAGTCAGTGGTGAATCCGCTACCGCTAATCGTTACCGTGTTGCCACCGGCGACCGAACCTACGCTGGGATCTAGCGTCGTAATCACCGGTACAGGGGCGTAGGTATAGACGTTGGGTGCTGATGTACCACCAAGTGTTGTGACTAGCACCTCGACTGTACCTGCTGCCGTACCTGGGGGTACCGTTACAGTAATTTGGCTATCGCTATTGATTGTGTACTCAACAGCGGAATTATTGCCAAACATGACACTGGAGGCATTAGTAAAGCCGCTGCCGTAAATCGTTACCGTGTTGCCACCGGCTAAAGAACCTGCACTGGGGGCTAGCGTCGTAATCACCGGTACAGGGGCGTAGATATAGACGCTGGGTGCTGATGTACCACCGAGTGTTGTGACTAGCACCTCGACTGTACCTGCTGCCGTACCTGGGGGTGCCGTTACAGTAATTTGGCTATCGCTATTGATTGTGTACTCAACAGCGGAATTATTGCCAAACATGACACTGGAGGCATTAGTAAAGCCGCTGCCGTAAATCGTTACCGTGTTGCCACCGGCTAAAGAACCTGCACTGGGGGCTAGCGTCGTAATCACCGGTACAGGGGCGTAGATATAGACGCTGGGTGCTGATGTACCGCCGGGTGTTGTGACCATAATCTCGACGGGGCCTACCGTACCTGAAGGTACCAGTAAGATAATTTGGCCATTGCTATTAAATCCAAAATTCACTGATTGACCGCCAAAAGTGACTTTGGAGGCATTGGTAAATCCGCTGCCACTAATCGTCATCGTGTTGCCACCGACGAGAGGACCTGAGTTGGGATCTAGGGCCGTAATCACCGGTACGGGGGCATAAATATAGGGGATTGGTGCCATTGCAATACCGCCCGGCGTTGTGAGCGTCACATCGACGGGGCCTACCGCACCTTGGGGTACCGTTGCGCTAATTTGGCCATCGCTAATGAATGTGACATTCGCTGGATTATTGCCAAACATGACGAGGGAGTCAGGAGTAAATCCGCTACCGCTAATCGTTACTGTGTTGCCACCGACGAGAGGACCTGAGTTGGGATCTAGGGCCGTAATCACCGGTACGGGGGCATAAATATAGGGGATTGGTGCCATTGCAATACCGCCCGGCGTTGTGAGCGTCACATCGGCGGGGCCTACCGCACCTTGGGGTACCGTTGCGCTAATTTGGCCATCGCTAATGAATGTGACATTCGCTGGATTATTACCAAACATGACGAGGGAGTCAGGAGTAAATCCGCTACCGCTAATCGTTACTGTGTTGCCACCGACGAGAGGACCTGCGTTGGGATCTAGGGCCGTAATCACCGGTACGGGGGCATAAATATAGGGGATTGGTGCCATTGCAATACCGCCCGGCGTTGTGACCGCTACATCGACTGGGCCTACCGCGCCTGGGGGTGCTGTTACGCTAATTTGGCCATCGCTAATGAATGTGACATTCGCTGGATTACCGTCAAACGTGACGCTGGAGTCAGGAGTAAATCCACTACCATTAATTGTCACCGTGTTGCCGCCGACGAGAGGACCTGAGTTGGGATCTAGGGCCGTAATCACCGGTACGGGGGCGTAAGTATAGCCGTTTGCGAGTGTTACCGTACCACCTGGTGTTGTGATCACAATGTCGACTGGACCTAGCACCATACCTTCGGGGACTGCTGCTAAGATAATTCGGCCATCACTATCGACTGTGAAATAGGCGATATTCCCTCCAATAGTGACGCTGGTGGCCCCGGCAAAGCCGTTGCCGTTAATTGCCACTGTATTTCCACCGGCGAGAGGACCTGCACTGGGCTCTAGATTATTGATAACTGGGATAGGGGCATAAGTATAGCTGTTTGGGAGTGTCACCGTACCCCCTGGCGTTGTGACCGACACCTCGACTGGGCTTAGCGTAGTGCCAGGAGGTACCGTTACGGTAATTTGGCTATCGCTATCGACTATTAAATTACTAACGGGAGTATTGCCAAACATGACACTGGAGTCAGCGGTAAAGCCGCTACCGTTAATCGTCACTGTGTTGCCACCGGCGAGAGGGCCTGCGCTGGGATCTATCCCTATAATTATCGGCACAGCCGCGTAAGTATAGGTGCGTGCTGAAGAAGTACCGCCCGGCGTTTTGACCAGCACGTTGATGGGTCCTACTAGTGTACCAGGAGGTACCGTTACGGTAATTTGGCTATCGCTATCGACTATTAAATTACTAACGGGAATATTGCCAAACATGACACTGGAGTCAGCGGTAAAGCCGCTACCGCTAATTGTCACTGTATTGCCACCGGCGAGAGGACCTGCGCTGGGATTGATATTATTGATCACTGGTACTGGGGCGTAAGTATAGCCGCCTGCTACTGTTTCACTACCACCTACTGTTGTGATAACAACGTCGGCTAGGCCTACCACACCCGGGGGTACCGTTAGGATAATTTGGCCATCGTCACCGCTTATGTTAGTAGCATAGTTACCACTAAAAGTGACGCTAGAGACATCGGCAAATCCGCTGCCGTTAATCGTCACTGTGTTGCCACCGGTGACAGGACCTATCGTGGGGGTTAGAGACGTAATTACCGGTATGGAGGCGTAGGTATAGGCGCTTAATGCTGTTACCATACCACCCAGCGTTGTGACCACCACGTCAACTGTACCTACCGTGCCCATGGGTGCTGATGAGATTATTTGGCCATCGTTCTTGACTGTTAAATCAGCAGAATTAGCGCCAAAAGTGACGCTTAAGGCAGTAGTAAAGCCACTGCCGTTAATTATTACCATGTTGCCACCGGCAATAGGACCTGCACTGGGATCTATGGTTGTAATTGTTGGTACAGGGGCGTAGGTATAGGAGCTTGCGAGTGAAGTACCGCCCGGCGTTGTGACTGAAACGTCGACTGAGCCTACCTCATGTGTGGGTGCCGCTACGCTAATTTGGTTATCATCACCGCTTAGGATCTCAACTGAAATACCGCCAAACATGACCTGGGATGCAGCGGTAAATCCATTCCCGTTAATCGTCACTGTGTTGCCACCGGCAATAGGACCTACACTGGGGACTAAATTATTGATCATCGGTATCGGGGCGTAGGTATAGAGGGTTGATGCTATTGCTGTACCACCCGGTGTCCTTATAACAAGGGTGACTTGGCTTGCCGCACCTGCTAAGGGTGCCGTTGCAGTAATTTGATTATCGTTATTGATTACGACAGAAGTAGCAGGATTACTGCCAAAAATAACTGCCAATGTACCGATAAATCCGCTACCGCTAATCGTCACTCTGTTGCCACCGGTTATAGGACCTATACTGGGGCTTAGCGCTGTAATTATCGGGATCGGGGCGTAGGTATAGATACCTGCTGCTGAAGTGCCACCTGGTGTGGTGACGATAACGTTGCTTGGGCCTGCCGTACCGACGGGGACCGTGGCGCTAATTTGGCTACTGCTATTAACAACGAAAGAAGTTGCGGGAGTATTACCAAAAGTGACGTTGGTGGCCCCGGTAAATCCGCTACCCCTAATCGTTACATTGTTGCCACCGGCGAGAGGACCTGCGTTGGGAGTGAGCGTCGTAATCACCGGTATGGGGGCGTAGGTATAGAGGTTTGGTGCTGAATTACCACCCACTGTTGTGACTACCACGTTGACTGTGCCAGCCGTACGCGCGGGGACCGTGGCGCTAATTTGGCTACTGCTATTAACAACGAAAGAAGTTGCGGGAGTATTACCAAAAGTGACGTTGGTGGCCCCGGTAAATCCGCTACCCCTAATCGTTACATTGTTGCCACCGGCGAGAGGACCTGCGTTGGGAGTGAGCGTTGTAATTATCGGTAGAGCAATATAGGTATAGGCGTTTACTGAGGTTGCAATACCACCCGCTGTTGTGAGCACGATGTTGACTGTGCCAGCCGTACGCGCGGGTACTCTGACGGTAATTTGGCTATCGTTACTGCTTATGATAGTCGCGGAATTATTACCAAAAGTAACGCGGGAGACAGTGGTAAATCCACTACCGTTAATCGTCACCGTGTTGCCACCGGCGACAGGACCTGAGGTGGGAGTTATGCCCGTAATCGTCGGTATAGCGGCGTAAGTATAGGGCATTAATGCAGTACCGTTTGGCGTTGTGACTCCCACGTCGACTGGGCCTAACGGATTTTCGGGTGTCGTTGTGGTAATTAGGCTATCGCTGTTGACGGTGAATTTCACCAAAGTACTGCCAAAAGTGACGCTGCTGGTATCGATAAATCCGCTGCCGTTAATCACTACTACGGTTCCACCGGCGATAGGACCTGCGTTGGGAGTGAGCGTCGTAATCACCGGTGCATCGGCTACGCCCCCCACTGTAAGGTCCATCAAAGAGTTATTTAGTTTTGGTTTTGATTTGAACATAATTACATTTCCCTCTATTACCCTCAGCCTAGCTTCAGATATGTTTGCATCACGCGATTTATATTCGGTTTCGATTCGCCCAGCACTCGACGTGCAATCAGTTATTTCTGGGTTTCACACAGTACTTTTGCAATCTATGATTTGACGGCGATGTGTTTCTGCTTCGCTGTTAAGAGAAGCATGTCCTTTTGGATTCCTCGCTTAGCGCATTGTTATCGCCATATTCTCCTTATCTAGACGAAAGTACTAAAAAATTTTTTACAGATATTTATCTTTTTAATTGAAATCATTATTTAGTCGTTATTTTTAATATAAAATACCTATAAACTTATTTCATTTACAAAATGTACTATCTGAATCTGAAATTATGATCTGCTAGGGTTTTTCGGCGCTTGAATTAAGTTGAAGCGTATACTCGCAGCGCATAGAATGACGCGCGGTGTTTTTTTAATTTTTTACAGATCTTAATGAGCTATGGTTTAACAGATTAAATTTTTTAAAGACCTGAAAATAGGGGTGCTTTTTTTTGCGAGGCAGATGGTATTAGCCGCGGCAATCAGATTACTTAGTTCAGCACTAGAGTAATGTGTAGTAACACGTTGGCTTTTATGGCCGAGCAAGTCTTGTCTATCCTCGAAGCTGACATTGGCTGCGCGTAAACGACGTCCAAAGGTATGTTTTAAATCATGAACCCTCAGCTGAGGTAACTTGGCTTTAAGCCGTGCTCGGCACCAAGCTGAATTTAACATTCGTGTTAACGGTTTATTGCGATAAGTAAAGACAAAATGGGGGTGTATACCACGTCGTGCTTTAATCACGCCGCTGGCAAGTTCATTTAAAACAACCAAACGATCTTGACGATTTTTGACATAGGTCGCGGGAATAATAAAAACGTGAGTATTTAACATCGGAATAGCCACTTCCCAATTCCATTGTAAGCGGCAAATTTCTTGATCTCTACAACCGCTATTGACTGCAAATAAGGCCATCTGCTGTAAATGGAGAGGTAATTCATTGAAAAATCGCTTTTCTTCTTCTCTATCTAAAGGATACGCTAAGCGTTTATTATGTTCTGGAAGTAGACGAATCTTTGGCGCGCTAATTAACCAGCTAAGGCCGTATTCGTCTCGCCATTCTTGAGCGGCTAAATTTAAAATCCGACGTACTACTTGCAAGCCATAATTAGTAGTGCGATTTTTTACGCCTGCAATTTTACGGGCATTAATGTATGCCTGTAGATTTGTCTGATGCACATCTTTTAGCAATAAATGACCTATAAAAGGATCTAATTGCTTTAACATCCGTGCATCAATGGTTAAACTTTTTTTGTGTTGATTTTCATTTAAAAACTTACTGCCTGCTTCTCGAAAGCATCGATTGGGGCGTATTCCGTAAATACTGGCTTGGCGAATTTCGTTTAGACGGTGGATTAAATAACGCTCAGCTTCTTCAAGTTTGTTGGATCGTGTGCTTTCTGTAATGCGTCGGCCATTGATTCTTTTATTGATGTGCCATATCGAGCCTCTTTTAATCAGGCCGGGCAAGTGCCTTCTTGCCATATTTTACTCTCCTTGAGTCCGGTTGATACTCGTCTAGCAAGGATCGGTTATTTTCTCTGGCCATTGGATATATTTTTTTGCAGGCTTTCCTTCATTTTGTTTAAATTGATCCGCCCATTGATCTAAATCAATGCGATCAAAGGCGACACCTTGTGAGCCAATTTTTAAGGTCACTAAATGAGGTCTTACTTCGCTATTAAATCGATTTCTATCCATCCCTAAATATTTTGGCGCATCGCGTAAGCGGATTAAACGAGGTTGCATAATAGTTCCTAATCCTCACAAAACAATGAATTTTATGGTAGTAAGATACCCAAATAAAAAGTAAAAAATTTTAATTTTTATTAGATAGAATTTTTTAGAAAGCAAAAGAAGGATGAGGACATGCAGGAAGCAATGTTGGATAAAGCCATTTACAATTTAGGTTCAGTTAAACATATGGCCAGAAAATTAGGCGTACATCGTGAACATATTTATGCTTGGATAAAAGGGATTAGTAAAATACCCTTAGAATTTGCTTTGCAAATCGAGTGTTTAACAGGAGGTGAAATTAATTGGAAAGATTTAGTACCTTTTCATATTGTGCAACGTTTAAAGCACTTAACATTATGTTTGCCAAAATTTGATTTACCACCTTGCGAATTAGTATACGTCGCGATAGAACGTATAAAGTCCACAAAACCAGAAATTATTATTAATAAAAGCGATGAGATGTTTTCACTTTATAAGCAACGCCCCATTTGTCTTGATCAGGAAAACACGCTTATCTTTGGCGATAAAACCTTTGCTTTATATAAATTTAAGTTAAAAAAAACAATTCCAGCTTGGCGTTTATCCTTAATTGAATTAGCCAATGGAAATTATTCCAGTGAATTGTTTGTAAAAAATTTCCTTATCAGTGAACGTGTCGCTACAGGAATAGCCTTAGAGAGATTTTTAGGTAATAGGCAAGGATATCGTACCGATTTGGTTAAAAAATCGCAGCATCTGATTACAAAAAAAAGAAATATAACCAGTAAAATCAATCTAAAAATACCACTTAGGAATATTCATGCAGAAGTTTTAGCTGAAAAAAACGGTCCTATGCGCCAATTGATTGCAAATCGATTAGGATTTGGTAGTCATTTTACTTATCAGAATGCTAAAAAAATAAAACTATATGGCAATACGGAATTGATAGATCAGGTTGATCGAGAAAAATTGAGTATTTCTAAGGCAGCTAATTTTTTGAAGCATTAGATAGTAGGAAAAAATAAAGTAATAATTTTTTCTGATTTTTATCAGATGGTCAAAAAATAATTTTAAATTATCAGTAAAGATAGTGATTGAATTGATTAACAAATAAACTCTAAACATATTTCACTCAATGAGAAAAAATATGCGTTATCGAATGTTAGATGTCAGAATTTGGTGCGACGAAAAATTTCGATCTTTAACGCCATTAAAGCCAAGTGGCCAAGCACTTTTTCTTTATTTATTAACTAATCCGCATACGACGTCTATTCCAGGTCTTTATCGCGCGGGTGCAGGTGCTATGGCAGAAGAGCTGGCTTGGCCCTTAGTTGGATTTCATCGTGCACTTAAAGAAGTAACTGAGCAAGGCTTAGTTAAAGCAGATCTAAAAGCCCGTGTTATTTTTATCAGCAATGCGATTAAATATAATAAACCGCAATCGCCTAATGTTATACGAAGTTGGGCAGTTCATTGGGATGAAATACCCGAGTGTCCTCTCAAAACAGAAGCTTATCATACATTGCAATCCTTTATTAAAGGCTTAGGGAAAGCCTTTGTACAGGCCTTTGACGAAACATTAAATAAACATTATGCGAAAGTTAAAGTGAAGTCTTTTGCTAAGACTTGTTTGAATCAGGAACAAGAACAGGAACAAGAACAGGAACAGGAACAGGAACAGGAACAGGAGCAAGAACAGGAACAGGAGCAAGAACAGGAACAGGAACAGGAGCAAGATGATGGATTAAAGGAAGCTGAGTCTGATAAAGAAGATGAAGAAAAGCTAAACAATACTCAGCACTTTGGTTTTAGTTTATCGAAAAATATCAAGTCAGAACAGCTTACATCGCTACCGATAAACAGAGAATTTTTGTTTGCAATCCCCTTGTATGGCAGTGATCCCTATCGTGTGAGTAAGCAGGAATATGAAGCTTGGCAAAGTATTTATACAGAAATTAATGTATTACAGGAGTTGCGGCAACTGGTTAACTGGAATTTAGCCAATCCGACTAAACGTAAACGACGCGCTCATATTTTGTCTCATATTCACACTTGGCTTGCCAAAGAGCAACGTCAAAAAATGCAGGGTTTATCCTATCCTAGTTCATTTCCAATTACTTTTGATCATAATTTGCAAGTCGCTAAAAAATGGCTTACTTCAAGTTTATTAGATCGCGATAAATACGCTGAAACTCAATTATTAAAGGAGAAAAAAATTCTATGAACACAAAGGATCAAGAAAAGTTTACGCAAGGATTACTGATTTTAGCCGAAGTCTACAATCGTAAGCTTTCACTTTTACTATTACATACCTACTGGGACTGTTTAAAAAAATATTCTTTTTCAGTGTTTGAAACGATTTTATGGAATTTTTTAAATAATCCCAATTACGCTAAAAAAGGTTTTCCTAGTCCGGCCGAATGGATTAAAGCCATTGAAGGTGATGCAGATAGTCAAAGTTTAGTGGCCTGGACAGAAATTATTAAAACGATTAGGCATGTAGGTCATTATGACAGCGTGATATTTAATGATCCACGTATCCATGCAGTGATCAAAGATATGGGGGGTTGGATATTTTTATGTCAGCAATCAGAACGAGAATTAATTTTTTTACAAAAAGAATTCGAACGACGTTACAAAAATTACTATTCGGTCAATAAATTAACTGTTTCGTCCACTTACTTAACAGGCCAAATAGAGCATCAAAACAGGATACATGGCTTTACTGAGGATATTCCAGAGCCAATTAGTATAAATATGAGTAATAATTACTCAGTGATTTATCCGTATGATTTATCTTCTCAAGGGAGGATAAAAAAAGAAGGCTAGTATTTTTTATTTTTAATAACTATTAGCACTAAATTTTATCGTTTATTAAGGAAAAAATTATGATGAAACGTCCGGGATTATTATCACTACTTTTTAATTGTTTTCCGTTTGTTAGGACATTTAAGGCATACCGATTGCGTAGGAAAGTCAGTATGAGAAAAGTAAAAATCTGTCGGAAGCTAAAAAAAGAAGAACCTACGCATTTAAGACGCTATGTAGTCATGTCAGGAACTATACGACGTTTATAAGGAAAATATTTAATATTATAGACTGGCTTATTCAATAGTTTTTATCGCTTAAAAAAATTATGAACTCATAAGGAATATAAACATGAAATGTTTGAATCCATGTTGTGAATATGTAAAAACCTTAGTTATTAATTCGCGCAAAGCCGATAAAGGAAAAAAAATCTTACGTAGACGACATTGCCCTAAGTGTGGTGAGCGCTATACCTCGATAGAGATATTGGCGTATTTTGGTTATCCGAATGCACAAAAACGAGCGTCACTGAATCTTTTATTGCAGACTTATTAAGCACTAGTTTTTTAGACTAAAGTTAATTGCTCGACACAATAAATAAATCCATTTAGCATCTTAGTTGGCTAAACCCGCTTAATCTGATAAACTAGTTTAAATCTAGTTTAATTAAGAGGGGCATATGCAAACCGTAGGTGCTTTTGAAGCAAAGACCCATTTTTCGGCATTGCTTGACAAGGTTGAAAAAGGTGAGCAAATAGTCATTACCAAACATGGTCGCGTTGTTGCAAAGTTAGTACCTGTTACGACAGCCAATCATTTGCGCAGGCACCAGGCTATTTCTGACCTAAAGGATCTGAGCCGAGGACATACGCTGGGTCTGGATTGGAAAAAATTGCGTGATGAGGGTAGACGTTAATGGGTTTTGTTTTGGACGCTTCTATTGCTTTGTCCTGGTGTTTTACGGATGAAGCAAGTGCCCATACCTGGAATTTATTGGAACGCTTAGAGGAAGAAACGGCTTTTGTGCCGAGTCTGTGGCCATTAGAGGTTGGAAATATATTAATTCTAGCCGAAAGACGTAAGCGTATTAGTTACGCGCATGTCATCTTATCCTTAGAATTGATGGGTCGCTTACCCATCCAAGTCGATGAAGAAACCGCTTATCGCGCCTTTCATGAAACCAGTCAATTAGCACACCGTGAGGCTTTAACCAGCTATGATGCAAGCTATCTTGAATTAGCATTGCGGCTAGGTGTCCCTTTGGCAACCAAAGATAAGGCCTTGGCCAAAGTCGCTAAGAAATTGGGAGTAAGCTTAATTTAAATAAGCTTGATTGAGTCAAATAATTTTGTATCATGCAAAATTCGCACCAAGCTTTTTTAAAAAGGGTTTTAATTAATTTAACCCTTTGATTTATTTATCTTTTAACTCGATGCGCTGATTAATGAGCGGATGATTAACAGTCATCCACTCCTTGGTGTAAGCAATTGATTATAATTACTTTTTTAAATCTTAAGTAATCAGGTGTTTACCTTACCCGGCTGAACGATGCAGAACCGATTCCTACAAAAAGCATTCAAGCAACTCTGTGTTAAGTTAATAATATTCCCGGAAACTTCAAATAGTGGACTTAAAAGTTAGCACACAGGTAATGTGATTTTTTTATCACAAAAATTGGCAAAATTTAGGTACTAAGGTGTTTATATTTTAATGGGGAGTTATGTTATGGCTGGCCCAGAGGCTAAGGTATCGGGTACTGTTATAAAATCCGCAATAATCGGTAAGGATGATAAAAATTTTTCATTGACTAAATTAAACTGCTCTACGAGTTAAATTCAGTGGTTTAACTTTACGATGTTTTTTTAGACTATGCCATAAGTCCCAATTTGATTGTAAATTTAGCCAAAACTCCGGTTCAGTTTGAAAGGCTTCTGGCAGTGCTTCTGCCAGTGTTAAAGCTGAACCCCCAGTAATGCCTCTACGTGTATTAATAATTTCATTTAGACGCGTGTAAGTCCACCCTATATGATCGCTAAAGGATTTTTGGCTTAACTTTAAAGGTGCTAAAAATTCTTTTAAAAGCATTTCGCCAGGGTGAGTTGGTTCTCTATTCGTAGGTAACATAAATAATTCTCTTAGTGGTAATCAATTATGTCTACTTTTTCTGCATTCCCATTATCCCATTTAAATATAATCCGCCATAGCCAAGGCTTCTGCGTAACACGAGTTAATTAGAGTCCTACTGAAAAGTTCAAATCTGTTTGTAACTTTTTTAATATTTTTTTAAGTAGCTTATTCAGTTAAATTTACAATAGAACCCTAATTATTAAAACCTAAAATACCTATAAAACTAAGTGTACGTATAGCGGCTTGATGTAGCACCGTTTATCGTTGTTACAATAACGGTGACCGAGCCTAGTACGCCTTGGGGTGCTGTTGCAGTAATTTGACTATCGCTATTGACGGTGAAATTAGTGGCTGAATTACCGCCAAACATGACGCTGGAGGCACCGCTAAATCCGCTACCATTAATCGTCACCACGTTGCCACCGGCAATAGGACCTGTCGCGGGCGATAGCGTCGTAATCACCGGTATAGCGATGTATAGATAGGGGCTTGGTGCTGTTACAGCAGTAAAAATACCTTTATTTACCACAACGGAGGCTGAGCCTGCCGCACGTGCGGGTGCCGTTGTGGTAATTTGGCTATCGCTATTGACGGTGAAAGCTGCTCCACTGCCGCCAAAACTGACGCCGGTGGCCCCGATAAATCCGACACCGTTAATGACTACATTGTTGCCACCGGCTACAGAGCCTTTAGTGGGATTTATAGTCGTAATCACTGGGTTAGGGGTGTAGGTGTAAGATTTTGGTGCGGTTACCGTACCTCCCGGCGTTGTGACCGCAACGTCGACTATGGGGTTGCCAGGGACGAATAACGGACCCCCGGGTACCGTTACGCTAATTTGGCTATCGTTATTGACTGTGAAAGTCGCTGAATTACCGTTAATAGTGACTTTAGAGGTAGCGGTAAATCCGTAACCGTTAATCATCACCGTATTGCCACCGGAGAAAGGACCCGTAGGGGGATTTATAGTCGTAATCACCGGTATAGCGGTGTATAGATAGGGGCTTGGTGCTGAAGTACCGTTTGGCGTTGTGACTGCAATGTTAACGGAGCCTACCGTACCTGAGGGTGCTGTTGCGGTAATTTTGCTAGCACTATTGATTGTGAAAGTAGTCGCTGCAGTAGCGCCAAACATGACGCGGGAGGCATTGGTAAATCCACCGCCGTTAATTATCACCGCGTTGCCACCGGTAACAGGACCTGCACTGGGACTTAGCGTCGTAATTCCTGGTACAGCAGTGTAGGTATAGGGGATGGGTGCTGCCGCATAACTAAGCCCTTTACTTACCACAACGGAGGCTTGGCCTACTGCATGGGCGGGTACCGTTGCGATAATTTGGTTATCGCTATTGACGGTGAAAACTGCTCCAATTGCTCCACTACCACCAAAGCTGACACCGGAGGCATTGGTAAATCCGAGACCACTAATCTTCACTGTGTCGCCACCGGCTACAGAGCCTTTAGTGGGAGCTAGAGCCGTAATAACCGGTATAGGAGCGTAAGTATAGAAATTTGATGCGGTTGCAGTACCACCCGGCGTTACGACCACGACGTCGACTGTGGGGTTGCCAGGGAGGAATAACGGACCTCCGGGTACCTTTGCGGTAATTTGCTGATCGCTATCGACGGTGAAATCTGCTTCACTTCCGCCAAAACTGACGCCGGTGGCAGTGATAAATCCGTGACCGTTAATTACCACCGTATTTCCACCAACTAGGGGGCCTGTAGAAGGATTTAGTGTCGTAATCGCCGGTACAGCGGAGTAGATGTAGGCACTTGATGTTATTGCAGTACCGTTCTGTGTTGTGACCATAACGTCGACTGGGCCTACCACGCCTGTGGGTACCTTTGCGGTAATTTTGCTATCGCTATTGATTGTAAAAGTCGCTGAATTATTGCCAAACATGACGCGGAAGGCACCAATAAATCCACGACCGTTAATTGTCAGATTGTTGCCACCGGCTACAGGACCTACAATGGGATCTAGCGTTATAATCGTCGGTAGAGCGATGTAAGTATAGGGGATGTGTGCTGTTGCAGAAGCAAGCCCTTTGCTTACCACCACGTCGACGGGGCCTAGCGCCGCACGTGCGGGTACCGTTGCGCTAATTTGCTGATCGTTATCGACGGTGAAATTAATAGCTCCAGTACCGCCAAAACTGACACCGGAGGCATTGGTAAATCCGAGACCGCCAATCTTAACTATGTTGCCACCGGCGACAGGAGCTGCCGCGGGATTTAGCGTCGTAATCTCTGGTATAGGAGCGTAGGTATAGAAATTTGATGCGGTTGTAGTACCACCCGGCGTTGTGACCTTGACGTCGACGCTAAAGTTTTCAAAGCCTATGAGCCCACCTAGGGGTACTGTTGTAGTAATTTGGCTATCGCTATCGACGGTGAAAGTCGCTGAATTATCAGCAAACATGACGCGGGAGGTATTGGTAAATCCGCTGCCGTTAATCGTCACTGTGTTGCCACCGACTAAGGGACCTGTATTGAGGTTTAGCGTCGTAATTACTGGTACAGCTTGGTACATATAGGCACTTGGTGCTGAAGTACCGTTTGGTGTTGTGACCGCAATGTTAACCGAGCCTACTATCCCTGCGGGTGCTGTTGCGGTAATTTGGCTATCACTATTAATTGTGAAAGCAGTGGCTGCAGTACCGCCAAACATGACGCGGGAGGCACTGGTAAATCCACCACCATTAATTATCACCGCGTTGCCACCGGCGACAGGACCTGCCGCGGGAGCTAGCGTCGCAATTCCTGGGACAAGGTTGTAGGTATAGGGACTTGGTGCTGTCGCAGAAACCAATAACCCTTTTTGTACCACAACCGAGGCTGAGCCTACTGCATGTGCGGGTACCGTTGCGCTAATTTGCTGATCGTTATCGACGGTGAATTTAGTAACGCCAGTACCACCAAAAGTGACGCCAGTGGTGCCGATAAATCCGCTGCCGTTAATTGTCACCGTGTTGCCACCGGCGATAGAGCCTGCCGTTGGAACTAGTGTCGTAATCCCTGGTAGAACGGTGTAGGTATAGAAATTTAATGCGGTTGCAGTACCAACCGGCGTTGTGACCACCACGTCGACTGCAATATTGTTAAAGGCTATTATCGGACCTGCGGGTACCTTTGCGGTAATTTGGTTATCACTATCGACGGTGAAAGTGGCTGGATTACCGTTAAAAGTGACTTTGGAGGCGCTGGTAAATCTGCTTCCGTTAATCGTCACCGTGTTGCCACCGCCTACAGGACCTGTATTGAGATTTAGCGTCGCAATCGCAGGGATATCGGAGTAGATATAGGCGCTTGATGCGGTTGCAATACCGTTTGGCGTTGTGACCTCCACGTCGACTGCACCTAGCGTCCCTGCGGGTGCCGTTGCGGTAATTTGGCTATCGCTATTGACTGTAAAAATCGCTGGCTCACTGCCGAACATGACGCGGGATGCTCCGGTAAATCCACGGCCATTAATCGTCACCGTGTTGCCACCGGCTACAGTGCCTGTGGTGAGATTTAGCGTTATAATTCCCGGTGAAACAGTGTAGGTATAGGGATTTGGTGCTGTTCCAGATAAAAGCCCTTTGCTTACCACAACGCTGGCTGCACCTAGCGTACCTGTTGGTACCGTTGCGCTAATTTGCTGATCGTTATCGACGGTGAATTTAGTAACGCCAGTACCACCAAAAGTAACACCAGTGGTATTGATAAATCCGTGACCCTTAATCGTCACCGTGTTGCCACCGGCTGCAGAACCTGCAATGGGATTTAACGTCGTAACCACTGGTATAGGGGAGTAAGTATACGCGCTTGGTGCAGTTGCAGCACCGTTTAGCATTGTTATAACAACGTCGACGGGAAGGTCGACTAGGGTTAGCGGACCTGCGGGTACCGTTACGGTAATTTGGCTATCACTATTGACGGTGAAAGTCGCTAAAGTACCGCCAAAAGTGATGCTGTAGGCATCGGTAAATCCGTGACCGTTAATCGTCACCGTGTTGCCACCGAATACAGGGCCTGTATTGAGATTTATAGCGGTAATCGCCGGTAGAGCAGTATAAGTATAGGGGCTTGGTACTGAAATGCCACCCGGTGTTGTGACCACAACACCGGCTGTGCCTATCGTCCCTGCGGGTGCTGTTGCGGTAATTTGGCTATCGCTATTGATTGTGAAAGTAGTCGCTGCAGTACCGCCAAACATGACGCTGGAGGCACCGGTAAATCCGCTGCCGTTAATCGTCACCGTGTTGCCACCGTCGACCGAGCCTGCATTAGGAACTAGCGTCGTAATCACCGATACAGCGGCGTATCTATAAGGGATTGCTGCTGAAGGGCCGCCCGACGTTGTAACCACCACGGGGACTGGGCCTAGCGCAGTCCCTGCGGGTACCGTTGCGGTAATTTGGCTATCGCTAATGAATGTGACATTCGCTGGATTATTGCCAAACATGACGCGGGAGT
>NMOS02000023.1 GCA_002290645.2 Candidatus Aquirickettsiella gammari
GGATTGGGAACATTTTTATAATCATCAGCGTCCACATGCTTCTCTAAATGGAAAAACCCCCTATGAGCATTATTTAGCACTAGAAAAACAAATTCCCATCCAGACTACAGTCACTGAAAAATACTGGCAAAAACAGGAAACAATTCGTCCAAGAAATTACCACTATTTACGCTTAGCTAAAAAAATTAAAATGTCTCAGATGTCTTGAAATATCACACCTTAACGTAGTGAGACAAGATTCCAATAAGTTTTTTATCTGAATAAGCTGTTCAGATGATTCCTCTTCTAACATAGACGCTATCACCCGTTGTTTTATCTTGACCTAGTCTTTTATCGAGTGTACAGAGTAACTGATTTCTTTTCCGGTGGAAGCATCTACAAATGTGCTGCTATTTATAGTTTCATCATCAGGAGTCAGTAAATTAAAAATATTTTCACACCAAGTGTATAAATAGCAATATAAAATCATTTTCAGTCTGTTATATTCCTTTTTTAATTGACTCAAGCGAGTCGCTATGCTCACAAAAAATTTTGGCCGTCGTGCCCCCAAAATTTGTTCGCATTACGCGACTGAAATTACGCCCCGATTCGTCCGGGGTCCGCTACGCACTGGCCCATTCTGGGCTGCGCGCACTGGCTCCCACCATGACTTGACGGCGTTGATGCGTTTCCTGCTTCGCCCGTCAACGCATGCCCGCGGGCTGCGCACTTCGTGCTCTCCTTGTCTCGTCGTCGGAATCATCATGCTGAGTTCTCGGCTTAAAGAAAGTAATCACTGGTTCTAGCACGCGCGATAATCGCTGTTGACCTTGTGTTACGCGTTGTTGCGCCACATCTAATGCCCTTTTTTGTTCAGCTGAACGATCAGAATCCGGCGTTCGTGTAAATTGAGAGATTAAACTCTGAAAAATAAAAAATTGTGTCAATTTTTCCAGTGTCTGACTGACATAATGTGTTACCGGAATACCCAGATGTTCCAACAATAAGGGTAATTGCGGTAAAAGAAATAAAGTGATCCCTAAATAGTAATAACTGGGGTCGTTGTTTATGGCGACAAGACTCAATAGCGCACGCAAGCCCAAGACAATCGTCTGAACAGGTGCATAATCGAAAAATAAAAGTTCCAGCGCGCTGGGTAAATAAGCGAAATTGTAGACTCCAAACTGTAATAAATCAGCCAAAAAACGTAGCGCTTGTTTGGTATAGCGTGAATTTGACGATAGGCCAAAATATCCCGCTTGTAGCTTAGGATGTAACAGGGCTGTTTCTAAACCAACGGCTACTATCGTGCTTATTCGATTGCTTGGTAATGGATCGCCCCACAAGAGTTGCCCTCCGGCACTTAAAATTCGCGCCACATAATAACGATGATCCTGAGCCTGCCAATTAGGCTGCAAACCTAGCTGCTGAAAACAATCGCCTGCCTTGGTATAGAGTAAAAACTCGCTGGCTAAATAATTTAAACCGATTTGGCCAGCGAGCTGCTTAGCCCTAAAATTGGCCGCTGCATCTTGTAAAGCCTGCTCGTGCACGCTCGCTTCATACGCCCACTTGCTTTGCAACCATAATTTCGCCTCCTCGGGCAGATAAGAAAATATCTGTGACATGGGAATCGATTTAATTTTTTGCAAATCAATGGCTTGCCTACAGGCATCCTGCGGGTCAAGATATAAATAATCGGAACTCGCGGTTACGCGCGTCGCTTGCCAATTCAAAGTGGCATTCAGTGCCGGTGGATCCTGATGCTGCCAAAGTGCATATCCAAGAAGTTCCGCCGTATCGCTGGATGTATTGGTGCTTTTAAACCATAGCAATGCTTCTCTGCCATTGTGACAATAGCCTAATAAACCAATAGCGGATTGGTTTTGTAGACATTGGCCAGGAGTAAAAAAGTCGTGTCGATGACAATCCACCACACTATTGTCGGCTACGTTTGCTTGACTCAGTAGAGGAAGCAGTGAAACAGCGACTACTCTTCTTTCGGCTAAAGTAAGCAATCGAGTTTGGCGAAACCGTCTGATAAAAACATAGCTTATGCCACTTGCCAATACCGCTAAGAGGGACAAAGAGAAAGAAATTAACCACGGTGATACTGACTGTACTTTGCTAGGAAGCGCTATTCGGGTTTCGCTAAAGTTTGGCATTTCCACCTCATGGCGGTGCAAAATTTGATGAAAATAAATAGAAGACCTCTTTCCTAAGGAGAGCCCTATTTCATTTCGATTTAACAAATTCCTCCTAACACTAATGAAAGAAAAGAGTCGCACTTCACTTCCCTCATCATAATAAACTTGCAGCTTGGTTCTATTCCAAGCTTCATCGACGATTCCTTGTAAAAAAGTCCACTGACCCGAAACACTAGCACTGGAAAGAATAATATCTTGTCCACTTTTTTGATATTTAACCCCCTCTTCAAGTAAAAAATTCAGAGTTTTTTCAGAAAAATCTGAAAACTGGTAAAAATTAACTTGATAGTGCGCCATGACCTTTTTTGAGACTTCGAAGGTATAAGCGGCTTGACTGGAAAAATATAAGTTAAGACTTTTTTGATCGCGGAGTAACGGAATAAAATATTCTGATGAATTAGCAGGGAGATTGAGTAGCAATAAAAAAAATGTTTTATAGCTAATCGCTAGTTCAGCCGGAAATTTAAGCTGCTGTAAAGAATCAGTTAAGAAATAAACTGGATTATCTTGATAATCTGGATTGAAATAAATCATCTTTGCTTTAGGAGTAAAAAAACAAATACCCTGTGCATCATTTTTACCAGAACACGCGCCTAAATAGCGCCAATCGGAACTATCTTGCTGAAAAGGATTATAAAAAAACGTGTTTTCATCAGGATTCCACCAGAGATTTTTATCTTCATCCAACTCGATAGCAACCAGCGCGTTTTTTCGCGTTGTGACCAACGGGCGGGTTCTGTTGGAGAAATCAATAGCAATAAAAGAACCGTTGGCACTAAAAAAATCGCTTTCATAGTTTGTCATCAGCTTTGACTGCAAGCCTTGCAAAAATCTTGTCTTATTTTCCAGAAAAGATTCATCCTGCTGTTCATTCTCAAACCAGCGTTTCTCGACTTTTTCTAAACACCACGTTTTAGGCAAATGGGGATCCAGTGAAAAAATCAATCCGTTTTGATGTAAGTATAATCGTTGTTTATGAAAATAAGCCGACTGCAAGGAATCCGCGACTGCGACTAAAGCAGGAAGCGCTTTTTGTAACTGCGTCGCTTGAAAATAACGAGACATCGCGTCTGAACAAGATGCTTGTTGATAAAGTATCCCATTGTCACAAAAGAAAAAATCAAACTCAGCTACCCGGCCTAAATAAGTAACACGAAACTGTTCGCCATTGGATTTTGTCGGAACTTGCATTAAAATAAACCACTGGCGGCCCGGGTCATACCATGCTCCCAAGGATTTTTCGGATGGATCGCTGAGTCCATAGAGGGTGATTGGCTCCTTAGCTTGATGGTTTTCTTCAACTAAAAGAGAGGGGATTTTCTCCCACCAATCATACTGATTGCTGCGCATCCATTCGGCATTGAAGCTCACAATAGAGGTTTCGCCTAAAACATTTAACTTTTTTAGAATATTCTCAGGCGTCAGAATAAAAAGCATTCCTTGTGTGTAGTAAGCATGTGTTATCGATAAATCAACAGGCACTGCTACCGCCATTTCTTTACTTTGGCGAAATAATTGCGCGGGAGTATCCGATTGACCGGCTCGCAAAAAGTAAAATACATCACTGCCATTGGCGGTTCGCAAAGAACCGAGAAAGAACAGTTGTTTTTCAGCCAAACGCGGATTGATCAGTTGATACTGCTCCTTAGCTTGCTTGCGAAGCCAAACAAGGTTAGATGTGGCATTCTCAGTGAGCGGAGCAATCGCTAAGAGGCTATCGATTTCGGCGCCAATCGTTTTTGCTGAAAGTTGCGGATAATCATCCCATCCCGATGATAAATTAGCTTTCTGATTAAAAATAGCTTCAAGATAAGGAATTAATTCCGCCTCATCTTCAACATCCATTAACATCTGTAACAATTCATCATCGGCAACAGCAGATAAAATTAACTTATCCTCAACTAAATGATAACCGGCAGTTTGTAGGATTTGCCCTTGTTCATTGTTAAACACTTGAAGGATCCTGACACTTCCATCTATTTCAACCGCCGCCGACTCTATCTGCGCTTTTTCAGGGAAGCGACTTCTTTCATTGCCGACCAAACGACCTAATCTATCTGAGAAAAATAGATATTTTTCTTGGAGTTGATGGGTTTGACTGTTGCTACGCCACAATAAATTTGCGGGGCTTACAAAATAACAATCATTACCCGCACACTCGACTAAATCACTATCGCCATTGATACGCTCAGGAATACCGGTGGTATAAATATAACGATCTTCTTGCGCAAGATAGTAAGCCGTACCCTTATAAATAATTCCTTGATGGTCCTGGAGTGGAAAATCATGGATTAAAACCGTCGTGTTAGCGGGACCACCTTGTAAATAAGACTTTAATTCTAGCGTATCATTGTTAAAGGATTGCGCATTAACCTCAACCAATGATGATTTTTGCGCCTGCCAATCAATCGTAAAAGCAGAGCCCTGTTTATCAACAAAAATATATTTTCCAGTATAGGGGGACGTGATATGCACAAGCAGCGTATTGGCTATTTCAATCCCAGTCGCAGTAAATTTTAGCGCATCTATACACAGATCCTCTGCAATTAACACCCAAGTATACTGGCGATGTTGACTATTCAGGGTCAATGAACCGATTCGATTCAATACGATGGAACAACGACCCTCCCTAATGGGGGCTTGAATCTGATAGTGAAGATTTTTATAGATCTCTTTATCTTGTTCTGAAAAATTAGGAACTATCAATGTTCTTTCTTGTCCATCTAAAATAATTTTAATCGAAGTTGTAACCCTTTCTTCACGAATCGTGTTAATAATAAATTCGCTCGGGAAAACGTAAAAGTCATAATGGAAGTTAGGCTGCTCTTCGAGTTTTCTGAGTACGGAAAAACCACTATCTCTTCGCGAGGTCGCACCAGGAAGCATCATCCAATCATAATCGATATAGCTAATCGGGGTGGCAGGTAAAATCCAGGTCGAAACAGTTTTCCAATTTCCTAAAGTGGATTTTTCTACATAAGCTAATCTTTCCCGAATATTAATGGCACGCTGTTTATCCCGAATCACCCGAGGGGTTGTACCCATCCAAAGCAGATAATTTATTTTCCCACTCCCCACTCCCCAATGAGGGGCCGGGTAAATGTAAGGGCTTCCGTAAGCAATAGTCTCGTTAATAAAATCAATCTCGGTGACAACCGCACCGTAGAGAGGATTCATCACTGATTGATTGCGAACAGAAAATGTCTTTTCTTGATATCCTCGCTGTTGATAAGCTTTATCCAAATCATAAAAATAATAGCCAACCACTTCTGCTTCTTTAACCACTTGACTAAAAGCTTGTACCAACGCGTTAATACCAATCCCTAAGCCAGATAGAATCACTGTGCCCGCACCCAGCGCAGCCGCTGTCCCAGCAGCACCGGCATAAGCGGCACCCATACTGGCTAACGACAGTGATAAACCACCTGTGTCAAAGGCTAATTGAGTGCCAAAAGTAGCTTTTTCTGCTTCTGTTTTAGCGGCATTAAGTTCTACACTATCTAAAACAACGCTGGCTGCACCGAATAAAATACCTAAACCTTCGCTCGCTCCCTGCTTTAAGCCCAATCGAAAAGAAGACAGTGATTTTTCGCCTAAGCTAACCTCTTCACGTAACAAGTCTTTAACGATATTAACCACTTTGTTAACATCCATCACCGTCCCATGCGCCATTTGTGCTAGATTAAGATAATGGTGAATCTGCAGCGCTGTATATAAAGGCCCTCGTTCTGTTTGAAATTGTGCGCGATCCTTTTGCTTCATGAAGTCAAACACCGCTTGTACGGTGAAGGCGGCGTTTAATCCATCAACACTCTCTGCACTCATCGCCGCATCACTTAAGGATTCAGACATCCCTACTTCGGCAGGAACAGCCTCAGCCATACGTTCATAAAGTAGATTGAGATCCTCGCGCAGCACACTCGAGGCGTGTCCATTAAGCGCTACGATATGGACATCTTGCGTCTCGGGGTCGATAAAATGCATTTGTTCATTACCCGACACCGTTTCTTGGGCCGTTGCTAAAATAGGAATCCAATCACGGCTTAAAAGTGCTGCTTGCCCCATGGAACGATCCCATTGCTCAACTACTTTTAAGCTGAGTAACACCTCTTCTTGTCTATCGGATGATAAAGAAGCTAAATCAGCCGCTTGCCATTCCTGCGCTAGGTAAGACTTAGTACCGCTATAAAAAGTAATAACGTGATCATTTGGCGATGTTCGTCGATAAAGATCGACGCTCTCATCGGAGGCTAAAAGCGATAAAATCTGCGTCTTGAATGCTTCTCTTTTCAAGAAGCGAGACGCCGAATCCTCGCCACCTAAGGTTCTATATTCGTAGTCACCTAAATAAATCGCAGCTATCCTTTCATTCTCAATACCAAGATGCTGACGAAAGCGATTCAGATTAGGCGGAGTAGTGGAAAACGCATTCATCTTTGCCAAGACCAAATCGCCACGCGCTAATAGCGCTTTAAATTCGGTAAAGTCTATCCTATCTCCTAGTTTATCTATCCCTCGCACTAAAATGTTGGCCGCTTTGGGGAAAATGCGCTGCACTTCTTCCAACCACGTCTCCACTGTTGCCGATTGACTGGCTAAGGCAACAATTTCTGCAACCCGAGTTAAATTCTCAACCGATTCATTCAAGATAACTATCTTTCCTGCTGAATTCTCTCCTTTAAGCAGGCCAAGTAATAAGGCATAACTATCGGCGAGCAAAATAACCGGACCTTTTTTCCGCGCTTCGGCCAGCTCGCTCATCAATTCCTCATTATCTTGCCCGCTAAAATCAAGCTGACACGAAGTCCCGACACTCCTTCGACACCGACGTTTAGCAGGTCCCTCCTCTTCTGAACTCTCATCACGATCGTGATATTTCCTTTTATTCGGTGAACGTTCCGGAGAAGACATTTGTTCGTCTGTGGAAAAATGATCCACCGTCGCTATAGCTGAGTCTTCTATTAAAAAACTGTCCTCCGAAGTCGCATAACTGTTCATCACTAAGCCCATCACCATTGCCTCTTTTGCATTACTCAGTGATTTGAGGTTCTCTGTATATTTCTTAGCTTGTTGAAGCGCAAAAGCAGCATTAACTTGTAGCTTATGACTCGAAACAAGCGCCTTGAATTCAAAAACAAATACTCTCTCAGCGAGTAATTTTTTTTGCGCATCGAAACTAGCCAAGGTAATCACTAAATCCGCGCGTCCTTGTGCCGAATAATTGGGCTCAGCAAAAGCTCTCAGTTCAAAGGAATCTTTTTTTAATCCAGCTGTAATTCCTTGCATCATGGCTTGAAAAGAAAATTCCTTTTGTTGTCCGTCTAAGGATCCTTGAAATAAGCCCCGCAGAGGAAATAAAGCAACTTTTAATTTATCATTTACGTCAGATGAAAAAATAAATTCTCTTTCGCTCCTAAACCTCGGTTGGAAAAAATCAGTGAAAGTTAAGGTTTTCAGTTCATGAAGCTCACCCTTTAGCTGAGAAATAGTCGTTACTTCCTTGAAAGAGGTCAAATCAATTGTCTCTACATGAATCGACGCGAAAAAATCAGTCGCCATTTTTGTCTCATCAATTCGTATCGAGACTTTCTGTACTTCGCTTTGTTGATTTTTTTGACCTTCAGTGCACAAAAAATTCAGTGCTGTGACGATGGCATGATCCGGAACGGCCACTCGACTACGGGTTTTAGGCCCTCTTTTGGCACTCAGCGCAAAAACTACGGTTTTCTTAACGCCTTGATCTTTAAAATCAATTGCCAGCAAAGCCGCTTGGTGGTCTAAATTATTATTGCCCTCAAATGGTAAAAAAAGATGTTTGCTGACATCTTGGAGATTATTAACACGCTCAAATGAAAGCACGTATCCCACTAACAGTGATACAAAAGAACGAAAATTCAGCCCGCCCAAGCGACTATAGTAAAGATGCATGAGATTTTTTTGAATTTCTTGTTGCTTTATATGAGGAGAAGATAAGCTATTAGAAATTGTTACAATTCTCTCAATGATATTATTTTCGCTGGCTATCGGCATTTTGTCGACTACAATACTGCCTGAATTAAAATTAACTCCGGCAATCACGCCATTTGGGTGATAAGTCCTTAGACTCGGCTCATGTTGAAAATAACCTATTTTTTTGATCTGAGCGACCGCATCCCTTACCGTAGCCGTCCCTGCTTTTAATTCAATGAGGATAGGAATAGCATTAGCATTAACACGGCTAATCATAACAAGGTCGGCATAGCCATTCCCTGCCACACGTTCCACGTAAGCATCAAGCCGATATTGATTCTTGAAATTTAAGCTTAAACTACCGTACAAAAATCCATGTGAAAAGGCTTCTTTTCGTATCAAATCATTACTAACTCTGCTAGAAAATAGATCCTTATTCTTGCTAAAAAGCTCAACACTGCCTTCTAGATAAGCTTTAAGAGATGTTTTTACCTTTTCTTCATTCGAACTAAACCCTTCGATACTAGTTTTACAAATGCCTTGGATATTAGATTCGAATGGTATGTTTTCAAAACCAAAATCTGTCAATTTATTTTGTACCTGCGCAGAAGTATCAGAATTTGGCAGCGCTGTAAAAGGTGTCTGATAAAATTTTTCGGTAAATTTTAAACCGCCTATATGATCTTCATTCTTATAATTCAGCTCAGCGAGCATGACATCTTTAAAAGCCACGCTGTTATAAGGTCGTTCTCCAACGACTTTTTCGGCATACGGCGAACCATTGTCATTACAGATCGTTATCGATCTAAAAACCCAATGATTTTTTTTATTTTCCTGATCATTAATTTTAAACACTAAATCCAGTGTCTGGCTATCGCCGCCATACTTCCAAAAACTTGCTATGACCCCAAGCTTATTTTTTAGCTGTGTGTACTGAAAGTTATAGATCCCTCCTAAAAAATAAGCGATAAAAAATTCGGGTTTAGTCGTCGCATGAATAATGGGAATACGCTGAACAAATTGATCCATTACTTTAATAAAATTTCTATCTGAAGGTGTTCTTCCTCCGGTAATGAGCAATTCTATCATCTCGGGTAAATATTTTGGCATAGAAGGAATAATCCTATAATTTATTGTTTTAGTATTCGGGAAAAATGATCGACGCAAAAAATACGATGCTTTATTAAAAATCAATAAGCGCTATCGAAGTGAGTAAATAAACCAAGCAGTTTAACGTTGAAAAATTAATAGAAAATTAACACGCGATCGATGTGCAAAAATAAAGAAAAAATTTTCAGAATGGATGTCGGTAGATTTTAATTATCCATTCCAACATGGAAAGACTATTTCACTAAGGTAGCAAAAATTATCTACACGATGTCGCAAAAATTTAGTGCGTATTGAGTGTAGTTAATAATTTTTCTCCGATGCCCATCAATTTATGCCGCATAAGAAAAAGTTGCCAACGTGAACCCCCTAATTGGCGCCATAACACAGCCGAACGAACCCCGGCTAATAAAGCCGCACGAATTTTGCTAACTGTTTCGGCATGCGCTAGATATTTACCCTGCCCTACAACATGTAAACGAAAAGGTAATGCCCCTAAGGTCGTTACATAGATATCGGCTAAGCTATTTATAATCAATTGTGGCGAGGATGAAAAATAGTTGGCTTGGGAAATGGCATGTTTAATGCGTCGACTTAAATTTTTCTTTATTTCGGGCGCACGAATTAACTTACGTTCTAGATGCATTAAGCCAATTAGATAACGGCTTAGTTCGCGGTCGTGGGTCATTTTAGCTTGACCGAGTAAATTCACTAATTCTTGCAGACCTAAACGTAGACCGCAAATAGTGCCACCGTAAACCTGTTCAACATTGCGGGCTTCAATTTGGTAAATACTTTGAATACTGGTATCAAATGCGGCGGCCTCTGCTTGACCGGTTCTTGCCAGATCCCGCACTAAGGCCGCTGATTGAAAAACACCCGCCAAGGCTAAGCTGCATTCAATATTTTTCTTTTCACTTTTCGGCATGAGCAGATTAAAATAAATAGATAAGATAACTAGCGTAATTTCAAGGTCGCTAAACCAAACAACACTAATACAAAAGTAATGATCCAAAACCGTACGATAATACGTGGCTCGGGCCAACCTTTTAGCTCAAAATGATGGTGAATGGGCGCCATACGGAAGATTCGTTTCCCGGTTAACTTAAATGAAATCACCTGTAATATCACTGAAATAGTTTCTAAGGCAAAAACGCCACCCATAATCAGTAACACCAATTCTTGTCTGACCACAACCGCAATACATCCGAGTGCCGCTCCCAAACCTAATGCGCCCACATCTCCCATAAAAACTTGCGCAGGGTAGGTATTAAACCATAAAAATCCTAAACCGGCTCCTACGATAGCACCACAAATAACAACCATTTCACCGGCACCGGGAACAAAAGGAATAGCTAGGTATTTAGCATAGGTGATATTACCGGTTAAATAAGCAAAAACACCTAAGGCGCCTCCGACTAAAACCGTCGGCAAAATAGCAAGACCATCTAATCCATCGGTTAAATTAACCGCATTACTACTACCAACAACGACTAAATAAACCCAAGGTATATAGAATAGACCGAGTGGAATCAGTAAATTTTTAAAAAATGGCACGACCAATTGAGTTTCGATAGGCGATTGCGCATTTTTATAGAGTAGCAGCGCAATGATTAATCCTAATATCGACTGCCACAAATATTTCCAACGCGGAATAAGGCCACGACTATTTTTTAACATGAGTTTGAGATAATCATCTGCAAACCCTATCAAGCCAAATCCAGTGATCCCGAGTAGCACTATCCAAATCATATGATTATTAAGATTAGCCCACAATAAGGTCGTCAACACGATAGCGACCAAAATTAAAGCACCTCCCATTGTCGGTGTGCCTGCTTTGCTTAAATGGGCTTTGGGTCCATCGCTACGTATTGACTGGCCTATTTGTCGATGACTTAAAGTACGTATCATCTTCGGCCCTAGCAAAAGCGAGATTAAAAATGCCGTTAAGCTGGCTAAAATAGCGCGTAGGGTTAAATACTGAAATACATGAAAAGCTCGATAGTAATTTGATAAAAATTCAGTTAACCACAACAACATGTGTTTCGTTTTCCCCGATTAAAATAAATGATGGGCTGCATGTTGCACGCTACCACAACGCATCATCTTCTGTTAAAGCAGCCACTACTTGGTCCATCCTAGCACTACGTGAACCTTTAATTAATACCGTGACCTTATTCTGCAAACTACGCTTAAGTACAGGAATTAATTCCTCTTGATAGGTGTAATGTTTAGCATTAGCACCAAATTCTTCGGCGGTTAAAGCGCTTAAAGCGCCGCAAGTATACACCTCTTCTAGGTTTAATTCTTTGGCTAATTGTCCGATTTCTCGGTGATAGCGGTCTGCATTTTCACCCAGCTCACTCATATCTCCCATGACGAAAATATGTCGCCCTGGATAATGTGCTAAAAGTTTTAAACCTGCCGCCACCGAACTAGGATTGGCATTATAACTATCATCAATAATTGTAGCACCCGTTTTTGTGGTAATAATATTAATTCTACCCGGCACAGGCTGGGCTTTTTCTAAACCGGCTTTTATCTCTGCTAAGCCAACACCCAACTGACTTGCCGCCGCAGCGGCCGCTAAGGCATTCATCACATGATGTTGTCCTGGCAATGTTAAGCCAATTGTGCATTCTTCACCGCAGGGGGTGTGTAAAATAAATGAGGCTTTTCCTTGCGCATCCATCTGGATATGCGTGGCGAAAAAATCAGCCTTATTGGACAAACCAAAACCTACCACGCGATAAGATGCTAATTGTTTTTGCCAAGTAGGGGCAAAATTATCATCGGCATTAATAACCGCAACCCCTTTTTCCGGCAAACCGGAAAAAATTTCCGCTTTGGCTTGCGCTATCCCGGCCATGGATCCAAATCCTTGCAAATGAGCCGGTTCAATATTAGTGATCAACACCACATCGGGATTCGTCATCTGCGACAAATAGGCGATTTCACCTAAATGATTCGCACCCATTTCAATCACCGCATAACGATGTTCGGCGGTTAAATTCAATAAAGTTAATGGCACGCCAATATCATTATTAAAATTTTTATGATTCGTTAACACAGGCCCTGATTCATGCAAAATAGCCACTATCATTTGTTTCGTCGTGGTTTTACCACAGCTTCCTGTTAAGGCGATAATAGGAATAGAGAATTGATGACGATGATATTTGGCTAAGGCACCTAAGGCTTTTCGCGTATCTAATACTTGTAATAGAGGAAGATCAATTGCCATTGGTCGGTCAACCAAGGCGGCGGCCGCGCCTTGCTGTTTAGCTAATTTGATAAAATCATGTCCATCAAACCTATCGCCCAAAATAGCAATAAAAAGCTGCCCTGGTTTGATATGACGCGAATCAAGACTAAACCCTGTATAGCTAACATCTGGACCCAATAATTTTCCTTGCACACCAATGGCCAGTTCAGATAATTTTGAAGTCATAAGCTGAAAAATAAAAATGATTAATCTGATATTATGCCAGTATTTTATTACTATAATAGCCTGGCAATTATTGTCAACTCAATATCCACCTTAGGGTTAGATTTTGTTTTGAAAAAATTTTATTTTTTTATTATAATTGTTTATGTATTTTTATCAAAATATACCTGCCGTGAAAGCACGGCTGCGGACATTTTTTTACTTAATATAGATGAGGAAAATAATTTATATGGAATTAAACAGTACAAATTCTTTAATAGTCGATAATAAAAAAAGTTTTATTAACCCGCACTCGGCTGCATCAAAAGGCCACCTAGGGATATTAAAATATTTCATCGAAGCAGAACCAAAAAATATCCACTCTAAAAATAGATTAGGTCAAACTCTCTTGTATTGTGCCGCCGTTAATGGCCACTTAAATACCGTGCAATATCTAATTGCTCAGGGTGCTAAATTACAGACTGAACTTAAATTTGATGTCAATTTTTTAGAAACCCTAGCACTTAATAAACGTTTTTCTGTTATAAAATACTTTTTCGAAGAAAAAAATATTTCTCTGCCTACCTTGCATGAGGCCGCTGAAAATAATTATTTAGGCCTAGTTCAGTATCTGATCGGAAATCAAATTCAAGACATAAATGCGCAAGATAGCAACGGATGGACCCCCTTACACAAAGCAGCCGCTAAAGGTCATTTGGGTATCGTAGAGTGGCTAATTGTTCAAGGCGCTAATCCAAAAATAATCAATAAAGCCGGGTATAACACCTTACACATTTCTATTCTTAATTCCCGTCTGGCCGTTGTAAAATATTTGCTGGAAGAATTGCAACACTTGCAACTGAAAGAAACTTTAGATGGAGCGCTTTTCCAAATGGCATCTCTAGGGGGTCATTTAGCTATTTTGAAATATCTTTTTAGTCAAAATATACCTTCAAACATTCAAAGTATGTTTGACTTCGGCCATTTAAATGCCATTGGATTAAATAGCCACTTCTCGGTTATTAAGTATCTTTGCGAAGAAAAAAATATTTTGCTGCCAACACTGGAATTCGCTGCTGGCAGTGGTTATTTAGGCCTCGTTCAATATTTAATTGAAAAAAAGTATGTTGTTGTTAATGGACAGTATCTTGCTGGCCAGACTCCTTTGCACAGAGCTGCCACTAACGGTCACCTGGATATCGTAAAGTACCTAATTGATCAAGGTGCTGTGTTGAACACCCTCAATGAGCAAATGGAAACCCCGCTGAACTGCGCTGTCCGAGAAGGCCATTTAAACATCGTTCAATATTTAGTCGAAGAAGAATTTTATCCTAATGCCATTAATACCCTCGCTCAGTCTCCTCTATTTATTGCTGCGATTAACGGTCGTCTTAACATTGTGCAATACTTACTCCATAAAGGCATCAACTTAAGCGCTAAAAATAAAAATAACATAGATTTTTTTGATACCATTCTCGACAATGGTCATTATCGTGTTATTCAATACTTGATAAATGAAGAAAAAATTATTTTTCCTGATTTTTTAGAAGCAATAAAAAAAGGTTATTTAGGCATCGTGCGATATTTTGTAACAACGCAAGCTAAAAGTTTCTACACTAAAAATAATTTAGGTCAGACCCCTTTGCATCTAGCCACCGCCAATAATCAATTAGCGGTAGTGGAATATTTAGCTTGTCAAGACTCTCCGCTAAATTCCAAAGACAACGCAGGGAATACACCACTGTACTATGCTGCCTCACAGGGTCATCTCGCCATATTAAGTTTTCTTTTCGCTAAAGTATTGAGTCAAGACGCTCACTTAGCACTTAATAAAAATATTTTTACCACTCTTTTAGCGACAGCGACCTCTCATGGTCACTTAGCGAGCGTGAAGTATCTTTTAGAAAAGGCTGAAGTAATAAATCAGCTTGAAAACAATAAAGTGCTATATCTTTCTATTTTAGACAATGCTGTTTTGAATAACCGTTTAAATATCCTAAAATACTTGATAGAGGAAAAAAAAGTCAATGTGGATATAGATATGCTCGGATGGGCGCTCTTAGAGAAGGCTGCTCTGAACAATCACTTAGCTATCGTGAAATATTTGCTCTCTCTAAACTTTAGCTTTCAAAATGAGCATCAAATTGATCTCGACTTCCTAAATAACATTGCGCTCAATGCTCACTTCACCATTGTTGACTATATTTGCGAAGAAAAAAATATTTCTCTACCCACGCCAGAGGCCGCTGCTGAAAAAGGTTATTTAGGCATCCTTCGCTATTTAATTGAACAACAATCCGTTCAATTTATAAAAGCTCAGCTTATTAACGCTTGGGTTTTGTTAAAAAAAGCGGCCGTTAATGGCCACTTAGATATGGTAAAATATCTTTTTTTCCGAGAAGTAAGCTTAAAGACGGAAGCTAAAATTGATCTCGATTTCCTAAATAACATTGCGCTTAATGGCCACTTCACCATTGTTGACTATATTTGTGGAGAAAAAAATGTTTCTCTACCCACGCCGAAGGTCGCTGCTGAAAAAGGTTATTTAGGCATCCTTAACTATTTGATTGAACAACAATCCGTTCAACCTATTAACAAGCCGCTTTTATTACAAAAAACTCTCGCTAATGGCGATTTAGATATTGTGAACTATCTTGCTTGTCAAGGTGCTAGTTTGCAGACGGACAAGAAATTTAATGTCAATTTTTTAGATATCATTGCGCTTAATAAACGTTTTTCTGTTATAAAATGCTTTTTAGAAAGAACAAATAGCCCTCTGAAAACGCAAACCCTACATGAGGCCGCTGAAAATAATTATTTAGGCCTAGTTCAGTATTTAGTTGAAGAAAAAAATCAATCCATAGACACTCAAGACAGCTCTGGATTGACCCCCTTACACAAAGGCATCTTAAAAAATCACTTAGCGGTAGTAAAATACCTTGTTGAACAAGGCGCCAGTTTGGAAATCGTCAATCAGACTGGTTATAACGCTATAGAAATCGCTACTCTGAGTGGCCACCTAGCTATTCTACAATATTTTTTGAAAAAATTACAATACTCGCAACTTAAAAGAACCTTAGAGGGGACACTGTTACAAATAGCCGCTCTAAACGGTCATCTCAGTGTCGTCAAATATCTGTTTTCTCTAAAGTTTGGCTTACAAAATGAGCATCAAATTGATTTTGACTTCCTAAATAACATCGCGCTTTATGGCCATTTTTCGGTTGTTAAATACTTTTATGAAGAAAAAAATATTCCGCTGCCAACGCTGGAATTTGCTATAGCTAAAGGCTATTTAGGCATCGTAGAATATTTGATAACAGAGAAAAAAATTGATCTAAATGCAAGAAACCCTCTCGGTTGGACCCTCCTAGACAAAGCCGCTTACAACGGTCAATTAGCTATCGTGAAATACTTGATTTCTCAA
>NMOS02000024.1 GCA_002290645.2 Candidatus Aquirickettsiella gammari
TGGCTTAAACATTACAACGAGGAAAGACCCCATGAAGCTTTAAATAATCAAACACCAATATACTATTCTCAATCCCTAAACAAAAATTACTCTATTTAAAAACTGGGGTAAGTTTGGGAGGTTTACACATAGCTAAATAACGTGGTGGTACCTGACGAAACTTGCGCAGCAGTAAACGATGCAATATTGCGCATTCTCCCTGTTGGATCCCTTGTTGCATCCCTTTTTGGATTCCGATCCGTTCAAAACTTGTAATATAAGTCACGCCGTGTTCCTCTTCAAACTGCTGAATTTCTTCATTATAACGTATTTCTAAGGACTCAGGCAGCGTTAGCACCCAGTCCATAAACGTGAGTATAGATTTTTTTATTTCCTTAAAGTCATCTTGTAACCTTTCAAACGTACGCACAGTAATGGCTCTCCCCCTAAAGTGGGAAAGACCCAAGTAGTATAAGTATTCAATGATATTGGTGGGCCCACTAGGACTTGAACCTAGGACCAACGGATTATGAGTCCGCTGCTCTAACCAGCTGAGCTATGGGCCCTGCACAAGGAAGGAGCCGAATTGTAGCTAATTTAAACAGAATTAGCAATTTCGTTTTGGGTCCGTTATGAAGCATGTACCAGTTTTGTACCCGCTGTCCATTTTGCCACATTTTTAAAAATGTACGGCTCAATAAATCCAGGTTTCTACTATACTAAACGACATCAATAAATCATAACCATTGGAATGGACTCAACTTATATTTATCGCAAGGAAGCCATTATGCGCAAGAAAAGCCAAAGAGATACTCGTAAAAAATTAGCACCGAAAAAAAAGCATAAAACAGCTGAAACACATCAACAAGCATCTGCTGGAATACCTGTTTTAACAACCGCTCAAGGTATCCCTATTTCAGATGATCAAAACTCATTACGTGTAGCCCCTCAAGGACCTACCTTACTCGAGGATTTTCCTTTACGGGATAAAATTTTTCATTTTGATCATGAAAGGATTCCAGAACGTGTCGTTCATGCACGAGGTTATGCCGCGCACGGTTTTTTTGAAAATTATCGTTCGCTGGCAAAATATACCCATGCTGACTTATTTCAACGTGAAAAAGAAAAAACTCCTGTTTTTGTACGCTTCTCTACCGTGGCTGGAAGTAAAGGCTCTGCCGATTTAGCACGCGACGTACGAGGCTTTGCGGTTAAGTTTTATACCAAAGCCGGAAATTGGGATATTGTAGGCAATAATATCCCAGTTTTTTTTATTCAAGATGCGATAAAATTTCCCGATCTGATTCATGCGGTCAAAGAAGAACCCGATAGTGGCTTCCCACAAGCACAAACAGCCCATGATAACTTTTGGGATTTCATATCGCTTAATCCAGAAACGATGCATATGCTTATGTGGGTTATGTCAGATAGAGGCATTCCCCGCTCTTTTCGTTTTATGCAAGGTTTTGGAATACACACCTTTCGTCTCATTAATGCCCAGCAAAAATCTACCTTTGTTAAGTTTCATTGGCAACCTAAATTAGGTTTACAATCCATTACCTGGGATGAAGCGGTAAAATTGAATGGGGCTGACCCTGATTTTCATCGACGCGACCTATGGAATGCCATTAAATCAGGTCAATTTCCTGAATGGGGGTTAGGATTTCAGTTATTTGATGAAGCAACTGCCAAAAAACTCGATTTTGACGTATTGGATGCCACTAAATTAATACCTGAAGAATTGATTCCGATTAAAAAGGTAGGTCGTTTAGTATTAAATCGTTGTGTGGATAATTTTTTTGCTGAAACAGAGCAAGTCGCTTTTTGCACACAAAATATCGTCCCCGGTATCGACTTTAGCAATGATCCTTTACTTCAAGGTCGAAATTTTTCTTATTTAGATACACAAGTCAAGCGTTTAGGCAGTCCTAATTTTACCCATCTGCCTATCAATGCACCAAAGTGTCCATTTCATAATTTCCAACAAGATGGCCATATGGCTTTTTATAATCCTTCAGGACGTGCTAACTATGAACCTAATTCGTGGGGAAAAGCAGGTGGACCTCGGGAATCGTTAAATAAAGGATTTAAATCCTTTATGGAGCCAGAAAAAGGAACAAAATTACGTTTACGACCTGAAAGCTTTGCCGATCATTATAATCAAGCCAGTTTATTTTATATCAGCCAAACGGCCATCGAACAAAAACACATCCAAGCGGCTATAGCACTTGAACTCAGTCATGTTAAAACGAAATCAATCCAAATTAGCGTCATTTCGCATCTTATTAATATCGATACAACGCTTGCCAAAGCAGTAAGTGATTCATTAGGGCTTGGAGCAATGCCCAAACCAGCCCCGATATTTCGGCCTAAGAAAAAAAATCTAAAACCTTTAGCGTCACTGAGTATATTACTTAATAGTCCAAATACCTTTGAAGGAAGAAAATTAGCGATTATACTTACCGAGAACGGGGATTTTTCCTTAGTTAAACACCTAAAAAAATTGGTTAAGCAAAAAGGGGCCGTATTAGATATAATTACCCCGAAAATTTTAGGATTTAAGTCTAAAAATAGTTCCGAGTCAATCAAATCACAACAGAGTTTACAAACGGCTGTTTCTGCTTCTTATGATGCCATTGCCATTATTTCAACACGTAAGGATATCGCTACTTTAGATCAATTACTTTTAAAAAACTTTCTTCGCGAAAGCTTTTACAGCTATAAGTTTATAGCCTACGCGACAGAAGTATCGAGTATTTTTGCAGAGTTTAATATAAAGCAGGATAAGGGAATATTTAAATTAAAAAATGCTAATTCTTGTCGAGATTTCCTAAACCATTGCAAAAAATTGCGCTATTGGAAACGTAGTAAAATATAGATATATACTATTAGTATTTTAAAAAATATTACTGGGTAAAATAATAAAAAAATGACTCCGCTTGGTGAAGTATTTTTTACTTTTTATAATTTGCTTAATTTATGCATAAAATATCAGTTATAAGATATTTATTTGGCCTTTATTTGCTGGCTTTTATCATTATGACACTCCATGCAGAAGAAAAACCAGATAATTTTATTTACGTAAAAGAGCTAATTCCTTCGCTGAAACAAGACATGCGCTATTTTACAGCTAATAATTTTGTTGGTCGCCCTATTCAAGGGTATAAAAAACCAGTCTGTATCTTAAGTATTTCAGCAACTAACGCTTTATTAAAAGTACAAACGGTATTAAATAAAAAAAATTTAGGTCTATTGGTATTCGACTGTTATAGACCGCAAATGGCGGTTGATGATTTCATACAGTGGAGCCAAAATCCAGATGAGCAACAAATGAAAAATCTATATTATCCGCATATTGATAAAACTGATCTTTTCAAACTTAATTACATTGCACGTCGTTCGGGGCATACGCGAGGCAGTACAGTCGATTTAACAATTATTGATCTTGATACCCAGCAAACACTCGATATGGGCACAGCTTATGATTTTATGGATCCTTTATCTCATCCCGCCAATCGTGATATTAGCCCCGAACAATTTAAAAATCGTATGTTGTTGCGAACATTGATGCTACGATTCGGTTTTAGACCGATAGAAACCGAGTGGTGGCACTTTACCTTAAGAGATGAACCTTATAAAAACACCTACTTTAATTTTTTTGTCGAATAAATAAAATAATTTTTAATTGATTTATACTTTTAGGCCTAAGATAACTTAAATAAATATTGTGGGCTTTTATTCCAAAATTTTATTTGCCACTTTTTATTTTCATAAAGAAAAAAACAAATATTTCCAGTCTGGACTTTAACATCTTTATTCTCAATATGTTGTTCAAAGGCTTTGGGTATTAGTTTAAGAAAATAACGTAAACGACCATTACTACTAATCAGCAAAATATTATCATTCGGTTCATAGCGCTTAAGCAAATCTTCGGCTAAAGCTTTAACGTCCGAAATCATTTGCGCTGCAGACCCTTGCCAATCCGAATTTTTTGGCCACACACTGAAATTTTCCCAAGCCGATAAATCTGTACCCTGCCCCATTTCTTCGATTTGTACCTTACTAAGACCCGACCAACTTCCATAATCGATTTCGTTTAAACGCGAATCCACTATTGGTTTTAAAGTAGAATTTAATTCTTTTAATACCACGGCGGCATAATCACGTGTTCTTTTTAAAGGACCACAGTAAACTGCTTTTAGCTGTATATTGGCCTTTTGTAAGGCTAAGCCTAGCCACTTTGCTTGTAGGATGCCTGAATCAACCAATGGTAAATCTTGTTTAGCACCCACCCACACGGCCGCATCATGTGGCGAAAAAGTATTACCATGTCTAGAAAGAATTATTTGCATAAACTTATTCACTGGTTTAACGAAACCAACTCACCTTCTTTTTCTATAATTTGTTCCACCCGTTTCACATCATGAGAGCTATCAATCGAGGCATGCGTATGTCCTTTATAATCAACTATCACCACTTTAATTGCACTTCCATTTTCGAGTAATCGCAATTGTTCCAATCCTTCCAGTTTCTCTAAGGGTGTGGGGGATAATGAAATATATCGCTCTAGTGCTGCATAGCGATAAGCATATAAACCAATATGTCGATAAAGTGGTGGCGTTTCTGTAACCGATTCTCTTAAGTAGGGAATCATACGTTTAGAAAAATATAAAGCATTAAAATCTTTATCGCAGACGACCATGGTACCGCCCACCTCACCTTTTGACTTGGCTGTTTGCATGATTAAATATTGATCCCGGTTAATGTGTACTGCCGGTGTTGCTATCGCTACTTTAGGCTCAGCTTGCATCACATCAACTAAAGCCTGGATAACCCATGGCGGTGTTAAAACTGCATCTCCCTGCAAATTAAGGATAAGATTAGGTCTGGCTTCTAAACTGGAAATAGCAGTAAAAATACGTTCCGTACCATTGTTGCATGGCCCTGTCATCAACAATCTCGCACCAAAACCCAAAGCATGGCTTTGTATGTCGGCGTGATCCGTTGCAATATAAACTTCATCAATTCCCTTTATCGTTTTAGCAATAGACCAAACGCGATAGATCAAACTATAGCCTTTAATCAGGCTTAATGGCTTTGCTGGGAAACGACTCGAATTATAGCGCGCGGGAATAACAATAATATTTTTATTTTGCATAGTTATCTTAGCTGCTTTATCGTCTGAAAAGCGGACATGAGACATTCCGCTCCCGCGCTGCGCTCCCTCTCTTTTAAGATCATTTAAATACCTCAATAAACTAACTATCAGGCAAAAACGGCAAATAATGCGCCTATCGTCCGTTTTTTTCTGTTAGCTTTTAGATAAAATCCACCTTAAGGCCTATCTTATACGCCTTTTCGCAAAACAAGCAAAACTTGAGCACGCTTTATTAAAAGCCCGATACTGCCCATCCTACTTGCGATGACGAGATTCATCAACTAACCTTAAAGCTTAAGTTAAATTTAAATAGAGGAGAAATATTATGTTAGCGTGGGCATTTATCTTTCTAGCTATTGCTATCATAGCCGCCATCATTGGATTTACCGGTGTTTTTTCATTAGCCGCAGGTGTTGCTAAAATCATCTTTTTTATATTCATCATATTAGCCATCATTGCATTTGTGACGATGTTGTTTCGTAGACAATCGTAAAAAAATACAGCTGGCAGTCCATTACAACAAAATCCCTACGACTTATTCATCTAAAATTAATGTTCGAATTTGTTCACAAACATTTTGCATGACGTGAATATTATGTATGCATGCCAGCTGACTATAAAGCGACGCTCCTTGTTTAAATAAAAAATGTAAATAGGCCCGAGTAAAACATCGGCACGTGTAGCATAAACACCCTGCTAAGATAGGGGTTTCATCTTTCGCGTAAATCGCTTTTTTAATCAAAAGTCTCGCCTTATTTTGCTCACTTACAAAGTGTAAGTGATCGCCTTTTTTAACCACCTGTCCGTGATAAAGTGCACCATGTCTTGCATTTCGAGTAGGCGCAACACAATCAAATAAATCAATTCCTTTCGCCGCTACATCGATAAGATCTTGTGGATTAAGCCCTACTCCCATGGTATAGCGAATTTTATTATCCGGTAATAAAGGCCTCACCCAATCAATCACTTCAGTGGTTTTTTTCATATCAAAACCAATAACCTCTCCTCCTATCGCAATACCATCAAGATCAGCGTCGACAATAAATTGTGCGCTTAGCTCACGAAGATCACGAAAGCGACCTCCTTGAATAATGCCAAATAAGGCTTGTTTATAACCATATGCAGAGCCTGAAGTGGACTCATAGGCTTCTTTGCTGGCGAGTAACCAACGATGGGTACGCTCCATCGCCGCTATGGCAGCTTCTCTTCCGCCGTTCTCTGGTGTACATTCATCAAACGCCATAATGATATCTGCGCCGATAATTCTCTGCGCATCTATCGAGCTTTTAGGGGTTAAGTGAATAACTTGTCCGCTTAACGGATGTTTAAAATGTGCGCCTTCGGCATCGATTCGACAAATTTTGGCATTTTTAGATAAGCTAAATACTTGAAAGCCACCACTATCTGTGAGCATAGGTCTATTCCAAGCCATTAAACGATGCATCCCTCCACTCGCGCGGATAACCTCCATGCCTGGATTGAGTAACATATGATAGGTATTACCCCCTAAAATAATTTGCGATCCTGCCTCCAATAGGTCTTTAGGTGTCATATGATTAACAAAGGCCCGCGTACCCACTGGCATAAAAGCGGGTGTTAACACCGTGCCATGCGATGTGGTCATTTCAGTGACTCGAGCACAAGTGTGTTTACTCGATTTGACAATACGACAGTTAAATAGATTATTCATGAAAAAATTAGGTTGATTTTAAAGTGTAGATACTAGTTTTTTGTCAATGGCACTTAGAATGCCACGTAAAATATTCACTTCAGTTACATCTAATTCTGCGCGGCTAAATAGTCGACGCAACCTATCCATGCCCTGTTGACTACGACTCGGTTTTAGAAATTCAATTTTGTTTAATAGAGTGTATAAATGTTGATAAAAATATTCCTGCTGCTTTACATTGGCTAATATTAAAGATTTTTCGGTTATCATTTTTTGCTGTGCTAAAAAAGCCATGCGTAATTCATAACAAACAATCTGCACAGCGGCGGCAAGATTCAAGGAGCTATAGTCGGGATTAGCCGGAATAATGATTTGAAAATGGCAATGTTGTAATTCCTCGTTCGTTAGACCACACCGCTCGCGCCCAAACACCAACGCGACGTCCTGAAGAGGCCTAGTTATTATTTTTTCAGCGGCGGCTCGAGCGGTTAAAGTAACCCAATTCAGTTCGCGTACTCGCGTACTGGTACCGAATACCAAACTACAATCTTGTAACGCTTCCGTTAAATTATCGACCACTCTAGCTTCGGCTAAAATATCAATCGCATGACTCGCTCGTACCGATGCACTCAGATGGGGAAAAGCCTTAGGGGCTACCAAATAGAGATTCTTTAAGCCCATCGTCTTCATGGCACGAGCTGCCGCACCAATATTGCCCGGATCCGTTGTATTGACCAAAACGATACGGCTAGGTAAAAAAAATTCAGCAAAAGGCATTGATTTACTCTTAAATTATTATGGTGATAAGAAACATCGCTTGATTAGCCAATATTTAAAGATGATAAATTTAAACGCTTAATATCATTAACTGCGCCTACTTAGCTTGGTTTAAAAAAGCGATTAATCTCGGCAAGTGGATAAAAATAACAAGCGTCGGGGGTAACATGAGCCTATGTAAGCATTTTCAAGTTATTTTGACAAATTTTGCCACATCAAAGATATTTTAGCGGCATAAGCTATGGTATCATTCTTGTACCTTTAAAAATATAGCCTTAGATTTCATATTCTATAATATCAATATCCATGCACCCTTTCTTAAATATCGCTGATCGTGCTGCCCGTATGGCAGGAAAAACCATTTTAGATGGTTTAAAACGCCTCGATCGTATCCGTATGCAGGAAAAACAAGATAATCGCGGGGTTGTCACAGAAATTGATCTAAAAGCCGAAAGTATTATTATTGATACCATTAGAGAAGCCTATCCTCGTCATGGAATACTTGCGGAAGAAAGCAACCCCATTGACGGTGAAGGCTATATTTGGATTATTGACCCCTTAGATGGAACGAGTAATTATATCCATGATTTTCCCCATTTTGCGGTTTCCATTGCCATTAAAAATAAAGAAAAGGATCGTATTGAGCATGCCTTGATCTATGATCCGTTACGTCAAGAAACCTTTACTGCTACACGAGGTCAGGGTGCTTATTTAGATAACACGCAACGCTTCACGCGTCGCTTACGTGTCAGTAACCGTTCGAGCATCCAAGAATCCTTAATAGGGATCTCTATCCCTAGTCGAGGATTTAATGCACTAACCGCCTCTATCAATAAAGATGCGCTACGGACCATGATGTCTCAAGCAAGTGGTGTACGCCGAACCGGATCAGCGGCTCTTGATTTAGCCTATGTTGCCGCAGGACGCCTAGATGCTGCTTTAGAGCTTGAACTCGCTCCATGGGATATGGCCGCAGGGGTTTTGCTCGTTCAAGAAGCCGGTGGAATAGCGTGTGATTTAAAAGGGGGCGAAAACTACTTTAAGACTCGACATATCATTGTCGCTAACCCTAAGCTCTGCCCTTTAGTACTAAAAGCCATTAGTGCAACGACGAGCTAACTAAGATCTAACTAACCCTGCTTTATTTAATTTAAGGTCTATCGTCTACTACTTTTAGTGGCGGTAAAAAATTGCGTCGATCAAGACCTAGCGCTACTGCCAATGTCCCTGCTACATAAATAGAGGAATAGGTCCCCACTACGATCCCGATTACGAGGGCTAAAGCAAAACTATGGATCATCGTACCACCAAAAATACACAGCGAAACTACAACCAGTAGTGTCGTTGCAGAAGTCATAATAGTACGTGATAAGGTTTGATTTATAGATAGATTCACCACTTCAACCGCGCTACCTTTACGCAACTTGCGGAAATTTTCGCGAATTCGGTCAAATATAACAATCGAGTCATTCAATGAGTAACCAATCACGGCTAATATCGCGGCTAATGCCGTGAGATTAAATTCAATATGAAATAAGGAAAAGATACCGAGAATGATGATAGGATCATGAATCAAAGCAACAGCGGCGCCTATTGCAAATCGATATTCAAAACGAAGTGCGATGTAAATCATGATCCCTAATAAAGCGATAAAAACAGCCAGTGCACCTTGGGTGGCTAATTCATGCCCCACCTGTGGCCCTATAAATTCTATTTGTTTTAATTCGGCACCCGGCAAGGCATTTATAATTTGCGCACTTAAATCATGCTGCGTAGTCTGGTGCGGCGCCAAACTAATTAATACATCTTGTGAGGTCCCGTAACTTTGCACGAGTATATCTTTAAACCCCGCTGCAGCTAATTGTTGACGGAGTGAAGGGATATCGGCAGGATGAGTAAATGAAATCTGTAATTGGCTCCCACCGGTAAAATCTAAGCCCCAGTTCAAACCTTTAGTCAGCAAAGAGGCAGCGGAAATTAACATGAGTAACAAAGATAAACCCACCGCCCAACGCCGCAAGCCTAAAAAATTAATCTGGGTTTGTCTTTTAAAAAATTCCACAATTTTTACTCTCTAATGCTAAATGCCAATTGGTAAGCGTTTCAGAGGACGTCCTCCATAGCACGCATTGATCAAGGCGCGTGTTACCATAATACCCGTTAACATAGAAGTTAATAAGCCTATGGTTAAAGTCACTGCAAATCCTTTAATTGAGCCGGTACCTACTCCAAATAATATCAAGGCAACAATCAACGTCGTCACATTCGCATCAATAATAGTGATCAAGGCCCTATCATAACCGGCATGGATACTTGCCTGAGGTGAAACCCCATTACGCAATTCTTCACGAATACGCTCAAAAATTAATACATTGGCATCGACCGCCATACCCACGGTTAAGACTATCCCGGCCATACCGGGTAAAGTTAAGGTCATACCCAGTAAAGACAACAATGCAATCAATAACACTAAATTCAGTGCCAAAGCAATGTCGGCAATGACACCAAATACTCCGTAATAAATGGCCATAAAAACCACGGCTAAAACAAAACCAACCACAATAGAAATAATCCCCTTATGGATATTCTCTGCACCTAATTGTGGACCTATAGTCCGTTGTTCAACGACATAGATAGGTGCCGGTAAAGCGCCCGCCCGTAATAGGAGTGATAAATTGAGTGCTTCTTGGGTATCACTTAAACCTGTTACTTGAAAGTTAGGCGGTAATGCGGTTTGAATATTAGCGATACTAATAACACGCTCTACTTTGTGCGGAATATGGGTAATTTTTCCATTCACTAATTTTGCACGGCTCTTAGTCTCTACATAAACAATGGCTAAAGGTTTGCCAATGTTTTCTCCTGTAACCTGGTGAAAATAAGCTTCACCCCCTCCGCCCAAACTAATACTAACGGCGGAACGGCCTGATTCATCAAAACTAGTTGCCGCATCAGTAATCGAACTCCCAGCCAGTATAACCTGCTTATTTAATAATACCGGCTGATTCTGGTATTGGTATAACTGCGCGCCGGGTGGCAGTTTGCCGAGTTGCGCCGTATGAGGATCATGCGTTATGTCAACTAAACGAAACTCAATAGTAGCGGTTCCTCCTAAAATCTGTTGTGCGCGGGCTATATCTTGGACGCCAGGCAAATCGACTAAAATTCGATTGCTACCCTGCTGCTGGACAATAGGTTCTGCAACACCCAGTTCATTAATTCGGTTACGCAAGGTGTTAACAGTCTGCTCAATAGCCAATTGTCGTAAGCTATTAAGACCTTGGCGGGTCCACTGTGCTGTCAGTTGATTGCGATGAGTGGCCGCTATTGATGTTGTAAATTCAAAAGCGGGGAACTGGCGCTGTAACAAAGCCTTAGCTTGATCTAGGCTCATCGTATCCCTGAACAAGATGTCAAGTTGCTTTTCTTTTGGGATTAATTCCGTATAACGAATATTTGCCTGTTGTAAATTTTTAGCAATGCTTTTAGTCAAACCCTGCATACGCTGCACAATGAGATTATCAATATCGACTTCTAAGGCAAAATGTACGCCGCCGCGAAGATCGAGTCCCAGCTTCATAGGTAATGCACCTATAGCCTGCATCCATCGAGGCGTTGATGAGAGCAGATTAACAGCTACTGTATAATCGTCTCCTAACTCCGCCGATAAAATATCCTTCACTCTAAGCTGCGTATCGGTATTATTGAATCGCAGTAAAATAGTTTGCTTAGCAAACTCTTCGCTTATAGGATGAATCGGTACAGCTTTGATTAAGGTGTTAACTTTTGTCTGCAAGGTATCCATGTCGACATTCGCCATAGCGGTAGTAGGCGAAATCTGTACCGCAGGCTGCTCTGGAAAAAGATTAGGAGCCGCATAGACAAAACCTAATAGAATTAAAACCAGTAATAATACATTTTTCCAGAGAGGATATTTATTGAGCATAATTAATCAATTAAAACTTTAACGTCCCTTTAGGCAATACACTCGCAACAGCGGCCTTTTGTAAATTAATTTCAACATTTTCAGCTATCTTTAAACTAATTAAATCATCCTTAACCCGAGTAATCTTACCGACTATTCCACCGGTCGTAGTCACCTCGTCACCTATCGCTAAACCCGCCATCAGTTGACGATGTTCTTTAGCTCGCTTTGCTTGTGGACGCCACAACAATAGGTAAAAGATCACAACAAAACCTAATAGAATTAAGATTTGAGAATATCCGCTGGATTGAGGTGCCACAGAAGTAGCGGCTGATTGCGCCAATACATCAGTCATAAAAAAACTCATACATCTACCCTCATAATAAAATCAATGATAATTAAGCCATGCAATTTACCTGGTTCCTTCCCGCTTCGCAAATTTTGTACTGCAAATTTCTTTTAAGCAGGGCGCTAAAAAGCAAATCAGGTTAAAAATAAGCTCAAGCTATAAAATATCTAATTTAGATATAAGGTGGCTGAAACTATTTTATTAACTAGCTGATCCACATCGCGTCCCCGTAACTAAAAAAGCGATATTTAAAAGTCATGGCGGATTGATAAGCCGCCATGACTTGTTTAAAACCCGCGAAGGCGGAGACTAATATCAGTAAAGTCGATTCAGGTAAATGAAAATTAGTCATTAACGCATCGACACAACGAAAGCGAAATCCAGGATAAATAAAAAGATCGGTATCTCCAGCAAATACTTCTATTTTACCATTTAGTGCGGCAGTTTCTAATGCCCTTACCACGGTTGTTCCCACGGCAATAACCCGTTTATTCTCTTGCTTAGTTTTTTTAATTTGTTCACCAACAGCTTCTGTCACGGTGACATGTTCACGATGCATACGGTGATCCTCAAATCTTTCAACGCGTACCGGTTGAAAGGTTCCGGCGCCTACGTGCAAAGTGATAAAAGCAATATTGACCCCTTTAGATTTCAAGGCATTCAACAAAACTTCATCAAAATGTAAACCGGCTGTGGGTGCTGCAACAGCCCCCGGAGAAGAGGCAAAAACCGTTTGATAACGCTCCCAATCAAAAAGTTCATCGGGACGTTGTAAATAGGGCGGCAAAGGAATATGGCCAATTTTATTCAGCAACTCTAAAATGGAAGGTGGCTCTACTAAAAAATATAATTCAAATATGCTTTCATCTCGGGCCAAAATCTCAAGGCTAATTCCATTTTCTAGTATAAGTTTAGTCCCTATCTTTAATGACTTACTTGATTTTAAATGGGCTAAAACCCGCTTTTTATCTAAAATTCGTTCAATCAAAATCTCAACTTTACCCCCTGTTGTTTTCTTTGCAAACAAGCGAGCAGGAATAACTTGAGTATTATTTAAAACTAACAAATCTCCTGGATTTACAAAATTCAAGATATTTTTAAATTTTTTATGGCCAATTTCACCAGTCGATTTATCCAAACATAACATGCGACTATCTGTTCGTTGTGCAGATGGATAACTGGCAATTAATTTTACCGGCAGCAGATAAGAAAAATCTTTGCGTGTGTAAGAAGAAGATGTTGTATTCAGCATACAAAAAAATATTAAAAATAGTTAAAAATTTTCTTTTAGCCAGAGCTCAAAAAGGAAAAACCCGCGTAGAGCGGGTTTTTGTAAGTAGCCTGGCGGTGTCCTACTTTCCCATGGGGGAACCCCAAAGTATCATCGGCGCAGAACCGTTTCACGACTGAGTTCGGAATGGGATCAG
>NMOS02000025.1 GCA_002290645.2 Candidatus Aquirickettsiella gammari
AAGGCTTCTTAGCCATCGTAGAATATTTGATAACAGAGAAAAAAATTGATCTAAATGCAAGAAACCCTCTCGGTTGGACCCTCCTAGACAAAGCCGCTTACAACGGTCAATTAGCTATCGTGAAATATTTATTGAGTCGCGGCTATAATTTAGAAGAGGATTATTTCACTGATATCTATTTTCTAAATAGCATTGCACTTAATCATCACTTCTCAATGCTAGAATATCTTTTAACCGTAAAAAAAGTATTTCTTCTACCGACCCTGTGGGAACTTTTGAAAGAAGGCTATCTAGGAATAATTCAATATTTGATCGAAAAAAAAAATCAACCCGTCAATACGAGGGACAGCAACGGTTGGACCCCTTTACATTCCGTAGCAGCGAACGGCCACTTAGGCATTCTAGAATACCTAATCCATCAAGGAGCTGATTTAAGCGCAACTGATAATATTGGCGACTCCACACTGGATAAAGCCATTAAAGCAAGTCACTTACATGTGGTGAAATATCTTATAAACGAGCAAGGTCTCGATGTAAATACGCCAAACCGTCTATCAGGCCAAATACCACTACATTTAGCGGCAACTAGCGGTCGCTTAGAGATCATAAAATATCTAATCTCTCAAGGGGCTGATTTAAGTGCAGCTGATAATATTGGCGACTCCACAATGGATAAAACCATTAAAGCAGGTCACTTACATGTGGTGAAATATCTTATAAACGAGCAAGGTCTCGATGTAAATACGCCAAACCGTCTATCAGGCCAAATACCACTACATTTAGCGGCGGACAGCGGTCGCTTAGACATCATAAGATATCTGTTAGATCAAGGAGCTGATTTAAGCACAACTGATACTATTAGCGAATCCCCGCTGGATAAAGCCATCAAAACAAATCGTTTAAATACGGTAAGTTACCTTATAGAACATCAACAAATGCTCGATTCCCATCAGCACATGAATGTGGCCTTAATGGCTTTATTCAAGGCAATTCGGCATGCTCAATTAGATATTGTTAAAAATTTGCTTAAAACCCAAAATAATTTGGCTACTGCAAGTCTTGGATCAGACTTACATTTACTACACTACGTTGTCTCCTTTGGTCATATAGAGATCATAGAGTATTTACTAGAGCAGGGCTATAATTTGGAGGCGAAAGATATTTTTGGCAATACGCCGCTACACGTAGCGGTTCTAGAAAAAAAGCTAAATGCGGTGAAATACCTGCTAGATAAAGGGGCTAATTTAAAGGCTGTCAATAATTTAGGCGAAACTCCTTTTCAGGTTTCGCTAGCCAAAAATAACCGCCCCCTCATAAAGTATTTTTCAGAACAGCAAAATGAAGAAGTTGGAAGCCTGTTTGATGCTATCGAAAAAAATTATTTGGGGGCGATTCAGTACCTTATAGAAGATAAAAAAATTGATGTTCAGGCTCTCAATAAATCTTATAAAAATGTTCTTCTCAATCATGCAACTACCCATGGAAAATTAAATATAATCCAATATTTAGTAGCACATGGTTTTGATATTTTTCCTCAGTTTAATTTTACTTCAACTCCGCTACACACAGCCGTTACCCTGCATCGCCTGGACGTAGTAAAATATTATATTGCGCAAAAAGCTCCTCTAGAAGCTCAGGACAATCACGGTAATACAGCCCTGCATCTAGCTGCTGGCAACTATGACATAGATATATTGAGCTATCTCGTTGAAAGTGGGGCTAACTTAAATACAAAAAATAAAAAAGGAGACTCTCCTCTACACCAGGCGGTCTTAGTAAACGACCTCGATACGCTAAAATTTCTTATAGAAAAAGGATCTGATTTAAATGTGCAAAACCAGTCAGGTGATACACCTTTTCACCTAGCTACTAAAAATAATCATTCAGAGATAGCTCTCTATTTACTGAACAAAGGGGCCCTCTCAACAACAAAATATAATATTGAAACAACGCTGCTTCAGCCGAGCACACTTTCCTACCCTTATAACGAGAGTGCCGTACGAAAAAGATCGTTTGAAAATATTCGTACTATCCGTAAGCCCCGTAGCTTCGAATTTAAAAAAAATATTACGCCTTCTGTAATGAAAAATCGCGATACCATCTACAGTGCGGCAACTAGGTTAACTTATTGGCTAAATGACTTTTCTAATAACTTAGTGGGCACGCTAAAAGACATTCTTCAATTTTTATTTTTTCCTTTTAGCGCCCTATCAACCGAAGTCGGCGCAGAAGACTCTTGCGAAAATATTGCCTCAAATTTAAAAAAATACCCATTTACGGCGCGACAAGCAGAGCACGAAGTGCGAATTCAAGGAGCCGGCGATAGGCGTGCGTTGACCAGCGAAGCAAGAAACGCATCACGCCATCGAGTCATGGTGGAAGCGACTGCGCACAGCCAAAAATGGGCCAGTGCGTCGCGGACGCCGGACGAATCGGAGCCTAATATAAGTCACGTGATGCGAATAAAGTTTGAGAGCACGACGACCAAAATTTTTCCTGAACATAACAACTCGCTTGACGTAAACGCTACAATTTTATTACTCGGCACAATAGCCAGTAAAGTAACTAGGCAAGCTCTCTTTTTTAAGCTAAATTCTCATTTAAAACCTGAAGAAACAAGGAATCTTGACATAACGGATATGATAAAAAAATTTTCACGCCATTTAGAAAATAAAAAATTTAATAATAATTTCTCATTTTCCAATACGACAAAAAGGTAAGTATTTTTTACAATTTAATATAAGCGTAATTCTTATCTTGTCTAAGCTAGGCTTAAATAAATTTTCCTGCCATTAATCTTAAAAATGCGATAGCAGACGCCGTATTTCAACGGCGTCATCACATGGGTATTGAATGCCTTTAATTAACTGATAGGTTTCATGCCCTTTTCCAGCAATCAATACGATGTCTTCCGCTTGGGCTTTTTGTAAGGCATAGCGAATTGCTGCTTGCCTGTTTTCTTCGCAATAGACTGGCTTCCCCCCTGAAAAACCTTCTTGGATATCTTGCATAATTTGTTGTGGGTCCTCATTACGCGGATTATCATTGGTCAATATGATACTATCGGCCTCACGTTCAGCGATTGCCGCCATTAAGGGTCTTTTTCCTCTATCTCTATCACCACCACAACCAAATAAACAATAAAGTTTTCCCTTGCAATGCAAGCGCAAAGCACGCAAGACTTGTTGCAACGCATCTGGCGTATGTGCATAGTCTACCACCACAACTGCTTTTCCAGGCACATGAAAGGTTTGCATACGCCCTTTTACGCCTTTTAATCGCGAAATAACTTCGGATATCTCCGCTAACGAAAAATGTAAACTCTTTAATACGGTCAATACCAACAATAAATTACTTAAATTAAATCTTCCGATTAAAAATGGATTTTCAATGAATACCTCTCCCCACGGGGTATCGATCTCTGCTTGTAAACCGCGATGAGCAAAGTCACATTTTTTTACCACGATATGTGGAATATGTAACAAATCAGCCTGAGCAGGATGCAAAGAATAAGCATAAACCGGTAACTGCTTGGCAAGTTCTGGCAGCCAGTATTGGGCATAGGGATCATCGGCATTCAATATCGCTTGTTGTATCCCAGGTAAATCAAAAAAAGAACGTTTCGCTTTGGCATAAGCCTCCATCGTTCCATGATAATCGAGATGATCACGGGTCAAATTGGTAAACGCGGCGACCGAAAACTCGGTGCCGTTGAGACGATGTTGTGCTAATCGATGTGAAGAAACCTCCATCACGACGGCTTGGGCATTTTGTGTACGAAAATCGGCTAGCAATTGTTGTAATTCTATCGCATCGGGAGTCGTCAGTTGTGTTGGCTTTAAATGATCGTAAAACCCATTACCCAAGGTACCAATAACCCCACAAGGTCGTTGTAACTGCTGCAGACTATCAGCTAAAAATTGTGTGCAGGTAGTTTTTCCATTGGTCCCAGTAATCCCCAATACCGGTAAATAGCGACTGGGATAATCATAAAATCGAGCCGCTATAGGACCTAATTGACTGGCTAAATCCCTAATAGGAACCATAGGAATCCTTGCATCGGGCAAATTAGCGTTTGTGTTTCCTTCCGACTCAAATAAAATCGCTGCGGCCCCTTTTTCAATCGCTTCTTTAATAAAACGACGACCATCAGTTCCGATCCCAGGATAAGCAAAAAACAACTCCCCTGATGTAAGCTGGCGACTATCTTGGCAGAGTCCCTTAACAACGGGATTGCTATCGACAATGTCACTATAAATATCTGTTAATAATTGACTCAAGTGCATAAAAAATTACTATTTTAGTCTCTAACGATTGAATAACTACGACACATTCAATTACAATACTTCTGTATTTTGATGCCCGCAAAACCTTGCTTCAGCACTAGAAAACCTTTATTATGAATAATAATGATTCTCATTTGAGACGCTTAGGATGAATGCCTCCATTCCACTGACCCAATTACGCTCAGGACAATCGGCAACGATACTCGGATTCAGTCCTGATATAGCCCCCCAGTGTCGCAAATTATTACAACACTTAGGCATTCATCGCCAAACAGCCATTACCTTAATTCGACGCGCACCGCTTGGCGATCCGTTGCAGTTACAAGTATTAGGTAGTCAGTTTAGTTTACGCTCCAGTGAAGCCTGTCATATTTATGTAGAATATTCAAACTAAACCCAAAACCGATGCCGAAAAAAAATAAAATTATTGCCATTGCCGGCAACCCAAATTGTGGCAAAACCGTTATTTTTAATCGGCTTACCGGTAGCCGACAAAAAGTGGGTAACTGGGCGGGCGTCACCGTTGAGCAAAAAAGCGGCTATTTTAGCCTTGAGGGTCATGACTATGAAATCGTTGATCTGCCCGGCACCTATTCGCTGAGTGTCATCGGCGATAATTGTGCTATTGATGAATGTATTGCCTGTAATTATCTGATAACGAATCCACCCGATCTGGTCATTAATGTCGTTGATGCCAGTAACCTTGAACGTCAACTCTATCTCACCGCCCAGCTATTAGAAATGCAGATACCTGTTGTCGTTGCACTCAACATGATGGATATGGCAAAGCGCCGCGGTATTCATATCGACATCGCACAACTAAGCCGTTCCTTGCATTGTCCTATTATCTCTTTAACCGCGATTCATGGGTTCGGTATTGCCGAACTACGTCGTGCGTTATTAGTCATACCACAGACAAACTCAACGCTCCCCTATTCTTTTGCCCCTTTATTACAAGGGGCTTTACAAACACTCACAGAAAAATTAGCGCCGAAAAATTTGCCTCGGCCGTGGCTCGCGCTACGTTTACTTGAAGAGGATAGACTCGCGCGTCACTATACCAGTGCAGAAGAATTAAGCCATGTTACCGTACTGATTCAACAGCTAAAAAACCAATGTGGCGAAGAAATTGATCTGCTTATCGCCGATGCGCGTTACCGCTGGATACAATCGATACTCAAACCAAGCTTAGTGGTAAATCCGCAAGGTAAAACCTTCACGTCACGCTTAGATCGCATCGTGCTTAATCGCTACTTAGGCATCCCGATCTTTTTGCTGGTTATGTATACGCTCTTTCTATTTGCCATTAATGTCGGTGGCGCTTTTCAAGATTTTTTTGATATAGGGAGTACCGCCATTTTTATTCAGGGCAGCATCCATTTATTAACTCCATTACATTGGCCCGTTTGGTTGATTGCATTAATTGCCAATGGACTTGGCAAGGGAATTAATACCACGATTAGCTTTATCCCGGTTATCGGTGCGATGTTTTTATTTCTATCCTTATTGGAAGATTCAGGTTACATGGCGCGCGCCGCTTTTGTCGTTGATAAATTGATGGCGACGATTGGTTTACCTGGAAAAGCATTTGTCCCTTTAATTGTTGGTTTTGGTTGCAATGTACCTACCGTCATGGCAACGCGTACTTTAGCATCACCGCGCGATCGTATTTTAACGGTGATGATGGCGCCTTTTATGTCTTGTGGTGCGCGGCTCACGGTCTACACCTTGTTTGTAGCGGCTTTTTTTCCACAAGGTGGCGCACTTATTATTTTCGCTTTATATAGTACTGGTGTCCTTAGCGCGATTTTAACTGGCTTATTATTACGTTCAACGGCATTAAAAGCTGAAACAACACCGATGATATTAGAATTACCCACTTATCATTGGCCACATTGGCGTACTATTTTTAAAAGTACCTGGCAGCGTTTGAAATTATTTTTATTCAAAGCGGGTCGCTTTATTATTCCCATTTGTATCCTGATTGGTTTTCTCAATACCGTAAGTGTTCATGGAAAACTCATTCAGGGCGAAGCCAATCAACATTCTTTATTATCGAGCATTGGCAAAACTATTACGCCACTCTTTGCCCCGATAGGGATACAAAAAGATAATTGGCCGGCAACGGTGGGTTTAGCCACCGGTTTATTAGCGAAAGAAGTGGTGGTTGGAACGCTAAATACCTTGTATTCACAAGTCGGTGGACTCACCTTGCAAGCGGAACAATCGAATATAGCAAACGAATTAACAGCCGCCGTCTTGTCGATTCCCAAAAACTTCCATAATCTCGGAAAAACCTTAACAAATCCGATGGCGCTTAAAACAGAATCGCCTGATGTGACGAAAGGGGTCTATGGCGTCATGTCGCATTATTTTTCCGGAAAATCAGGCGCCTTTGCCTATTTATTATTTATTTTATTATACTTTCCTTGTATTTCGACCCTGGCCGTCATGCAGCGCGAGATAGGACGCGGATGGGCTTATTTTTCGATGCTTTGGAGCACGCTTGTCGCTTATGCCGTGGCTACTTTATTCTATCAAACGGCTACGTTCTACCAACACCCCTTATTTTCTATCTTATGGTTTACGCTAATAGGCTTAGCCTTTTTGGCAATGCGTTTGCTATTACACTATAAAACGACGTCGCCTTTGTCCTATCCGATACCTGCCGCTAAAACGAATTCAGACAATTGCCATGATTAGTGTATTAGATCTAAAAAAATTTATGGCGGAAAAAAAACGGGTTAGTTTATCGCTTATTTTGCAAAACTTTACCGCTAAGCAAGAAGAAATAGTAGCTATTTTAGAATTATTAATACAAAAAGGTTATGTGAAAAAATGCATTAAAACACCCCACTGCGCAACGCGCTGTTTTAGCTGTACAGCGGAGTCTTTCGTCTTCTATCAATGGCTAGAGCAAGCTTAAGAAACAGGAACTATTTCTTGTAACAGATTTTTTATTTCGGTACTCGCGCTGCCAAGGTGAGTGCGTATTTCAGTTAATCCTTGTCGCCAACGTCTACCGCCTGATACCCCATGAAATAAACCCAATAAAGGTTGTATCACATGACTCAGATTTTCGCCGGACATTAAAGCCGCTTCGAGATAAGGCAAATAAGCTAAGGCAATTGATCGACGACTAGGAATAGATTCGAGCGATTCGTTCAGCAAGTTATCGAGTTCGGCAAATAAGTAAGGGTTATACCAAGCAGCACGCCCTATCATGACCGCATCGACAAACTGCAAATGCTCGTTAGCTTGCGTTAAATGATCAATCCCACCGTTTAAAACAATATTGAGTTGGGGAAAATCGCGTTTGATTTGATAAACCCAGGCATAGTTAAGTGGAGGAATTTGACGATTTTCTTTTGGGCTCAATCCTTGTAACCAAGCCTTTCTGGCATGAATGATAAAGGTCTTGCAGCCAGCCAAGCTCACTTGTTCAATAAAATCGGCTAAGTAATCATAGCTTTCATACTCATCGACGCCAATTCGGGTTTTAACAGTAATCGGTAATTTGACCGCCACCGACATCGCAGCAATACATTCGGCAACCCGTGCCGGATATTTTAGCAATACCGCACCAAAACAAGCTGATTGCACCCTATCACTCGGACAACCTACATTCAGATTAATCTCGGAATAACCGTACGGTTCGACTATTTTAGCGGCTTTGGCTAAATCAGTGGCAACACCACCACCTAGCTGGATCGCTAAAGCTTTTTCACCGCTATGAACCGTCAATAAACGTTCACGATGGGGGGAATTTAAAATAGCCCCCGTGCTGATCATTTCAGTGTAAAGCTGTGCTTTTTTACAAATAAGCCGGAAAAAATAACGGTAATAGGGGGTAGTCCAACCCATCATCGGGGCTATCATAAACGGAATTATTGACTGTTTTGGCTGTTTTAGCATGATTTTTTTCTAATAAAGGGCTTCCCTGCCGATTTTTTACTGGTATGATAGCGTTGCAGGCTTGGTTATACAAAGCCTGTTTTATAATAATAACAATTTGGAGTCCTCACCATGACATTGAAACAAGCTCTCGCAATTGGTTTAAGCAGTGCGATTTTAACCCTTCCTGCTTTCGCAGCGGAATCTGTAACGGCGGCTGCGAACCTAATTCCAGCTAACACAGCTATTAAGCAAGACGCTGTAAAATCCATGAAAAAGCAAGCTATTCATAAAAAAGGACACAAAAAATGCCTAATGGAAAATAACGTAACTACTAAGCAAGCTAAAGAAAATGCGCAGCTTAATGAACTCAACGCCATTAATCCGAGCGATGCGGCTAAAAATTAATTATTTTCATCCGCTTCTTTGGCTTAATTTTTTTAAGCATCTTAAAGGTCGACTTCAAAACTCGGCCTTTTTCTTTTTTACCTCATTCAAGTATTCTATCAGTCAGGAGCATCTATATTAAAGGCTCGAGTGCTTCGACGATTAACTGTAAGGTTTTACGTCCTTGATAATAATTAATGTCTAAACGATACCGCGCATTTATTTGTTCGGCGCGATGATTCGGCCATTGGCTTAAACTCACATTAAAGGCAATCGCTTCCACTTGTTGACTAGAGCCCTGCAAACCCAAGGTCATCTTGAGGTGTTTATCACCGACTAAGCGTTGTGCCAGCAGGCGAAAACGACCTTCAAAAAGCGGTTCTGGAAAACCCTGCCCCCAAGGACCCGCTGCATAGCGCAGTATTTCCGCGAGCTCTAAGCCCATATCTTCGGGCTTTAACTCACCATCGGTATAACATTTGCCTTGCAGCATCGCTTGATCCAACTGCTTATCACATGCTTGTTGGAAAGCGAGCGAAAAATCGGCAAAACACGCTTTTTTTAAACTTAATCCAGCTGCCATGGCGTGGCCACCAAATTTAATGATTAAATGGGGATGACGCGTTGCTATCGTCTCTAAGAGATCACGAATATGAAAACCGGTAATAGAGCGCGCAGAACCTTTTAATTCGTCTTTTTGATGACTCAAGGCAAAAATAATCGCCGGTCTATGCAATCGTTCTGTCAGTCGTGATGCCAGCAAACCAATCACCCCTTGATGCCAACGTGCATCGAATAAACAAATGCCTTTTTCTAAGCGTTGTTTTTCGATTAATTTTTCTAAGATAAGAAACGCTTCTCGTTTCATGGTCTCTTCAATCGAGCGGCGTTGTTCATTTAATTGACTCAGTTGCAACGCCATTTCATGGGCACGATTCAAATCGTTTTCCAAAAGACAGGCAACGCCTAATGACATATCCGCCAAGCGACCGGCGGCGTTTAAACGGGGTGCTACACTAAATGAGAGATCACTGGCAATGAGATGAGCTACGTTACGTTTCGCCAATTTTAACAAGGCATAAATGCCGGGTCTGGCTTTACCTGATTTAATCCATTGTAACCCTTGGCTGACTAACAAACGGTTGTTATGATCCAAGGTAACTAAATCAGCCACCGTTCCTAATGCGACTAAATCGAGAAATTGACGCATGCTCGGCACAGCTGTCATGCTTTGCTCAAACCAATGCTGTTCGCGTAAATACTGTCTAAGCGCCAACATCAAATAAAAAATAACCCCCACTCCGGCACAGTGTTTACTGGGAAAGTGATCGTCTTTTTGTTGTGGATTAACTATCGCATCCGCCGCTGGCAAGCGGATACCCGGTAGATGATGATCGGTAATAATGACCTTCATCCCGGCGGCCTTCGCCGCTAACACCCCTTCATGACTGGAGATGCCGTTATCGACTGTCACGATGAGATCAGGCTTTTTGATTTTTAAAGCCAGTGCCACTATCTCGGGCGTTAAACCATAGCCATACTCAAAACGATTAGGTATTAAATAGTCAAGCTGTTGCGCGCCAAAACTGCGTAATGCACTCACCGCCAAAGCAGAGCTAGTTGCTCCATCACTATCAAAATCGCCCACGATTAAAATTGACTGCTGCGACATCACAGCAAGCCCCAAACACTTTACTGCCTCGCTAATACCTTTTAAGGATTGATAATGCAGTAAACGTAACAAGCGATAATCCAAGTCTTCAGCCGAATAAATACCTCGCGCGGCATAAACCCTTTGTAAAACAGGATGCAAATAGCTTAAATCGGGCTGTAAATTGAATTTTCGACGTAAAATAGTTGGGTTCATGAAAAAATATCCGCTCTCTCTGAGGGAGAGCAACCCCAATAAACGGTTTTGATTTTCAGCTGTCTTAATGCAGCCGCTTGAACCTATCCACAGTGACACTTGAGTATAAGTATATTTTCCGTCGGTGTATAATTTAAAATAACTATTTTTACCTTGATAATCTGTGATGCAACTAAACCAAGATACCGGCGAAGGCCATTATCAAATTCGCGGCTATGATAAAGGCTCGATTCAAGTCAATCAGAAAAAAATATCACATAGCCTGATTGTGACACCGGATAAGCTCATTGATCCGTGGCCACCGCGATCGCTGGCTGAACTACACCCTAGTCATTTCCGCGACTTGTTAGCCTTACACCCGAGTATTATTTTACTGGGTACTGGAGAACAGCTTGTTTTTCCGCATCCGGCTTTATTGGATGTGTTTTACCGTGAAAATATTGGCATCGAAGTGATGAATAACGGCGCCGCTTGCCGTACCTATGCCGTGTTGATGTCCGAAGGGCGCCAAGTAGCGGCGGCCTTGTTGATTGCCGGATAGAATCGCACGGGAATTTAACTGCCATTTATCCCATAAAAAAAGCCCCTTAGACAAGAGCTTACTACGGAGCCTTTTAATGTCCTTTATGCCATCGCTTTATATTATCAGCTTAATAAATACCGTATACTAAATTTTCCATTATTTTCACATTCTTTTCGTAGGCGATACGAAAGAATAGTTGTCACAAGATCAATTAGCTTGATAAAAAAACCTACTCGGGCCCTACCGCTTCATACTTAAATTTAAAGGTTGATTATAAAGTATTCTACAATCAATTATTTCCCTAAGTTTAGTCATCCAATATTTGTTAAATTCAAGAACATTAATGTAATCAGCAGGCTTCGCCTGCCCCGGATTAATCGCACGCAAAAGTTTATTACCACGTTCATCATTAGCACCATATACTAATAGTGCATTTTCAGCCTTACGCAAAAGGACTAACTTTTCGTCTAAATTAATCTCTGAATCTGATTTTTCCATCAAAGCTTTCGCATAAGCATAATGTATTTTGCACTCCTTCTGATAGAATGAGAATTCAAACTTATCCTTATTCCTGAAGCGATTGGCTTCATCCTTTAAGTCCTGCAGTTTTTGGTAATCACTATGAGTTTCTGAAAGACTCAAGTTATTTAGAAGTCCTAGATAACTAAAAAATATCCTATTATTGTATCTCAGCTCCTGCAGATTTTTTTTCGCGTTTTCAAATGCTTCTTCTAGATCGCCTTTCATCGTCTTAGATACTTCGACTAGATTTTCTTGTTTCGTTAAGTATTCAGCGTTCAAATTAGGAAGAAAACAGCAGCAGATTAATTTTGCGTTATCGAGCACTAATTTTTTTCTTGCGTCTGAGCTGTTACTACTACCGTCCATGAAAATAAATTCCTCTTGCTTGGGAAGTTAGTTATTATCTTAGCAAGTAAAGATTAAAAAATCCAGGAGTTTCGCCCGTGTATTTTTTAATGAGAGTGTAAAATGAGCTTTAAATTTTTAGCAATAGAAGATTTAATAATCAGCCAATCCTGTTGATAGAAAGAAATTTTATGTTTTAATCGTTGCTGGTATTTCTGAAGCCAAGCAGAAATGGCGATAAAAATATGATTTCTTTGCGCTCGACCGGTGCGGGCCTGGCAGCGCTCAATGCCACACGTTTGTTTTAATTCCCGATGATAGACTTCAATTGACCAACGTGCCTTCATAACGCGTTTTACTTGCTCGCGTGTTAGCGTTTCACGGTTTGTCGTGATGTAATCAATGCGGCCGTTTTTTGCTACAAACTTGAATACCGTAACCCAGCCATAGCCACGTAGGTGAACACGAAGTCCTTCTGCGGGAATAATAAGATTCTCAAGGTTGTCATTGCGATTGACTTTTCTGTTTTTTCTTAAGCTAGTAATCCATACCCAACCATGGTCTCGAATCGCTTTTAAGTTCTTTAAACAAGCGAGTCGCTATGCTCACGAAAAATTTTGGCCGTCGTGCCCCCAAAATTTGTTCGCATCACGCGACTAAAAGTAGGCCCCGATTCGTCCTGCGTCCGCCACGCACTGGCCCATTCTGGGCTGCGCGCAGTGG
>NMOS02000002.1 GCA_002290645.2 Candidatus Aquirickettsiella gammari
AATCCCTATCCAAACTGACATCACTGAAAAATACTGGCAAAAACAGGAAACAATTCGTCCAAGAAATTACCACTATTTACGCTTAGCTAAAAAAATTAAAATGTCTCAGATGTCTTGAAATATCACATTAGTCATAGAATTAATCAACATTAAATTTTAAACCCTGACCAAGAAACTTATTTTTAGACATTCACTAGATCGCGTAAATAAGGCAGCAAATCACTGGCTAACAAACCACGTTCTCCTTGTTGCGCGGCGGCTAAATCACCTGCACAGGCATGTAGATAAACACCCCATTCAGCCGCTTGTTGCAAGGTGAGATGTTGCGCAAGCAATCCACCTATCACACCGCTTAGTACATCCCCCATCCCTCCGCTGGCCATACCCGGGTTGCCTAAGTCGCAAATACTTAAGGAATTAGTGCTACAAATCAAACTCCCTGCTCCCTTTAATACAATAACGCCGCCATATTGTGCTTGTAATGCAGTGACCGCCTTGATTCGATCTGCTTGAACCTCTTTTATTGTACAATTTAATAAACGCGCTGCTTCACCTGGATGGGGTGTCAGGATCCATTGCTCAGATTTTTTCGCTTGCTTGGCTAATAAATTCAAAGCATCCGCATCAAGAACTTTCGGTAGCGAAGTGGTCAGGACACGTTTGAATAATTGCTGTGACCAGCTTGTTTGGCCAAGTCCGGTTCCCACGACGATGACAGTGGCTTTGCTAATCAGTGCCTTTAAATCCCTAGCACCTTTAACCCCCTGTGCCATTATCTCGGGGCGCTCGCTGATAATAGCGGCGATATGATTTTTTTGCGTCGCAACACTGACTAAACCGCTGCCTGTACGTAATGCCGCTTCTGCGGCTAAACGAGCTGCACCGGCCATGCCATCATGACCACCGACAATTAAAACATGGCCAAATAAGCCTTTATGGGCATCTCGTCGCCGAGGCGTTAATAAACACTTAAAATCGTTCAGTTGGATAGTCGTGGGTTTTATCATCAAACGGCGCCTAGGTAATAGCGAGTAGTAGCAAACTAAAATTATACTTAAATAAGTGTAGACACTGCCTTAAAGTATCCTTTCTATCAACTATTTTTTTTCAGGTGTTGCCGCAGAACCCGCTAAAATACCTCCATCTACGACCAATTCAGTCCCTGTTACAAAGCTTGCTTCGTCCGAAGCAAGATATAGTGCGGCATAAGCAACGTCGATAGGTTCACCCATTCTTTTTAATGGGATATATTGAGTCATTTTAGCAATTGCTGTCTCTTTATGCTGTTCTTCTCCTAATATAGGATCCCATAGAGGTGTTAAAATAGCCGCTGGATGAATAGAATTACAACGAATAGAGTAATTTTTTTCGGCACAATATAACGCCACCGATTTGGTATGGTTACGAATAGCGGCTTTACTTGATGCATAAGCGACTGCATTGGGAACACCGACCATCCCGGAGCGAGAAGACATATTGATGATCGATCCGCCTCGCCCTGCTTTCATTAACCGAATGGCGTATTTACAACCTAAGAAAACACCCTCTAGGTTAATAGCATGTATATAATGCCAACTGGCTAAACTGGTATGTTCAGGATCTTGCGGACCTAATTGGCCACTCAAACCCATAATGCCGGCATTATTGACGAGAATATCTAATTTTTTATATTTTTTTTCGACCCATTGACTCACTGTTAACCATTCTTTCTCCTGACTCACATCTAAATGTTGATAGCTAGCACAAGAACCTATTTCTTTTGCCACTTTATGGCCTATTTCATCTTGGATATCGGTGATAATAAGCTGCGCTCCCTCGCGAGCAAATAATTCGGCAGTGGCTCTCCCGATACCATAAGCGGCACCGGTTATAAGAGCGACTTTATCTTTAAGACGTAAATTACAGCTTGGTAAGGACATATTAAGTTAACTCCTCTTATTTTATTGGGTTTCATTTCGATGCTAATAACGAAACAAGGCTATCCAATAACCGAGCACTTATATTTAAACCGCACTGTTCATCCAGCTCGCGAATCCCCGTAGGACTGGTGATATTAATTTCGGTTAGATAATCGCCAATAACATCGATACCGACAAAAATTAAACCTTTTTCCCGTAAAGTAGGGCTTAATTGCTCGCAAATCCAAACATCTCGCTCGGTCAAAGCAATCGCCTTGCCTTTTCCACCCACCGCTAAATTGGCCCGCGTTTCACCCGGCGGGGCAATTCGCGCTAAGGCATACGGCAAAGGCTCGCCATTAATCAGGATGATACGTTTATCGCCAGCAAGAATTTCCGGGATATAACGTTGTAGCAATAAATAACGCTGATTGTTAGCACTCAAGGTTTCTAAAATGACATTACAGTTTGGATCCGCTACGCCCAATCGAAACACAGATCGCCCTCCCATTCCATCCAGCGGTTTGGCAATGATATCTTGTTGTTCGGCCAAAAAATTCTTGGCGGCTTGAATACTCGAGGTCACTAAACTGGGTGGGCAGCACTGTGGAAAATCTAAAGTAAACAATTTCTCATTAAAATCACGCAAACTTTGTGGACGATTTACAATGAGCACCCCTTGTTGCTGTGCTTTATCCAGCAATTGGGTGGTATAGATATAAAACATATCGATAGGTGGATCTTTACGCATCAATATAACCGATAAGCTATCTAAAGCGAGCGACTGTTCTCCTGTAAATTCAAACCAATGCTTGGCATCGTCTTTTACCTTCAAGCTTCGCATACGCGCATAAGGGATGGCATCTCGTAAAAAAAGATCCTTGGCTTCCATATAAAAAAGTGGCCAAGATCGTCGTTGCGCTTCCAGCAAGATGGCCAAAGTCGACTCTTTTTTAGGGTTAATCCCTGCAATCGGATCCATGATAACACCGAGTGGTTTTGGCATCTGCTTACTCCATTTTTTTTAATAGGTCAGCTTGCTCGCGCGCGGCAGCCAGTAATGCAAGACGCGCTATCACGCCATAAACATAAAAACGATTGGCGCATTTGCCTTTTTGTTGCTTAGTCTGATCAGGGAGGTTACAGGCTTTAACAAAAGGCAGCGGTTCAAACTGCATACCGGGAGTATTCAGATTATCACTGACACCTCGCCCGGTGTGAACGCGATAAAATCCACCCACGACATATTGCCCTAACATATAAACAACCGGTTCTGCCACCGCTTCATTCCAGGTTTCAAAGGTATAAACGCCTTCTTGAATAATAACCTCGGCAATGGAACGACTGCCCTTGGAAACCATCATGTCGCTGCGTTTTTTTCGATTCAATTGTTGGATTTCATCAGGTTCATGAATAGATAACACCCCCATTCCGTAACTCCCCGCATCCGCCTTGATGACGACATAGGGCTTTTCTTTGATATGATATTGATCATATTTTTTTTGTGTCGCGTGTAGTATCTGTTGGCTTTCTTGCATCATGCAGGCTTCACCTTCGCGCTGCATAAAATCAACCTCGGCACAACGGGAAAACAAGGGGGTAATCAACCAAGGGTCTAGGCCGAGTAATTGGGCAAACTCTCCGGCAACCTGGGCATAGTGACGAAAGTGGTTTGATTTTAAACGACTATGCCAACCTAAATTCATATTCGGTAAAATAGTTTGCTCTATTCCTTGCAAGATCTCCGGGATACCGTTGGCTAAATCATTGTTTAATAATATACAACAAGGTAAAAAATCCTTGACTTTAATTTGATCCGCCACGCGAACGATAGGTTCCAATGTTATCCGCGCACCGGACGCTAAAACAATTTCCTTCGCGTGCGACATTTCTTCTAACAAAGACCCTATTCTGACTTCAAAACCTGCTTTTTCTAAAATATCCTGCAAGGTAGACAGATTTTCAAAGTAAAAGCTATTTCGCGTATGGTTCTCAGGTATTAATAAAATACGTAAACATCCTGGCAGCAAACGTTCTAGGGTTTCTTGCGCCGCTTGTACCGCTAAAGAGATAAACCGGTCATTCAGATTATTAAATCCAGCGGGAAATAAATTAGTATCTACCGGTGCTAATTTAAACCCGGCATTACGTAGATCAACGGAGGAATAAAAAGGTGCCGGTGTTTTACGCCATTGTTCGCGCAACCAATTTTCAGTCACACTTTGAAAAGCCAGCAACGCTTCTTCTAGTTGATGCAAAGGACCCAAGCAATACGAGGCCAAACAGGGGATATTACTATCCTCATTGGCTGATATTTTCATCGACGCTCCCCCCATTATAAAGCGATATAAATTAAGCATTTCGCGCTAAAACTTTTGCAACAAACGCCTATTCTAGCAGTTGGTTTTATTGATTCGCGAAACACAGATAAAATTTTTTAATCGTTATTATTACCTAAAACACGCAAAAAATCCTAGGACAACTCGCTTACAAACTAAAATCTTCAGCGGAAAAAATAAACTTAAAAAATGCAACACTTCAAAAAGAACGCGTAACCCGCTATAGTGACTTTTTACTCCTCAGTATCTGCATGAGAATGACTTTTTTTCAACGCCTTGGTCGTTTTTTGCTCGGCAAACCCCGCAACCCTTTAAATCCGAATGCTCAACGCAATATTGCCCTGGTCGCTTTTTTAGCTTGGGTAGGTCTCGGTGCCGATGGTCTGTCTTCCTCGTGTTATGGTCCTGAAGAAGCATTTATTGCCTTAGGTCCTCATTACAGTTCCTTAGGCTTGTATATTTCCGTCGCAACGATACTGACCGTATTTATTATTGCGCTGGCTTATAATCAAGTTATCACGCTATTTCCTAGCGGCGGCGGTGGTTACAAAGTCGCCACGCAATTATTAGGCCCTTATGCCGGACTGGTATCCGGTGCTGCACTTATCATCGATTATGTACTCACTATTACCATCTCTGTGGCGAGCGGCATCGATGCCTTATTTAGTTTACTACCCCATACTCTATTGAATTATAAACTGTTTACAGAAGCTTGCGTCATTATCTTATTGATTACACTCAATCTGCGTGGCATGAAAGAATCGATCAAAGTCTTGATGCCTATCTTTTTAGGCTTTGTAGTGACGCACTTTTTTTTAATCATCTATGGTGTTATTTCACATAAAAGCACATTGCCCAGTGTATTTTCTGACACGCTAAGCAATACGCTAGAACTATCGCATCAAGCGGGTTGGTTATTTGTTATCGCCTTATTGTTACGCGCTTATTCCTTAGGCAGTGGAACCTATACCGGGATAGAAGCCGTTTCAAATAACGTCAATCGCTTAATGGAACCCCGTGTTCAAACCGGCAAGTGGACCATGTGTTATATGGCCCTTTCTTTAAGTTTCACCGCCGGTGGCATTATTTTATTGTATCTATTATGGCATGCCCATCCTGTCTATGGCCAAACCTTAAACGCGGTCGTGTTTCACCAGATTTTGGGCGATAGCGCGCTGGCGAAAGCCATGTTAACGCTCACCTTACTCCTAGAAGCCGGCCTATTATTAGTCGGTGCTAATACCGGTTTTTTAGCCGGCCCGAGTGTTTTAGCCAATATGTCGATAGATAGTTGGTTACCCAATCGTTTTCGTCATCTTTCCAGCCGCTTAGTCACACAAAACGGCGTGATCGTTTTTGGCATTGCCGCTCTGCTGATTCTTTGGCTAAGCCGAGGACGCGTCTCTTGGCTAGTAATTCTTTATAGTATGAATGTATTTTTAACCTTTTCACTTTCTATTTTGGGTCTTTGCGTTTATTGGATAAAACAGCGCGGCAATGCCTCGCCACACTGGCTAGGTCGTTTATTTTTCTCAGCTTTCGCGTTTCTTGTCACCTTCAGTATTTTAATCGTAACGCTTATTTCTAAATTTACCTTTGGTGGTTGGGTAACGGTTGTTATTACCAGTTTTGTTATTTTAATTTGTCTACTGGTCAAAAAACATTACCACTTTGTCTTTAAAAAATTACATGATATGGATTTATTGATGACCAGTACCCCGCCAAAAACACCTGCTGCGCTAACCCCCTTACAGCCCAACGAAGCCACGGCTGTGGTGATGGTCGGCGAACATCGTGGCATCGGATTACATAATCTGTTATGGATATTACGTACATTTCCCAATCATTTTAAGAATTTTATTTTTGTCAGTGTAGGGATCGTCGATGTAGAAAGCTTTAGTGCTAAAAAGGAATTAACCACTATGCAAGAAAATACCAATGAAATGCTGGATTATTTTGTCAATTATTGTCAACAACAAGGTTTGGCGGCCAAAGGCTTTGCCGCTTATGGCACCGATCCTACCGAAAAATTAACCCGTTTATCGAAAAAGATCATCAAAGAATTTCCTCATTCGCTCTTTTTCGCCAGCAAGCTCATCTTTAGTAAAGATAATTGGATAACGCGCTTATTACATAATGAAACGGCGGTGATGCTGCAACGGCGCTTACATTTACTCGGCGTACAATTAGTGATTCTACCGATGAAAATAGATTAACATGAGTAAAAAATTAATTCCTGAACAGACACTCTGTGGTATTTTCCAACAAGATCCCGAAAGCGTTTTAGCCTTTATCCAAAAAAAAGTCGCGCAATTAAAAAAACTTAATCAAATCTGGCAAGAGGAGATAACAGAGGACCTTGGCGCGCATAGCCGTATTGCGAATTTTCGTGATGAGTACTTAATTATTGAATGTGATAGCGCCGCTTGGGCAACGCGCTTACGCTATATTCTTCCGGAAATCCGGCAAAAATTACGCCAATATCCTGATTTGCACGGTTTAAGCCATATTGAATGGTCTATCCAACCTCACTTTCATAGCACCACTCCTTCCTTAAGCCGACTACCTCCCCTATTATCGTCGACTAGCGCCCAATTGTTGAAAAATACCGCGGGTAGCATCCCGATAAAATCTTTACAAGAGGCCTTGCTACGTATTGCTAAAAATGAAAAGTAAGTTCACTCGCTTATCCTTAAAAAAAGCGCTTAGTCCTATTTCAATGAAAAAAATTTTTAGAATAAGGGTTTATTGCCTAGTAGCCCTTAGTGAACCGGATGTTCACTAAATTAACTCGCTTCCTCTTCTAAGCCAGCAGTTTTTACTTTCACCCAAAGATTTAAATAAACCTTTTTAGCAAAACAAGCTTCCATATCCTTGCGCGCTTCGGTGCCTACTTTTTTAAGTAATTCACCTTTTTTACCAATAATAATTATTTTTTGTCCCGGTCGTTCTGTCCAAATGATAGCGGCTATTTTAATGATCTTTTTTTGTTCTTCAAATTGCTCAATGCTCACCGTCAAGCCATAGGGAAGTTCTTCGTAGAGACTGCGCATTAATTTTTCACGAATAAATTCAGCGGCTAAGAAACGCTGACTACGATCCGTCGCCATATCCTTCGAATAAATAAATTCTGCTGGCGGTAAAGCGTTGGCCATAACTTTTTCTAATTCATCGATGTTATCACCTTTTTGCGCTGAAACAGGCACTATCGCTAAAAATGGCATCTTTTCGTAACAAGATTGCAGATAAGGCAGTAAGCGCGTCTTATCTTTGACTTTATCCACTTTATTGGCGATTAACACCACCGGATGTTTTTGTAGTTTTAAGCGCTCTAAAATAGCCTCGTCTTCACCCGTCCAACGACCGGCTTCTAGTACAAAACCAATCACATCCACATCCACCAAGGCATTTATTGCCGCTCGAACCATGCTTCGGCTTAAACGACCTTGGGCATTTTGGTGTAAACCCGGTGTATCGATATAAATCGCTTGGGTATTAGCTTCGGTTTTTATCCCCAAAATTTGCTGGCGGGTCGTCTGCGGTTTGGCCGAAGTGATACTTATCTTTTCGCCTAATATTTGATTGAGTAAGGTCGACTTGCCCACGTTGGGGCGTCCGATAATAGCAATAGTACCGCAGTGGGTTTTTTGATTTTTCATGATATTACCATTGACACTCTAAACAGATTCTAATTCCGCTAAAATTTTTTCGGCGGCCTTTTGTTCAGCACGGCGACGACTACTGCCTATCCCGATTGCTTTGTTAGGTAAACCATGCAATTGACATTCCACTTTAAAGGACTGTTGATGCGCAGGTCCTTCCAAAGCTAATATGGTGTAGATGGGTAAAGGCAGTTTTTTCGCTTGCAGATATTCCTGCAAACGCGTTTTCGGATCTTTTAGGTCAGGCAATGTTTCGACATTTTCTAAACGGCTTTCATACCAACGCAATATGCACGCCTCACAAACTTTAAAACCACCATCAAGATAGATAGCCCCGACAACCGCTTCCATTCCATCGGCTAAAATAGATTTCCGTTGTGCACCACCGGTTTTCAATTCGCCTGCACCTAAACGTAAATATTTTCCGAGTTCAAATTCTTTGGCCAGATCAGTTAAGGTTTCACCGCGGACCAAATTAGCGCGTAAGCGACTCAACTCCCCTTCACGTGCTCTGATATTTTGACGAAACAAAGCGGCGGCTATGACAAAGTTAAGTACTGCATCACCTAGATATTCAAGCCGTTCATTGTTTTTATTACCGCGAAAGCTACGGTGGCTCAATGCATCTTCTAATAATTGGGGATTTTTAAATCGATAATCCAATTGCTGACATAAGGTCTCTATTTCTGCTCTCACTGTGGCCTCGTTAGGATAAGAAAGTACATCTAGCGGATGCGCATACCAAGTCGATTCCAACGAATTCGATTATGCTCGCTATCCCAACTAAAAAACACCCACATCGCTTTACCGATCAGATTTTTTTCAGGAACAAAGCCCCAATAGCGGCTATCTAAACTATTATCTCGATTATCGCCCATGACAAAATAATTCGCTTCGGGCACACGAACCGAAAAATCAGTGGCCAGTTGATCGGGTCGCAAATAAATCTCATGTTGAATCCCGAATAAATTTTCTTGTTTAAGTAATACCGGCCATTTTTCATTGGCACCATCTTGATCACTACACTCGCCTAAGCTAATTTGCGGGATAAGCTGACCATTGATGGTTAATATTTTATTTTTATAACGAATCACATCGCCAGGTAAACCAATAATACGTTTAATAAAATAGGTGGAGGGATCCTTAGGCCACAAAAAGACCATCACATCACCTCGTTTTGGTTCGCCGACAGCGATTATCTTTTTATGTAATACAGGTAAACGTATACCATAACTAAATTTATTCGCGACAATAAAATCACCAATTAACAGCGCCGGTTTTTCTGAACCGGAAGGAATACGAAAAGGCTCAGCCAAAAAAGAACGTAACAGTAAAACAATTAACAAAATAGGGAAAAAGGAATAAGCGTACTCAATTAAAACCGGGGGGTGTTCAATTTTTTTTCGTCGTCGAGTCGGTGCAAAAACGAGTACATCCACTAAGGCAATGGCACCCGATACGACCACCGCGGTAGTCAAAAAAAATTCAAAATTGAAGCTCATATAAGTAACCCTTAGGATATGATTATTTTTTCTCTAACTGTAAGACCGCTAGAAAAGCTTGTTGCGGTATCTCTACGCGACCCACCTGCTTCATACGCTTTTTACCGGCTTTTTGTTTTTCTAGTAGTTTTTTCTTACGCGAAACATCGCCGCCATAACATTTGGCAATAACATTTTTACGTAAAGCCTTAACGGTTTCGCGGGCGATAATGTGTCCGCCTATGGCGGCTTGTAAGGCCACTTCAAACATCTGACGAGGAATTAATTCTCTAAGTCGCGCCACCAACTGACGACCTCGATATTGCGATTGATTGCGGTGAACCACCAATGCTAGCGCATCGACTTTATCACCATTGATTAAAATATCCAACTTCACTAAATCGGCCTCTTGAAAGCGAATAAACTGATAATCAAGTGAGGCATAGCCTCGACTCAAAGATTTTAAACGATCAAAAAAATCGAGTACGACTTCGCTCATTGGTAATTCATAGGCCAAAGAAACCTGCTTACCGGTATAGAGTAACTTGGTCTGTGAACCACGTCGTTCATTACAAAGCGTTATCACTGCGCCTAAATAGGTTTGCGGAACCAATATATTCGCTAAAACTATCGGTTCACGCATCGAGGCAATGAAATTAGCCACCGGTAAGTCGGCTGGATTATCCACATGGCGTGTTTCACCGCGTGTTGTCACGATCTCATACACCACTGTCGGTGCAGTGGTAATGAGATCGAGATCATATTCTCGCTCTAAGCGCTCTTGAACTATCTCCATGTGCAACAAACCCAAGAAACCACAGCGAAAACCAAAGCCTAAGGCTTCGGAGGTTTCCGGTTCATAAAACAATGAGGAATCATTGAGACTTAATTTCTCTAAGGCTTCACGAAAATCGCTAAATTCATCGGTATTGACCGGAAATAAACCCGCAAAGACTTGTGGATGGACGCGCTTGAAACCCGGCAAGGCCTTATCAGCCGGCTTTCCCGTATGTGTTAAGGTATCACCGACAGGAGCACCGTGAATATCTTTGACACCGGCTATTACAAAACCGACCTCGCCAGCACTTAAGCTTTCCATCTCTTGTCGCTTTGGGGTAAAAATACCGCATTTATCGATGGTATAAGAACGGCCTGTGGACATCACCGCTATCTTCTCACCGACTTTAAGACGGCCATTTTTGATCCGGACTAAGGATACTACACCTAAATAAGTATCAAACCAGGAATCAATAATAAGTGCTTGCAGAGGCGCTTGTCGATCCCCTGCTGGAGCTGGAATAACCTTTATGAGTCGTTCTAATAATTCGCTAATCCCTAAGCCTTGCTTGGCGCTCACTCGAACCGCCTCTTGGGCTGAAATGCCAATTATTTCTTCAATCTCTTGAATAACCCCGACTGGATCCGCCTGTGGCAAATCAATTTTATTTAACACCGGTAAAACCTCTAAACCTTGTTCGAGCGCGGTATAACAGACAGCGACTGTTTGCGCTTCTACCCCTTGTGCGGCATCGACTACTAACAGTGCGCCTTCACAAGCGGCTAAAGAGCGCGATACTTCATAGGAAAAATCGACATGGCCCGGTGTGTCGATAAAATTTAATTGATACGTTTGTCCATCGTGCGCCGTATAGTAAAGGGTGACGCTTTGTGCCTTAATAGTAATACCGCGTTCACGTTCTAGATCCATCGAATCTAACACTTGTGCCGACATCTCTCTTTCCGTCAGGCCACCGCAAACCTGTATTAACCTATCCGCCAAAGTGGATTTTCCGTGATCAATGTGGGCAATAATAGAAAAATTACGTATATTCTGCATGATAGTTATTGTGTCGCCTTATACAATGTGAGTGATACTTAACGGTGCTCTCGATAAGGCGAAAGAGTATATACCTTTCGCACTTGAATTTTTGTCTGCGTTGCGGCTCAACTCGCAATCCTCATGATACGGGATACCTTCCGGTTGCTTCATTTTCGCAGCGCCTTGCCAAAAACACAATTGCGATGAGTATCACGAGTTTATGCTTATTTTTGTAAACGTTGTTGCAACCATTGCGTAATATCCACCATTTCTTGCGGACAAACGCTATGGCCGATTGGATAACGATTAAACTGGACAGAATAAGCTAATTTTTTTAAGCAATTATAAGAAAATTCACCTAAAGCGGGTGCCACCACATTATCTTCATCACCATGGGCCATAAAAATCGGTGTCGCTTTATTAGCCACACTGGCTTCTTTTTCAAGAAAATGATGTAAGGGTAAATAAGTGGATAAAGCCAATATGCCGGCCAAAGCATGGGGATAACGCAAGGCAGTATATAGAGCCATAGCCCCCCCTTGAGAAAATCCCGCTAATATAATCCGATTAGCCGGAATACCGCTATCGATCTCTTTTTGGATTAAGTGAAACAGACTCTGTGCAGCGGCACGGATCCCCGCCTCATCTTCCGTTGAACCAAATGTTAAACCGTGTATATCATACCAAGCAGGCATTTGAACCCCGCCATTTAAGGTAACGGGTCTTACCGGCGCGTGGGGAAAAACAAAACGAAATCCGGTTCCTAAGGCAACTGCTCTGGCCATATTGGCTGAATCATGACCACTTGCGCCGAGTCCATGTAAGCAAATGATGCTAGCCGAAGGTGATTTGATCGGGTTAAACTCTAGATAATCTAATGGCTTTGGGTTTTCCATTTTCTTAAACCTCATTAAAATTAAGATTGCTTTTTACTAGGATGGTTTCCTACAGAAATCATTTATATTTTCAGTATATACCGCTCGCTAATATTTTTAAATTTTCCCACCCACCCATTTGGGTGACCGTGGCCTATCCTTAACTTATAAAAAGCAAGGCTGATTAAAATTTGCCAGCTCGCAAACCACATCGAGGATACGATATACTAGGAGTTTCACTATTTCACAATAGAAGATTTGTAATTACTTTAATGAAGTCATTGGCTAAATCTTATCCGTGTGCATCAGGGAAGAGGGTTTTATGCCGTATTTCGCCATAAAATTGAAAAAATAGATGGTTTTTGCCAACAAAATTGATCTTTATGCGTAAAAAAAATGATTTAGCGCTGCTTTATTTGAGCACTGTATTTTTCCTAAGCGCCTGTGGACAAATGGGTCCGCTTTACTTGCCCGAGCAAAAACCACCGGTTTATGTGCCTCATCACTTGGCTAAACCGGTATCTTAATGGCTTTTCATTATTCAGATCAGCAATTACATGTCGAAGCAATCCCTATCGCCAGGATAGTGGCCGAATATGGATCGCCTTGTTATGTTTATTCACGCGCACTGTTACATCAGCAATATAACGCATTTAAGCGGCCACTCGCCAATGCGCAAATTTGTTACGCGGTTAAAGCAAATTCTAACCTGGCTATCTTAGCCACTTTAGCTAAATGGGGGGCTGGTTTTGATATCGTCTCAGGCGGTGAGCTAGCACGCGTTATCCAAGCGGGAGGGGCGGCAGAAAAAATTGTATTTTCAGGTGTCGGCAAAACGACCGAAGAAATCAAAGCCGCTTTGCTGGCATCGATTGGCTGTTTTAACGTTGAATCCGAGGCTGAATTAATAAGGATTAGCGAATTAGCCAAAACGCTAAAGCGGATTGCGCCGATTGCCATACGCATTAACCCTGATATCGATGCCAAAACCCATCCCTATATCACAACAGGCTTAAAAGAAAGTAAATTCGGCCTAGGTGTAGAAGAGGCCTTAGCGCTTTATCGCTTAGCGGCAAAATCTCCCTATTTAAAAATCCAAGGTATTAGCTGCCATTTAGGTTCTCAGTTAACGACGCTAGAGCCCTTTTTACAAGCCATCGATCAACTGTTAAATTTAGCGGAACAATTGGCAGAGGAAAAAATTAATTTAAATACAATAAATCTAGGTGGGGGTTTAGGTATTGCCTATCAGCAAGAAAGTGTCCCTACCCCCTGGCAATATTGCCAACACGTGTTAGCCGCATTGGCAAAAAGAAAATCCAAGCTGGGCTTGATCATCGAGCCGGGCCGTGCGATCAGTGCTAAAGCCGGCATATTGGTCACGCGGGTTGAATACCTGAAACAAAATGCCGAACAACACTTTGCTATTGTTGATGCCGGGATGAATGATCTATTACGCCCCGCACTCTATCATGCCGAGCAAAGCATCTTAGCGGTCACACAGCATCCTCACTTAAAAGAAAAAAATTACCAGGTCGTCGGTCCTATTTGTGAAAGTAGTGATTTTCTCGCTAAAAATTGTCCTCTGGCGATACAATCGGGCGATTATTTGGCGATCATGGATAGTGGTGCCTATGGTTTTTCGATGAGTTCCAACTATAATTCTAGACCGAGGGCCGCTGAAATTATGGTTGATAACGCGCAGGTTTATTTAATCCGCTCACGTGAAACCTTAGCGCAGCTCTGGGCTAACGAACGAATACTGTCGGCCTCCGATTAAAAATGTAAAGTAGGCTTCGATGAAAACTGAATTTACCAAAATGCATTTATTGGGTAATGATTTTGTTGTGATCGATGCGATACAACAAACGTTTAAACCCAATGCTAAATTGATAAGACAGTGGGCCAATCGACATCGCGGCATTGGCTTTGATCAATTATTACTCATCGAAAAACCACGTGCCAAATCCAGCGATTTTTATTACCGTATTTTTAATGCCAACGGTAATGAGGTGGCACAATGTGGTAATGGCGCACTCTGCGTGGCGAAATTTTTATTAGAAAAAAAAATATCTACTGAAAACCCGATTCATATCATGACGATGAGTCATCGCTTAGAGTTAAAAATAGAAGAAAACGCCAAGGTTACCGCGAATTTAGGGTCACCTATTTTTGATCCGGAAAAAATTCCTTTTATTAACATGTCTTCGGCACCCATTTATCCGATTGAAACCCCTTTTGGTCGTTTTGATTGTTGTGTTTTATCCTTAGGCAATCCACATTGTGTACTGCAGGTCAATTGCTTAGATAAAGCGCCGGTCGAAGAGTTAGGGACTTATCTCAATCAACATCCCTATCCTTATTTTCCACAAGGCAGTAATGTCGAATTTATGAAGATCCGCGATCCGAAACAAATCGATTTACGCATTTACGAACGCGGTGTTGGCGAAACCAAGGCTTGTGGTAGTGGGGCTTGTGCGGCGGTGATTGCAGGACGTCTATTAAATCGACTGGCGAAAAAGGTCAACGTCAATCTTCCCGGCGGACAACTCAACGTACGCTGGGAAGGCGAGAATGCACCGGTTTTTTTGCGCGGCACACCGGTCAAAGTGTTTAGTGGAACGCTCGATTAATCAAGTGCTGGTCCTAGCATTTTTTTTGGATCAACTACCCGATCAAATTCTTCGGCATTTAAATAACCGAGTGCCAAACAAGCTTCACGTAAACTACTTTCTTCGTGCAAGGCCTTATGGGCAATTTCAGCGGCTTTATCATAACCTATGATTGGATTTAACGCGGTGACCAGCATCAGTGAATTTTCTAAAAACCCTTTAATTCTGCGTTGGTTTGCTTTTAAGCCTTGGATGCAATACTGATTAAAGGAGTGGCACGCACTACTCAATAGATCAACGGACTGCAGAAAATTATAAATCATCACCGGCTTAAACACATTCAATTCAAAATTACCTTGGCTGCCTGCCATCGTTATCGCGACATCGTTGGCAATCACTTGTACACATACCATGGTCATTGCTTCGCACTGGGTCGGATTAACCTTACCCGGCATGATCGACGAACCGGGTTCATTCTCCGGCAAAATAAGTTCACCCAAACCAGAACGCGGCCCGGAACCTAACCAGCGAATGTCATTGGCGATCTTCATTAAGGCACAAGCCAATGTTTTTAAGGCGCCGCTGGCAAAGACTAAAGCCTCATGCGAAGCTAACGCGGAAAATTTATTTTTGGCCGATACAAAGGCTAACTTGGTTTCCTTGGCAATCATCTCAGCGGTCAATGCGGCGAACTTCGGATGGGTATTTAATCCAGTTCCGACCGCTGTGCCACCGATGGCGAGTTGATAAAGACCCGGTAGTGTTTGTTCAATGTTAACTAACGCCGCTTCTAATTGATCAACATAAGCGGAAAACTCTTGGCCTAATGTTAAAGGCACCGCATCTTGTAAATGGGTGCGACCTATTTTAATAATATCCTTAAAAGTATGCACTTTCTCATTTAAACCAGCATATAAAGCTTGTACAGCCGGAATTAACTGCTTAACCAAGGCTAAAGCGGCGGCAATATACATTGCTGTCGGAAAGGTATCATTCGAAGATTGCGATTTATTCACCTCATCATTGGGATGAATAGGATGTTTACTGCCACGCTCTCCCCCGGCTAATTCGTTGGCACGGTTGGCAATCACCTCATTGACATTCATATTACTTTGCGTACCACTACCGGTTTGCCAAACTCGCAAAGGAAATTCAGCGTCCAGTTGTCCTGACTTAACTTCGTCCGCCGCTTGGCAAATGAACATCGCCTTATCTTGGCTTAGTAAACCCAAAGTCTGATTGGCTTTGGCCGCAGCTTTTTTCAAGAGTCCAAACGCATGGATAACACCTAAAGGCATGTTCTCATTGCCAATAGCAAAATGCTGTAAGCTACGTTGTGTTTGTGAACCCCAGTAATGTTGCGCCGGAACCTTCACAGAACCCATACTGTCGGTTTCAACGCGGGTGTTTTTTTTAGCTTGTGACATAAAATACCTGTCTAGAAATAACGAAATCAGTCATTTTTGCGTATTGTATCTATTTAATTGAGCAAAGTATAAGGTTTCTCAATGCCTCTGGCTAGCTTTACGCCTGGTGTCCATTTTAAGAAAGATTACAGCACTCGACGATTATTTAAAGCAGTGCTAACTTCGATTTAGCACCCGCTTGCTCATAAACCAACCTAGGCACTAAATAACCCGGTAGTGTTTCGCGTAAAGCGATCCATAATTGTTTCGCCTGCTGTTCATCCACGGCAAAATGTGCCGCTCCTTGTACCTTATCTAATACGTGCAAATAATAAGGAAGAATTCCACACGCAAATAAACGGTAACTGAGATGGCTCAACGCTTCTACGGTATCATTAACACCCTTGAGTAACACCGCTTGGTTTAATAAGCTAATTTTTCTCTCGCGTAAACGATCCATCGCCGCTCTTACAGAATCATCTAATTCATTGGCATGATTACTGTGTGTCACCATAACCGCCTGCAAACGCGTTGCAGTCAAGCTGTCTAAAAAATCAGTCGTGATGCGTTCAGGTAATACTATCGGTAAGCGACTGTGAATACGTAAAATTTTTAAATGGGAAATAGCGGCCAGATCTTCAAGGCATTTTTTTAAGTACTTATCGCTAGCCAATAGTGGATCACCGCCGCTCAAGATCACTTCAATGATGCTTGGATTCGCTCCAATATAGGCTAAAATAGATTGCCAAGCTTTTCCACCCGGAATATTCTCGGTATAAGGAAAATGACGTCGAAAACAATAACGACAATTGACCGCACAAGCGCCGGTTAGGGTAAGCAATACCCGTCCTGAATATTTATGCAACAAACCAGGAAGTGGTTTGGCAAATTGTTCCTTTAGCGGATCGCGACTAAACCCAGGAGTCGCTATTTCTTCAGCCGCTAAAGGCAGCACCTGTTGCAACAGTGGATCATAAGGGTTGCCTTTTTGCATCCGCGCGACAAAACCTGCCGGCACGCGCAAGGGAAACAATTTCACCACACGTTGCGCCGCTGGCAATAAACGCGGATCTATTGCCAGTTGTTTGAATAACTCAACCGGATCGCTAATAACTTGCTTGAGTAAAAGCTGCCATTTTTTCGTATGCATTTTCTTATAATAACTGATCTCTTAAAAACATCTCTCCCTCTATTTACAGTTAACCACTATTAACCACTATTGAACCATTCAATCTGCAGCTTACTCCACTGAACACAACATTTGTTGGCGAAGCTAAATTAATGAATAAAGCGGAATTAGTGGTTCCCACTACGGTATACAGTTAACCACTATTGAACCATTCAATCTGCAGCTTACTCCACTGAACACAACATTTTCTGGCGGAGCAAAATTAATGAATAAAGTGGAATTAGCGGTTCCCACCACTGTTAAACTGCCCCCTTTCATCTCGATATCGGATACAGTATCCGGTACAAAAAAGCCAACTGACGTTTGTTGATTAACCGAGTTCACCGCAATATCTGTGTTGTTAATAACTGCGGTAGAGTTCCCCTGCACTTGAATCGCTATTGCATTAGCAGAAGACCCCGTGTTGGTAACATTCAAGGAGGTGTCAGCCAATGTCAGCAAAGAATTATTCGTTAGAGAAATACCCACTGGAGAGGCAGAGGATGCATTGACCAGGCTAATGTTACTCGATTGCACAACAAGCGATGATCCTGATAAAAATATTCCTGATCCTAGACTTGCTTGAGAAGCAATATTTATGTTAGACGCAGTCAAGCTTGCACTGGCATTAACAAGATTCATAGCTTCTGCATAAGGTGTCGCCACACTACCGATGTTGCTATTATTAATGACAAGATTTCGACCACCGTTGCTTCCTATAGCTATGGTAGAAGCACCTAAGCTGTTGTTTAAAATGAGACTGTCTAAGGTGTTATTACCCGCTAAGAGAAAAGCGCCATTAAACTGAGGCCGCGCTGCACCGGATGCGGCGGCACTGTAATTCGCGTTCATTCCAAAGACACCTTGGCCATTATTGAGGGACAATGCACTGCTGCCATTCGTCGCCGGATAGGTTCCGCCATTAAAGAACATCACCGTATTCGGTAATAAAGTATTTAGGGTATTGACGCCGGTTTGTGTAAAGTCAGTCGGACCACACGGGTTCTCAAAGGTACAATTCGCCATGCTTAAACCCACACCGCCATTATTTGGTTTACCTGTTTGACTAAAAAACGCCACGCTACTCGTCTCTATCTCCGAGCTATCGCCATCAGGGAGATTGTTTATACTCTGATTACTCAACACACTTCTCCGACCCGTTTGCAGATTTGTTAGCTCGGTATCACTCGGTATTCCAGAACCATGACCTAAATTCGCCAAGTAGCGCTCCACTGGGTCCGTTAAACGTTCTGACAAAGCAGGATCGGCTCTTGGTTCATCTACGCCACCAAAGCTGACGGCTAAGCCACCGACCACGGTGTTATATTGTAAATTATCATAGGTATAGTTAACAAAGGCCTTCACATTCCGATCAAACCAATATTCTAAACCGGCCGCTCCACCGCGTACATTATCGGCATTGGGAATATTGAAAAAATACCCGCCTAGATAGGCTTTCAAAGGCACATCCCGAAACACTTGATAGCCTACCTTGGCATCCACTCCATTCCCAATTTGCTGTGTTTCATCCCCCGTTACATAGGTCGTCACGATACGTCTGGTATGGCCGCTAAAAACAACCTGTCTGGATTGATTAAACTGAAAAACGCCGATCCCATCGCTACGACCAGCGACTGGAATATAGCCATTAATCCGTGCATCCCAACGACTTCCCAACACCTCTACGCCCGGGTTGGCTATCCAAAAACCTGCTTGATTTTCTACATGGGTGCGACTGGCAAAGACATACCAACCCAAGATCGCCGCATCGTTTTCAATCCAGCGATAACCTAAACCCAGATCGGCATACCATTGCTCATCGGACCCGTAAGCGGCTTGGGGATCAAAATAAAGATTATGTTGCTCATCACCCTCAAGTGACAACATCAGATCAGCGCGGCCTACCGTGGCAGAACCTCCGGCATTAGCATCTACTGAAAGTCGGGGTGGCAAGTAAGCACTCGCGAGTACTTTATTCATCCAGGTACAACAACCTAGTAATACTAACGGTAATACACTTAACTTAAGAACGAGCCTATTTTTTGGCATACTAGCTTCCCTATCCAAAAATTTCCTAAATTTCCTAACATCGTTCTTTTATTCAACAACACATATTAATACTTTACAATCCGCATTTTTTACTTATCATTCAACACATGCAAAAACTGAATATTTTCATTTTATCTACTGACACCTAACAACCCCTCCGTACAGTGTGCAGCTAACGCCACTAAATGAAATATTCGGGCCATTTGTTAATGAAGCATCAAAGCCGCCCGATACATTTAAAGAACCGTCTTGCATTGCAATCATTGAGGTAGCATCTTGTACAACTAAGCCATAGGACGTTGTATTAAATGACGTATTCACGTAATTGATATTACTGTTATCAATAAAAGCCGCCGAATTGCTACTTAGTGAAATTGCCCCTCCTGAAGGTGTAGAAAAAACGCCACCGCTAGAAGAACCACTTACGTTCAACTGACTATCAACCAATGTCAGCGATGAGTTATTATTAGCCAGAATACCCGGGAAAGAAACCAATGCGTTTATATTTAGGTTACTCGATTGAACGAGCAATGACGCACCTGCTGATAAGAATATTCCTGGTCTATTACCTACACTTCCACTAGTATTTAAAGTAGATTTAGTCAATGTGGCACTCGCATTGACCAAAGTAATCCCTATTCCATAAGGATTACCTGCTGTACCGATGAGCACGTTATTGATCATAATATTTTGACCACCGATGCTGGAAATCGCTGTTGTGTTGGCACCTGAGGTATTATTTAAAATAATACTGCTTAAGACGTTATTACCGCTCAGGAGAAACGATCCATTAAAGGTCGAGCGTGCCGCATCCGATGCTAAAGCGCTATAATTGGCAACCGTACCAATAACCGCTTGGCCCGAATTCAAAGTCAAGCCATTGGGAGCATTATTCGTCGCCGGATAGGTTCCACCATTAAAGTACATTAGGGTACTTGGCAGTAAGGCATTTAAGGTATTGACACCGGTTTGACTGAAATCACTCGGTCCACACGGATTGGCAAAGGTACAATTGGCCATCGTTAAACCCACACCGCCATTATTCGGTGTGCCGGTTTGACTAAAAAAAGCTATATTAGTAAGTGGGATGGGCCCGGGGGGCATACCGGGAATGATATTTGCGGGTACTGTTCCACTTGCTAAAGTCGTAAACAGCGTTTCACTGGGAATTCCGGAGCCATGACCGAGATTGGCTAAGTAACGCTCCACTGGATCGGTTAAACGCTCAGATAGTGAAGGATCCGCCCTCGCTTCATCCACACCACCAAAGCTAACGGCTAAGCCGCCCACCACAGTACTATGTTGTAGATTATCGTAGGTATAGTTAACAAAGGTCTTCACATGCTGATCAAACCAATATTCCACACCCGCCGCTCCACCACGGACATTATCGGCATTGGAAATATTGAAAAAATAAGCACCGAGATAGGCTTTCAACGGCACATTCCGAAACACTTGATAGCCCACCTTGGCATCGACACCATCGCCTATCTGTTGGGTTTCATCAATCACAGAGATAGTCGCGAACGAACTTTGTGTATGGCCGCTAAAAAACAGTTGGTTGGATTGAATAAACGAAAACACACCTTTGTCATCGCTGCGACTACCTATCGGAATATAACCATTAATCCGTGCATCCCAACGACTTCCTAAGGCTTCGACACCGGGATTAGCGATCCAAAAACCACTTTGATTCGTCACTTGGCTGTGGCCAGCAAAGACATAACCACCTAAGATCGCGGCATCATTTTGGATCCAGCGATAACCTAAACCCAGATCGGCATACCATTGCTCATCCGACCCGTAAGCGGCTTGGGGATCGAGGTAAAGATTACGCCGCTCATCCCCTTTCAGCGACAACAGTAAATCGGCTTGGCCTACCGTGGCAGAACCTCCGGCATTGGCATCCACCGACAAGCGCGGTGGTAAATAACCGCCTGCGAGTGCGCTTACACTCCAAACACAGCAACTCAGTAATGCCAAGGGCAACAGCTTCAATTTAAAGCGCATCTCATCTTCTTGCATAATACATCCTTTTTTTCAGCAAAGAAATCATCTTGTGTTACTTTATACTATTTTTCTTACTTAATTACAAATATCACCTATTTTTTTGTTAAAAATTGTACTTTAATTGATAGTTAATTAAGATTAGCCACATCATCGGGTGCAATATTTAGCAAATGCACAGTATTACTCATTACATGTGAAAAAATAGGCCCTGCGGTATAACCCCCATAATAAAACTGACCTTTTGGATCATGTAAGATCACCGCTACGACTAAGCGTGGCTGGCTGGCAGGCGCAATGCCGATAAAAATACTATTGTAATGATGTTTTTCATAACCATGCGCACCGACTATGCGTACAGTCCCTGTTTTACCGGTCACTCTATAACCAGGAACACGGGCTAATGGAGCAGTTCCACCTTTACTCAGCACCGACTCGAGCATAGCCAAAATTTCTCGACTGATGCGCTGACCCATAACACGCTGGCCCAAAGGTGCATCGCCTTCTACCTTGAGAAAGGTCACCGGGACTTTAACACCGCCCTGCGCCAACACCGCATACGCTTGTGCTAACTGTAAGGTGGTCACAGAAATCCCATAGCCAAAGGATAAAGTAGCCAACACAAAAGGATTCCACACCTTAAAATGTGGCAAGCTGCCTGTTCGCTCGCCGGGAAAATTACTTTCTGTCACTTGACCAAAGCCGACTCGATGCAGCGTATTCCATAAATTTTCAGCCGGCTGTGACAAAATGAGTTTTGACATACCCATATTACTCGATATCTGTAATATCTTAGTGAGATCCATCACGCCATTATTGCGTTCGTCTGTAATTCGCTTACCGGCTATGATCATCCAACCTGGAGAAGTATCAATTTGACTGCTTGGCGTAAATTGGCTGTTGCTTAACACGCTGGCCATACTAAAACTTTTAATTGTTGAACCCGGCTCAAAGAGATCAGTCACTGCACGATTACGCGCATGACCATCTTGAGCACTGCGTCGATGGTTCGGATTATACGATGGCCAATTCACCATCGCTAAAATCTCGCCTGTTTTGACATCCAATACGACTACCGATCCGGAATCCGCTTGATAGCGTTCAACCCCGGCTTTCAGCTCGCGATAGGCGACATATTGTATGCGCTTATCGAGACTAATTTGTAAATCATGGCCCGGTTTAGGGGGGCGGATAGCGCGTATATCGGCCACGACATGGCCTAATCTATCTTTAATAACCTGCTTTAAACCCGCTTGGCCTTCTAACCAATTGTTGTACGCTAATTCTAAACCTTCTTGCCCTTTATCATCGACATCGGTTAAACCAACGACATGGGCCATAACAGGCCCTTCAGGGTAATAACGATGATATTCATCTTGTAAAAATACGCCGGGTATTTTGAGCGATTTAATTTGCCGAGCCAGACTAGGATTCAAGCCGCGTTTTAAATAAACGAATTCTTTGCCCCGACCATGTACACATTGTTGCTGGATAAGTGGTTTAGATACCTGTAACAAAGTGCTTAATCGTGCCAGTTGCGAGACACTCGGTTTAAAATCAGCTGGATCAATCCAAACCGCACTCACCGGGGTACTAATCGCCAAAGGCACACCGTGACGGTCTAAGATCATACCTCGGTGCGCTGGAATCGTAACGCGACGAATGGTTCTGGCATTACCTTGGTTTTGCAGAAACTGACGATTGATGACGGTTAAATTAATCAGTCGACCAATTAACCCCAAGGCAATCAGCAGCAAAATAACGACCAGCACGAATAAGCGCCATTGGTAGGTCGAGCGAAGAAGCGTACGCTCACTTTTTTTGCGGTTACGTACTCGCATTAAAAAATGTCATTTTTAAGGTGACTTGGTTAATAAAACGGTACTTTTTATCTCGGGAATGCGCATTCCTAATTCTTGCTGCGCTAATGCTTGTATTCTAACCGGCGCAATCCAGGTATTTTCTTCCAGTAACAACTGACTCCATTCTGTTTTTAAGCGATCAAACTCTTGTTGACTCGCCTGTAACTCACTGTATAAATTACGCTGTACGGTTTTAACATAAATAACTGAAAGCGCTGAAGACAATGCCGCCAAAGTCAACAAAATAAGGCCTAACATCTTGAGCGAAACGACCCAGCTCTGACCTTGCTCCCATACCAAAGTACTTCGTGTCAACGCACGTGCTGCCACATTCATAATATTTTCTCCGCAATTCGTAACACAGCGCTACGCGATCGTGGGTTAACCTTGATCGCATAGGCATCCGCTTTAATTCCTCGGCCTAAATTTTTTAATCTAGGCCTCCATTCAACAGGGATGACGGGTAGCTTTTTTAATTCCACCGCTTCATGCGCCTGCTTGCGAATAAAACGTTTTACAATTCGATCCTCTAAGGAATGGAAGCTAATAACTAGTAAACGCCCGCCTATCTTGAGTACATCCAAACTTTGTTCTAAGCCCAGTTTTAAATCTTCCAACTCATTATTAATTCGAATACGTATTGCTTGAAAGGTTTGTGTAGCCGGGTGCTTATGCCTCTCCCAACGCGGGTGGGCTGCTTTCACCACATTCGCTAAATGAACCGTTGTGACGATAGGTTTTAGCTTGCGCTCTTCACTTATCGCCCTGGCAATACGTTTTGCATAACGTTCTTCGCCATAGTCCTTTAATACTTGTGCCATTTCCTTCTCAGTCGCACAAGCAAGCCATGTTGCCGCGCTGATCCCCGTTTTGGGATCCATGCGCATATCTAATGGCCCATCTCGTAAAAAACTAAATCCTCTTTCGGCCTGGTCTAATTGGGGTGATGAAACCCCTAAATCGAATAAACACCCCGATACTTGACCGTAAATACCGTGAGCTTTAGCGATTTCGGCCAGTGTGCGAAATGAGGCTTGATAAATCTCAACACGTTTATCATTCCCCCAATGTTGTTTCGCATAAGCCAGCGCTTCAGGGTCTTTATCAATCGCAATTAATCTTCCTTTTTCAGCTAAATTCTTTAATATGTTTCCGGCATGACCGCCGCGACCAAATGTAGCATCGATGTAGATTCCTTCCGGATCAATCGCTAAATATTCAATCACTTTCTCAAGTAAAACCGGTTGATGCGGTTGTTGTTTTTGCATCTGCAAGCGCCTACAACGCTAAAGTCTGTAACTCATCGGGTAAATCCCCTGGCTTAACCGTTTCCGTAATCCATTGAGTACGATAGTCATCCCATTCATTAGCCGCCCATAACTCAATTTTTCGACCCTGTCCTATGACCATGATCTCCTTTTCTAAATGGGCATAGTTTCTCAACAGAGCCGGTAATAAAATACGTCCGTTGCTATCCAATTCCAAATCAGTCGCATGCCCTATCAATAAACGTTGAATACGGCGTACCGCTGGATTAAAACTAGGTAATGCTTGTAATTTCTCCTCGATGACCTCCCATTCCTGGGCTGGATAAAGCAGTAAACATGGAGACTCGGTATCGATGGTGAGTACTAACTGGGGTTCTTTATCGAGTGGCTCTTTATTGCCGGGCAATAACTGTCGATAGCGCGCCGGTAACTTGATCCGGCCCTTCGCATCGAGCACTACCAGATTTATACCCCGAAACATAATTTATCCCATTTTCGACCACATTTACCCACTTTTTGCCACTTAATTACACTATAGGAATTAGAATTGCTTCTTGTCAAGACTTAAGTCCGCTTAATGAAAATTAACGACTTGCTTTAAGATAAACTGAAAATAACGGTAAGAATAAACAGGAAGAATTTTATACTCTGGATCCATTAACTGTTCTTTTTTTAAGCAGAAAAAGAGGGTTTGGCGCACTATTGAGCGACCTTCATCCTGCTGCTAGCCGGTAATATTAGATTAATATTTAATCAAATTGCTCATGTAATTTATGCTCAGCATTTAGTGCTTAACTCTTTTTTTTTAATTTATTATCTACAGAAATTTCGCGAACAATGAATGAAATAAATTCGAATCAATCTAAATTTTACCAAAAAACAGTGCCTTGCGCGTCGAAGCTTGGTACTTATTGTTTTTTAAGCTAATTTAAAACCTACACTTTTATTTGATCACTTCCCTTGAAATAAAATGTTTTTTATAATCATACTGGTTAATCTTTTTATTGATTTTTCGTAAAGAAGATTTCCTGATGAAATTTGCTGAGAAGTACCGCATAATGAACACGCTAAACCCTATGAAAAAATTAAGTCAAAATCTAAAATTAGATACCACCACAGAAAATTATTTTCTCGCTAACATTAAAACAGCGACTGAATTTTCGAAAGCCCTTTTCGAGCAATCACTGAGGAAAAAAGTAGATTCGAAAGTAAAGGAGCAAGAAGTAAATTTGACAGTAAAATTGTATGAACTTTTTAAAAACCGATTCAATTCAATTGTTCAAAATGATAAAGACTTTGAGACACTGATTGATTGTCTAGAGGAATACCTTTTTCCTCAATTTAAACGTCTACAGGCTCAGCAAGGTATAGCCGATCTTTGTTGTTCTTTAAAAAAGCGCTTGCCTTCGCTCATCAAGAGTAGCCAAGTTATTTGTCAATTATTTAGGTATTTACCTGCGGAAAAATTTAGTGAGGCACGTTTATTAGTTTGTGAATCTTTAATAAAAGAAGATTTCTTTAGCGGTAATGTGAACGATCTAAAAAATATGCTGGCTTACCTACAACCCGCAGAACAAATCTCGATTCTTGAATCCCTGCGAACAAATTGGGATTCGATCCTTAAAAATCCTGAGGATTTTAATCAGATAATTTCCTCGCTCGCCGCTGATGAATGTGTGGTTTTTTGTCAATCCTTAGCGACCTATTGGCCTTCGCTGATTAAAAATCCTAAAGATTATAATCTGGTCGTTTCATTTCTAAAAGATCACGGCCATACTGCTGCAATTACGCCTTTATTCAACTCGTTGCAGACATATTGGCCTTCGATCCTCAAAACGACCAGCGATTTAGTTTGCTTGCTAGATTATCTCATACCCATGCAAGGCCAAGAAGTGTATGGATCTTTAGTCAAAGATTGGCCCTCTTCCCTGATTGAAAATATACGCGACCTTCAGCTAGTCAGTTACTCTCTCAATGACGGTCAATTTAAAGTTTTGTGCGAGACTTTAAAATGCTTGCCTACGCTGATTGAAGGTCAGCCAAAAGATGACTTAGAGAGGTTCGTTCGTAACGCTGATAGTCAGAAAGTAAAGATTCTGTTTGCGTGCTTGAAAAAAGATGAGCCGCTAATGAAGAAAAACGCTGAGCAGGCTAGTGGAATCACTCACGCTTCAACTTTTAAATTGGGCACCAGCTTCCCAATGGGTTTTTTCAAATTTTTTAGCAAAAAATTGCCCCTCATCTTGACAAGCAATTTAAGCCTGTGTTTAACCTTAAAAAGCTAAACTTGTGCTGAAAAGCGGATAATTAATCGCACATCGCACCAGTTTAAGTAAAATAATAAGATAGAGAGCTGGCCGATAAGCCGGGTTCTGTCGTGGACAGTCATTCATCTAGGATATACGTCACCATACACCTCAAGCGACCTACCCGAACCTAGCGTGGGCCACGCCTAAAGGTCCCTATTTGGTCTTGCTCCGAGTGGGGTTTGCCCTGCCAGCACTGTTACCAATGATGCGGTGTGCTTTTACCACACCTTTTCACCCTTACCTCGCGTATAATCGCATCTACAAGACGAAACTATAGTTGATAGGCGGTCTATTTTCTGTGGCACTTTCCGTAGGCTTGCGCCTCCCAGGCATTACCTGGCACTCTGCCCGATGGAGCCCGGACTTTCCTCTGTAGTAACTACAGCGACTGTCTAGCCAGCTCTCATAGCTTAAGCCTACTATTCTTTCACCGTAGATTGCAATACAATTAAAAAAGTTTTTCTTGGCAATCTTGTATTTACTAATGACTGAAACTTAATGAAAAAATTATACATTGGCTTAATGTCGGGCACCAGCATGGACGCGGTTGACGCCGTATTAGTTGATTTTTCGCAAAATAAGCCACAGCTATTACATACCTATAAACTCCCTTTAGCGAGTACACTGCGTGAGGATTTAACGCAGCTTTATACAGAAGACACGATTAAGATTGCAAAATTAGCCGAATTGGATCAAAAAATAGCCTTGGTTTCGGTGCAGGCGGTTAACAAGTTATTAGAAAAAAGTGATCTGGTCGCAAAAGACATCCTGGCGATTGGCAGTCATGGACAAACTGTTTTTCATTATCCACATCTTGATTCCTTTCCTTTTAGTATCCAAATTGGTGATCCTAATATCATTGCCGAAAAAACCGGCATCACGACCATCGCTGATTTTCGCCGTCGCGATATGGCCGCCAGCGGTCAAGGCGCGCCGCTAACACCGGCTTTTCATAATGTTCTATTTCGTAGTGAAAAAGAAGATAGTATTGTTTTAAATTTAGGCGGAATTGCTAACATTACTTATTTGCCGGCCAATTTAAAAGCACCGATAACAGGCTTTGATACTGGGCCGGCTAATTGTCTACTGGATCAATGGATACACTACCATCACAAGCAGTGGTTTGATGAAGACGGTGCTTGGGCTGCTACGGCTAACTTTGATCCGACCTTGTTACAGCAATTTTTATCAGACCCCTATTTTCAATTAACGCCACCTAAGAGTACCGGCCTTGAATATTTCAATCTGAATTGGCTTAACACACAACTTAACTCCGTAGATCGACCGCTATCGCCGGCTATAGTACAAGCAAGCCTTTGTGAACTCACCGCCATCAGTGTAGAACGCGCCATCCAACAATTCAAAAGTAGCCAAGGCGTACTCGTATTGTGTGGCGGAGGCAGTAAAAATACTTATTTAAAACAACGCTTAGCCGAACGCTGTCAAAACCATCGTCTTTTATTAAGTGATGAGAGAGGCGTGCCGAGTGAATACTTAGAAGCCATGGCTTTCGCTTGGATTGCAAAACAAACTTTAGAAGGAAAAACCAGTAATATACCCGATGTAACCGGCGCTAAAAACGCGACGGTACTAGGTGGAATTTATTTAAAAGCTTAAGCGGCAAAGGAAGAACCGCAACCGCAAGTGGTTTTGGCATTTGGGTTACGAATAATAAACTGTTCACCACTTAGGTCCGATTTATAATCAATTTCTGCGCCAACTAAATAAACTAAGCTCATCGGATCAATCAGCAGTTGGACCGTTTGCACCGCTTGATCCGTTGAATGCGGGTTGTTTTTTTTGATTCGGGTCGTCACCACGGTATCCTCTTCATTTATCACCTCATCGAAGGTAAAACCATATTGAAAACCAGAACAACCACCTCCGGTAATAAATACCCGAAGCTTTAGCTGAAGATTTTCTTCTTCTTCGATCAGCTCCGATACTTTTTTAGCGGCATTTTCCGTCATAATCACTGGCTGCGCCGGAGCAAGCGATACGTCGACGGGTGAAGAATTTGGCACTGATACGATTTCTGACATATAAAAAGATAGACCCTGACAAGATATGATCAGAAATTATACATTAATCCGCACGCTAAGCCTATAGTAAACCACGCTTAGCAAAAGGATAAGCGCTGCACCTTTTCTATCGGATAAATATCGCTAAAAATATGTTATGGGCGCCATTAACGAGCGCCTAGGGGATACTACGTAATTGTCGGCGCAATTGTCTAAAATCTTTCAGGCTTAGGCTATCGGGCAGAATAAGTAAGGAGGTGTTAATTTTTTTCTTATTTAATGCGGTAAAGTTTAATAGCACGAAATATCGTGTGCAAATGCTATCATTGGCCAAGCCGAATACTTTAAGCTCGCCTAGATTATTGCGCAATTGCCAACGTCCTGCACTTTGTTGCCAAAATTCAATGATAGAGTGCGGATTATTCAACAATACCTGCTGACAAAAAAGCGTGATTAAACTCATTAAACAGGCCAAGGTTAACAGCAATTTAGTCCACCATGGCCAAGGTAAAAAACACAAACAGGCAATCGCACCCCCATGTATCACCAAGAATAGAACCGCTAAATAATAGGAGGGTTTTAAACGATAATAGTTAACGGCCACAACGAACTCGCTCTATAAGCGCCTGCATAGATTGATCTTCAAACAATTGCTGCTTAATCAGGTAGCGGTAGAGGTCTTGATCGGAATAAGTTAAAAGCTGCTCGAATAAGTCTTTATCAGCCGCACTTAAGTTTAAATAATACTGATCCAAAAAAGCGCCTAAAAGCAGATCAAGTTCCAACATCCCGCGGCGACATTGCCAACGCAAACGTTTTATTTTTTCTTGTAGAGGCTTCATATCGAACGCATTATATCAAAAACAAAATTTAGTTAACTAGAATATCACGAATTTGTCGTTGGCTACTATCTCCCATCACCGCATAGGCGGCTGCATGAGGAAGTTTATCCTCATATAATTTTAAAAAATGAGCGAGATAGTCCGGATTAAAAAAAATATTTTTGATGCCTAAACTGGATAAAGTCACGTAATTGGCACGTATCCCTAACGCGGTTTTCTTCAAAAAAAGTAATTCTAATTCGGCATACAGGGGATCTTTTTCTTGAATGGTATTTTTATTAGTTTTTTCGACTAAAGCCAAAATATCGCGTGTTTCTAGCACATCATCGCGGTGATCCTCGGCTGATTTGGCCGGATGTACCACTAAAAATCCAGAATTTTCGGCTAAGAAGGTCGGATATTCTTTATTACTTTTAATACTCAGATCCAGTACTAAGGCGCGCGTCAAAGCGCGAGAACCCATGAAGAAGACTTCTTCACTGGGAAAAAATCGCGTTAATAAGATATAGGCCAAACTGGCGATGGCGATCAACAAAACCGCTATGAATACTTTTAACCAAGTCATACTTTGCTACCCTGCTACGATGAGAAAAGCTTAATGCTTTACTTAATGCTTTAAGTTAGCCGGCCTATATCGCTCATCATGCTTGGCCAGTACTTGTGTTGCTTGCATAATCCCCGCTTGATCCAAACTCCCTTCTATCACCACGGCTTGTCCTTCACGAAACAAATCAGGTAATACACCCCGATATTCCACCCGAACATCGTTTACCTTATCACTCACTACGAAGGAAGCCAACAAATGCTGCTTATTTTGTTTAACACTGCCTTGCTTGACTTGCCCCCCTAAACGAAACAAACGACCGGCGGTTATTTTTTCGGCAGCAAGTTGGCCAGGGGTATAAAATAAATTTATATTCTGTTTTAAGGCATAAAGTGATAAACCAATCACCAATACCGCAAGAATGAGCAGCCTAACAAGCCAATTTAAACGTTTTTTTTGTAGTGCATTCATTGCATTTAGTGCCGCTTATTGTAAAAAATCAACTTGAAGCCAAAGCATTCAAATCGAATCCATCGGCTCAGTTATCATTGACTAATTCATTCACCTGCAACGCGGCAAAAACTTCATTAAATTGCTGAGTAACGCGCAAAAAAGTGGTGCGTTTAGACAATTCTTTTAAACGTTGCGCACCAACATAGGTACAGGTAGAACGCAAGCCGCCTAGAATATCGAGTACGGTATTTTCTACCTTGCCTCGATAAGGGACATTCACTGAGCGCCCCTCACTGGCGCGATAAGCATTCATCTTGCCATGATGTTTATGCATTGCCTCACTCGAACTCATCCCATAAAAGCGCATAAACCATTTACCATTTCCCTCTACTTTTTCACCGGAACATTCTTCATGACCTGCTAACATTCCACCTAGCATAACAAAGTCTGCTCCGGCGGCAAATGCTTTGGCGACATCGCCGGGCGATACACAACCGCCGTCGGCACACAAATGCCCCCCTAAACCATGCACGGCATCAGCACACTCGATAATAGCCGAGAGCTGTGGATAACCGACACCGGTCTTTAATCGTGTCGTACAAACAGAACCCGGGCCGATACCTACTTTGACAATATCTGCTCCGGCCAAAACCAATTCTTCGGCCATTTCAGCCGTCACTACATTGCCCGCTATTAAGGTTTTTTTAGGATATTTTTTACGTAAGGCACGAATACTATCGACAAAACGTTGCGTGTAACCATTGGCCACATCAATGCAAATAAAAGGCGTTGGTGCTACCTTAATGATCTGCTCAAGCATCTGACTATCTTCGCGTTTAATACCCGCGGTAGGGAAACAAAAATTACGTTGTTTTTTTTCTGCGCTATAGAATTTTTTCCAATCTTGTAGACTGGCAAATTTATCAATTGCCGTCAGCAACTTGTGTTTGGCTAAACTTTTTGCCATAGCGAAGGTTCCAGTATGATCCATATTGGATGCAATAATGGGAATACCTTGCCAAGAAAATCGTGAATGTTTAAAGATATATTCGCGTGTTAAATCAACATCTGCACGCGTTTGTAGGGTACTGCGTTTAGGACGAATTAATACATCTTTAAAGTCTAATCTTATTTCTTGCTCGATGCGCATAGTTGACCTCATTACTCATAAACTGACTAGCCCGCTTGCATGCTATGCTCGCGTTATATAGAAACCGCTCGTTCTTCACCTAGAATAAGCGGGCGTATGGTATCATACCAGTAAGCTATATGATGAGTGTGTTGCTTAAATTCTATGAAAAAGTCTCTTATTTTAGTCGATGGCACTTCCTATCTCTATCGCGCCTTTCATGCCCTCCCCCCTTTAAGTAATTCGAAAGGAGAACCCACGGGTGCTGTTTATGGGGTAATTAGTATGCTACGCAAATTAATTAAAGAGACCCAACCTGAATATATTGCGGTTGTTTTTGATGCCAAAGGAAAAACCTTTCGCGAAGAATTATATAGTGCTTATAAAGCCCATCGTCCTACGATGCCGGATGAGTTACAGCAACAAATAGAACCTCTTTATGCCATCGTGCGCAGTTTAGGCCTAGCAACGATCATACATCCTGGCGTTGAAGCCGATGATGTGATTGGCACATTAGCTGAATGCGCGCTACAACAACATTTATCGGTATTGATTTCAACCGGTGATAAAGACTTTGCTCAATTAGTTGGTGAACAAATTAGCTTGGTCAATACCATGACCAATACACAGTTAGATCGTCAAGGCGTCATCGATAAGTTTGGTGTCAGCCCAGAACAAATAACCGATTATTTGAGCTTGATTGGAGATTCGGTCGATAACGTACCCGGCATTCCCAATGTCGGACCCAAAACAGCGGCAAAATGGCTCAATCAATACGGCGATTTAGCCTCACTGATAAAAAATGCCGATAAAATTAAAGGGAAAGTCGGTGAAAACTTAAAAGCAAACCTTGCACAACTTCCCTTGTCACATCAATTGGTGACGATTAAAAAGGATGTTGAGATTGACTTTAATTTAGAACAGTTGCGTCCTAAAGCACCTGATTTATTAGCACTCATGGACCTGTATAAAAAATTAGAGTTTAAAGGATGGATCAAAGAATTAGAAAAAAAGATGGATCCAGCGCATCAAGCAACTCATCAAGCTCCAACTCAACAAACCGCTTACTCGTTAATTCTTGACCAAAAAACATTTGAGCACTATTTGCAACAATTAGCCGCTGCCAAAATTTGGGCCTTTGATACCGAAACAAACAGTTTAGATGTGATGCAAGCTGAACTTGTCGGCCTATCCTTTGCAATAAATGGCAGGCAAGCAGTTTATATTCCGCTTGCGCATGATTATGCGGGCGCCCCGCAACAATTGGATCGCACTTGGGTTTTGCAGCAATTAAAACCCTTATTTGAAGATCTTAAACAACTTAAAATAGGACATAATCTAAAATACGATATGGGCGTTTTGGCAAATTATGGCATTCAATTACAAGGTTTAGGCTTTGATACGATGTTAGAGTCTTACTTACTCGATAGTGCGAGTAATCAACATAGTCTCGACAGTGCGGCCATCAAGCATCTTGATCATAAAACCATTCGCTTTGAAGAGATCGCTGGAAAAGGGGCTAAACAAAAAACCTTTAACCAAATCGAACTCCAACAAGCCGAGCCTTATGCGGCTGAGGATGCGGATATCACGTTACGTTTACACCAAACCCTTAAACCACAATTAGATGCTTTGCCCAAGCTATGCCAAGTTTTTACCACGATAGAAATGCCCTTGGTTTCAGTATTATCGCGTATAGAACGTTACGGTGTTTTGGTCGACGCGCAATTATTGCAAAAACAAAGTCGCTCCCTAGCTAAGCGCTTATTGAGTTTAGAAGAAAAAATTTACCAATTGGTGGGTAAAACTTTTAATTTAGGATCGCCGAAACAATTGCAGACTATTCTATTTACCGAACAAGGGCTACCCATCTTAGAGAAAACACCGAAGGGGCAAGCCTCCACCTCCGAGGCCGTCTTACAAGCGCTTGCGATTCAATTCCCGCTTGCCAAACTTATTTTAAAACACCGTAGTTTAAGTAAATTAAAATCAACTTATACCGATAAGCTTCCCTTACAAATTAATACCAAAACGGGTCGTATACATACCTCTTACCATCAAGCCGCCGTCGTCACCGGGCGCCTTTCCTCATCCGATCCGAATCTGCAAAATATTCCAGCACGTACTAAAGAAGGCCGAAAAATTCGCCAGGCGTTTATTGCGCCAGCCGGTTATCAGATCCTGGCGGCCGATTATTCACAAATCGAATTACGCATAATGGCTCACCTTTCTCAAGATAAAGGTTTGTTGGATGCCTTTGCACAAGGTCTTGATATCCATCGCGCCACGGCGGCCGAAGTACTTAATATTCCCTTGCAGCAAGTAAACCGCGAACAACGTCGCAGTGCCAAAGCGGTTAATTTCGGCCTCATTTATGGCATGTCTGCTTTTGGTTTGGCGCGCCAATTAAGCATTAGCCGTGAAGCTGCGAAAGATTATATTGATCGTTATTTTTCTCGCTATCCGGGTGTAAAAGAATATATGCAACGCACCCGTCAACAAGCGCACCAGCAAGCTTATGTCTCGACCCTGTTGGGTCGACGTTTACATTTAGCACATATTAATTCCAGTGATTCTTTACAACGCAGGGCCAGTGAACGTGCGGCCATCAATGCACCGTTACAAGGAAGTGCCGCCGACATCATAAAAAAAGCCATGATCAGCATCGATCGTGCTTTGTCACAGCATCATCTTAAAGCACACATGATAATGCAAGTCCATGACGAGCTCGTTTTTGAAGTGGCCGATTCAGATCTCAATAAAACTCAACAACTGATTGAGAATTTGATGGTTAATACGACTAAGCTATCTGTTCCACTGACAGTCGATATCCAAGTAGGTCCTAATTGGGATAAAACCCTTTAGCTTAAATATTTCAGCGCATCCGCTCAAAATTTAATTACCTAAAATGACCTATTAGGTATAAAGTGCTCACGCTTATTAAACTACATAAGCGCAGGTTAGCGATTTTAAGGTCAAACGGGCTTATATCTACTTAAGTTTTTCCGTGCATAAGAGAAACTCTTAGCTTTCAGGGCTATGCCCTATGCTTTTCCCATGCTAAACTTACAACACTTGGTTATAAGCTAAATAAATTTAAGGCCAAGGCTTTTTGAGATTATATTTATATTTAAAATTTGCATGGAGAAGCTAATTATGTCTAAAGGGCAACTACAAGATCCTTTTCTAAACACATTGCGCAAGGATAAAGTCCCTGTTTCTATCTACCTTGTTAATGGGATAAAATTGCAGGGTTTAGTTGAATCATTTGATAATTTCGTGGTGTTGTTAAAAAACTCAGTCAGCCAGATGGTCTATAAACATGCTATTTCAACAGTCGTTCCGGCACGAAATGTTAAATTAGCCAATATCGAAGAAAATAACGATCTACAAAGTTGTAATCTGACCGACGAGGAACTCGAAATCAGTAATGCTTGAACGTCCCCAATGCGGTGAGCTAGCGCTCAATCTCTATTTTTTTAAGAAATATGAAAGTGAAGAAATAATAAAAGAATTTCAGCAGCTAGCTCTAGCGGCGGGCGTTAATGCCAGGGCGACAACGTCAGTATTGATTCATTATAATAGGGCATCGTTGAATGTCTTATTTGTTAAGAAATACGCTGGCAAAAATCGTATCCCTTCTCTGGTCATCCTATCGAAACCTTAGCGCAAATCCCAAGGTAAACCGAAAAAATAAACGTTTGAAAAAAAGGCGCTGAATTAATAGTTGCCAGAATGGCTCAGCCTGCATAAAATGCATACCTTGAGTCGCAAGGCCCTAGGGATGTAATATATTCAGATTAGTCAATATGTTAGCGTGGTTTAAATCGAATAACGACGCACGAATGAGACTTTTTTGAGTGTATTTGACACCTATGTGCTAAAAAGCGGTACACTGGTTGCTGCCGGAAAATAGTCAGTTGATAAATTTTGCCCGTTGGCTAGTTTATTTTGACAAGTTAGCGACTTGCATCGCGATTGAAAAATGCCGCCTCTAGAAACATCTTAAAAAGCTAAAAAATTGGAGCACGCTATGCCCTGGAACGAACCGGGTGATCCCAGTAAAAACAAAGATCCGTGGACAGGTCGACCTAAACAGACTCCCCCTGATCTGGAAGCATTCCTACGTGATTTGTGTAAAAAAATTATAGCTTTATTTAAGCTACGGATTTTTAATAAAAAACCGGCTATTATGGCCCGATCCTTCTCACCCATCCAACTTAACACTAAAACAATGGGGGTTATTGTTGTTTTTTGTTTACTGGCTTGGCTCGCATTCGGCCTTTTTAAAGTCAATACCGCTGAACAAGCCATCGTGACTCGCTTTGGAAAATATAGTGCGACTTTTGATCCGGGATATCATTGGATCCTAAGACCTATCCAACAATATACACTCGTTGATACGGGGAAAATCAAAAAATTTTCCACGACGGTTCAGCTATTAACCAAAGATGAAAATAAAATATCCGTTGTTCTAAATATTGATTATTCGATAGTTAATGCCCGCAATTACCTTTTTAGCACAGACCAGCCACTGTTAAACCTACAAGAAATCACTCATAATGCAGCAAATCGTGTCCTCAGCCAATTCAGCTTAGTCCAACTTCAAGCTAGCTCGCGCTTTTTGCTCGAAGAACGCTTACAACAACAGCTCGATAGCTTCATGAGCAAGAATGAAACCGGATTAGCGATTAAAAATATTGAGCTGACCTCTATCGAAGTTCCGGAACAGCTTAAAGCCTCATTGCTCGATGTAGCTAATGCTAAAAGGGATAAAGAACAACTGGAAAATCAAGCTAAAGCGTACGCGATTCAAATTGAGCCAAGTGCCAAAGCAAAGGCGCAACGCTTGATAGCCGATGCAAAAACCTACCGGCAAGAAGCTGTCTTAAAAGCAAAGACCGAAACAACGCGCTTCTTAGCCTTATTACCCGCTTATCAAGCATCGCCTACCTTGACACGCCAGCGGCTTTACCTAGAAGCCTTACAAACTATGATGGCACACAGTAATAAACTCATTGTTGCCAATACGGCTAATACGCATTTTTCTTTAAGATTAGATGAACCTGTCGCCACTCAAGCTATCAATGCACCCAAATTGTCTGAACTATCTGCGACTGACAATAAAACCAGCACTACAAATGAAGTAAATGGCAAAACCGACCACGCTATACCGAGTAATTATGACATAACGGGGGGATATGAATGATGATGATGATTCGTATTCGAAAAAAAATCCATTTACTGCTTGGCTTTTTGGTCGCTTTATTATTGATAATTTATCAAAGTGCAATTATCGTACCAGAAGGACATAGTGCTTTATTGTTACAGTCCGGTCGCTTAGTAAGAAACACGCATGGACAACACGCGGTCCTTAAGCCGGGATTACACTTTAAAATTCCTTTCTTGGTGCAGTCGCTACGACTGGATAATCGCTTGCAAACACTCACATTCCAAGAGTCAGCTTATTCAAGCTTAATAGCCGGTAAACCTATTGCCGTTGATTACTACGCTAACTGGCGTATCGCTAATCCGGCCACTTATTACCAATACACTAAAAATAATTTACCCCAAGTCAATTTATTAATTCAGCAGCAAATCACTGCTTTGTTTCAGGATAAGCGGGCCAGCGTGCCATTTAGCGAACTCATCCTACACGACTCGACACAACTAAACGCCGCGATAAGCAGCGCTAATAAAAAACTTGATGCGGCAGGGATCCGCATTGTGGATATCGGCTTTAAACAAATGCAACCCTCAGCCGCTGCTGATGCCGTGCTATTAAACAATATGAGTTCTGAACAAGAGAATATGGCCATGGCACAACGAGCCAATGGAAAAGCCAATGCGGAATTAATTCATCTAACAGCAGATAATTCGGTTAGTTTAATCTTGGCCAAAGCCGAAGAAGAAGCCGCACAAATTCGCGCCGAAGGAGAGGCTGAGGCGGCAAAGATATACAACTTGGCTTATCATAAAAACCCAGAATTTGCTTCCTTTTACCTCAATTTACAGGCCTATCAAAACGGCTTTACACTATCTGCGAAGGACAATTTTTTGCTATTAAACGCAAAAAGTGATCTGTTAAATAATTCAGAAAATAGTCGCCGTACTGCTGGCAAACCATTCAAACTAAAAACCTAAATCCTAGCCTCGTCATTGGAAAAATCTAACCATGAAAATACAAGCTACTCTTAACAACAGAAACGCCGCCTACGAATCCATTTTTGTAGCGTTTTAACATGACTAAGACTCTCATTATTATTGGTTGCCAATGGGGTGACGAAGGAAAAGGAAAGATAGTTGACCTGTTAACGCAGCATGTTAAAGCGGTAGTACGCTTTCAAGGCGGGCACAATGCCGGTCATACCCTCGTTATTCAAGGCAAAAAAACTATCTTACGTTTAATTCCTTCGGGCATTTTACATGCCGGAGTCGAATGTTTCATTGGCAATGGGGTGGTTATTTCACCCGAAGCATTGCTCAAAGAAATCGCAGAATTAGAACAGCAAGGGATCCCGGCTCACCAACGTCTCAGACTCAGTGCGACCTGTCCTATCATTTTACCTTCGCATATTGCGCTCGATGAAGCACGCGAAAAAATTGCCAAAACTGCGATTGGAACGACGAAACGCGGAATAGGTCCTGCTTATGAAGATAAAGTAGCTCGACGTGGTTTGCGGCTCTGTGATTTTTTTAATCCCGATCAATTTGCTGAAAAATTAAAAGTACTGCTTCATTATCATAATTTTTTATTGGCAAACTATTATCACGCCGAAACCCTCGACTACGATAAGACCTGTACGCGTTTATTAGAGTTAGGAAAAGAGTTAGCGCCCTTAATTATCGATGTCCCCGCACTCTTAGCACAATATCATCGTGCTGGAAAATCCTTGTTATTTGAAGGAGCACAAGGTACTTTTTTAGATATCGATCAAGGCACTTATCCTTTTGTCACTTCTTCTAATACCATTGCAGGTTCGGCCGCTACAGGCAGTGGCTTGGGCATCCGTTATTTTGATTATGTCTTAGGCGTTAGCAAAGCCTATAGCACCCGGGTCGGAAACGGTGTCTTTCCAACCGAGTTACTCGATCAAGCGGGAAATGAACTTCGCGATCGCGGTAATGAATATGGCAGCGTCACTAAACGCCCGCGTCGTTGCGGCTGGCTAGATAGCGTTTTATTGCGCCGCGCGGTACAACTCAACAGTGTATCCGGTCTGTGTCTGACTAAGCTGGATGTCTTAGACAAAATGCCACACATTAAGATCTGTACCGCTTATCAATTAGGTGAGCAAACTTTAAAGAATTTACCGTTAAATCCAGAGGATTTAGCGCATTGTATCCCTATTTACGAGAAATTAGATGGCTGGCAATCACCCACAACGCCTATAAAAACATTTGCTAAACTACCGAAAAATGCGCAGGCTTATTTACGTCGTATCGAAGAGTTAGTCGGTGTGCCGATTGTTATTATTTCGACCGGCGCTGATAGGGATGAAACCATCGTATTGGAGAAAATAATTTAGCTTAAAATGAATTATATATTTTCTAATTACGCTTTAACCTCTAAATCTTCAGATTTTGGGTGCATGCCGATAAACATATTTTCACGTAATTCTTCCCTCGAAAGTAATGGTGATAAATCTTCAAGGGGAGGAGAAATAATAGAACCATCTTTTTGCAAAGCAAGTGATAATTTTGGAAAAAATAATTGTTCCGGATGGGTAAAAACTTCACAAATAACGGGCCCCGGTAGATCTTGTATTTTTGGCATGATAGATTCAAGATCCTCCCAGGTCCTAATCTTAAACGAAGGGATGCCAAATGCTTCGGCAAGGGCTGAAAAATTCGGACAACTCACACCTGATTTTTTATTTGTCCCAACATATCTCCCTGAAAATAAAGCTTTTTGAGTATGCTTAATCATGAGATAACCATCGTTGTTAAAAATAAATATTTTTACCGCTAACTCATGGTGTACGATAGTTTGTAACTCTTGCAAGTTTAACATCATGCCACCATCGCAATTAAGACAAATAACCTCTGCACTTTTATTGGCAAATGCCGCACCAATAGCTGCTGGGAGTGCGTAACCCATTTCTCCCAGCCCTGTCGATGTCATTAAGCGCTGTCCCTGTTTGACTTGTAATACTTGGTGCGTACTTAGCAGTGCCGTCCCCATATCCGTTACAATAATTTGATTCAATTTAAAATAATGAGATAGTCTTTCTATAAAAGGATATGAATTAATATAACCATCTTGGTCAAAATAATCATTACTTAGCACCGGGTATTTATTTTGATAAGTATTACATTGTTTTACCCAAGCAAGCTTAGCTTCTTGGGTAATTTTATATAAGGAATTCGGTAATAAAGATAACATAGCCTGCATAAATTCTTTTGCATCCGCCCATATAGGGATACTTAGCTTCTCTCCAAATTTCTTAAGCTCGTCTAAATCTATATCAACTACAGCGAGTTTGGCTGTTCTAATAAATTCATTAAGATCATATCCAATTTGAGGAATGGCAAGACGAGTCCCTATTGCCAAAAGAAAATCACAATTTTGTAAAATAAAATTAGCCGCTCTTTGACCATAAATTCCTGCTCTACCAAAAACTAACGGGTGGTTTGATGAAATAATGTCGATACCGGCCCAAGAAACTAAAACAGGACACTGCAACAGGTCAACAAACGATTCCACCAAATTAACTGCATCTGATAAACGAATACCGTGGCCCAACCAAATTACTGGTCGCTGCGCTAAAGCTAATTCAGCCAATACACAGCTTGCGCCTGTATAAGAATCCATCATTTGCAATGCATCTGTAGATTGCGTGGAGATGACTTTATTAAATCTACTGAGTTTAGCTTCATCAATTGGAGCGGCTTGTATATTCATTGGAAAATCTATCCAGCAAGGACCTGGTTTAGCATCCAGCGCGTAATAATAGGCGGCCTCCAGAGCTTGTAGTGTTTCATTTGGATTCAAAACCCTTACCGCATATTTTGTTACTTTGCGCACCATGGCCACTGAATCATATCCTTGAATCCCCCAAACACGTAAGGGGTTATCTTCGAGCGTAAATTTTGAATTTTCATTCCCCGATATCACTAAACAAGGAATAGAATCCATCCAGGCACTCACTACTCCTGTTACGGCATTAGTCGATCCTCCTCCGGTTGTCACTATAGCGGCAGATAATGTTCCGCAAATACGATAATAGGCTTGTGCGGCCATACAAGCGGCCTGCTCATGATGAACACAGATGATAGTCGTGAAACCTCTGGAAGTTATTGAATCAAATAGTTGCGCATTTCCTGCTCCAACAATGCCAAATACATAGCGGATTCCCTTTTTAGTCAAAAAGTCAGCTATAAGTTCACTGGTTTTCATTGTCCATTTTCACCCTAAATATCCAACTAATGGAAACTCAAACTATCAAGTTTTACATAATTTATTAGCTAAATTACTAGCGACTTCAATAATAATATCTTCTTGCCCTGCCACTATCTTACGACGGCCCAATTCAATAAAAATATCTCTCGGATCGACATTAAATTCTTTGCCAATCCGCAAAACAGGTTGTAAAAATCCAGAAAATACACCCGCAAGTCCACTGACAATACTTAATGATTTTATTGAGGGAATCTCTTCCAATAATTCTTTTTCAGCAAGATCACTGGCATCGAGCATTTTATAAAAATCAATCCCTGTATGGTAGGCTTTTCTTTCCAGGACCCCTAGCAAAACTTCCAGTTGTGTATTGCCTGCCCCTGCGCCAAAACCCCGTGCACAAGCATCTAAAATACTCGCCCCTGATTCCACCGCCGCCAAAGAATTGGCGATAGCAAGACCTAAATTATTATGCGCATGGAACCCTATAGGAATTGACAAGCAGTCAACCAGTACTTCTACACGCGCTGTTACATCTTCCGGTAAATAATAGCCGGCTGAATCCATAAAAATAATCCCTTGTGCCCCATAAGTTTCCATCTTACTGGCTTGTTCGACTAATTCCTCTTTAGATATCATGTGCGACATCATCAACACACCATATACCGTTTTATTTTGCTCTCGTACGAATTGTATATGTCTTTCAGTGATATCTGCTTCAGAACAATGGGTCGCAACGCGTACAATATCAACACCCAAATCAATAGCCGAACGAAGATCCTTTTCAATAGTGCCAAATCCAGGAATAATATGTATCCCCAGACGAGACTTTTTAAGGTTTCTTCTTGCTACACGCAAAGCTTCTTTATCGGTAATTTTAGATATTCCCAGTTGTAAAGAAGAAGCACCTGAACCATTTCCATGACCTACCTCCACAATAGGAATGCCGGCTGCCTCTGCGGCAATACAATATTTAGCAATTTGATCGGCACTCAACTGATGTTTTAGTGCATGATTTCCATCACGTAAAGTTGGGTCACTGATTAGGATCGAACGCATAAAGATTCCATATTCAATTTACTGATTGCGTATTTTTCTGCAATTGCTAGGGCAGCACAGTTAATAATATCAAGATTTCCTGCATATGCAGGGAGATAATCTCCCTGCCCCTTCACTTGAACAATAACAATTATTCGATTGTTTTCGATTAAAGGATTCAAAAGTACTTTGTACCCAGGAACATAACGCTGAACCGCTAATTCAACTTTTGTAACCGCTTTACAAAATGATTCCATGTTTAATTTTGTTACTTTGGAGAAAATAGTAGTTTGCATATTAATGCAGGGTTGTGCCGGATTAAGATTTAGGATTGCTTTAGCTTCAGGCGCTCCAGAAAAAAGTCTTATCGCATACTCCGTTGTGTGGATATACTCATCTAAATTATCTCGAGTCGCGGGACCCGCACTCGAGGAAGCAATACTAGAAACGACTTCAATATACTGAATTTTAGCACCTGAGTTTGCAAGCGCATAAATAATTGGTAGTGTGGCCTGACCACCGCAAGTTACCATATTTACATTCTGACAATGTAGAGATTCATCAATATTAATGACGGGTATGCACATTTTACCATTCTTGGCAGGAGTTAAATCAATGGTAAATTTATTGAGTTCCTTTAAAACAGGAGCATGTAGCTTATGTGCTGCCGCTGAAGTCGCATCAAAAACGATTTCACAACAATTCGGATTTTCTTGAATATATTGAATACCCAGAGTCGAGGTATTAACGTCTAATGTACGAGCTTTTTGTATACCCTTAGATAATAAATTACGGCCAATAAATGCGCTACATTCTAAATAGGACGATCGTAAAATTTTAATCAATAAATCTGTTCCAATGTTGCCACTTCCTAGTATTGCAACTTTCATTTTTTTCACTTGTAAGATATGACTATTAAAAATTTATCCTTTCTTTTTCAATAACTAAAGGACGTTTCAAAACTTGATGATGGATAGATACGATATACTCACCTAATAAACCTAAAAAAACCATTTGTAATGAAAAAAAGAAAAATGAACCTATTAATATAGGCGAAAGACCTAAGGGGAATAAATTCCAAAAAAACAACTTAGCAAAAATATAAATAATAGCTATCAGCATACTCAATAAAGCCGATCCAAATCCAACAATAGAAAGTATTCTAAGTGGTAATTTTGAATACGTAGTAATTCCCAACATAGCCACATCATATAGTCGATAAAAACTACCCGATGAAATGCCTTTTTGACGTATTGGTTGCTTAAATTGAACTTCTGCAATTTCAAAACCAATTTCTGTAATCATACCGCGAAGATAAGGATAGGGATCATTAAATTGACGCATTATATTAATGACTGATTGATCATATAAACCAAAACCAGTAAAACCGTTAATTAGTCTAAAATCCGCTATTTTATTAGAAAATTTATAGTACATCTTACGTATAAAAAATAAAACAGAAGATTCTTCGCTTTGCGATTTAGCCCCTACAACAACCCTATATCCTTCTTCCCATTTTCTTATAAAATCACCGATTAAACTCGGAGGATCTTGAAAATCAGCGGCCATATAAATTACAGCATCTCCTCTTGCCTGTAATAGACCATAAAAAGGGGAACGAATCCAACCAAAATTGCGTGAGTTAACAATAATTTTAACATTTCGGTCAAACTTAGCAATTGCTTTTAACAAGGTAACGGTATTATCTATAGAAGAATTATCAATAAAAATATGCTCATAGTTATATATTTTTAATTCATTAAAATTTTTTTTAACTGTTTGGTAAATTTCTCTAATATTATCCTGCTCATTAAAACAAGGGGTTACTACGGAGATTAAAGACATATTTAATATACCAAAGATTTTATTTGTTCACTATGTTTCTCATTATGCAAAAAGAAAAAATTAGTCTCTAGACTCTCTTTATTCATGATAAAAAATTCGATTAACTTCTCACCGCTAGCCGCAAAACAACGATACCCTAAACCAGCTAATAACTGAATTATTTCATTAGGGTGATAATTAAATTTCTCAGACCATTTTCTTAACATTTCTGTAAAAATTATCGGTAGATTTTTTTTTAATGAATCCAATCCGCCTCGAAAAACGAGTAGCTCCCCCCCCTCTATATCGCATTTTATAATATCTATTGAGCTAATTTCATTTTCAAGTAAAAAATTATCCAGCGAAACAACCTTTGAAGTAATTTTTTTGCTATTTATTCCGGATAGATTTCTTGCAGAAGCGTTTCCTGACATAATAGGGTTGAAATAAAAATCAACATCTTCATTAACATCAAGAAACCCCACATTATACGGATGAATATTATCCACGTTATTTAGCAATATATTCTTTTTTAGCATATCGAAAGTTTGAGGGATTGGTTCAAATGCGTATATTTTAATAGTTTCTTCACGTTTTGCTGCTTGAATCGAATAAAAACCTACATGTGCACCAATATCAAAAAAAACCATATTAGGGGCCAACAATGAAAAAAAAATTTCAGCTTCTTTTTTCTCGTAAGAACTAAAATTTAAAATCTCAATCGGCGTAACCCTTTTATCTAGTTTAGTACATAGAAGTTTTATATTAAAATTTCTTAAAGTAAAGATTAAACCCTCTTCTTGTATTTCTATGTTCCATATATCTGTACTTTTTATAAATTTTGTGTATTCAAATAAATAGGAGTGAAACTCATACATTTTTTCTAAATAATTTTCTTTAGAGATTTCACCGGTTTGAAATCTCGCTCGACAAGCTATCATACTCATAAAAACTCCTAACAGTTTTTAAAAATCCTTCTTCAATAGTAACCTGAGGTTGCCACCCAAGCGCTATAATTTTACTAATATCTGGACAATTTTTTGAAATTTTACTCTTTCTATAATTAGAGGATAAAGTTCTATTTTTTTTTATTATTTTTAATTTTTTTTCGGAAAATAATTTTTGCAAGCGAATAGCTAAATCCATGATGCTTAAACAACAATAAGGATTACCTATATTATAGGCCTGCAAATTCTCTCCTTTTAACAATAAAGTAAAAAAACCCAAGGTAGCATCTGATAAATAACAAAACGCTCTTACCGCTTCACCTGTACCATAGATAGTAATATCTCTATCATAAAAAATATCAGCGACAAAATCCGCATAAACTCTACCATCCTCTAAGCTCATACCTGGACCATAAACATGAAAAGGACGAGCTATGTTAATAGGTAGTTTATATTGATAGGCATATGAAATACACATATTTTCTCCCATCCTTTTACTTTCTGAATAACAAGATCTTATATGAGTAGGGTCAATATAACCGTAATTACTTTCACTAGTAGGAATCTGAGTTGGAGCAACTTCTCCGTATACTTCCCCCGAGCTAAAGTATAAAAATCTTTCAATTTTATGAGCTTTAGCCAGTTCCAATAAATTATATGTCCCTAAAACATTAGCTGCAAGTGTTCCGACAGGATCAATACCATAATATTTTGGACTAGCTTGACTTGCCGCATGGATAACATAATCTATTTTAGTCGGCAGGTTAATTGCCTGACAAACATCTTGAAAACAAAATTTTAAATCACTTCTATTTAAATGAGGAACAAAACGATGTAGGGTTTTATCTTTATTTCTAGCGAGCCCAATAACATTGATATTAGATTTTCTAACATCATTTAAATAAAGAATGGTTTCTATCATATAAGCAGGCAAAAACCCATTGGCCCCCGCCACTAAAATAGTTTTATTGTAAAGTTTATCCCAAGCCAAATCAGCGTTGACGATATATTTTATGTCATTCTCTATAATTTCCCTATTTATCAAAACAAACCTCATATAATTAATTACGATAACTCTTACTGTAATATTTTTTTCCTGAATTTAATTTTGAAAATAAAATTGATTCATCTGTATATTTATTCAAAAAAATACTTCTATTTAAAAAAAAGGCAATGCATGAGATTGGAACTGTGGCAACGAACCCTGATAAGTAAAAATTTATAGTATATAAACTAATTACTTTAATAAATCCCACATTCAAACCATATAAAAACATATAAACAAGAATAAATTTAAAAAATATACTAAAACTATTGTTCGCAAATACAATTCTTCCCGTTGTCACAAAATTAAATACCATACCTAAACAAGTCGCTAAAAAGCTTGCTAAAAAATAACGTGCCCCCATAAAAATTAATAAAACATAAATAGAATAACCAAAAAAAGTATTGATGCACCCTACCAGCAAGAAACGTATAAATTGTTTCTTAGTTGAGATAGTTTCGTTCATTAAGATAAAACAGAGGCTCGCACCTGAGTTTCGCTAAATTCTTCAAATGTATTATAAATATGAGCCATCATGTCTACTGTTACCCCGTGATGACAAGCTATTAAAATCCCCCCCCTCATTACTTGATCGGCATTAGGGTATCCGGCAATCGATGCACGATGTTCTATTTGACTAAACCCAGGTTGTCGTAGAATATTACCAGTAAAAATAGTTCTAGTTTGAATGTTTCTCTGCTCGAGGAAAATTTGTAAATCCTTACGCTTAAAAGGCGCACTATCTCTAACAATAAGGGGAAAAGCCAACCAAGCCGTTTTTGAAAAAATTAATTGTTTAGGCAAAATAAACCAATCTTCGTAACTTGAAAAAAAGTTTATATGCGCCTTAAATACTTCTTCGCGCCGTTTGATATTATCATTTAACTTACTCAATTGAACCAGACCAAATGCAGCTCCCATCTCGGATGGTTCTAAATTATAACCTATAGTTTCGAAAATAAATTTTTCATCATATTCAATTCCATCTATCTTAGTATGAAATCTATGATCAATTGTTTCTGACTCGAGAAATAACGATGAGCTTCTTCCCCAACTACGTAACAATTTTGCTCGTTCAGCAAATTGTAAATTATTAACACACAGCATTCCTCCATTTCCAGCGCAATTAATAATATGAGAGCCATAAAAACTAGTTGTACTAATATCTGAATAATAACCACTAGTATTCCCATTAATAGTGGCGCCCAAAGTGTCACAAGAATCTTCAATCACTAAAAGACCGTATTTATTAGCTATTTCACGTATTTTTTCCCAGTTAGGCAGATTACCTAATAAATTTGGGATCACTAATGCCTTTGTTTTAGGAGACAGCATGTTCTCAATTTGATCAACATCAATATTGAATGTATTAGGCTCTATATCAATAAAAGCAGGAATTAATCCATTCTTTACTAAAGGAGCTACGGTTGTTGAAAAGGTTAACACGGGAGTAATCACTTCGGAAGCTTCTGGCAATTCTAATAACTCAATCGCCAAATAATTTGCCGAAGAACCTGAATTGAGCATTATTCCAAATTTTTTATTAAATAGCTGCGCTATTTTTTCTTCCATTTCTCGAACATGTTTTCCCATTTGTGTTGAACTACGTAATACTGAAACAACCGCCGCGATCTCATCTTCACCATGTACAGTTTTTCCATAAGGCACATGTAAAAAATTCTCATTCATTGATAACTTCCTTGAGTTACATTATCTAATTTTAAATTACTTATCTCGTCAACATATTTGCTAATTTGATGTATTGTTATATCACGCATGTCTTGTCGCTCTTGATAAGCAAGATACCAATCTACTGTTTCCTTGAGACCTCGATCAATATTCCATATCGGTCTCCAACCTAAGTATTTCTTTGCCTTTGAGCAATCCAATTGTAAAATACTTGCTTCCATTGGACATTGATCTTCATCTAAAATCCAACCCATGGAGCTATTCCAAATTTTAAGTATATAATCGGCAATCCAACTTACTGATTTAACATTCTCTTCATCTGGACCAAAATTCCAACTTTCAGCATAAGAGCCAGATGAAGGAGAATTATATAGCGCTTGCGCAAGCATCATATACCCATACAAAGGTTCTAAAACATATTGCCAGGGACGTAAAGCGTGAGGATAGCGTAGTAAAATATTTTTTCTCTCAATACATGCATTGATAATGTCGGGAACCAGGCGATTCTTCGCCCAATCCCCTCCCCCAATCACATTGCCAGCTCTCACTGTCGCGATACCAATCTCTTGCTTTTCAAAATAAGCACTACGATAGCTTTGTGTAACAAGTTCAGAACAAGCCTTACTGTTACTATACGGATCATAACCACCTAATCTATCATTCTCATGATACCCTCGATTGAGTGATTTATTTTCATAGCATTTGTCACTGGTTACATTGATTAATACTTTTACCGAATCACTTAAGCGAGCCGCTTCTAAAATATTGACTGTGCCCATCACATTAGTTGTGTAGGTTTCCAAAGGGGCTACGTAGGAATAACGAACTAGCGATTGCGCAGCCATATGAATAATAATTTCAGGCTGATACTTTTTTAAAGTCGTTTGGAGAGCCTGAAAATCGCACACATCTCCTAGTAGGCTAACCATTCCTTTGCGAAGCTGGGTTATTTCAAAAAGATTGGGTTGTGTCGGTGGTGCCCGTGAAAAACCAACTAGTTCAACCCCTAGTGATTGTAGCCATAAAGAAAGCCAGCTTCCTTTGAATCCAGTATGGCCTGTAATGAGTACTTTTTTTCCTTGCCAAAATTCCATATCTAACCCGCTAAATGCTAAATACAAACCGTATTTTGAATACTTTGCGGCCTATTTTCCCAAAGCTTCCAAGGCGCTTGGTTTGAAGACCAAAGCTCTTCTAAGCTATTTTTATCGCGTAAGGTATCCATAGGATGCCAAAATCCTTGATGAAAAAAAGCCGATAACTCCCCTTCTTGCACTAAGGTTTCCAAAGGTTGTTGTTCCCAAATCGTATAATCGTTTTCAATATAAGAAAGTACTTTAGGTGATAAAACAAAAAAACCACCATTTATCCAGACTCCATCTCCGTGTGGCTTTTCTTTGAACGCAGTTACCTTTTTATCACTAATATCCAGCGCGCCAAATCGACCTATGGTCTGCACCGCGGTTAAGGTCGCTAGTGTGTTTTGTTGCCTATGATAATCAACCAAGGCACGGATATTAACGTTACTGAGTCCATCACCATAAGTAAAACAAAAATCATCCTCGTCAAGATAAGGCGCAATCCTTCTTAATCGTCCTCCCGTCATTGTTTCTTCGCCGGTTTCAACTAAGGTTATACGCCAAGGTTCCGCTTTATTTTGATGTATTTTAGTCTTATTTTCTCGCATATCAAAGGTCACATCGGAGGTGTGCAAATAATAATTAGAGAAATATTCTTTAATCAGATAACCCTTATAGCCTAGACAAATAATAAACTCATGTAGGCCATAAAAGGAAAATAATTTCATAATATGCCAAAGTATGGGCTTACCTCCAATTTCGACCATTGGCTTTGGACGCAAATGAGTTTCCTCACTAATTCGCGTACCATAACCTCCAGCCAGTATAACAGTTTTCATTACCTTTACATTCCTAAAGTTTATAAATTAATACTAATATTTACTACAGATATCGATTCTTTAATTTTAAAAATTTATTTTTTCTTATTTAATATAGGAAAAAAAGCTAGATTTTCATCTTCGCTGATTAATGGTTTTACAGATAATATTTTTCTGAGTTCAGTTTCAACCGCTTTACCCTGATCAACATATCCGCGCCGATCAATATAAATCCCATTAAAACCAAGTGGTTTAATCGCTTTAATTTGATTCAAAATGGACTGATTAGCTAGACTCCTAAAGAATAAATCCCCTTTTCGCCCGCTCATACACCCATAACTCCAATGTAAACTGGAAGAATGGAGATAACCTCGGAATAAAGCATAAGATGCTAAATTATTTATTGGCATCACCTCGGGAAAGGGCATATAAGGCAGCTGATAAACCGCACCGCCCGGAACATTAGCTTCAATTTTTTCAACAAAATGCTTATCACTAATATATTGTTTGTTAATTATCTTTGAAGCGTCTTTATCTTTAACTAAGGATTGTTCCAAAACCCCAAATACGGAAAGTAGCAAGGCTATAACCGCTAAGTTTCCTGTGAAATATTTTAGATTACTTATTTTTTTGAGTAGTATTTCAATCAAAATTAAAAAACCCGCTATAGAAAAAAAATTAATAAAAATACTGATTCTATTCCACGCTCTAATCATAGGTGTGATAAACGTAGTAAAAATAGAGGAAAATCCACCGATTGTAGCGAAAAAAAATAAAAAAACAGTTAAAAAAGAAAATAATTGGATTCGATTATCAATTTGCAAGTTCACAAAAGGAGAAATAAAAAAAATAATTAACAACGCCAGTAAACCCATTGTGCCAATCGCCCCTAAGCTTGCCGTCGAATTTTCATTAATTAAAAAGGGAGTCGCTTCATATTGTTGTAGAATACTCGCCAAGCGATGAGAACGATGCTTTTCATGAGGTAACAACATTTGTGTCATTTTTAAGCCATAAAGCTCAGCCTCGAAAGGATGACGTACAGGCACCTTTTGATTAAGACCATTTTTAATCCAAAAGTTCACATTTGGCACTATATTTAACCCAACCCCTGCTGCTATTACTGCCACCGCAATTAATGCAGAATACATATTTTGACTCGATCTCCATTTTAAGCTCCCAACGATACCTGAACCGATAAAGCTAAGTGTTGCAAAAAAAGCGTAATAAACGCCAAAACAACTTAACATTAATAGACTTACGATTAAAAAAACTGTTTGAACATATTTTTTATTTAAAAAAAGAGGCTTTTCTAAAAAAATTCTGAATGCAAAATACGTATATAGCGGCACACTAAAATACCAGGCGAGAAACAAGTGATCTAACCGCAGAAAATGAAAAGGTGTAAAAGCGTAAAGTATAGCACCCACCGCGGATAACATCTTAGATAAGCGCAATTGTTGCAATACCCAGTAGGAAGCAATCGCAATAACTGAAAATCCTAAAATAATATATAAATTTACAACTAATGCAAAGTTATGTGTCAAAACTGCTAAAATTTTTAACACCGCAAAATTACCGGCATCTGAAGCGGGATAATCTAAAAAATTACTACCAAAAGGGAAACCTACGCGACTCGTATTAAAATACCAAGCACCATCAATCAATCGTTTAATAAAATCAGCTGCTAAAAAAAAGTCACCATCCCTATATGTAAAAGGAATATACCAATCAAAGCGTCCAAACAATAACCAAGCAAGAAAAAAAGAACCTATTCCCAATAAAAAAGGGATTGATTTAAGTAAAAACAAAGTTTTTATTTTAGGCTGTTCTTGAACAATTACCTCCTGCTGAGAAATAGTCATTGCAACTTCCATGTTTGTGAACTATGTAAGATTATTACTAAATAACTAAAAATAATCGCCTTTTACCGTAAAGGAGCTTTGCTAACCCCCAATTACTCACTTTACCATTTCATATGTGCTAATAAATTAACATTAACAACTACAAATTTACTCACTTTTTTTTAGTTAGATGAAACTAAATCAATACGATTTTTGTAAGACTTTTTCGTATAGTATTTTTAAACGCTGCCACATAAGCCGATGCGTAAACCTTTCCTTAACATAAAGACAAGCCGCTTGGCCAAAAACTCTACCTAATTGTGGCTCGTTGTAAAATCTTAAGATAGCTTTAGCCAACCAAGCAGCCGAGCGCACTGGAACTACCAAACCTGTTACACCATCTTGATTTACTTGACCCGCATCCTGATTGATATCACAAGAAATAACCGGTTTAGCGCAAGCCATCGCTTCTATTTGTACCATACCAAAGGCCTCATTTGGGTCAATTGAGGGTAAACAAAACACATCGCAAGCACGATAGTACACAGCTAATTCATTTTGTTCAATCTTGCCTAAAAAATAAACTCGTTGTTCTAAGTGTAAACGCTGAACTTGTGCCTTTAAATGCGGTGTTAACGGTCCTTCACCGCCTAACAGTAAAATACAATCTAGCGGCAACTGTGCCATCGCGGCAATCAAATAAGTAAATCCCTTATAAGTTACATGCCGTCCTAAAGCAAACACTAAAAAACGCTGAGAAAATTGTGCGCGCAGTTGTTTAACTTTATCCTGACTGTTATCCGGTAAAAAATGTTCCATACTAATACCATAAGGAATATAATGGATAACATCACGTTGTTTAGCGATCGAAAGTTGTGATGATTTTTCAGCTAAAAAAGGACTTGCTACAATCACGGCGCTAACCTGCTTCAACAAGCGATTAACCCAAGGCTGATAATATCTTAAGGCTTTTTTTTGATAAATAATATCACTATGCCAGCTAATGATGCGTTTAACACGCGCCGGCAATACGAATGAAGCTACATGCGCCATAGGATTGGGAAAATGTAAATGTACCAGAGAAAATTTATATTTTTTATGTAACTTTAATAAATGGTATGGCATGCTAGGGCAACAGGGAGTGCGCGCCAAAACAGCCGCTAATGGCACATTGTATTCCAGATAAGCCTCGCGTTGATTAATTTCAGTGCCAAAATGAGTGTTTGCACTTAGCTTGACGATATCAAAAAAGGGACTTAAACCAGTTATGAAACTATCAACGACAGTTTCTATGCCGCCTAGTTGACCACTTGAAAACTTACCGATATGCAAAACCCGTTCCATGCTCGCATCTCATACAAGAATTAACTATTGATATCTTAACTAAGCTATGCTTGAATCATCAGCAAAGAGTAGATACTTTTATTTCTAGCTCAGCGTAGCCACTTATATCTAAACTTTATCGTTTCATCAAGCTTTTAATGATAAGCCATTTAAATTAGGAATAATTTTTATAAAAAAGCAATGGACACATATCAAGGATGACATAAAATGCTTATTCCCGTTATACTATCCGGTGGAACTGGTTCTCGCTTATGGCCGCTTTCGCGCGAGGCCCACCCTAAACCTTTTATTCGATTGAACAACAGTTCGCTTTCCTTAATACAAAAAACTTACGAACGCGCTGTTAATATACCCAAGATCACCCAGATTATTACGGTAACTAATACGGAATATTATCATCAAAGCAAAAAGGAACTGGCTCGGCTTAACTATCTAGCTAATTTTTCACAGATAAAATTTAATTTTTTACTGGAATCTAGTTCGCGTAATACGGCTCCGGCTATTGTCTTAAGTGCGCTATTAACCCAGCAATTAGTTAATCCTGATACGGTGTTATTGATACTTCCTGCCGACCATGTCATTTTAAATCAAAAAAAATTTAATACTTGCGTAAAAGCCGCCTATAAACTTGCCCAAAAAGGTTTTATAACAACTTTTGGTGTGATTCCAAATAAGGCCGAAACCGGCTATGGTTATATTAAATATACGGTCGATGCGACTATAAGCTCGGGATATTTAGCGGCAAGCTTTCATGAGAAACCTTCACTCGAGGAATCGCAACTTTTTATCGAACAAGGGAATTATCTATGGAATTCAGGCATCTTTTGCTTTACGGCCAAAGTGCTATTACAACAATTTAAAAAATATGCGCCTGGACTTTACGCACAAATATTGAATTGTTGGAAACAAACTGCCAAAAATTATCCCTTCTTTCAGGGTAATGATAGACTCGATCTCGATGCAAAAAATTTTAATAAAATAGAAAAAATATCCATCGATTATGCCTTGATGGAAAAAATTGAAAATTTGGCGATAATCCCGGCTAATTTCGGCTGGTCGGATATGGGGTCCTGGGATGAATTTAGTAAACAGCTAAAAGCTAATAAACAAGGGAATCGCATCCTGGGCGAAGCGATACTCGAGGAAAGCTACGATACCACCGTTTACAATCAATATGGTTCTGGGCGTTTAATTACCGGCTTAGGTTTAAAAAACTTGACCATAGTCGATACACAGGATGCCTTACTGATTGCTGAAAACTCTTATATCCAACAAGTAAAACAATTGGTCGAAAAATTAAAAGATAAAGGCTGTGAGTCTTATCGTTTTCATCAAACCGTATATCGTCCCTGGGGAAACTTTACCGTCTTAGAACAAAATCATCGCTATAAGTTAAAACGTATTGTGGTTCATCCGGGTGCCAGTTTATCGCTACAATCACATCAGCATCGTAGTGAATATTGGGTCATCGTCGAAGGAATTGCTCGTGTACAAAATGGTGAAAAAAAATTTACTTTACAAACCCAAGAATCAACACTAATCCCTGTAAAAACCAAGCATTGCATCAGCAATCCGGGCGAAAATGATTTGATTTTTATCGAAATACAAAGTGGTGATTATTTAGGTGAGGATGATATCGTTCGATTTAAAGATAATTATGGTCGCAAAACCATCGCTTATGAAGACGCTAATATTCCCTCATAAACATCAATGGTATTATTAATGCAAGTTTGCCAGGAAAATTGTGCCGCTTGAATAGGTCCTTTACGCCTTAGATCCGCCTGTAAAACCGGATCGCTTATTAAGCGATTTAGCGTTGCGGTTATTGCATCCACATCCCAAGGGTTGACTAATAACCCCGCCTTGCCAACAACCTCAGGAATACTCGATACATTGGATGTTATACAGGGTATTCCACTGGCAAGCGCTTCTAAAACCGGCAAACCAAAACCTTCGTACAGTGATAGATAAAGAAATGCATAGGCACCCGAATATAAATAAGGTAAATCTACCTCGGGAACATAACCTAAATAATAAAATTGCTCTTTTTTAATCAATCGATGGATTAATTTTTCTAATTTAGCGCTACCCCATCCTTTGCTTCCGACTAAAACCAAAGGGTATTGCTTACGCCACTGGGGTGGCAAGCGATAAAAAGCCTGTATAAGACGTTCTATATTTTTTCTAGGTTCTAAAGTACCGATATAGAGTAAATATTTTTTTCCTAATAACTGATAACGCGCCAAAATCGGCTTTAAATCATTTTCTCCACGAGGTCTAAAAATCTTAGCCACGCCATGATAAACCGTCGTTATTTTATTGGCCGGTAATTTAAAAAAGTCGATCATTTCACGACGCACAAAATGAGAACCGGTAATAATATGCTGCGCCTGTTCTATACTAAGTGCTAAATGCTGCAACAAAAACTTAACCCTCTCTCGAGGATGATATTGCGGATAATGAATATGCGACAAATCATGCACGGTACATATCTTCGGCCCAGAATAAGGCCTTAAAATATAACTAGGTTCATGATAAATAAAATTTTTCTCGGCAAAAGAAGCTATTTTTTTTCTAAAACTCATATTACGAAATTTATTCAGTGCCGCATACGTGCCTGGCAAGGATCGAATAAAGGTATTTATTTGAGTCGGCAAATAATTTTTTTTAGCTAAATTTTCATTGTTGATATTGATTTTTGGAATGCAAACAAGCTCATGAATACGGGTATTTTCCTTTAAACCGTGTAACAAACATTGTGTATAGTGCCCTATTCCTGTTAACGGGGGTTTTAAGGCGTGTCCATTGATAATAATTTTCATAATCGGGCAAAAATAATGTCTTAAGGTCCGTTCGGCACTCAACTAGCTAGAGTAAACGGAAAAAAATTGCATACCGGTACAAATAACTAGCATTCGATGCAAGAAACTATAGCATCGCCATTAAAGTTTTGCTATGATTCGCCGGTCCAGTTTCGTTGTCATATTTTTAAGGACCTGATGATGGAGATATCTCACCTAGCGGTGTAGAAAACTAGCATTTTGCTTTTGCTCAAAATGCTATCTAAATTGCTAGACTACAGAGATTGCTCATTATTTTTCATTTTATAGGATTAAAATGGCTAAGAAAGCTTTAATTACCGGAATCACAGGCCAAGATGGCGCTTACCTTGCTCAATTTTTACTACAAAAGAATTATGAAGTTTATGGAGTAGTGGCGCGAAGGACCAGCGATAGTCTATGGCGTTTACGTGAACTAAATATCGAATCGGCGATCCAATTCATTAACGGCGACATGATAGATTCGGCCTCTTTAGTGCGCGCTATGGAGGAATCAGCAGCGGATGAGGTCTATAATCTTGCTGCGCAAAGCTTTGTCGGAACTTCTTGGGAACAACCTAGCTTAACCGGCCAGGTTACGGCGCTAGGTGTTACCAATCTTTTAGAGGCGATGCGTTTAACGCGTCCCAAAGCCAAATTTTATCAAGCGTCTAGTAGTGAAATATTTGGCTTAATTCAAGCAGAACGACAAAATGAGAATACCCCTTTTTATCCACGCAGCCCTTATGCCGTAGCGAAGGTTTATGGTCATTGGATTACGGTTAATTATCGTGAAAGTTTCGGCATCCATGCTTCAAATGGAATATTGTTTAATCATGAATCACCGCTAAGAGGTATGGAATTCGTTAGCCGTAAAGTAAGCCATGCGGTGGCTAACATCAAATTAGGGCTCGCTGAAAAATTACATTTAGGTAATATCGATGCTAAACGGGATTGGGGATTTGCAGGTGATTATGTTGAAGCGATGTGGTTAATGTTGCAACAAGAGCGGGCTGATGATTATGTCATCGCAACGGGACATAGCACCACGGTAAGAGAACTATGTCAATTAGCGTTTAGCCACGTCGATCTAGACTACCAGGATCATCTGGTCGTCGATCCTAAATTATTCAGACCGGCTGAAGTGGATGTTTTGTTAGGGGATCCGCAAAAAGCCAATCAACAATTAAATTGGCACGCCAAAACACAATTGGCTGCCTTAATAACTATGATGGTCGATAAGGACATGGCGCGTCTAGATGTTAAACAAAATATACTCGCTTAAAATCAATAGTTGCCGAACAAGGAAATGTTAACAATGACTGTGCTTCCTTATGCGCAAAATCTCGAGGAGGTCGTACTTTGGCGGGCACTTCAGCATGTCAAAAAAGGGTTTTATATTGACGTAGGAGCCTACTCTCCTGATGAGGATTCGGTAACCAAGCTTTTCTATGATAAAGGTTGGAGTGGTGCCAATATAGAGCCGAATCCTGAATACCATGCTGAATTAGTACGAAAACGGCCGCGAGATAAAAATTTTTGCTTTGCGCTGAGTAATAAATTAGACCTGACAGAAATAAATATCTTAAACTTTGCAGAATCAAACCTTTCAACAGGTTTGTCAACCGACGAGACAAGGAGAGCACGAAGTGCGAAGTCAAGGAGCCCGCGATAGGCGTGCGTTGACGGGCGAAGCAGGAAACGCATCACGCCGTAAAGTCATTGTGGGAGCCACTGCGCGCAGCCCAGAATGGGCCAGTGCGTGGCGGACGCAGGACGAATCGGGGCCTACTTTTAGTCGCGTGATGCGAACAAATTTTGGGGGCACGACGGCCAAAATTTTTCGTGAGCATAGCGACTCGCTTGCTTAGATCGTGATCTCGCTACAAAACATGTTACTGCGAGCTATTTAATGAAGACAGATCGTGTTGAATCACTAACATTAGCCAAGCTTATTAAAAAATATATAACAGCGTCTCAAGAAATTCATTTCTTAAAAATAAATGTTGAAGGTCTAGAAAAAGAGGTCATTGAAAGTAACAACTGGAGACGCTATCAACCTTGGGTTGTGTTGGCTGAATCAATTTCTCCAACTAATTACGAAGAAAATTATCTAAATTGGAAATACTTGCTGACATCAGTAGACTACCATTTTGTGTATGAAGATCAAATAAACCGTTTTTATATCAGTCCAAAACATCCAGAACTTCAAGCCGCTTCTAGATATCCAGCTAATCTTTTTGATGAGTTTATCATCTACAATTACACAGCCGATTTATTACCGCAAAATCAACAACGTTGCACTTTACTCAAAAAAGCCGAAGCTGAGATCAATGCACTTTTGACAAGTACTTAATGAAAAATTATTCAGTCTCTACGTAATTTAAAAGCGATATTTCAATCTGTTTTTCATGTATCAAAAAAATATATCTAACTATTTTTAGTAAATTAACTAATAGCCAACCTGAGAATAATGTATGCAAGAATTAATTTCTCAAAAAAATAAGCGCATATTTTGCTTAAGTATGCACAAAAAATTAGTCAAAATTGAGATCGAGCGACTTCGGATATTAGGTTACGAAGTCTTCGAACCGCCTTATCTGAAGAAGCCTATCAGCTACCAAACAACCGTATGGGATTGGAAACAACAATCATCTTCCGGCTCTACATTGCCCCTAGAAGCCCTTACTATTCTCGCTAAAACTAATTTTTTCGCTAGCTTCATTCCACAATTAGCCGCTGAAATTCTTAACCAATATTTCGGAACAATACTCGTCGTTGGCAATCAAATATGGTTAAAAAATATCCTTGAAGTCTACCGTGGAAAAATAATTTACAGAGTACATGGACAACCCTATAGCTTATCTCAAGATTTAGTCAATCATTCTATTCTCGATTTAATAATTGAACGCGAAAATTTTTGGTTTTGTCCACATCATGAAAAAGCATTGCTTATTGAAGATCTATGGTTAACGCGATTAAACACGCGCATTATTCCTTGCTGCCTGCCTAACGATATCATTAGATTACAAGATACCTGGGAATTCAAAGAATCCTACGATACCTGTATAGGTTTAATTTGTCCAAATATTTTAAATAATCCTTTTTCCTACCGATACTATGGGGATATACAGCGCTATTTTTCTGGTGAACAATTTAAGGTATTTGGTACTCAAGTAGTTACCGTTCCTGATCCTCTAGTACTTGGGACGTTGGAGCGAAAAGATTTTTTAGCGCATTTTATCAAACTACATAGCTTCGTGTACCATTATACCGAATCAGCATTCTGCCATCTAGCGCCTATTGAGTTCATGACATTAGGAGGTCCCGTTCTTTTTCAGAAAGGTTCCTTATTATCCGCATATTTTGAAAATATGTCAGCGCCTGGTGAAGCAAAAGATATAAAAATGCTTACTATGCGCGCTAAACAGCTGCTAAAAAAACACGCTTGCACTCTAAGTAATGAGATTATAGATAGTCAGAAAAAAGTGAGAATGCTATATCATCCTAACTATGTGTGGCCTATATTCGATAAGGTTATCATGGAAATTTTAGGATCAAATATTCCAGCCCCCGCTGAAAAAATTATTTATAACATAAATAAAGAAACCGCCTATAATTTGGATATTGACACTGAAAAATCAATCCTAATTCCTTTTCACCACTTCGGCTGTAGTGTTGTTAAAGATAAAGAAACAAGCTATCACATGCCCGAAGGAATATTTCGTGTTATAAATTTGATGGTTAAAGCGTTAATTGATAATGATAAAACTATCATCATTACTAGTTATCGCCGTGATTTTGGCAAAGTTCATGGTTTTTTTGCACAGCAAATTTCAAACTACTCTAAGATAAAGATACTCATTCTTGAAAATAAAAATATCTATTCAAGAATAAAATGTAAAATTAAATTGTCTTTAAAGAAAAATATATTTTTAACAAAAATAATATATAAAATTAAATTTTTATTGAAAGAAAACATCTTTTTAACACAAATAAAATATAAAATTAAATTTTTATTGAAAGAAAACATCTTTTTAACACAAATAAAATATAAAATTAAATTGTCTTTAAAGAAAAATATATTTTTAACAAAAATAATATATAAAATTAAATTTTTTTTGAAAGAAAACATCTTTTTAAAAAAAGCTATTTTAAGTTACAAATTTTTTTTCAACTTGATAAATAACTCTCTTTTTTCTAGCTACGTTTCAACGGTCAATAAAAGTAAATCTATCTCACATGTCATCGTTCCTCATTACTATACATTCCCTGAAACTTTCAATATAAAAAAACCTATCTTTTTATATATCCCTGATTATTTGCCTCATTTTTATCCGAAATCATTAGACATGGGTTCTCATTGGACATGGCGTCTTAATGGAAAAAAATTGGCTAACAAAGCCAAATTAATTCTTACTAATTCTGAATTTACTCGTAACTATCTACCAGAAACTAAATTAAAGGTAATAAAAGAAAAAATCATAAAAATTCCACTTAGCTATCTCAATCAAATCCAAAAAGTGGATGACGGTGCTATCTTGGAAGAGTTTATCAAAAGTTTACCTCCGCTTTTCGTTTTTTACCCTACCCGAGTAAGACCTTCTAAGCGATTAAATGATTTTTCGGAAACGGTAAGAATTGTAAATAATCGTCTTCAAGCAAGCGACGAAAAAAGACGGGTTTATGGTGTGTTAACTACACCATTTACACCGGACGTTCCTAATGAATATCTTATATCCTTACCAACATTACCCGATAAAACCCTGGCAGAGATTTATAAACGTGCTACCGCGCTTCTTTTTACATCAGAAAATGAAGGTAATTTTCCAACACAAATTAATGAGGCGCTTTATCTGAATATACCTATTATAGCCACTAATATCCCACAAATTACCGATGAGCTCGTTGAAAAAAGTAATGCGTTGCAACTTGTCGAAGTAGGTAACTGTATAAAGTTTGCTGATGCAGTCTTATATACAATGAACAATAGAGCACTAGTTTTAGCTACACAGCAAATAACCCGTGAATTTGCGATTAAAAATTTTAGTTATGAGCGATTTTCCACACAGCTTTTAGCTATTTTTTTTGAAAATTATACCGATTTAACTACAGAGCATACTATACAGTAGCAAATAAGAATATTTAGCGCGCTAAGATAAAGACTTATTTTTCTATATACTATCCTCGATAGTATATAGAAAGTGCTAATTAATGCCACTTGAATCCGCCCCATAAAAATTAAAGTACAAAAAATATTTATTGATTTAAAAGGATATATGAACGTCAATCTTGGTCTGATCCTGGATATTTAGCTGATACTTGCAAAGATGAAAATAAGATACAACAAAACCTTACAAATTTTCAACATGAAATAGCATCCACCTAAATACTCCATAGTCTTGATAGCATAATTTATAAAAAAATTCTATGGGGATGGACAGTAATTACTCACCTAAGCTTAATCACTCTAGAGTAAATCAGTATTTTTTTCTTTTCACAAATCACTATTTTTGTAGGGGGCCCATAAAGAGAATAGACTAAATTTTCATCTAAAATAAACGGGTTATAATCCTTATCAGGGATATCAATTATTATAAAATTAATAGGGTCTTTAAATCTATTTATATTAATTAACCAAGGAAAGGCATATAAACTATTTATAACAGGAACAACTTTTATATTTTCTAAACTGAGAGCAGTAATAAGATTAGCATCCCAATATTGCGCTATTCCATTATGTCCGTAACCACGTAAAGATTTATCAATACAACGTACATATTGAGGATAATAACTCATATGAATCTTAAAACTTGACCTGTTAGTATAGACTAATATATTTATCATAGTATATAAAAATACTGCCGCCGTAAGATATGAAAGTATTTTTGAATTTAACAATTTAATATTAAAATAAGCAATCGGAATAAAAAAAAGTAAAAATGGGAAATAAAATAAAGGAAACATGTACCTATCAATCACATAGTGCACATCTGTTAAACAAAATACACTGACAATAGTAAAAAACATGCTTGAAAAAATAAATAAAATTAAAAATGACATTTTTTTAATATGATTTTTTATATTTTTTTTGTTCTTAGTAAATATCATTGATCCTATAGAAAGAATTAAAATCGAATAAAATATACTATAAATAACTCTGATAAAATAATTGCTACTAGCTTTAAAAGTTTTAATTAAGACTATTAATTGCGCACTTATTGTACTAAACGATATCTTTGCTAAAGAGGGGTGTGACAAATAAGTTGACAAGTTAAAATTTACTATAAAAAAATTTAAAATAAATAATCCCGCGATACTTGATAAAATAATGGGGCTAGAAAATAACAGATATTGAAAAAAATTAATTCTTCTTGTTAAGCAAAAAACGCTATAGGTCAAAAAAATGGGGCCCGCAAATTGTACCAAAAATAATAAATCAGACACACTACAGCCAAAAGTTATAAGGGCTGAAAGAGCGATTAAAATATAATCTTTATAAGTCAATTTATCCTTATTAAGCAAGTTAATTTGTATACCTAGCAAAAAAATGCCCGCTATAAATTCTTCTACATGATAAAATGGAACCAATAATATGTTATAGGGAGGACGATTACTAAATGCTAATAAAAATATGCCTGTTGTCACCATCAATGCACAAAACGTAGATTTCCTTGTAGAAAAATACTGAGAGTAAATTAATTTAACAGCAAAATACATTGCAATTATTATCATCCACATTGCGATTAAAAAATAAAGATAGACATTTTTAACTATCAAAAGAATAAGCGAAAAGATAGTCATGCTAGGAAAAAAATGTCCCACTGAGGGTATAACCCAATCTTTGTAATGACCATGTTCAATGAATAAATCTTTAAGCAATAAAACAGCAGCTAATCCGTCTGCGTTAAAAAACAAGCTAGCCACTTTTTGGTTTGTGTAAATCAGGCTAGCGAATAACAATAAAATAAATAACCCGCTATATTCGATAAAATAAATTAACTTATCTTTAATCTTCATTTGAATTAATCCCTTATAATTTAATATGTTATATGTTGTATGATATATTTGTAGAATGCAGTAATCCTACTGTTCATTTAACTGGTCATATTTCTCAATCCCCTCTTCCACTGTACCAACATACTGGACTCTGCCTTTTTCTAATAAAACCACTTTATTGCACAGTGTTTGTATTGTCGCATTAGAATGTGAGGCTAACACTAAGATACTCGACTGATCAATAAACTCATTGAGCCGCTGCTCAGCCTTTTTTAAAAAGACCGTATCCCCAACACCTATTATTTCGTCCATCAGCAAAATATCGGGCTTAATACAGGTAACGACCGCAAAGGCTAAACGTAATTGCATCCCCGCCGAATAAGTACGTACAGGCGCTAATAGATAATCACCTAATTCAGTAAATTCCGCAATTGACTCGAGCTTTTTTTGAATCTCTTTACGGGTTAAACCTAATAATAGCCCCCTCACGATAATATTTTCATAACCGGTTGATTCGGGATTAATCCCCAACATAATGTTCAATAAAGGGGTCACCTTCCCTTCACAACGCATCGTTCCCTCGACAGGTTCATAAATGCTAGCTAATGCGCGCAGCAAGGTACTTTTTCCAGCCCCATTATGGCCAATAAGACCCACCCGATCACCATGATTAAATGTCAGTGTCACCTTATCTAAAGATTTAACAAAAATAACCCTTTCTTGATCACTTAAAACACCACCCGTCGTGAACTGTAAAAATTTTTTTTTCAAGGAACGTGTGCCAAAATTATAGATAGGAAAATTAATAGACACCGAGTCGAGTTGTATGGAAGCCATGATGAACCCTAGGTTTACAGCCAATAAGCAATTCTGGCGCGATAACGAGTAAATATTCTAAAAGAAATAGATAAGCCGAATAGCGTTATCCCAGCAGTAAATAAAAGCGTGTATTTTGAAGGAAGACTTCCTAATAAAGGATTTCTAACGAGTTCCATAAATTGGGCAAAGGGATTCAAGCGGATAATATAGTGGTATCGTTCGGGTAATATACTGGGTGACCATATAATAGGCGTTAAAAAAAATATTACTTGTACTAGGCTAATAATTAATTGGGTAATATCTCGAAATCGAGTCCCTAAAAGGGCTAATATAGCGCCATAACTAACCCCATTGAGCCAAATAATCGCTAAGCTTAAGGGAAGAAATAGTGTATAAATATTAACTTTCACACCAAAGATAAAAATTATTGGCAGTAGGACTAAAATGTTATGAAAAAAAATAATAAAGCATTTGCTCACGACGCGAAAAATAAAGACTGAATAAGGTTGCTTCATCTGCTTAATAAAGGGTTCCGCTTCAACAAAGATACTGACCCCTTCGGTTAGTAAGGATGCGATAAGACCCCAGGTTAAAATACCGGATGCCAGAAAGGGATAATATTGCGCTAAATCTATTTTAAATAATCGCCCATACAGCAATCCCATGGTATAGATGGTAATCGCCATACTTAAGGTAATCCAAAACGGGCCTAAAGTTGAACGCCGATAGCGAAGCTGAATATCCTGCCAAGCTAGTAAAAGCCAAATACGCCATTCTTTGAGGCCGTCACGAATATCAATTAAAGCAAGGCGAGTGTTTGAGCAAATGGCTATGTTTAGAAATTTATCTGGCGTTGAAAAGATTGCTTGTTTTTCTTCTATTTGTTCCATTTATTTAAATTATCCCTTGGCTAGCTTGAAATTTATTCAGATATCTACATAAAAATTTAAGTCGACGTCGCTTTAGTGGCATTTAAACTTTGCAAATGTTGTGAGCGTGCTGCCTCAACAAAACCTACAAACAAAGGGTGCCCATCACGAGGATTCGATGTAAACTCAGGATGAAATTGACAGGCGATAAACCAGGGGTGATTTTCTAATTCGATCATTTCAACCAGACTGCCATCTTCTGAACGACCCGAGATAATTAATCCTAACTTTTCCAATGGTGGCAATAATTTATCATTGACTTCATAACGGTGTCGATGACGTTCGATAATACTGTCACGGCCATAAAGTACTCTTGCCTTGCTTCCTTGCTTTAAGCAGCAGAGCTGCCCTCCCAAACGCATGGTGCCGCCTAGGTCGGAATTTTTGTCGCGTTTTTCCAATTGACCATCGGGGCTGGTCCATTCTGTCACTAAAGCCACCACGGGATAAGGTGTTTCCGCATCAAATTCAGTGCTGTGCGCATCGGTTAATCCAGCCACATGGCGAGCAAATTCTATCAGTGCTGTTTGCATTCCTAAACAAATACCCAGGTAAGGTTTGGCATTTTCTCGCGCATATTGCGCCGCCAAAATTTTACCTTCTATTCCACGCTTGCCGAAACCACCAGGCACTAAAATAGCATCTAAGGGCTCTAATAATTTAACCCCTTGTTGCTCTAGCGCTTCTGCATCGATATAGATGATATTAACATGCGTATGGGTTTTAATCCCGGCATGCACTAAGGCTTCACTCAAGGATTTATACGAGTCGGCTAGACCCATATATTTGCCAACCATACCGATTTTGACTTCCGCGGTTGGATTTTCCTTCGCCGCTACGACCTCTGACCAAGCCTTTAAATCGGCGGTTGGATAATCTTTTAAACCAAAACGTTGTAATACCTTCTCGTCCACACTTTGTTGATGTAATAACAAGGGAACACGGTAAATATTATTAACATCCGGCAAGGAAATAACGCCGGATAATTCAACATTGGTAAATAAAGCTATTTTTTCTCGCGCTTGTTCGGGAATTTCCTCTTTTGAACGACAAATCAGCATATCTGCTTGTATCCCGATAGATCGTAATTCTTTAGTGGAATGCTGTGTAGGTTTGGTTTTGATTTCACCGGCGGTACTAATATAAGGCACTAAGGTTAAGTGAATAAACAAGGTATGTTGACTACCTAATTCGATACGTAATTGACGAATAGCCTCTAAAAATGGCAATGATTCAATATCACCTACCGTTCCACCGATTTCAACTAAGGCAATATCTGCCGCCTGTGCTCCTTTTAATATGGCCTGCTTAATTTCATCGGTCACATGTGGAATCACTTGAACCGTTCCACCTAAATAATCACCACGACGTTCTTTACGTAGTACGCGCGCATAAATCTGACCAGCGGTAAAATTATTATTCCGCGTCATTTTAGCGCGAACAAAACGTTCGTAATGACCGAGATCTAAATCGGTTTCAGCACCATCTTCGGTGACAAAAACTTCACCATGCTGATAAGGACTCATCGTACCTGGATCGAGATTTAAATACGGATCCAATTTCAGCAAGCTGATATTGAGGCCTCGAGACTCTAAAATAGCCCCTAAAGAAGCGGCCGCAATACCCTTTCCTAAAGAAGAGACTACGCCACCTGTAATGAATATATATCGTGTCGCCATTTAGGGAATATAAACCTCCGAAAATAGATGATCATTTAACCAACGCGCTAACAAGTTGGCTACCCATGCCGCCGCTTGGGTTTCGCCGCTAAAGCCTTTATCGTAAACAACTGCACAGACATCTGCAAAACAAACTCCGGCTTGTAATGCTTTTAAGGTAACCGCTTCAGCCTCGGTTAAAGTCAGCGCATACGACTGTAATTCCTTGCGCCAAACCATGCAATAGCACACTTCACGCTGTGGATTCGGCGCAGGCTTTTCCTTGACTAAGGCTTGCCAAATAGCAAAGCTGTTCCATGCTAATGAAAAACATTGTACTGAAGGATGACATTTAAAACACAAAGAAGGCCAATTTTGTGCAGGAATTGCCTGTAACGCTTGATAACTCAAAGTAGGGGCATCGGCCGCTTCTAAGCTAACAATCAAAGCCTTGATCAATCTGGCGATTTCACTTAGGTAAGCTTGTTGCGAATAAGGCGGATGTTCGGATAAAAATTGTACTAATGGTTTACTAAAATCGGCAATAGAATAAAATTGCGAAGGATAGGCATCAATAAAGGCCTCTGCTAGCTCGACAAAGGCCTCCTCACCTAATAGCTTAGTGAATAATCCGTACTCTTTATCTAAAGCGTCTATTAGCCGCCAATCGTAAGCATTCGCATAGACCGCTAAACGCTCGTCTATCGTCCCTTGTGGAGGATTCAGTAATTGATCTAAAACTTGCTCATCACCCACTAATAGATGAGTTTGCAATTCTTGTTGCAAATTAGCTAATGCAGACATTTTCTTCCCAATTCGTTTTGGCTAACTCTTTAGCCGCTTCTAATTCAGCCAATAAAATCGGAAATTCAGGAATGTTGTCATCTCGTTCTATCATGGTTGAGATCTTCCCAAACCTCCGTACAGCCGCCTCATAGAGTGACCAAACGGCATCGATTATCGCCGCATCATGCGTATCGATAATATAATCACCACAGTTTTTGTGACCGGCCAAATGAAATTGTCGCACTCGATGCACCGGAATCGCTTTTAAGTAGTCTAATGGATCAAAATGATGATTTACAGAGCTCACATAGATATTATTAATATCTAATAAGATAAAACAATCCGCTTGCTCGGCTACAGCGGTTAAAAACTCCCACTCTGTCACCTGAGAGTCGCGGTATTCGATATAACTAGAAACATTTTCTAATAAGATTTGTCGGCCCAAAAAATCCTGAACCTGTTTAACCCGCTCAACGACGTGCTTTAAGGCTTCTTCGGTGTAAGGCAATGGCAGAAGATCGTGCATGTTTAAACCATTAACCCCTGTCCAACACAAATGATCAGAGATCCAAGCCGGTTGTATTTTGTCGGCAAGCACTTTTACTTTTCGCAAATAATCTTTGTTAATAGGGTCACAGCTTCCTATCGATAAGGAAACACCGTGCATAACGAGCCGATAATGCTCACGTATACGATTAATATAATAAAGCGGTCTGCCCCCTGCGACCAAATAATCTTCTGTAATTGCTTCAAACCAGTCTACTTGGGGCCAATGTTGCAGAATATACGTGTAATGCTGTGGGCGCAAACCAAGACCAAAACCAAGAAAAGCATTATCCATTGTAATGGTATTAACCTGTAAAAATCTTTTAACACAAAAAAAGCCGCGTATTAATTACGCGGCTTTATTGTACCGAATCATCTTGCTAATGAATAGTCATTAATTCGTAAGAAAATGACGACTATTCACCCGCTTAACTCGTTTGAGCTGTTTGGGTTGTTGCATTTTCAGCTGTTCTGCAACGGTGACGATGGCGGCGCATTTTATGTTTTGTATGGCACATTTGTTTGCATTGGCTCATACATTTACATGTATTTTGGGCGGCGCAAGGTGTTTCACAAATTGGCATATTTTCTGGCATGTTTCGTGCACTGGTTGCACAACCGGACAAAAATATAGCCGCTGCCGCTGCAGCAATTACTAAACCTGACTTTTTAATGATCATGATCATTTATCCCCTGTAATAAAAATGGATAAGAAAAATTTTTCTGCCACCCATCTATGTTCAGAACATAAGCGTATAGAACATCGAGTGACTCTTAGTTTTTATACATAATTGTAAAAGAATGCAAGTATTTTTTAGTTTTTAGTACGTAAACGAACAAAAAATAAACTATTTTCATTTTTCTAATCGACAATTACGTAAATAATAGGTGCTGAAAAAATAAATAGCAAAAATAATTAAAAAACTAACAAACGTAATACTCTCTTTTAGCTGGTAATGAAAAGCAATTAAACCGGCTAAACCTAATACAAAATTTGTGCCCGCTAGTAGAATATTGATTTGCAATGGAGAAAAATTTAATGCCAGTAATAGATGATGTCCATGTTGTCTATCTGAGGAAATAAGCGAGCGTCCTTTTATTAATCGATGTAGCATGACTGTCGTGGTATCAAATAAAGGCATTGACATAATCCATAACATAGTGACGGGCGTTACTGCCTGAACATCCGCTTGAGAAAGCTCAATTAAAAACCAGACTAAGGAAAAACCCAACAACATACTGCCCGCATCGCCCATAAATATTTGCGCATAAGGGCGGCCTGGAAACGGAAAATTAAACCCTAGAAACGCTAAAACACTCGCTATAATTAAAAGTAGCACATTAGCCGATAAGAATTGATGGGTGTACATTGCACAATATATTAACAATATTAATTCGACTAAAACTAAGCTAGCGGCTAAACCATCAACACCATCTACCATATTAATCGCATTAATGATACCTAAACCGGCAATAATCGTAACCCATAAACTCGTATAATGACCTAATAAAATATCCTTATAAAAAACAAGATTACCTAGATGGGTGATTTGTACCTTTCCCCAAAATACCATTAAAGAAACAGCCGCTATTTGTGCAAAAAAACGACTTTTAGGTGATAATTCATGGAAATCATCTAACAGACCGACAAAAACTAATAACGCCGATCCGGCAATAAAGCTACGGTAATGTTGTAGAGAAATAGGTAAGGTTAATAAACCCACTAATACACCCATCATCATGGCTAAACCGCCAATTAATGGCACATCTCCCTGATGTTGTTTGCGATTATTAGGTGTATCCATCAAGCCCAGACGTAGCGCCAATGGTTTTAATAAAAAAATACCCATGCAACTAATAACAAAAACAACACTAGCAGAAAATAAATCAAGCATTTTTAAAAGAAGCAACTAATCCCTAAATTGCAGACTATAAAGTTTGGCATAATAACCGTCCTTTTTAAGTAATTCTTGATGAGTCCCTCGCTCTACGATACGACCCGCCTCCATCACTAAAATTTGATGCGCCCTTTCAACGGTTGAAAGCCTATGTGCAATCACTAAAGTGGTACGATTGTGCATAAGCTCTGCTAATGCCGCTTGAATATGTCGCTCTGCTTCGGTATCGAGCGCAGAAGTCGCTTCATCTAAAATTAAAAAAGGTGAATTTTTAAGTAAAGCCCGTGCAATGGCAATTCGCTGCCTTTGACCTCCCGAGAGTAATACCCCATTTTCACCAATTAACGTGTTAAGTCCTTGGGGTAATTGATCAATAAACTCCATCGCATGTGCGGCTTTGGCGGCACGAATAATCATCGATTCACTGACCCGGCTCAATTGACCATAAGCAATATTATGCGCAATGGTATCGTTAAATAACGTAACATGTTGTGAAACCAAAGCCAGCTGACTGCGTAAATCTTTGAGTTTTAATTCACGAATATCAATGCCATCGAGTAAAATTTTACCTAGATAATGGTCATAAAAACGCGGTAATAAATTAACTAAGGTTGATTTTCCACTACCGGAACGTCCCACTAAGGCAATGGTTTCTCCGGGGTTTATCTTAAAACTAATATCATGCAAAACTGCTTGCTCGGGAAGATAGGCAAAACTAACCTCTCTATATTCCAAGCCTCCTTTAAGCACAGTAAATGGATGCGTGCCTTGATCCGATTCTTGTTTTTCATCCAGTAAACTAAAAATACTTCCGGCAGCGGCAATGCCGCGCTGAATAATGCTATTGACTGCGGCCAAATTACGCATCGGCTTTAATAACAGTAACATTGCACCTACCATAGAAGCAAAACCTCCTGCGGTAATATGGGTTAAGTGAGCAATAGCCAGATAAATGGTAATAACTGCAATTCCTCCTGCAATCAACTGCACCCCTGAGCTGGCTAAAGCATTCGTCACCACAACTTTTAATTCACGAAATCGATTTTTTTCTAATAATGTTCTAAATTTTTTAGTTTCATAATCCTCACCGCCAAAAGTACGAATGACTTTATAGCCATCAATGACTTCTTCTGCGATCTGGGTGATTTCGCTCATCGAATCTTGAACGGCTTTATTTAAATTACGCATGCGACGACTTGAATAACGAGCAATCCAAATCATCGTTGGCACCGTAATAAAAAACAATAAACTCAATTGCCAACTCGCCATTAACATAACGGCGATCAAACCCAAAATAAAAAAACTTTCCTGCACTAAAGTAATTAAGGCGGTCGTACTCGCATTAGCAACCTGGTCAACATTATAGATAATGGTAGCAAGCAATTGTCCCGAGGTGGTATTGTCATAAAAGCGCGCCGGCAAACGTAACAATTGCATTAAAACATGCTGGCGAATATCCATCACAATACTTCGAGCAACTCGAGCTAAGCAATAACTAGAAGAAAAATTAGCAATACCTCGTAGCAAAAAAGCAAGAATTAAAATAAACGGTAAATAACCGATAAAATGAACATCTTTATCAATAAATCCTTTATTAAGTAAGGGTTTCAAAAACCAAATAAGCCCTGCATCGGTACTGGCTAGTAAAATAGTGCCGACAACTCCTAATAAAAACCAACCCCAATAATGTTGTAAATAAAGTAGCAAACGTCGGTAACTATAAAAATCGGAATGATATTGTGATGTTGGCTCAGTCATATTTTTTTCTTAAATTAAATGGCAGTACCGCCTACGGTTAAGGTATCTATTTTTAAGGTCGCTTGGCCCACTCCTACTGGGACACTTTGTCCTTCTTTACCACAGCTACCGATGCCGCTATCTAACTTGAGATCATTGCCTATCATAGAAACTTGGGTCAAAACCTCTGGACCATTGCCAATCAAACTGGCGCCTTTAACAGGTCGAGTCACTTGGCCGTTTTCAATTAAATAAGCCTCACAAGCAGAAAATACAAATTTTCCGGAAGTAATATCGACTTGGCCTCCGGAAAAATTTACCGCATAGAGCCCTTTTTTAACCGTCGCTATGATCTCTTGCGGATGATAAGGCCCCGGCAACATATACGTATTGGTCATGCGCGGCATCGGCAAATGCGCAAAGGATTCTCGACGACCATTTCCGGTAGAATTTGTTCCCATCAATCGGGCATTTAATTTATCCATCATATAGGCTTTTAAAATTCCCTTCTCAATCAAAACAGTCCGTTGTGTGGGCGTTCCTTCGTCATCTATCGTCAGCGAACCACGCCGATAGGGTAAGGTTCCATCATCGACTACCGTACAACCGGCTGAAGCAACCCGCTCACCGATGCGACCTGAAAAGGCAGAGCTTCCTTTGCGATTAAAATCACCTTCTAAACCATGACCTACCGCCTCATGTAACAATACACCCGGCCAACCCGGGCCTAATACAACCGGCATGCTACCTGCTGGCGCATTGACAGCCTCTAAATTTAGCAGTGCTAAACGCACTGCTTCTTTGGCTAAATCCGTTGCCACATTATCTTTATTGAAATAACTATAATCCGTTCTTGCCCCTCCGCCCGCAAAACCTTGTTCACGTACCCCGTTGTCTTCGGCTATGACACTGATATTTAAACGAACTAAAGGACGAATATCAGCGGCCATACAACCCTCACTGTTAATGACCAATATGATTTCTTGGCTTCCTTGTAAACTTACATTAACCTGTTTAATACGTGAATCACTGGCACGCGCAGTTTCATCCACTAAATGAAGTAAGCTTAATTTATCTTGTTCAGTCCAGGATGAAATAGGATCAATAGGCTGATATAAAGGTCTTAAAAGAGGATTTTTTTGCAAGGCATGTACCTGACCCTGCTGCCCTGCACGCGCAATACTAGCGGCCATCGTAGCGGCTGATTCTAAAGCGGGCAAAATAATATCGTCTGAATAAGCAAAGCCTGTCTTTTCACCACTCACCGCACGGATACCCACACCGCGTTCAATATCGAAACTTCCGTTTTTAATAATGCTATCTTCCAATATCCAGCTTTCAAATTGAGTGGCTTGAAAATAAAGATCCGCCATATCAACACTCGGGTTTAATAGACGACTTAAAATCGCTCGTAACTGATATTCAGTCAGCCCGGCCGGGTCTAACAGTGCCTTGCGGGCTAATATAAGATTGTTTTTCATCATGTCGGCCATCCTATCTTAGCTAAGGATAGGATGCAATTTTGTAAATATTCTGTATAACCTGCGTTTCTTTGAGCCATATCCTTAAACCTTTAAAGGCTTAGAAAACAAAACAAATATATAGGTAGAGCCACCCTCGTTATCTTTAGTTAAAAATAATAGCGAAAAAACCTTTTAACGCTTAAGGCCGTGATCTCCGCTTGTTGTTTAACCGCCAGTTCTTTCATTAAATATGCATAGCTGGCACGACCGATATCAATGTATTGTGCATTCGCTTCACATTGCAAAATCATCTCTTGAATTTTCATTAACAAGGCTGGCTTAAATATTTCCGAGATTTCACGGACACAGTGTTCCAATCGATCATAACCGATTACGGCTCTAATAAAATCCTCAGGTATATTTGAAAAATCAAAAATTTCAAATAAAAAATCCAGGATGTCATCCGCTGTTATTTTTACCGATTGATGGATACTTTTTCCTATCAAGGAGGAAAAGTCGGCTAATAATTCAGGAAAATACCATTGATCACCATCATGATAATATTCTGTCCTATAAAAAAATTTTTTTAAACTCCCTCGTTCTAATCTTCTTAAGAGTGTAGAAGGTGATTTCCTTAACCAAATTGACAAAAACTTAACCGCGTCGGAAAAAACGCGATTTACATTAATGCATTTCTCTAACAGAAAATTAAGAGATTTTTTAAATTCAGTCGACGAAACTTTTTCTAACTCGATAAGTAATGGATTGACTAGGCCTATGCCAGAATCACAATCTAATTTATAAAAACGATTAAAAAGCTCTTCCTGTCTTTCCCTTCTTTCCCTGCTGGACAGTTTACTATATTTAGGCCTTTTAAAAAAATTATTATTTGACGAATCAATCATAATATCCCTATTTATTTTTACAAATTCTTTATAAAAGAAGCCGCTAATTTATAATAATAATTATTCTAGGTAAACAATTTTTTCATTTCGAACGACGGGAACTTAAGTCGATGTTTTGACCACTTCCGGTTTGCTCCATGATCCGGTGATATGATAAGAAGTCTCAGCAATCTTTTGCACCGTAGAACCTAATATTGCATTCGCCGCCCATGCAACAATACCGGCTACCGGGCCACCAGCCAAACCAATTATCACCGGTAAACTCGAAGTAAAATGGGGCACAACCTTAATAAGGAGGTCATAATCTTTATGTAATATGCCAATTCGGCCGGTAATGGCAATAGCCGCAACGGTGCCTTCTATATTCGTATCGCGCGTTACGGCATTACCATTTCTTAAGCTAAAGTTACCTTGTAAACTGGCAAAATCAAAGCCCTTAGCCTGTAAATCGCTAAAATCAAGCTGCAAACGCCGCGTCAAACTTTGTATACTCAAAGAAGTAAGTAGTCGACCGAAACTTAGCTTTGCTTCCGCACTCGAACCAAGATCAACAATTTGACCTTTTGTGGCATTAAAAGAAAAATTACCTCGCAGCTGAGCAAGACTGACATTATAGGGCGCACCCGGCCAATTTAAGTTAAACCGAATATGCGTTTGCTCAGCGATAAGGCTAGCTGGCAAACCTAAACTGCGTAAAAAATTACTTAAATTAGGACTGTCTAATTGCCCTCTTAATTCAGTCGATTTAGTATCGGTATGCCAAGCACCGCTCGCCATCAAATGATAGTTTGCGTTACCGGCTTGTAATTCTCGCACTAAAACGCCGCCTAGTATTGGCCTTAATCTTAAATGCACCGCGCCAAAATTAATATTCTGGTAACGAACCTCTCTGGCGTTGAGTTCTATCTTCGGAATCTGCTTTAGATCCCAAGTATTCACATCATTAGATGTAATAGAGGAATCCAAGTAAATAGTATCAAAATTAGCTTGTAAAGCACGCTGATTATCATTCGGAATCAATACCGTCCCTTTGATATTTTTATTATTAATACCAAACAACCAGCCATTTTTCTTAGGCTGAAGATTGGTTTGTAAATCATTGTAATGGATAGTTAATTGAATAGTTGGCACTGAACGAATGGCTAATTCTATCGGTTTTCCCCATAATACCGCGGTCAATTTTGGTGCTGATATCCCATCTTGGGTAAAGGAGAAAGGTCCTTTTAGATCATCGAGCTGAATATTATGCGTGAGTGTCCTTAATTTAGCATTCTCTATATTGGCTTCACCCAATAATTTTAATTTTTCTTTTCCTGATTCCAAGGGGATGCTCAGTTGAAAACTGAGTTGTAATGGCCCTGTTAATATTAAACTCGACAATTGACTTAATACCCCCTTCGCTAAAGGAGTAGCCCTCAAAAATGCCCGCCCTGTTTCTAGACGCGTATTAATGGTGCTCGTTGCAATATGCAATACAGCTTGTAACTGTTTTTTAATGAGGGGGATACTAACCTTGACGTCTTTGATCGTAGTCGCAAAAATCCGCGCTGTATCCACTAAAATTTGCATTTGACGACCGGAAAAAATAAGCTCGCCATCGATTTGCTGCGCACTAGGCCAGCCTGTTTGATAATTTAAAATCGCATTTTTTATCTGGGTATCAATTAAAAAAGTACCATTATCTTTATCAAAAGGAAATTGATTAATCGGGCCTTGCAAAACCATACTTCCTATCCCCGAACCCTGGATAATCGAATGACCGAGCCAATGAATCAGGTCGGGCCCTAATAAAGTTTGCGGTAAATAATAACCAATGTTTTCAGGATGCAGTGTCTTTACTCTGGCCAATAAACTAATCTGTGAATTTATTCGATCATTAGGAATTAAAAACCCCGCTTGTGCATTAACCGACCCATCTTGGTTATTCGCTTCAAACTTAGCGACTTGAATTGAATATTCACCGCCTTTTTGCTGCCAATTTACTTGACTCGATAAACTATCCAGATGAAGCGGCGCCTTAAATAACTCTTTAAAATCTAAGTTTAGATCACTAGAACGCGCTATTAAGCTTCCCGATGTATTAGTCAGATGTAGATAAGCATCTAAACCTTTAATGCCGGGTATTTTTTGCCAGGGCAAGCTGCCAAAATTTTGTACGTTGGCATCGATAGTCCAGTTAGTATTGGTAGCGGTTTGCCAAAGCACGTGCCCCAAAAAAGGGCTAAACGTAATCGGCGGTCGCTCGCCAATCTTTAAGGAAAAAACTTGTCGATTAAAAAATAAGCTTTGAATATGGGTAAAATGATCCTGTTGCCAATCCGCCCATATTCTAAAATTAGTCCTTGCATTTTGCGTGCTGATTATCTGCTGCCATTGATGCAACCATCTATCGAGTGAAATATCTCGACCTTGTAAATAAATACGTCCATTTAAGCGGTTTTGTGATAAGGAGGGTGATCCTCTTAGGTCTGTTTTAAAGATTAATTCAGAATATTTTTCTTCTAAAAGTCGTAATGTACCGCTCAATCGATGTCGATCACCGTTATTTTTTAATATCAAATTAATTTGCATTAGCGGCCACTCAAGACCGGACTTTGGATAAAATTTTAAACTAATATTTTCCAAACTCAATTGCGGCTCGGCTAATAACCATCCCATTAACTCATTAGACCCATTCAAATTAGTCGCTGAGGATTGATTAAATAATGTGCTAATGCCAGTAAAAACCAATTGATTATCATTCGTTTGATGTGCAATTAACGCCACACCACTGATATTAATTTTTCCTAACTTAACCCGGCCAGTGAGTAAGCTATTAAAGATATCAATGCCAATATTAAGTTGTTTTATATCTAACAAAGGATGTGTTCGCGCGTCATCCCAAATAACCACGTGAGAACCCTGAAAAACAGGTGTCAAACCTTGCCAAACCACTGAAAATTGGTTAATTTGTACGGGCTTGTGCAATAAATTGCCGGCAATATGCTCAATCGTTTGCGCTTGTTTATTTAAGTAAGGGGTTAAAATCCGTCCAATAAGGACCACTAAAGCAAAAAAAACGATACTACTGGCTAAAAATACGATAAGCAAACGCGAAAGAGAGGAAAGCAAGTATTTCATTCGATGAATGCCAAGAAAAGTTACGCTAATATTCAAAATACCCCGAGCAATCCTATCGCTCGAGGTTTTATGATAGTTTGATAATGACCCATATGCTTGTGACTCAATATATACTCATTATACGTTAATTACTTTAAAATTCTTTATTTTTCACGGAAAAAGCGCTACAGCTCAAAAAAAAAGGCATTTTTATGTTATCAAAATCATCGCCTAACATCTCTGTGATAGTAACAAGCTATAATCGCCCTGACGCCTTACATTTAGTTTTGTCGGCTTTAGGACAACAAACCCAATTACCGAGTGAAGTCATAGTAGCCGATGACGGTTCAACAGAAGAAACGCGACAGTTAATTACTCAATTACAAACGCAGTTAAGTTATCCGCTGCGACATATTTGGCAAGTCGACCAAGGTTTTCAAGCCGCTAAAATTCGTAATAAAGCCGCTTTACAAGCCAGTAATCCCTACCTCATTTTCCTCGATGGTGATTGTGTCCCTTTTCCAGACTTTATTGCCCAACATCGCCAATTAGCGGAGCCAGATTGCTTTGTTTCGGGCCATCGTATTCTACTCAATAAGACATTGACACAAAAGGTCCTGGAGGAATTTCAGCCTATTTATAAAAATTCTAGTCTAGAATGGCTATTACATTATTTACATCGAGAAACTAATCGTCTCTTCCCTCTATTACGTATCGATTTAAACAAGCTACGAAAATTACATCCTAAACGCTGGCAGGGGGCAAAAAGCTGCAACTTAGCTTTATGGAAAAAAGATTTCTTGAACATTAATGGGTTTGATGAAAGTTTTATAGGTTGGGGCTATGAGGACTCCGACTTAGTAATCCGCTTAATTCGCTCGGGCACTTACCGTAAATCCGGAAAATTAGCTGTACCGGTTATTCACTTATGGCACCAGCAAAACGATCGAGCTCAAGAACCAGTTAATCTTAAATTATTAAAAGAAATAGAAATTAGCACACGCATCCGAGCAAAAATGGGTATCGATCAGCTCGTATAGCAATTTTTATTTCTTCAGCTAATTTTTCGCTGAGGGGATTGCGACAAATTGGCCAATAGTAAAGCAGTGAAAAAAACATAAAAACAGCCCTGACTTACATCCATTAACCAAGAATTAAATACCGAACCTACCACAATAGTCGTCAACACAGCTTGTGCAAAACGCTGACGGATACCTGTCAAACGGAAACTTTGCCGCCAATGTACTAAAAACATAGCCGACAAAACGACGACGCCAACTAATCCAAATTGAACCGCGATATTAAGATATTCATTATGTGGATTTTGGGTGACAAACTGTTTATCTTCTGCCACATTGAAATAATCGTGTGAAAAACTACCCGTCCCTGTGCCGATCCAAGGATGTTTAGCTAATAATTTCAAACTATTTTTATAAAATTCTAAGCGTAATCCTACTGACGTATCAAAATTTCCATGCTGATATTGATTAATTTCACGATGCACTAAGTTTAAACGATCTTTAAAATTAGCCGGTAAAAAAAGTAAGCTGCTGAGTAAAAAAATCGATACTAAAATACTCGTGACTAAACCTTGCCAAGAAAAATGTTGCCACGCCAACAATAAAATTAAACTCAATAAAACCACATAGCCCGATCGGCCAAGGTTAATAAATAATACATCATACACGCTCACTAAAAAAAGTAAGGCAAAAAACCAACGCCAACCCTTTTTTATCAAAAATGCTAATACAGCATAACAATAACTACTAAAGGCCAATAAAAATCCGGTAAAAATGTGATCCTTAAATACGCCCGAATCTGAAACAAATCGGTGCAACAAATCCCAATCAGCGAAAAATTTAAACAAGGAAAGTAATAAAGTAATGCTAGCGGCAAATAAAAACGCCGCAAAAGCATAAACAGCGGTTTTTTCATGCCGGAAGGTACTAAATAGAAAAAAACCTAATAAAAATTTACTGTATTTGATTAAGGTATGCAAAGCATCTGGCAAGGGGACTGTGGTATAACTTAAACCTATTAAAAATAGGCCAAAAAATAAAACAAACATCAAAGCAACGGGATTGCTACGTAAAATAAGATACTTTTCTTGCCAATCGCCAGCTAATACCGCACAAAATACAGTCGCTAAAAAAAAGCTCATTAAGGCCGCTGTTGAAAGGGGTAATACAAATGCCGTAACAACTGCAAAAACTTGACTCAAATTTTTAAAAAAATTCTTGACCGGATAAGAATCCGTGTGTGACGCAATCGACATAGCTTATCCCAATTCGTAAAGATAGATTAATTTTACATAGCGGTAAAAAACACCTAAGGCATTGGAAATAGCTAATATAAACCCTTCTCGACCATCGAGAAAACCTAAACGCAATAAATAGCCCCGAATAAAACACCAAAAACTATGCCCAATGGCTTTTAACAAACTGGATTTTTTGTGTTGTTGATACGCAAGTTGTGCCCCGTAGCTTGAATAACTTTCCAGTTTCATTAACACTTGACTCATATCTTTCATCGTATTATGAAAAATAACCTGTTTTAGTGTCGCAAGACGCTGATAACCAATTAAATGTTCATGGACCATCGAGGGTGTAAATCGAATAGTCGCAAGGCGACGAAATAATCGTACCACTTTATCGGCACTCCAATCGCCATAGCGTATCTTCTTTCCTGAAAAAAAAGATACCCTCTTTATAGCGTAAGCCTCACTAGACACAGCGGCACTAAAGATAATCTGTTTTATTTCTTCAATCAAACCCGGACTCAATGCTTCATCGGCATCGAGTGATAACACCCATTTCCCTTGTGCTTTATCTAACGCACGATTTTTTTGCACACCAAAACCAGGCCAATCGCTTGAAAAAATGTTCTGGGTATATTGGCGACAAATTTCTAAGGTGTTATCACGACTGCCTGAATCCAATATGATAATTTCATCCGCCCATTTCACTGATTCTAAGCAAGCTTGAATATCGCTTGCGGCATCTTTTACGATTATAATGACACTTAAGGTTATCATGTTAGGTTGATAAAAAGCCTGTGATACCAGCAGAGTACACTATATTTAAATGCGAACAAGATACAGCTTGTACTTTACATCCGCTAATGGTGTGTTATGTCGTTAAGTAAGATGAACAATAAAAGATGCGTCGCCTTTTAACTAGGATGAAACTATTACCTCTGCGTTTAGATAGAGGACAAATCCAAAGGATTAATTAATCGACTCATTTTATTGATGACTTGTTCGGCGGTTAAATCCTGTAAACAACGACTATGACTTTTTATATGTTGATCACAACCTTCTTTAAAACAAGGCACGCAAGTACCAGGCCCTTGCATTAAATAAACATTATTTTTATGTTGCGATCCGGTGCGAACAAATGGATTAGCAAGCGTCGTCCATGCTTTAGGCCAAGGGCCCCATTTTACTGGATTGCTAGGCCCAAATAAGGCCATTGTTGGAACGCCTAATGCCGCTGCCATATGGGTTACGACGGTATCCGGACCAATATAAAGTTGGCTATAACTCAATAAAAAACCCAACTGATTTAAACTCAAACAACCCGCCAAATTAATCGTCGCTAGGGGTAATTTATCCGCAAGCTCCATAGCTGTCTTTTTTTCTGACTCTGTTGCAGCGCCGGTCAAAATAACCGTATAACCGCTCTGTTGTAACCAGTTTGCCAAACTCAACCAACCTTCTTTAATCCATTCTTTGTAGGAAAATTTAGGGCGAAGATGTAAAACAGCTAATTTTTTATTGATATCCACTCGTTGCGTAACAGCTTCGGCATCCTCTTTTTGCCAAGAAACCACAATTTCTGCGCAAGGCGTTAATTGCAAAATTTCGGCTAAACGTAGATTCATCAAAACGGTATGGGTCGAAATATTATCAAACTCTACAATTTCTGATAGTAAAAGACGTTTCCACCAGCGACTCTTATCCGCACCCAACATACCGATTCGATAACTGGCCGCTAGATAAGCATATAAAGTTGATTTATCCCCTGGCAAGGTAGATACCGCTATATCATAAACGCGAAAAATTTTTTTTACTAAGCGGTAATGAGTAAGATAGTCGGGACGCTCTTCTATCGTGATGATGTCTTGAACATCTGGATTGGCGGTAAGTATCGCTTCTGTCCCTTTAAACACCAAGAGATCTATTTTAACGTCGGGCCAATGGCGTTTAAAGGTTCGAATTAACGGCGTAACCAGTAAAACATCACCTATTCGACGAATACAAACAATTAAAAGCCTTCCTGGCGGTAATTTGTACATATCCTTTACAAATACTTTGGCTAAAGAAGCAATATAGAAGAGAAAAACAAATTTTGGCTAAAAAAATCAAAAATTTGTCCTTATAAAGCCAAGCGCTCATCCACTGAGCACTTGGCAGCTACTTATACTAAGATAAGCGACTTACTCTATTTTGCCCGGCCTTAGATAGATTCCATAATATAAGAATAAGCAATTTTTATGGGTTGTTTTTAGAGATATCAATCCTTACATCACCAAAACATTGTATATTATAAAACTCATCTTTCAAATCCTTAAACCATTTAACACGCGAATCTATACCGATAATTTCACGAATAATTTGGAACATTTCGGCGTAATGGTTATTACAGCCAAAATCATGTTCAAATTCGCTGCCATCGGATAAGGTAATCGTTACTTTACTCATATTTAGCCTTTTTAGGATAAGATTTAGCCAAGCCCCGCGAGGACTGAGCGGTTGCTGAAGTGATGTGTAATGCAACAATGGTACTTAAATTATCAATCAGCCAGGCATTTAAGCGGGTGTCTTCTCCCGTTACACACACATCAATAGGCTGTTGAATGTGCGCGGCTATTTTCGGCGCAATACGCTTTTTAAACGCTGCATTCCCTGAATAGCTTAATAAACTTCGCTTATTACTAGCTTTACTAAACATAGATCCCCCCTTGGAACCATTTTCCTTAGATTGCTCACCCTATTTTAGATCCTGCAAAACCTTAAAATGCTAGAGCAGGTCTTATCGCTATTATTTATTCAATTAATTATTGGGATAACAGCCATTTTATTTTAAGAAGGCAACCTAGGTACTCAATCGACACTCAGTATGCTTTTAATAGCTCTTTAATCTTATTAAGTTAGACTTTTGATATTGTATTATCTGTAATATGGCACTTTTTATAAAATCTTGATGCATAATTCATAAAACCATAATTACTAAATATAGTGTTAATATTTTATCAAATAACTATATGTAGTGTATATGTATTTTGCTTACATTATTTTATACAAACACGTATAACAACTTTAGCAAAAGATTGCATTATCCACAAGTTTTCAAGTGCTTTTTCACAGCTTATACAACAAGTTACGCACCGATAAGAAAAATATCGGTTTCAATATTCTTATCTGAAATTAAGAAAATAAAAACAAAAAATTGAACCGTGAAAAATTTTGTGCTTAAGAAAAATACGCATAAGGAGTAGCAAAAACCTATTGAACACGCTTAAAAAAACTGGCAACTTTGCTAATGACGCGCATCTAAAGGATTTATTCTAAGCACATTACCCATCAGTGGCCATACTAAAGCGCTCACTAATAAAGAGATCCAAATCCAGCGTAGATCAACGGGGAAACCAAGCCATGCTTGTATCCAAATAAGCACGCCTTGGTAGCTCGTTAAAACGAGCAAAATAAATAATATTTGTTGTAGTAAGGGAAACATGCGAAATTGCAAATGAAAACGATAAGCTAAAAAAGTAACGACACACAATGCTAAACTATGTTCGCCTAAACAACTACCATATAAAACATCAATCAATAATCCCAATATCCACGCTAAAGTAAAATGTATATGCTCCGGCAATACCATAATCCAGTAAATTAAAATCAAGGGCAGCCATAATGGATAAAACAACGCTAAAGTAGCTGGCAACGGAATAATATTTAATACGATTGCCGAAAAAAAACTAGCGGCGACCAAACATAAAGTAGAAAAGTAAAGTGGTTTCACACGGCATGCCCTACTGTTTAACAGGATGAAGAGGCGTTTTAATCGCTTTCTTCGCGGAGACGGTTTTTTCAACCGCTGGGTTCGCGGGCCAAATTAATAAAACCGGTCGGTTTCGATTCAACTGCGCGCTTGGATCTACTTCTACACTGGCAAATTGAGTCGCCACATTCGTATTCAGGACACTCACCACGCCGACAGGATAACCGGCAGGATAACGCCCACCTAAGCCTGAGGTCACTAAAAGATCATTGACTTTGATATCGACTGTGCTAGGAATATCTTTTAATAGCAGCTTAGCAAGACGTCCTCGCCCCACTAAAATACCTCGTGCATCACTACGCACATCCTGGACAGGAATTGCACTGCGAAAATCAGTGAGTAACAGCACGCGACTGCTTAACAGATTAATACTGATGACTTGACCCATCACGCCGTTGGCGTCTAGAACAGGTTGTCCTACTTTAACGCCATCTGATTGCCCTTTATCCAGTATCACTTCGTTAAGTAAAGGATCCGCATTGACTAATAACAATCGGGCTAATTGAAAACGCTGTTTTTTCAGATGTTCAGTTGCCGCTAACAATTGACTCAATTGTCTATTTTCACTCTCTAGCGCGGCAAAGCGTTGTAATTTAGCCTGCAATAAGACTTGCTGGGTACGAAGCATGGCATTTTCAGATTGTATTTTTTTTCGTGTGACCAGATTATTGCTGACTTGATGAAATAATTGTATCGGAGCATCTATGACGTATTGCAAAGGGGCTACTGCGTTATTTAAAAAACGACGCACTGAAGATAAATAATGGTGATAGTCTAATAGGATAAGTACCAGTGATAAAATAACAAAAAAACCCAGACGTAAACCTAAAGAGGTTTTTCCACGATTAAATAATAGTTTAATAGCGCTTCCCTACTAATCTTTGACTAGAAAATCCCCACCCATTTCATCGATAATCTCCAGTGCACGCCCACCACCTCGCGCAACACAAGTGAGAGGATCTTCTGCAACGACGACCGGCATGCCCGTTTCTTCGGTAATCAAACGATCTAAATTCCTAAGTAAAGCACCACCACCGGTTAAAACCATTCCTCGTTCCGAAATATCCGCTGCTAATTCGGGTGGAGTTTGTTCTAATCCGGTACGAATAGCACTTATAATATTCGATAAGGGTTCCTGCAAGGCTTCTAAGATTTCATTGCTATTTAAAACAAAGGCTCTAGGAACTCCTTCGGAGATATTACGCCCACGTACTTCCATTTCTCTGATTTCAGGCAGTGCAAAAGCAGTACCAATTTCATGTTTAACTCGTTCAGCGGTAGGTTCTCCAATTAAGCTGCCATAACTACGTCGTACATAATTGACGATAGCTTCATCAAACCGATCGCCACCGATACGCACCGATTGCGAGTAAACAACACCGCCTAAGGAAATAACCGCTACCTCGGTCGTTCCTCCGCCAATATCAACCACTAAAGATCCACGCGCTTCGTCAACGGGCATTCCTGCCCCAATAGCAGCTGCCATAGGCTCTTCAATTAAGTAAACTTCTCTTGCGCCGGCACCCAAAGCGGATTCTCGAATAGCTCGTCGCTCCACTTGGGTAGAACCACAAGGGACACAAACGAGAATACGCGGTGCAGGGCGTAAAAAACGATTTTGATGCACTTTGCTAATAAAATGCTGTAGCATTTTTTCCGTCACGTAAAAGTCAGCGATGACACCGTCTTTTAAAGGACGAATGGCGCTAATGTTACCCGGAGTACGTCCTAGCATACGTTTAGCTTCCCAGCCTACTGCTAATACACGACGTTGATTACCCTCCTCTAAACGGATAGCGACTACGGACGGTTCATTAAGAACAATTCCTTCGCCACGAACATAAATCAATGAATTTGCCGTGCCTAAATCAATGGAAATGTCTTTAGAAAATAAACCGCGGAATTTGCTTAGCATAAAGTTGACCACCTACGTATGAGCATTTATCTACACAATATAGTGTGCACTTAAGCACTTTAGCAAATATGGAAGATTTTATGCAAGCAAGCTGACAAGATGTCTAAAATTTAAAATCGCACCGACACGATATCTTAGTGTTATATTAGCTGCTTAGTATGCCTTGAGCTTATGGCTAAGGCTTTAAGTGATACCCTGCTCACTGAGTAAAACAAGAACACCTTAAATTTTCAGGTTCGCAAATTTAGGTGTAGATAGGTATAATGCGCAGCTTTTTACGGCGCTTAAATTTGGAGTTCTGCTAACTATGGTGCTTACCCTTGAAGATGTCAATAAAATCGCTGATCTCGCTAGAATAAAAATCGATACGGAGGAAGCGACACGCTATTTAAAAAGCTTGAAAGATATTTTCCAGCTAGCCAGTCAAATGGATGCCGTAGATACTACCCACATACCCGCGGTTGCTCATCCTTTTGGCATCACACAACGCTTACGTGCTGATAAAATCACTGAAGTGGTTCCAGGAAATGATCTACAGCAACTCACTGAACACACTCAGGCAGGTCTTTACTGTGTGCCCCCTGTTATAGAATAACCCGAGAGATTAACTAATATGCATAACCATACGCTCACTGAGTTATCTTGCGCACTGAAAGCAAAAAAAGTATCTAGCACTGAACTAACCCAACATTTTCTCGATCGCATCAGTCAATATGATACGCACTTAAATAGTTTTATTACCATCACACCCGCTTTAGCCTTGCAACAAGCAAAACAAGCGGATTTACAATATCAAAAGGCAACGGCCGGGCCTCTGACGGGCATCCCTTTTGCCCATAAAGACATCTTTTGTACATCAGGCATAAAAACCAGCTGCGCCTCTAAGATGCTCGACAATTTTATCGCCCCTTACGATGCAACGCTGGTCAATCGTTTGAATCAAGCCGGAACTGTGTTGCTAGGGAAAACCAACATGGATGAATTTGCCATGGGCTCATCCAATGAAAACAGTTTTTATGGTCCGGTAAAAAATCCCTGGGATATCGAGCGCGTACCGGGCGGTTCCTCCGGCGGCTCCAGTGCAGCCGTTGCGGCGCGATTAACCCCTGCGGCAACAGGTACCGACACCGGGGGCTCGATAAGACAACCGGCTGCGTTTTGTAATCTGACTGGACTTAAACCGACTTATGGTCGTGTTTCGCGCTTTGGCCTGGTCGCATTTGCCTCCAGCTTAGATCAAGCCGGTCCAATGACGCAAACCGCTGCAGATGCGGCACTTTTAATGAATACAATGGCCGGTTTTGATGAAAAAGATTCATCTAGTATCGATCGAGCGGTGCCTGATTACACACTGACACTCAATGATTCACTAGAAGGCCTAAAAATTGGCTTACCCGAAGAATATTTTTCCCAAGACCTTGATAATAAAGTGGCCGCTAGCATGCAAGCGGCCGTTAAGCTTTATGAAAAATTAGGCGCCAAAGTAAGTAGGGTCAGTTTACCCAATTGTCATTTGGTAGTGCCTCTTTACTACATCATTGCATCAGCGGAATGTTCCTCTAATCTAGCGCGTTATGATGGGGTACGATTTGGCTATCGTTGTAGCCATCCTACTGATTTAAAAGACCTATATGAAAGAACCCGCGGCGAAGGATTCGGTAGAGAAGTAAAACGTCGACTTTTGATGGGAACTTATGTTTTGTCAGCCGGTGCTTATGATGCTTATTATGTTAAAGCGCAAAAAATTCGTGCTTTATTAATCCAAGAATTTAAAGATGCTTTCCGACAAGTAGATATTTTATTAGGACCTACCACACCGACTACCGCATTCAAGCTAGGTGAAAAAATCAACGATCCTGTCAGCATGTATCTATCCGATATTTATACCATTGCTATCAATCTAGCCGGTTTACCCGCTATTTCGATTCCAGCTGGGTTCATCGATGGGCTTCCCCTTGGGATGCAACTTATTGGTCGCCCTTTTACCGAAGCAAAATTACTCAATGCGGCACATCGTTATCAACAAGTCACTGATTGGCATAAAAAATTACCTGAGGATTTCAAACTATGACCTCGACTGTCGCTAAAAATCCAATACCAAACAGTCAAGCCGATCAATGGGAGTCCGTTATAGGATTGGAAGTTCATGTTCAACTATTAACTCAATCTAAGCTTTTTTCCGGCGCTGCAACCGCTTATGGTGCGGCACCTAATACACAAGCTTGTGCTATTGATTTAGCCTTGCCGGGTGTCCTTCCGGTATTAAATGCCGAGGCTGTCAACATGGCGATTAAATTTGGCTTGAGTATTCAGGCCGATATTCCCCACGAGTCTATTTTTTCGCGCAAAAATTATTTTTACCCTGATTTACCTAAAGGTTATCAAATCAGTCAACATGAAAAACCGATTGTAGGGCGTGGACATTTAACGATAGCGCTGGAAAGTGGCGAGCAGAAAACGATTCACATTCTACGTGCACATTTAGAAGAAGATGCCGGTAAATCATTGCATGAAGGACTCGAGAACATGAGTGGTATCGATCTTAATCGTGCGGGTACCCCTTTGTTAGAAATTGTTTCGGAACCCGATTTGCGCTCGGCAAAAGAAACGGTTATTTATCTTAAAACACTGCATACGCTGATCCGTTATTTAGCTATTTCAGATGGAAATCTACAAGAAGGTTCTTTTCGTTGTGATGCGAATGTTTCAGTCCGTAAAAAAAATCAATCACGGCTCGGAACCCGAGTAGAAATTAAAAATTTAAATTCATTTCGCTTTATTGAAAAAGCCATTGAATACGAAATTGAACGCCAAATTAACGTCTTAACCGATGGCGGAACCATTCACCAAGAAACGCGCTTATATGATACTGATAAACAAGAAACTCGCCCGATGCGTAGTAAAGAAGATGCTAATGATTATCGTTATTTTACCGATCCGGATCTGTGTCCTGTTGTCATAGACGTTGAGTTTGTAGAAAAGCTCTATCAAACCTTACCGGAATTACCACAGAAAAAACAAGCACGTTTCCAAGAAGAATACCAACTTAGCGCTTACGATGCGAGCTTACTAACCAGTACACGCGATTTAGCCGATTATTTTGAATGGATTGTCAAAGAAAAAGTTCCCGCTAAATTAGCGGCCAATTGGATCATGGGCGAACTAGCCGCCGCTTTAAATAAATCAAATTTGCCGATCACGGCCTCTCCTGTCAGCGCCGAACGACTCGCTGGTTTGTTGCAACGAGTTGCCGATAATACTATTTCCAGCAAAATAGCCAAGGATATATTTGAAAGATTGTGGGATAGTAAAAAAACCTGCGATGAAATTATTCGTGAACAAAACCTAACCCAAGTGACTGATCAAGCCGCAATAATAAAAATTATTGATGACGTGTTAATCAAATATCCCGCTCAATTAGCCGATTATAAAGCGGGGAAAGATAAATTATTTGGTTTCTTTGTCGGTCAAGTTATGAAAGCATCGGGCGGCAAAATCAATCCACAACAACTAAATAGCCTGTTAAAAGAAAAACTCGATCATTAGAAAAAAATTATGTTACAAAAACTCTATATCGAAACGCATGGTTGTCAAATGAATGAGTATGATTCGGCCAGCCTACATAATCTTTTACGTCATTCCCACGGTTTAAGCTTAACGCAAAATCCCGCTGAAGCCGATGTTATTTTATTGAATACCTGTTCTATCCGCGAAAAAGCGCAAGAAAAAGTTTTTTCACAATTAGGCCAATGGCGCAAAATAAAAGCGGTGCGTCCAGAGGTTATTATTGCTGTCGGCGGTTGTGTTGCCAGTCAAGAAGGTGCGAGCATTCAGCAACGTGCACCTTTTGTAGACATCGTATTTGGCCCGCAAACCTTGCATCGACTCCCTGAGATGATCGAGCAAGTGTTAGCGCAAAAAAAATCGGTAGTTGATATTTCCTTTCCAGAAATTGAGAAATTTGATTACCTGCCTGCCCCACGCACTGAAGGGGTACGTGCTTTGGTTTCTATCATGGAAGGCTGTAACAAATATTGTAGTTTTTGTGTCGTGCCTTATACCCGTGGCGAAGAAATTAGCCGGCCTTTGGATGATGTCCTGGCAGAAATTGTACAGCTTAGTGAATTAGGGGTACGTGAAATTACTTTATTAGGTCAAAATGTTAACGACTATCAAGGTGCGCGTCATGAAGGTGGCAAGGCTGATCTCGCCGATCTGATTCGATATATCGCTGCTTTAGAAGATATAATACGGATTCGATTTACCACCTCTCATCCCTTGGCCTTTTCAAAGCGTTTAATTCAAGCCTATGCTGATGTACCTAAATTAGCAGATCATTTGCATTTACCGGTACAAAGCGGCTCAGATCGCATCTTAGCCGCCATGAAACGTGGCTACACTGTACTCGAATTTAAATCTAAAATTCGTGCATTGCGTAAAGTTCGGCCCCACATCGCTATCTCTTCCGACTTTATCGTTGGTTTTCCGGGAGAAACCGATGCGGATTTCCAAGCCACACTCGATTTAGTGGAATCGATGGGCTTTGATAACTCATTTAGCTTTATTTATAGTCGCCGCCCTGGCACCCCGGCGGCAGAACTCGCCGATGAGGTATCACTGAGCGTAAAAAAACAACGTTTACAGATTCTACAAAATCTCCTAGTATTTCAAGGACAGGCCTTAAGTAAAAAAATGTGCGCTTGCGTTTATCCAATCTTGGTTGAAGGCCCCTCTAAAAAAAATAAGCATGAATTGCAAGGGCGTACTGAAAATAACCGTGTCGTTAACTTCAAAGGAGACGTACACTTAATAGGACAGTTAGTTCCTATTACAATTACTGACGTGTTAAGAAATTCTTTACGCGGAGAATTAATAGTCAATTGAATACTCAAGCTTATACCTTTCAACTTATACCCGAAGATAACCACCGTTTAGCCAATCTTTGCGGTCCATTTGATCAGCACTTACGCCAAATTGAACAAAAATTAAATGTTTGTATTTACAATCGAGGTCATGATTTTCAAATTAATGGCCCTCCCCCAGCAGTAGAAGTCGCTGCCAAGGTATTACATCATCTTTATGCCGAAACAGGAACTAAAAAAGCCAGCATCACTTCAACCAGCATCCATCTAGTATTACAAACAGCACAAACTGATCCGAGCATGACACTCGAGATACCTGAAACCCCTGGCATCGTCATACACACTAAACGTGGCCTTATCAAACCTCACAGTCCAAACCAGGGACTTTATATCAATCGTATTTTATCGCATGACATTAATTTTGGTCTAGGTCCGGCGGGAACCGGTAAAACTTATTTAGCCGTAGCCTGCGCGTTATCTGCTTTAGAAAAAGAGCAAATAAGTCGTGTTGTGCTCGTTAGACCTGCCGTTGAAGCCGGTGAAAAATTAGGTTTTCTACCCGGTGATTTCTCGCAAAAACTGGATCCTTATTTTCGCCCACTCTACGATGCCTTGAATGACATGCTAGGTTTTGAACTCGTCATGCAACTGGTAGAGCAGCATATTATTGAAGTGGTTCCTTTAGCTTATATGCGCGGTCGTACGCTAAATGATGCTTTTATTATTTTAGATGAAGCGCAAAATACCACTAAAGAACAAATGAAAATGTTTTTAACCCGTATTGGCTTTAATTCTAAAGTAGTTGTCAGTGGTGATGCGACGCAAACCGATTTGCCGCGCGGTCTAGAATCGGGCTTATGTCACTGTTTAAATATTTTAAAAGAAGTAAAGGGTATCAGCTTTACTGAATTTGAAATGCAAGATATTGTCCGGCATACTCTGGTACAAGCGATACTACAAGCCTATGCGCAACACGAAAACCCCAAAAAAGCGCCCTAAAATTACCGTGCAAACCATTGCAAGTAACACTTTCATTCCGAGTCGTTATTTTTTACAGCAATGGGTCAATAAAGCCTTATCTCATCACGCCACACACAGCCAAGTGAATATTCGGGTTGTTAACAAAAAAGAAAGTACCCAGTTGAATCATACTTATCGACATAAAAAAGGTCCTACTAACATTTTATCCTTTTCCTTTGAACCGCCACCGGGGGTTAGGTCGCCCTTTTTAGGTGATTTAGTGATTTGTGCTGCACTGGTCAATCAAGAAGCAAAACAACAACAAAAAACTCACTTAGCGCATTGGGCACACCTGGTCATTCATGGTTGTTTACACTTACTCGGTTATGATCATCATAATGACAAAGAAGCCAAGCGCATGGAAAGCCGCGAAATTCAATTATTAGAGGACTTAGGTTATGAAAATCCCTACATCTGACGATAAAAATACGATAAAAAAAAATCGTCAGCCCTGGCTAATGCGTGTACACCAGGCTTTGCGGCACGGACCTAAGGATAGAAAACAATTAATTGAATTACTACAGCTGGCCAAACAACGTAATTTACTCAATGCTCAAGCACTGAAAATGCTAGAGGGGGTATTGCAAATATCCGACATACACGTCAGAAATATTATGGTACCTCATGCCAAAATAACGGTTATCTCTGAAAACGCCAATTTAACCGAACTATTACCTATCGTGATAGAATCGGGACATTCGCGTTTCCCAGTAATTAATGAGGCACGACGTGTCATTGGCTTATTACTGGCTAAGGATTTGCTTAAATACAATCCTCTCGCACATCAAAATACATTCGATATCCGCGACATCATCCGGCCGGCTGTTTTTATACCCGAGAGTAAACGCCTAGATAGTTTACTGGAAGAATTTCAACATAAACATTATCACATGGCTATCGTCGTTGACGAATATGGTGCGGTATCAGGTTTGGTCACGATTGAGGACGTATTGGAAGAAATCGTAGGTGAGATTGAAGATGAATACGATGCCAACAATGAAGTTTTTGTACAAGAGCAAAATCCCAATCAATTTATTGTAAAAGCCATGATGCCGATTGAAGCCTTTAACATCTTTTTTAATTCGCACCTAACAACCGAGCAATTTGATACGATTGGTGGGGTTATCGCGAATCGATTCGGTTACCTACCAAAACGTGGTGCAAGTATCACGCTAGCGCCTTTTCGCTTTAAAGTATTGCGGGCTGATAATCGTCTGATTCGGCTATTACAAGTAAATATTGAAAAACCTAATTAAAGTATCTTTTTGTATGATGAAATTAAATAACCGCTCACTTTTTCAACAAAGCTGTTACATCAATGGTCAATGGATCAATACACAAGCGAGTCGCTATGCTCACGAAAAATTTTGGCCGTCGTGCCCCCAAAATTTGTTCGCATCACGCGACTAAAAGTAGGCCCCGATTCGTCCTGCGTCCGCCACGCACTGGCCCATTCTGGGCTGCGCGCAGTGGCTCCCACAATGACTTTACGGCGTGATGCGTTTCCTGCTTCGCCCGTCAACGCACGCCTATCGCGGGCTCCTTGACTTCGCACTTCGTGCTCTCCTTGTCTCGTCGGAAGAAACTATTACCGTCAATAACCCGGCAACAGAAACCCTGATTGGGACTGTTCCTAGTTTAGGCCAAGAAAAAATCCTAACGGCTATTTCAGCCGCTAGGCAAGCGTGGCCGGCTTGGCGGGCAAAAACCGCCGCTGAACGCGCTCAATTACTTTATCGCTGGTATGAAATTATTTTAGAAAATAGTGATGATCTCGCCCGCTTATTAACAAGTGAGCAAGGCAAGCCGCTCGAGGAAGCCGCAGAAGAGATTCGTTATGGCGCTTCTTTTATTTTATGGTTTGCTGAAGAAGCGAAACGAATTTACGGTGATATTATCCCGGCTAAAATAGCAGGACAACATTTATTGGTGAGTAAACAAGCTATTGGCGTGGTAGCGGCTATTACGCCCTGGAACTTTCCTAATGCCATGATTACGCGTAAATGTGCGCCTGCTTTAGCCGCCGGTTGTAGTGTTATCGTCAAACCGTCTTCACTAACACCTTTTTCGGCCCTGGCATTAGCCGCACTGGCTGAAAAGGCCGGCATTCCTGCTGGTGTATTTAATGTCATCACAGGTGATGCCAAATTGATTAGTTCTCTTTTTACAGACAGCCTCGCTATACGCAAACTCTCATTTACTGGTTTTACTGCGATCGGTAAATTACTCATGCAAAAAGCAGCCAATTCTGTGAAAAAAATATCTTTAGAGTTAGGTGGAAATGCTCCGTTTATTGTTTTCGACGATGCCGATATTGACCAGGCGATTAGTGGCGCTATGGCATCAAAATTCCGTAACACGGGTCAAACCTGTGTTTGTACCAATCGTTTTTATATCCATGAAACAATCTATGATAGTTTTAGCAAAAAGTTGGCGCGGGCTATCTCACAGTTAAAAGTAGGTAATGGTTTAAAACCGGGTGTTCAACAAGGGCCATTGATCAATCAAGCGGCGATTAAAAAAGTAGCACAACACATTAGTGATGCCCTGCAACTCGGCGCCGAATTAGTCTGCGGAGGAAAAACACATGCTTTAGGTGGGAACTTTTTTGAGCCGACACTTTTAAAAAATTGTACCGCCAATATGCTGATTGCAAACGAAGGAACCTTCGGGCCAGTGGCCGCCTTATTCAAATTCTCTAGCGAAAACGAAGTCATTCGCTTAGCCAATGCAAGCGAATACGGACTTGCCGCTTATTTTTATTCGCAAAACATCAATCGCATTCTTCATCTTGCACAACAACTCGAATATGGCATTATCGGCGTTAATACCGGCCGAACCTCCAATGAAGTCGCTCCTTTTGGCGGTTTTAAACAATCGGGCATAGGCCGCGAAGGTTCTAAATATGGCATTGAAGAATATTTAGAAATTAAATATATCTGCTTACAAACGCAATAAATAGCACGCTTATTGCACGCCCGAATGGCCAAACCCACCTTCCCCACGCTGAGTTTGGTTAAATGCCGTCACCAGCTCAAACTGAGTGCGCACGACAGGGACAAAAACCAATTGAGCAATTCTATCACCTGGCTTAATGCTAAAATCCGACTGGCATCGATTCCAACAAGAAATGAATAACTCGCCCTGATAATCTGAATCAATCAGACCTATCAAATTACCTAACACAATGCCATGTTTATGACCGAGTCCGGAACGAGGTAAAATCACCGCCGCTAAATTTGGCTCGGCAATATGTATCGCTAATCCGGTTGAGATTAACTGGGTCTCGCTGGGCAATAATTGTATCGTTTGCGGGATACAAGCTCTTAAATCGAGGCCTGCAGAGCCATCTGTTGCATAGCTAGGCAGTGGAAATAACTCGCCTAAACGCGAGTCCAGAATCTTTAACTGTATGTTTTTCATCAGCGTGTCCTATGGAAAATAGCTTCCTAGTATAACCTAGCTTGACTGTACTAATTTTGAGCAATTTTGTCCGAATCAACTGGTATTTACCCCTCCCGCTACCTATACTTTTCATATAACTAGAAATAAATCGTCTAAAAATTATTTCAATTTCCATGGGGTATTATATGAAAAAATTAAATTCACTCGTCTTAATTGGTGTTGTCTTAGTAGGACTTACGGCATGTGACTCGATGTCACCCGATCAAAGACGTGTCGCAGGAGGATTAGGGGGTGCTGCAGTCGGTGGGATTCTAGGTAATCAAATCGGTAGTGGTGCCGGCAGAACCGTCGCAACTATCGCAGGTGCAGGTGTTGGCGCTGTAGCAGGAAGCCAAATTGCTGGTAGCTCAGGTAACCGATACTAATATAAAATAATTTAGCTAATTAGCTCAAGCCTAACACTACCCCGTTTTCTATGCGTTAAGATGGCGGTAGTGTTAGGCTTTTTTATGTGCGTTTAATCATTTTTTACATTTATAGGCATTTCGCGGTAAAATTTTTGTAATACTTGAATAAGGGTTTGTTGTATTGATTCGTGAAACTTCTGATTTAAATCCTTGCCTATTTAACGATTATTGCACTAATTATTCTTTTATATTTCCTATAAATGCTATACTTTCGACTATATTAAATAGCTATTAATATCCTTATGCGTCTAGAAAGCATCAAATTAGCGGGTTTCAAGTCCTTTGTTGACCCCACCACAGTGGCCTTCCCCAGCAATCTTACTGCGATTGTAGGGCCTAATGGCTGTGGAAAATCGAATATTATCGATGCGATCCGTTGGGTGATGGGTGAAAGCTCAGCTAAGCAGCTACGTGGACAATCGCTAGATGACGTTATATTCAATGGTTGTAAAACACGCCAAGCGCTCGGCAAGGCTTCCATCGAGCTAAACTTTGATAATGCCGACGGCAAGCTAGGCGGCCAATATAGCAGCTATACCCAGATCGCTATTCGACGTGAAATGACTCGTGAGGGTCAATCTATCTATTCCCTCAATGGCACCCGCTGCAGGAGGCGCGATATACGCGACATCTTTTTAGGCACCGGTCTAGGACCACGTAGTTATGCCATTATCGAACAAGGCATGATTTCTCGCATCGTGGAGGCCAAACCTGATGAGTTACGCGCTTATATCGAAGAAGCCGCCGGCATCTCAAAGTATAAAGAACGACGGCGCGAAACAGAATTACGTTTAGAGCATACACAGGAAAATTTAAATCGTTTAAATGATTTAAGAGAAGAGCTGAACAAACAGCTTAAACATTTACAGCGGCAGGCTAATACAGCAGAGCGCTATAAAATACTTAAACAAGAAGAGCGCTTACTCAAAGCACAGCTACAGGCGCTACGCTACCAACTATTAGATGAGCAATTACAATCCCAATTAACACAAATAGCCGTGGCAGAAAAACACGTTAAGGAATCGCAATTTGAACAACAAAACCTGTTAAAACAGATTACCGCAAACCGTACGCAACAAACCCAAGCAAGACTAGCGACTTCTCATTATCAAACCCAATATTATGAATTAGGCAATGAAATAACCCGCTTAACAGAGAATTTACGTAGCCAAACGACACAGCTTGAACAAAATCAACGCGAGCTCGCTGAGCTGGCTAAAACAAAAACTACGCTCGAACAAGAATACCAGACAAGTGAGGCCCATCAATTAGTGATTGGCCAATCACTCACTGAACAAAAACAACAACAAGTGGAACTCAAAATAGCCACTGGGCAAAGTCAGTCGGTATTAAAACAAGCTGAACTCGATTTTAAAAATTGGCAAACACAGTGGGAAAAGATACAAACCTCTTTGGCACAACTAAACCAACAACACCGCGTGGCCCAAACACAACTTCAATATCTACAAGAACAATCCCAAACCTTAACGCAAGATAGTCAACGTTTACAACAAGAGAAAGATGCGCAACACAAAATCTTGGCCGCTAATGATAATGCCCCTGAAGATCTAGACGCAGCACTTGCATTGGCCGAAGCAACGCAACAATTATGTCAAACAGAACAAGAAAAAATAACGCAACAGATTCGTGCACAGCGCGCTAGTTTGGAAACCCTACTTAAAGAATTAGACGCCGCTAAAAGTCAACTACAAATCGCACAAGGAGAGTATGCTTCTTTAATGGCCTTGCAACAAGAAGCCTTAGGGAAACGTGAACATACGCAGCTTAAATGGTTTAAAGCACATCATTTAACGGAACAACCTCGGCTTGCTCAGTTATTAAAGGTTGAAACCGGTTGGGAACGTGCCGTAGAAGTGGCTTTACACCAACATATACAAGCAGTATGTCTTGGCGATCGGGAGTCTTTAGACGATTTTTTAAATGACCCTCCTCCGAATACGCTTAGTTTAATGACCCAATCAATCGCTTGTGAACAGCCCCCCAGTCACCTTTCGAGTCAGCTAAAGCTCTCGCCACTGAGTAGTAAATTTACCGCCCCCTGGCCACTCGAACATTTATTAGCCAGAATTTATGCCGCAGAAACCAGCGCAGAAGCGATGAAATATGCGCCGCAATTAAAAAGTGATGAATCCATCATAACCCGCGAGGGAATTTGCTTAGGAAATCACTGGATTCGTTTAACCGCCGCAAATGACAATAAAACCGGTTTATTACAACGAGAAGGTGAAATAGCCGCGCTAAAGAAAACTCAACAAAAAATTCAAGCACTGATTGATAGCAAAGAGACCGATTACCGTCAACAACAACAGCAACTAAAGGCGCTTGAAGAGCAACAAATCAGCAAACAAACGGAATTTACTCAATTAACGGCTCATCAGTCCGATTTGAGCACGCGCCAACAAATACAAAAACTTTGTTTAAGCCAAGCTAAACAACGTATTCAAGCACTACAACGCGCGTTACAAGAAGCTAAACAGCACGATGAATCCACTCAAGAAAAATTACAGCAAACAGCACAAACGCAAACGCTTACTCAATCCGAGCTACAGCAAATTGAAAAGCAACGTCTTTTATTAGTGGCCAATAAAACCCATCTTCTGTCACAACTCGATGAAGCGGCGCGCCTCACTAAAGCTCATGAAGCAGAATCGCATCAACATGAATTACAGCTACAAGCAACAGCGCATCAACTCGAAACCAATCTTGCCACTTTAGCCGGTTTAAAAAAACAACAAGCTCAAGTCGAAAAACGGCTTATTCAATTGCAGCAAACACTCGATGTGACTGAAGATCCACTCGAATCACTGCAACAAGATCTAACAATTCAGACTAACGCACAAAACAAAATTGCCATTCAACTCAAAGAAAGTCAAACGCAATTAGCCACCATTGAACAAGACATTAAACACAGCGAACAGCGATTACAAACGTTGGAAAGCAGTCTCGCCTTAGATAGGGATACCTTAGAACAACAACGCTTATTATCCCGGGAATTACGCGTACGCGCTAAAACCTTGGAAGAACAATTACACGAGCAATGTTATGTCCTGAAAAAGCTTTTATTAGAAATACCGCGCGAAAAAATGGATATTGCGACGTATGAAACGCAGCTTGCTCGCATAACACAGCATATTGAACAAATAGGTGCGGTTAATCTCGCCGCTTTAGAAGAGCAAAAAATCATCTCCGAACGTGAAAAATATTTAGATATACAATATAAGGATTTAACAGAAGCCTTAGAAATTTTACAGACCGCTATACAAAAAATGGATAAGGAAACACGCAACCGTTTCAAGGAGACCTTCGATAAGGTCAACCAAAATTTTACCACGTTATTTCCCCATTTGTTTTCTGGGGGAGTCGCTTCATTGCAATTGCAAGATCCTGATTTACTCAGCAGTGGAATCTGTATTATGGCTCAACCGCCTGGGAAACGAAACAGTACTATCCATCTCCTTTCAGGTGGAGAAAAAGCGCTCACCGCCATTGCTTTGGTTTTTTCATTTTTTCAATTAAACCCAGCCCCTTTTTGTATCTTAGACGAAGTAGACGCCCCATTAGATGACACCAATGTGCTGCGATTTTGTGGGTTAGTTCGAGAAATGTCTCGGGAAGTGCAGTTTATCTTTATCAGTCATAATAGAGTCGCGATTGAAATGGCACAGCATTTAACGGGGGTTACGATGCATGAGCCCGGCGTATCACGAATGGTCGCCGTAGACCTAGAAAAAGCCATTGCGATTGCGACCGCTTAAGCCCTAACATGAAAATCAGCCGCCCTACTTTTTTAGCCTTATTTCGTCGTATACTACACAACCAGGAGCTCGATACGAAAACCTTACTCGCTCGTATAGATTTATTTTCTGTTAAAAAATCACATCCTTAAAGCAAGAGGTATCTGTGTAATGGACATTGATTACTTACTCGTTATTTTACCGAGTATTATCTTTCTCGGTGTTTTTGGCTTGATTCTGATTGTATGGCATGGAAATTTTCGCCGCAAAAGAGAAAAAGAAAAATTAATTAACCCTCATTCGGAAAAAGAATCATGCACAATAGTGGCCAAAAATCCATCTTCATCGCGTCTGGAGCCAACGCTAAATGATCTATCGGCTAGTCAAACAAACACGCAGCAAGCGACTCATCATGACATAAACGATTATATTATTTTACAATTAATGGCGCCCAAGCAAAGACCTTATCGAGGCTATGAACTGATACAAACACTCAGTAGTGCTGGATTTCATTATGGTAAAATGAACATATTTCACTACCATGCCGATCCTATTGAAAAGAAAGAACATTTATTTAGTCTCGCTTCGGCCATTGAACCAGGAACCTTTGATCTAGACCATATCGGCGAAATTAATTGTCCCGGGCTGTGCCTATTTATGTCAATCTCTAAGGTTAACGCAGCACGCACTCGCTTTGAGTTAATGTTAGAAACTGCACAAATCCTCATCCAAGATTTAGGCGGAACGCTTTGCGATAAACAACTACGTGCTTTAACAGCCGACGATATCTCGCACTATTATTCACAACTTCATAGCTATGCCTAAACCCTCGCAAAGCCTCATAAAAAAAATGAGTCTGCTTAAAAAAAAAATAAATGAACACAATTACCGTTATCATATCCTCGATGATCCGCTCATTAGTGATGCGGCCTACGATAAGCTTTTCCGCGAGTTAAGCGATTTTGAAAAACAATATCCCGAGCTTATTAGCCAGGATTCCCCTAGCCAACGGGTAGGCAGCACCCCTTTAACCGCCTTTTCCCAAGTCGAACATAAAATACCGATGCTTTCTCTGGAAAATGCTTTTTCGGATAAAGAAGTATTCGCATTTAATAAACGCCTACAAGAACGCCTTGCTACTCAACAAGACATAGAATACGCCTGCGAACCCAAATTAGATGGTATCGCCGTTAGCTTAAGCTATCAAAAAGGACAATTAATACGTGCAGCAACCCGCGGCGATGGAAATCGTGGTGAGGATATCACCTTAAATGTTCGGACTATTTTGAGTATTCCCTTACAGCTTCGAGGCTCGGATTATCCAGAAACCTTAGAGGTACGCGGCGAGGTTTACATGCCGAAAAAAGCGTTTCAACAACTAAATAATCGTTTAAAAGAAGCCGGCGAAAAAACCTTTGTCAATCCAAGAAATGCCGCGGCAGGAAGTCTACGTCAATTAAATCCAAAGATAACAGCGCAACGTGCACTCGCTTTTTTCACCCATAGTGTCGGAGAAATAAAAAAAGGCGCTTTGGCAAAGACACACACCGCGATGCTCGATCAATTTAAAAAATGGGGCTTACCTCGCTGTCCAGAAACTCAAACGGTCCGCAATATTCAATCCTGTTTACAGTATTATCATAAAATAGAAAAACAACGACCCACGCTACCCTATGAAATTGATGGGGTTGTTTACAAGGTCAACTCACTTTCTTTGCAACAACAGCTTGGCTTTGTTTCTCGTGCACCTCGTTGGGCACTCGCACACAAATTTCCGGCGCAAGAAGAATTAACTCAGGTAATCGCCATCGAGTTTCAAGTGGGTCGTACCGGTGCGTTAACGCCAGTTGCGCGATTAAAACCTGTCTTTGTAGGAGGCGCAACGGTCAGTAATGCCACTTTACACAACATGGATGAAGTAAAACGCAAAGATATACGGGTAGGCGACACGGTCATTATTCGTAGAGCAGGCGACGTTATTCCAGAGATAGTTCGTGTTATTGAAACAAAACGTCCCGCCAATACCCATCCTTTGCGACTTATTAAGCATTGTCCTGTTTGTGGTTCAGAGGTCATTAAATTAGAAACTGAAGCGGCCGCCCGTTGTAGTGGTATTTTATTTTGTCCTGCTCAACGCAAAGAAATGATTAAACATTTTGCCTCTCGTAAAGCCATGAACATCGAAGGTTTAGGTGATAAGTTAGTGGAGCAATTAGTGGATCATCATTTAATTAAAAATGTATCCGAGCTCTATCATTTAAAACCCGAACAACTGATGCATCTAGAACGCATGGGTGAAAAATCCGCTAAAAAATTATCTGCCGCCATAATGGTCAGTAAAAAAACCAGCTTGGCACGTTTCTTATATGCGCTTGGCATCCGTGACGTAGGGATTACCACCGCTCTAAATCTTGCCCAGCATTTCCAACAACTTAACATCATCATGCAAGCCGATGAAACACAGCTACAATCGATTGCAGATATTGGGCCTATCGTTGCCGCACACATTAAAAAATTCTTTAGCGAGCCACACAATCTAAAAATTATTCAAGATTTACTAGCTGCGGGTATCGTTTGGCCAAAACCGACTATCCATAGCACGGAAAACCTATCGCCTTTAGGTGGAAAAAGCTTTGTTTTAACGGGGAGTTTATCCCAATTAAGCCGCGACCAAGCCACCCGTTTACTGCAAGAACTAGGCGCCATCGTCCATAGCAGCGTATCTCAAAAAACTGACTATGTGATTGTAGGCAAAGACCCCGGTTCAAAACTAACCCGTGCCAAAGCATTAGGTCTTAAGCTTTTAACTGAAAATCAATTTTTATCCTTGTTAAAGAAGACAAATTTATCGTAAGATTATCTTTTAGGTAATGATAGGTAATAAATGCTTTTGAATAACTTGCTCTATCTCCGCATGGCGGTTACGAGACAATAACGCTAATTGACATTTAATAACTTATACCGTTTATTGATCCTAAATTGACAGTGACTTTGATAACCTAGGTTATCCGCACCCGGTTATTTAAAATTTTCGCATCTTTCAATGCGAGCGGACCATAAAAATAACAATAATGAGGCAAACTATGCGCATTCTTTTAGTTGAGGACGATAGTTCTTTAGGTGATGGCATTTACAAAGGACTGAAACAATATGGCTATACGGTAGATTGGCTCACCGATGGTCGAACCGCCTTAAGCTCTATCAAAACAGAAACATTTGATGTCATCCTACTCGATTTAAATCTACCCGGCCTACCTGGATTAAGCGTCCTACGTGAAATGCGTGCAGCAGGGATCACAGTCCCGGTGCTCATCTTAACCGCACGCCATGCCATTGAAGATAGAATAAAAGGTTTGGATAGTGGCGCTGATGATTACCTCACCAAACCCTTTGACCTAGATGAACTGTCGGCCAGAATTCGGGCTCTACAACGACGTCACTCGAGCAATCGCGCCTCCCCTCTTCTGACTTATCGTGATATTGAACTCGATCCGAGCTCCTTTACGGTCACGCTCAAAGGACAACTTATTAGCCTATCGCGTCGAGAATTTAGCTTACTGCAAAAACTTTTAGAAAATGCCGGCCATGTCGTTTCCCGCGATTCTCTGAATCAATGCCTCTACGGCTGGGATGACGAAATAGACAGTAATACGCTCGAAGTACATGTGCACAATTTACGTAAAAAACTCATCGAAACCAGTTTTATCCGCACCATACGCGGCGTAGGTTATATGGCAGAAAAGGAAAATCATTAATGTTCACTATTTTTTCAATTAGACGCTTTTTATTGTTTAACCTTTTAAGCACTGTCATCGCCACGATTATAATCACGGCTTTTGCTAATTATTACATCGACTGCCAAGCAATTAATGAAGGCTTAGATAATTTATTAGTCGAAACGGGTTTACTGCTGAAAACCATTACCGATAACCCACATTCTTTAAGGCCGGCAACACTCAAGGTAATCCAATCGCAATTAAATACTAATAGTCTGGCCAGAAAAAATTTGACCCCGTTCAGCAATTTAAAAGCAGCGAATATCCCTGCCAAGGAGTTACGTTATAAGTTTCAATTATGGGACGGTGATGGAAAGCTGTTATTAAGTTCAGAAAAAAACCCAGCTGTTCCCTTAATCGGTAAACCCGGACTAAGCGATAAAATCATCGACGGTCAAAGATGGCGAACCTTTACCCGCTATGATACGCAACGGGGTGTCATACTCGTTCTGGCTGAACAATATGCCGCTCGCTATACCCTGATTTACGACATGCTGATCAACGATACCTACCTCACGCTACTGATTTATCCCTTATCAGGCATTTTCATCTGGCTTATCATTGGCAGTGGATTAAAAAGCATCCGTTTTTTTGCCAAAGAAATGGCAGAGCGTGCTGCCGATCATCTTGATCCGGTTGATTTAAATGAAGTTCCTATCGAAATTAGCCCCTTGGTTGACGAACTGAATAAACTCTTTGCGCGTTTACAACAAGCCTTTGAACGTGAACAACGCTTTTCTGCCGACGCCGCGCATGAATTACATACTCCTTTAGCGGCACTCAAAACACAAGCACAGGTATCACTCAAAACCACCGATCCAGAAGAATGTCATCTGCATTTAAAACAGGTCATTGCCAGTGTCGATCGTTGTTCGCATGTCGTCCAACAATTATTGACTCTGTGTCGCTTAAGCCCCGAAACTATTCGGCCAGAACATTTTAAGCCAGTTAATTTAGCCCCTATAGCCGCTGAAGTGATTGCTCAATTAGCCCCGGTTGCGATCGTAAAACAGATTGAAATTGAACTGATTGCAAAAGATGCCGAATATACCTTATTAGGTAATGCCATCGGCTTGCAGGTATTAATCCGTAATTTGGTTGATAATGCCATTCGCTACACGCCCAAAGAAGGCCTTATTAAGGTATTAATTATGAATAAGCCGGATGCCATTATTTTACAGGTAATCGACAATGGCCCCGGCATCCCGAGCAAACTACACGCACGTGTATTTGAACGTTTTTTCCGTGTTTTAGGCACCAATGCACAAGGAAGTGGTTTAGGTCTGTCGATAGTCGAACAAATTGCCAAACTGCATCAAGGATCGGTCACTTTAGCGTCACCCGAGCAAGGCACTGGACTCAAGGTTGAAATTCGCTTTCCGATTCCGAAAAAAACAGCCACGCTAAGCTGGAATATCCACATATAAAAAAGGGCACTGTAACACAGTGCCCTGAATTTTTATAAACAACTACTTATTATTAAAAAACTCTCACGTATTTCTGAATACGTCTAGCTGTTTTTCGTGCGTTTCAGGTCCTGATTCTTTAGTTGACTTGAATAAGGCTTCACTTACTCCTTTGTACAACTCCATTTTATTAAAAGTTTTTAACTTTTTTTCGCTATCTAGAGAAAATAAACTTCCATGGCCTGAGTCGCTTATCTTATCATTTGAGCTTCATTTGGTTAATTTTGGCTCTTCTCTAGATGAGCACGGTTGACTGCTCGCCTGCTCGCCTGCTCGCTATCGCTCGATTCACCCGAAGATTCATACTGACTATTATAAGACGATTGAGATGACCCAGAGTGAACTCTCCTTCTTCGAGATAGTTGTTCAGCGAACATCTGTTTAAGCTCTTTTGCTTTGGCATTCTCTTCATTGTACTTTTGAAGGGAATTTTTTGCAGATGGCTTCTTTGATAATACTGAATCTGAATTTTCCTTCTGCGAATTTATTCCTTCTTTTCTCTTCTGTAACATCGCATCGCGAAACTCAACCTCGCCACCGTTACATCTAGCGTTAACATCTGCTTTCTTCAAGTTTTCTCGTTGTTTTCTTAGTTCTTTTTGCAACGACGTACATGACGGAGTTGTCACATTATTTTCTCGCTGTAGTGGTGATATTTTCACACTTGCAGTAGTTACTGGTGATTCTAGATAGCTAGCTTCCATATTAGTCTGGTAGCTTTCTTTACTCGCTTGCAGTAGAGGAGAAGGTGGTGGCAATGGTGCTTGCGTTATTAAGTTATTTGAAGCTGCAGCTTCCCCCTCTATAAACAACTGAGAAGGTTCTGGCAGTGGTGGCCATGTTTCTGCTTGATCTTGTGGTGGCGCTATCGAAAAAATTTTTTCGATTATCGAAGATAGAGACCTTGAGAATGATTCATCCTGTTGGCTCAATCTTATATAATCTTCTAAACTTATTTTTTTCGACTTTGATTTTAACGCTCTATAAGCACATTCAAACGCAGCAGCGGATGAATGTTCAGAATTTATCACAAATTTTTCTCGCTTAAACCCGCTCAATATTCCTTGCAACCAGCGTATAACTTTCCATTTAGATTTCTTTACTTCAATTTTGTTAATAAGATTTCCATTATTATTCGGATCGGTGCAAAGTGGATGTACAAACCGTAAAAATTCATCCTTGCTATATTTTTCAATTGTAAATACTAGTAAACAACTCACTATTTTGAAAGTAACTGAGTTAGCATTGATATTTTCCTTATCAATATCAAGGTTTCTTAAACACGCTTTTAATTCCTCTTTACCTAATTTATTTACTGCGTCAAAAAAATCTTTACTAGCGGAATATATTAATGTAGATTTAAAGGGCAATTCACTATTAATATAACTGATATCAGTTACAAGTTTTTTCATTAAATGAACGGTTTTTTTCTGCATAATACCCCCACCCCTCTATTATTATTCTAAAAAATTTATATTAAATATAAATTAATCGTCAGCCTACTTCTATATCAAAGATTTGTCAATTAACTTAAATTAAAGTTAAAATTTTTTATAAAAAAATATTTTTCCTTGATATTAATGTAGATCTTTTTTTAAAATTTTTCCTAAGGAGGATCTAGGGAGATAATCTAAAAATACAATGTGCTGCGGCAATTTATATCCTGTTAGCGCACAACGACAATAATTTAATAATTCTGCGACGTTTAAGTGTTTATCTTTACGCACCACAAAGGCCTTGATCGCTTCGCCGGTTTTTTCAGACGGGACGCCGATTACCGCCACTTCTTTTACCTTAGAATGTTGTTGAATAATATTTTCTATTTCTTCTGGATAAACATTAAATCCTGAAACCAGAATTAATTCTTTTTTACGCCCAACGATAAAAACAAATCCTTGGCTATCAATACGTGCGAGATCACCGCTTAACAGCCATCCCGCTGAGGTGAGTGCATTTTCTATCGCCGCAGACTGCATCCAATAGGATTTCATGACTTGAGGACCTTTAACCCATAGCTCACCCACCTCGCCTAATGCAACTTCACGTTGATTATCATCACATAAGCGAATATCGGTAGAAGGCAAAGGTGATCCGACATGATCGCCGGCGACGACTAAATCCCAGGGCGGCGCACAAACGACCGGTGATGCTTCCGTCAATCCATAACCTTCCAATAATAATTTTCCCGTCACTTGTTTCCAAGCCACTTTAACTCGAGCTTGTAGTGGCGCTCCACCACCTAATGCGATTTTTAAACCGCTAAAATCTAATTTTAAAAACGATGCCTGTTTTAACAGTGCCTTAAATAAAGTATTCACGCCCAGTAACACACTAAATTGTGTCGTCCCAAGCACCCGAATCAGTTGTTTTAGGTTGCGCGCATCGGCAATTAAACAATTTTTTCCGCCTAAACGGACACACATTAAGCCATTGACCATCAGTGAAAAAATATGATACAGCGGCAAGGCGGTAATGAATGATTCTTGACCTTCTTTTAAAACAGGTCGCACCCAAGTAATCAACTGTTCAATATTAGCCAGCATGTTACGATGACTTAACATCGCGCCTTTAGGAATCCCAGTGGTACCGCCAGTATATTGCAAGAAAGCGAGGTCTTCTTGGGCAACTGCTACAGGTTTTAGCTTCAGATGCCGCGCTGTTTTTAATGCCTGCAAAAAATTAATCGGCAACAGCGTTCTATCTTTTTGTCGTTGGTTTTTTATCAGCCACCAGGCAGAACAATTGACCTGCCACGATTGCGGCCAAGTCAACATATCACCTAAACAGGTAGTGATGACATGCTTAATTTTCGTTTCTTTGATGACATGAGCTACATTAGGTAGATAATTACTCAATATAATTAACGCCTCTGCTTCTGAATGATTGCTTTGTTGAATAAATTCTGGCGCGGTATAAAGTGGATTGATATTTGTTACGACTAAGCCGGCTTGAAGCACGGCAAAGATTGCAATCATGTATTGCGGACAATTCGGCAACATCAACGCCACCTTAGTGCCTTTTTTTAGTGACAATTGATTTTGTAAATAAGCCGCAAGATCTTGACTCAACTTGGCCCATTGCGCATAACTTATCGTTTGTTGAAAAAAACTTAACGCCGGTAATGTGTGGAATTTTTGGCAGGCGTCTTTGAATAAGGCATTCAGTGACGGATAAATATCCGCATTAATCTCGGCGGGCACTTGCTGCTGATAACGAGACAACCAAATCTTTTCCATTATTTACTCGACTATAAAATGAGTGGTTAAGCGTTCCTCATTAGGTTTTAGTATATAATGCCTACTTTATTTTGACATTCCATAGTGATTAGGTGGACTATTTATGCGCAGTTTGACGGGAACATCGCAAGAAGCCTTTAAATTAAAGGCGAGTTTATTCACATTAACCACCTTTCATTTATTAAATGCTAATCCCGAGACAGTCCATCAGCAATTAAAGCCGCTGATTGAACAAACTCCGCGCTTTTTCCAACAGCTGCCGATTATTTTGGATTTGTTTTCTTTGCCGGCGACAACAGTGACGATTGATTTCCCAGCTATTATCAGTTGTCTGCGTTGTTATGGCTTAATTCCAGTTGGGATTCGTGGTGGCAATGCCGAACAGCAAACCTTTGCCATGCAATCGGGACTGCCTATTTTAGCGAATGTCAAAACGGATACCACTCAAACAACTTCCAAGAGTACCGCCGCTAACCCCATGGTTAATAATTCCACCTTAATAACCCAACCGGTACGTTCTGGCCAACAAATCTACGCTAAAAATGGTGATTTAATTGTTATCGCCTCGGTAAGTCCAGGTGCGGAGTTATTAGCCGACGGTAACATCCATATTTACGGTCGATTAAAAGGTCGCGCACTGGCGGGCGTCACGGGCAACCAACAAGCCTGTATTTTTTGTCAAACCTTAGAAGCAGAATTAGTCGCCATTGCCGGTCATTATTGGCTCAGTGAGGATTTAAATGATCTACAAGCTACGCCAAACGAAACTAGCGTACGTATCTTTCTAGAACAAGAGCGTTTACAGATTAAACCGCTACGCTAAACAGCAACTGTTCGAATTCCGCTAATAAAAATTAGATTTCTTTCAGTGGGTAAAAATGAATCGCTGGCCAACGCTCCATAGTTAATTTTAAATTGACCTGACTGGGGGCTAAATAAGTGAGATTCTCTTTAGCGTCCAGCGCCAAATGCAAGCAAAGCTTGTGTTGAAATTCCTCTAAATGTTTGCGATCGTCGGCACCGACCCAACGCGCAGCCACCACATTAATCGGCTCATAAGCACATTCAACGCGATACTCATGTTTTAATCGATACGCCACTACATCAAATTGCAGAACACCAATAGCGCCTAAAATTAACTCACTGCTACTTAAAGGTCTGAAAATTTGTATCGCCCCTTCTTCAGACAATTGCATTAAGCCTTTTAATAAAGCCTTAGACTTTAGTGGATCTTTTAAACGCACGCGTTGAAATAATTCCGGTGAAAAAGAAGGAATGCCGATAAATTTTAAGGTTTCACCCAGGGTAAAACTATCACCGATTTGGATCGTGCCATGGTTATGTAAACCGACAATATCACCCGGCCATGCTTGTTCCGTTTTAATCCTATCACCGGCCATAAAAGTCAGTGCTTTATTAAGCGCCATTTCCCGTTTCGTACGTACTTGAAATACCTTCATGCCGGGGATAAATTTTCCAGAACATAAACGCAAAAAAGCAATTCTATCTCGATGGGCGGGATCCATATTGGCCTGAATCTTAAACACAAATCCTGTAAAGTTGGGCTCTTCTGGACTTACCATCCTGACATCGCTTTGTCTGGGTTGTGGACAGGGCGCATATTTTACCAAAGCGGCTAATAGTTCTTGCACGCCAAAATTGTTAATCGCTGAACCAAAAAATACCGGTGTTAATTTTCCGGCCAGATACGCTTGCTGGTTAAAGTTAGCACTTGCGCCTTTGATCAGTGCCAATTCCTCTTCAAGCTCATCCCATAAAAAACCAATTCGCTCCTTTACCTTAGCGTTATTTAAACCGACAAAGCATTCCCCTTCTTTACGTCGTAGATTACTTGAAGGGGCATAAAAATAAACCTTGTCTTCTTGGATATGATAAATCCCTTTAAATTGTGTCCCCATCCCTATCGGCCAGGTCATCGGGGCACACGCAATACCTAAAGTCGATTCGATATCATCTAATAACTCAATCGGTGTGCGCGCTTCTCTATCCATTTTGTTAATAAAAGTCAAAATAGGAATCTTGCGTAAACGACAAATCTCTAATAATTTTTGCGTACGCGGCTCTACCCCTTTGGCCGCATCAATTACCATCAAAGCCGAATCAACCGCCGTTAAAGTACGGTAGGTATCTTCAGAAAAATCCGCATGGCCGGGTGTATCTAATAAATTAAAAATACAATCTTGATAAGGAAATTGCATCACTGAGGTCGTGACTGAGATCCCACGCTCTTTTTCTAAAGCCATCCAATCTGAGGTGGCATGATGCGCGGCTTTACGGGCTTTAACCGTTCCTGCCAATTGTATGACGCCTCCCCACAACAAAAGCTTTTCGGTTAAGGTGGTCTTACCGGCATCGGGGTGTGAGATAATGGCAAAGGTTCTTCTCGATGAAATTTCTGCAGGATAAACGGAATCTGACATGCTACAAGCCTATAGGGAAGGTATTAAAAACCCAATTTTTTAAAATAATGGCTTATTGTATCTGAAATTGAATAAAGCTTTTTGTCTTTATCATGACATTGGTTTTTTATTTTTAATAGTCCTAGCATGGGTTTTACCGCGAAATACTTTTATTAGATAGAAATGCTAATTGCCAAATTAGGTATTCTAGTTTAACCTGACAGCTTTCTGGGAGAGGTGTCCGAGCGGCTTAAGGAGCACGCCTGGAAAGTGTGTGTAGGTTTATCCCTACCGCGGGTTCGAATCCCGCTCTCTCCGCCAATGGTGGTTATATCGGTCCCTTCGCAACGCAAAGCAGCGAACCCCGTCAGATCCGGAAGGAAGCAGCGGTAGTTGTAGAGCGGGTGCCGAGGTGTGGCTGCTATAACCGCCTCCATTAGCGATTGTTAGATCTTGCCAAGGGGGGTGTTATGGTATGAGTTATCAAGTCCTAGCCCGAAAATATCGGCCTCAATCATTTGATCAATTGATTGGTCAAGAATCGACTTGTCGCATCCTAAAAAATGCGCTTGAAACTCAACGAATTCATCATGCCTACCTTTTTACCGGGACACGGGGTGTTGGTAAAACAACCTTGGCGCGCTTATTGGCTAAATGTTTGAATTGCCAAGCTAAAATAAGTTCTGAACCTTGTAATCAATGCGCGAATTGCCTAGCTATTCACAGCAATCGTTTCATCGACCTGATTGAAGTAGACGCCGCTTCACGCACCAAAGTGGAAGATACGCGTGATTTGTTGGCGGATGTTCATTATGCACCGAGCCAAGGTCGCTATAAAATCTATCTGATCGACGAAGTCCATATGCTCTCTTCGCATAGTTTTAATGCTTTACTAAAAACCCTCGAAGAACCACCACCGCATGTTATTTTTTTATTAGCCACCACCGATCCACAACGCTTACCGGCGACCATCCTTTCGCGTTGTTTACAATTTCACTTGAAGATTATCCCTAGCGAACAAATCAGTGCGCATTTAGCAACGGTTCTCAAATGTGAAAATATCCCTTATGAGCCCATGGCGCTGCCACCACTTGCGCAAGCGGCACGCGGTAGTTTACGTGATGCCTTGAGTTTACTAGATCAGGCCATCGCTTATACCAATCAACATCTCACTTGTGGGGATATCAACCGCTTATTAGGTCATGTCGCAAGCGCTGAGATAGCTAACCTCATTGAGGCTTTGATCGAAGAAGATAGTGCTAAGCTCTTTGCTATAGTAGAAAGCTTAAACGAGCAGGCGGTTGATTATTCCCATGTTATTGATGAGTTGATTACTTTTTTACACCATATGGCCCTTAATCCATTATTTAAGAACGAAATCAACAAGACATCGCCACTTATTGACGCCTTAGCCAAAAAACTTACCCCCGAGGATACGCAGCTTTATTATCAAATTGCCTTATTAAGTCGACGTGATTTAGCACTTGCGCCAACGCCGCGACTGGGCTTTGAGATGATGTTATTAAGGCTATTGGCTTTTAAACCCCTCAGCGATAAGCGGATTGAAAAACCTGATGCTGAGGCTTTAGAAAAAAAGACCTTAGCTCATCGTGCTATGCCTAGTGGCAAAAAACACCTCCCACTCAAAGCGGATAAAACAGACTGCAACCCCGCTAACCCAGACTGGCCGACGCTTATCAAGCAATTGAAATTAACCGGTTTAACCCATACCCTGGCCCATCAATGTGCGTTACAATCCTATCAGGCGAATCATGTTTGTTTGTGCTTGGATCCCAGACAAGCGGCCCTACGCAGTGCTAAACAAGAAGCAAAACTAGCGTCAGCACTTTCAAGTTATTTTGCTAAGCCCATCACCTTAGAGATCAAGCTTGGCGATGCGGATCTATCCACACCCGCGCGCCAGGAGGCACAGCAAAAATCACAGCGGCTAGAACAAACCACGAAGGCTTTGCAGGAAGACCCGGCCATCCAGGCGATTATGCAGACATTTGATGCTAAACTACGGCCTGAGTCTATTCAACTTCTTGATGAAGCCTGAATATCACTTGATACCTAAACGAATAAAATGAATCCTAACCCGAGGAGAATAAAATGAATATGAAAGTTGACCTAGACACGCTCTTAAAACAAGCACAAGACATGCAATCTAAGATGCAATTAGCGCAGGCAGAATTAGCACAAATAGTGATTACCGGGGAAGCCGGCGCGGGTTTAGTGAAAATCGAAATGGATGGTCGGCACAATGTTAAATCGATTCAGCTTGACCCTCCCTTACTAAAAGAACCCAAGGAATTTATGGAAGAATTACTGGTTGCGGCATTTAATGACGCACTGCAAAAAATTGAAAAAGAATCTCGTCAAAAATTAAATGATTTAACCCATCATATGCAAACTAAGTTTAGCACTGATGTAACGAGCGCTTAATAATAGCCATTTCCTTGTTGCTTCCTTGAGTCAACAAGCCTTTGCTAGACTATATTTAGGCTTAGCGCTGTTTTTGATACCTTAGATGTAAAGATATGGCCTTTAGTCCTTTGATAACCCAATTGATTGCGCAATTTCGTTGCTTGCCCGGTGTTGGCCCTAAATCAGCGCAACGCATGGTATTTCATCTACTGGAAAGAGCGCGTACCGATGGCTTGGCGCTGGCCAAAATAATAGAGCGTGCCATTCAAGAGGTAGGACATTGTGAACATTGTCGAAGTTTAAGTGAAACCTCTCTCTGTACACTTTGCTCGAATCCACATCGAGACAGCGCTCTACTTTGTGTGGTGGAAACACCCATCGATGTCTTGGCTATCGAACAAACAGCCAGCTATCGCGGTTATTATTTTGTCCTCATGGGGCGCTTGTCACCACTCGACGGTATTGGTCCTGAGGAGTTAGGGATAAAACACTTTGTTCAGCGTATTAATACCCAGCCTCCGCAAGAAATTATTTTAGCGACCAATCCGACCGTAGAAGGAGAGGCAACGGCACATTATTTGAGTGAGCTTATCCAGCAAAAAGGCATTAAGGTGAGCCGCATTGCGCATGGTGTACCTTTAGGTAGCGAGTTAGAGTTTATCGACGGTCATACCCTAGCGCGTTCACTGTCGGCGCGTGTAACGGTTGATAGGCTATAAAGTCCTAACGATTATCAACATTTACTCAATAAGGCTTTTTATATCCTGTAGTCGCTGCTAAGTTTTCAGTACTTGCTTCAGCTGATTCTAAACGTGTATTTATCGGAAAAAAGTTAGCGGCACGACGACTACTGAATAAAGATAATAAGCTAGGCTGAGTAGTCAATTCTTTTTTCGCTGAATAAAGTTTAAAAATATCTACTATCGATTTAGGTGAATCTCGATATTTCCGCGAAAAAACGCTAAATGTTAAAAAACGAGAGATACCTGAAACCTTCTCTATTTTATTAAAATAGACAATTCCTTTATAAAGGGGATTTAAAATAAAGCTTTTTTCCATCTCTAAGGAAAAAGCGACAAATTCAGAGGGCACCGCACCGATGATAAGCCTAGGATGTAATTTTTCAATAATCGCATAATCCGGCCTCGCATTTATTTTTTGGCTATAAGCGCACGCAAAGGCTGGCTGATTTATATTTTCTTCGCATAATGGGATACTTTTTATCACATGCTTGTCACTAGAGTCGATCAAATAAAAATAACCATAGTTTCCAAGGGGGGTCTGTTGGTTTTCCCAAGCAATCAGTGTATCGTCACTAAGATGTGTATTGGACGCACAAATAAAATGGGGATAATGAGATTTGATATAAGGCAATCGCGCTAAAATACTTGGCTCATCACGCTGGATAAAACCGGTTTGAAAAACTTTATTTAAGCCATCTACTAAGTTAGTTTCTTGAGGATCTATTTCCTCAACTCGCCATAACATGCCATTTTTAGGGCCTGAAGAAACTAAAATATTATCTGGATTTGAATAAAAGGACACAAAGGATTGATTTGCTAATTCTTGTGGCGCTAATTTAGACGTACTTTCCATGATTTTTTATCCTTTAAAATATCTAAAGATGTCGATAGATTAACAGAACAAAAAAATACTGAAAAGATTAGAAAAAATTATTTAAATTAAAAACCTATTCCCACTTTATTTAATTTTTAACGGTGTTAATAAAGTGAGAATCAGTCATTTAGGCACTAAGCCAAGGCTTGCTTGGCTTTTTCAACCAGTTGAGCAAAAGTAGCTTTATCGCTGATGGCTAAATCGGCTAATATTTTACGATCGACGGCAATCTCTGCTTTGCTAAGCCCGGCAATGAAGCGACTATAAATCATCCCATTTTCACGCACAGCAGCATTAATACGGACTATCCAAAGTGCACGAAAATCGCGTTTCTTTTGCTTTCTATCCCGATAAGCATATTGACCGGCTTTGGTCACCGCTTGTTTCGCCGCTCTGATGACACGACTGCGTGCGCCTCGATAACCTTTAGCGGCTTTTAATATTTTTTTATGTCGGGCTCTGGCGGTTACCCCACGTTTCACTCTTGGCATCGTCTTTAACCTCTTTAATTATCTTTGCTTATTTTAAGAACCTTGCAACATACGCTCCACAGCCGGTACATCGCACGGATTCACTAAATTGGTAGCACGTAGATTTCGTTTACGTTTGCTATCTTTCTTGGTCAGAATATGATTATGGTGCGACTGCGCACATTTATAACCATTCGCTGTCGGTTTAAAACGCTTTGCCGCCCCTCGATGGCTTTTTAACTTTGGCATAAGAATACACTCCGCATTACTGAATAATTTATAATTTGGCTACTTGGTTTTTTTCGGACTTACCACTAACACCATCTGCCTTCCTTCCATCTTAGGTCTATCATCAATCACCGCATAAGCGGCCAGATCTTTCTCCAAGCGTTCAATGAGCTTAGCGCCTAAATGCAGATGCGCGATTTCACGACCCCGAAATCGCACGATAATTTTAGCTTTGTCACCTTGTTGTAGGAAACGTATCAGGTTGCGTAGCTTGACCTGATAATCACCTTCTTCTGTTACGGGTCGAAACTTAATTTCTTTCAATTGAATGCGCTTTTGTTTTTTCTTCTGCGCTGTCTTTTGTTTACTCAATTCAAAGAGATACTTGCCATAATTCATGATCCGGCAAACAGGGGGCGCCGCCGTCGGTGCAATTTCTACCAAATCAAGATCGGCTTCTTCCGCTCTTCTTAAGGCATCCTCTAGGGAAACGACACCTAACTGTTCACGCTCAGGGCCTATTAACCTCACTTGAGGAACTCGAATCTCCCTATTAACCCTGACTCTTTTTGCGTTGCTTGTCCCTGACCTAGGTTGAAATCCCCCACCCGGTCTATTCTGAATAACTTTTTCGGTACTAATAACTTTTCTCCGTATCGATTTAACTAGGCGACGTAACACACTGCTGAAGCATCTGATAAAACATATGGACCGACATACTACCCAAATCATCACCTGTTTGTCTACGTACAGCGACTTGCTTTGCCTTTACCTCATCAGCGCCTATCACTAATTGATAGGGTATCTTACACAAACTATGCTCACGAATCTTAAAGCCGATCTTCTCATTTCTCAAATCTAGCTTTACTCTTACCCCCAATCCTTCTAATTCTCGACCTATCTCTTTGGCATAATCCTGCTGTTTATCAGTAATAGTCATTACCACGACCTGGATGGGCGCCAACCAAATGGGAAAATGCCCAGCATAATGTTCAATAAGTATCCCTATAAAACGTTCGATAGAACCTAAAATAGCTCTATGCAACATAACTGGGGTCTTACGCTCACCTTGCTCGCTAACATATTCTGCGCCTAAGCGAGCCGGCATGGAAAAATCAACTTGAATTGTGCCACATTGCCACACTCGATCTAAACAGTCTTTTAAAGAAAATTCAATTTTTGGACCATAAAAAGCACCTTCACCCGGGGAATAGGTCCACTTTAGCCCTCTCGTCTCCAAAGCCTGTGCTAAGGCCTGTTCAGCCTTATCCCAACTCTCATCTGAGCCGACCCGCGCTGCTGGACGGGTAGCTAATTTTAGCATGACTTCATTGAAACCAAAATCAGCATATACGGCATAGAGCAAGTCGATGAAGGCAGCCACTTCGGCTTGAATTTGATCTTCAGTACAAAATATATGCGCATCATCTTGTACAAAGCCGCGTACCCGCATTAAACCATGTAAAGCGCCTGAGGGTTCGTTACGATGGCAAGAACCAAATTCAGCCAAGCGTAACGGCAGATCACGATAACTCTTCACGCCTTGATTAAAGATTTGGATATGTCCCGGACAATTCATCGGCTTAATAGCAAATTCGGTATTTTCCGAAGCCGCTGTGGTAAACATTTCTTTAAAAAACTTATCCCAATGACCGGACTTTTCCCATAATTGGCGCGCTAATAACTGCGGTGACTGTATTTCTTGATAACCACCGGTTTGCAAGCGCGCACGGATATATTGTTTAATGACTTGATAAATAGTCCAGCCATTAGGATGCCAAAACACCATACCCGGTGCTTCTTCTTGAATATGAAATAAATCTAGTTGTTTGGCGAGCTTACGGTGATCGCGTTTTTCAGCTTCTTCTAGCTGATATAAATAATTTTTTAAGTCCGCCTCGGTCAACCAAGCGGTGCCATAAATTCGTTGCAACATTTCATTTTTAGCATCGCCGCGCCAATAAGCGCCCGCCACACGGGTTAATTTAAAAACCTTAAGTTTCCCCATCGTTGGCACGTGTGGCCCACGACAAAGATCAATAAAATCCCCTTCACGATACACAGATAATGTCTCTTGCTCGGGAATCGCTGCAATAATTTCCGCTTTATATTCCTCGCCTAAATCTCGAAATAACTCGATCGCTGCCTCTCTTGTTAGGGTAGTACGCTGTATTGGTAAATCTTGTTTAACTAATTCGCGCATACGCTTTTCTATTTTTTGCAGATCATCCGGTGTAAAATGATGCGACAGGGCAAAATCATAATAAAATCCGTTATCAATGACGGGTCCTATCGTCACTTGCGCGCTTGGAAATAATTGTTTAACCGCATGTGCCAATAAATGGGCTGTCGAGTGACGAACAATCGCTAAGGCTTCTGGATCACGCGCTGTCAGTATTCTCACCTTAACGTCTTTATCAATCAGGTAAGATAAATCGACGAGTTGACCCTCTACTTCTGCCGCTATAGCCGCTTTTGCCAAACTGAGCGCAATTTGCTCAGCGACTTGATAAACTGTCGTCCCATGGGTAACAGTACGTTGTGTAGCGTCCGGTAAAGTAATGACAGGCATACATTTATAAAAATAGTTGGTAGGCACGAGTGGGATCGAACCACCGACCACCACCATGTCAAGGTGGTGCTCTACCACTGAGCTACGTGCCTATAGGTTACGAAACATCAGGCATGCAAAACGCAAAGCCGATTATTAAATTATCTAATGCAAGATTAATGGCAAGAAAAATAACACTGTTGTTTTACCGACGCAACAATTTAATCAATTCCGATTACCTTTTGTTTAAGATTTTTTAATTGTTCGCGGGTTTCAGCCGCTTCTTCAAATTGCAAATTTTTAGCGTAATTGAGCATATCTCGTTCTAATTGTTTAATTTTTTTAGCCAGTTGCTCGGGTGGTAACGCCGCGTAATAGGCTTGCTCTTCGGTAACTTTAAGGAAACGCTGTTTATTCGTTGTAAGCTCAACACGCGCTCCTTCTAAAATATCATGCACGGCCTTTGCGATACCTTTAGGTGTAATATAATGCTTTTTATTATAGGCTAGCTGTTTAGTCCGGCGTCTATCGGTTTCTGTCATTGCCTTTTGCATAGAAGCGGTTATCTTGTCAGCATAAAGGATAGCTCGACCGTGGATATGGCGTGCTGCACGGCCAATCGTCTGTATTAAAGAGCGTTCCGAACGCAAAAAACCTTCCTTATCCGCATCCAAAATAGCCACTAAGGCGACTTCTGGCATATCGAGACCTTCGCGTAGCAAATTAATTCCAACTAATACATCAAACTTACCTAAACGTAGATCACGAATGATCTCTACTCGCTCCACCGTATCGATATCCGAATGGAGATAACGTACCTTCACGCCGTGCTCGGCCAGGTATTCGGTTAAATCTTCTGATAATCGCTTCGTCAATGTAGTGACCAGGACGCGTTCTTTTTTCAAAGCGCAGCGATTAATTTCAGAAAGCAAATCATCCACTTGGCTTGCAATGGGTCGCACTTCAATCAGCGGATCGACTAAACCGGTAGGCCTTATCACTTGCTCGACTAATGCACCTGAATGTTCTAGTTCATAGTGACTCGGTGTGGCTGAAACATAAATAGTCTGAAAAGCTAAATCAGAAAACTCTTGAAATTGCAGTGGTCTATTATCCAAAGCAGAAGGCAAACGAAATCCATACGCGACTAAGGTTTCTTTGCGCGAACGATCGCCTTTATACATGGCACCCAGTTGTGGAATAGTGACATGCGATTCATCAACGATCAATAAAGCATCTTTGGGTAAATAATCCAACAAAGTGGGTGGTGGTTGGCCTATATCGCGACCGGATAAATAACGCGAATAATTTTCGATGCCGGTACAGTAACCGAGCTCTAAGAGCATCTCGATATCAAATCGTGTACGCTGCTCTAAACGTTGATACGCAACTAGTTTATTCGCGGCTTCTAATTCGGCTAAACGTTGTTTTAATTCCGCTTTAATGGACTCTACCGCCGCTAAAATTTTTTCGCGTGGCGTAACGTAATGGGTTTTTGGGTAAATGCTAAGCCTGGGCACGCGTCTTAGCATAACACCGGTTAAGGGATCAAAATAACTTAAGTGTTCGATACACTCGTCAAGTAATTCGATACGCACGGCTTCTTCAGCAGATTCTGCCGGGTAGATATCAATCACATCGCCCCGCACACGATAAGTAGCACGTCGAAAATCCATATCATTACGATTATATTGTAATTCGGCCAAGCGTCGTAATATAAAACGTTGGTCTATCGGGTCACCACGGCGCACATGTAACATCATGTCAACATAAGCATTCGGATCACCTAGACCATAAATAGCGGATACGGTCGCCACAATAATCACATCGCGGCGTTCCAACAAAGATTTGGTAGCGGATAAACGCATTTGTTCAATATGTTCATTGATAGCGGCGTCCTTTTCGATATAAGTATCCGTGGTTGGCACATAGGCTTCTGGCTGATAATAATCATAATAAGAAACAAAAAATTCCACTGCATTGTCGGGGAAAAAGGTTCGCATCTCACCGTATAATTGCGCGGCTAATGTTTTATTAGGGGCTAAAATAAGCGTAGGTCGCAGGATTTTTTGCATTACATGGGCAATCGTAAATGTCTTGCCTGAACCTGTTACACCGAGCAAGGTTTGCTGCGCTAGACCGGCGTCTAAACCATTGAGCAATGCTTTAATTGCGGCGGGTTGATCACCGGCCGGCTTAAAGTCTGAAACTAATGTGAAAGTTTTTGACATGAAATAATTTTAATCTCTTTATCACGGGAATTTCGCGAACAATAAACGACCATGCAAAACGAGCTGCTATCGCGCTGAATCAATGCAATCAAACCGACTGTAGATGACGAGGATAGGAAACCTGACTTGCTTTATGATTAACCTCTCACCGATAATAAAGTCTCTGTTGAACTCTATTTTAACCTAAGTAGCTCTATACTATGAAAATAATTCTTTCGCACCGCCTCGCTCAGATCAAACCCTCCCCCACTTTAAGCCTTTCTGCAGCCGCCAATCGATTAAAAGCCAATGGCAAACCGATTATTAATCTGACGGTCGGTGAACCGGATTTTGATACCCCTGAATCGATTAAACAAGCGGCTCGAGCGGCCTTAGAGCAAGGTTTTACCAAGTATACCGCGGTAGATGGCATGCTTGCTTTAAAACAGGCGGTGGTTGATAAATTTAAGCGCGAAAACAAATTGAATTACCCGCTGGGTCAAGTGATCGTCTCGAGTGGGGCCAAGCAATCTATCTATAACCTGATGCAATGCTTATTAAACCCGGACGATGAAGTGATCATTCCCGCCCCTTTTTGGGTTTCTTACCCGGACATGGCCTTATTAGCTGAGGCCAAACCCGTGATTATCGCAACCTCTATTGAGCAACAGTTAAAGATTACACCCGCGCAGCTAGAAGCCGCGATTACAGAAAAAACACGACTTTTTATTATCAATAGCCCCTCCAATCCAACCGGAATGGTCTATACCCCGACAGAGCTTAGTGAACTGGCTAAAATTTTATTGGCTCATCGACAAGTTTTTATTCTCACTGATGATATTTATGAGCACATCTATTGGGGAGAGCAACCCTTTGAAAATATTATCAATGTCTGTCCTGAGCTATCTGACCGAACCCTGGTACTAAATGGCTGCTCAAAAGCTTATGCGATGACCGGTTGGCGAATTGGTTATGCCGCAGGCCCCAAAGAAGTCATTGCTGCAATGGCGAATATACAGTCGCAAAGTACTTCTAATCCTAATTCCATTGCTCAATTTGCGGCAACGTCGGCATTAACCGGCAATCAAGATTGTGTGCGACATATGAATGAAATTTATCGGCAACGGCATGATTTTTTTTCAGGCGAACTCAATAAAATTCCGGGTATCACTTGCTTAGCCGCTCAAGGCGCTTTCTATAGCTTTCCTTCCTTCCATGCGTTTATTGGCGCCAATAAAGCATTTGCTGCTGATCATGAACTGGCTGATTATTTATTGAATAAAGCAAACCTCGCCACAGTACCGGGATCGGCTTTCGGTGCGCCGGGTTATCTACGCCTGTCCTTTGCGGTTGATGAAGCGAGCTTAAAAGATGCCCTATTGCGATTAAAAATAGCCTTACAAGGTTTAGCCTAAACTGCGTTGCTTGTTTGATAAGAACGCTTTGAATTAAGTCGGCAAAACCCCGCGCGTTTCTCTGACAAAAATGGCTAATATAGCGACCATCACAAATGCAATCGGAATAATCGTCAAGGCGTGTTGAAAGCTTTCAATTGAAAAAGCCATTAGGTTTCCCTTGACATGCGTGCCAGTTAATACATCTAAGGCCTTACCAATTAAAGGTTGGGATAAGGCTCCACCAAACATCACTAACAAATTAGTCACTGCAATGGCAGTACCTGCTAAAGCCTGTACATTAAGCTCTCTTGCAATAGGAAAAACAATAATCTGTGCCGAGCTACAAAGACCAAAACTAAATAATAAAAATCCTAGAAAATGACTCGAAACATAGGGAAAATAAATAAGTAAGGCAAATAATGCGGCGCCTAATAAAGCACCGATAATAATAGGACGACGTCGATTACCTATCTTGTCAGAGATCCATCCTACTAAGGGACTGCCAATAGCCCAACCTAAAAAAATAAATGAAATATCAACCGCTGCGCTAGAATTTGATAAGCCATAAGTCCGAATTAAATAAGGGATCCCCCACACTTCTGCAAAAGCAGAAAGCGATAAATAGAACAGGCTTCCTATCGCCCCGACTAACCACATTTGTGGATTTTTACATAACTTAAAAACTGCTTGAAAAAACTCATTATAACTTAATGTCGGTGGAGCGGGCTCGTCAGTTGCTTTTACCCGTTTGGTTTCAGGTATCACGTACCACAAACAGACAGTGAGTAATAGACCTGCTGTAGCGGCAATATAGAGCGTCACGTTAGAACCTAATACAAATACTAATTTTGACAGGATAATATCGCCTGTCATCGCCCCTATCATACCCAAGGAAGTCGCCATCCCGGCAATAAAAGCAAAGCGTGAAGGAGGAAACCATATTGACGCCAGTTTAAGCACCCCTACAAAAGCAAAAGCGGAACCAAAACCAACTAAGAAACGACCTGTTTGCGCCGTTGAAAGAGAATGATGGGCGAATAAATAAGTCCCGATTGCACAGGTTAGACAGGCAAAAGCCAATAACTTACGCGGGCCAAACCTATCCATCATCATGCCGATAGGTAATTGCATCGGCGTGTAAGCATAATAGTAAAAAGCAACTAGGTTTCCGAAAGCCACTCCACCGATATTGAACATTTTTAGTAAATCTTCCGTCATAACACTCGGTAAGATTCGCAAAAAATATTCATAACAGTAAAAAAGAGCCCCTAAGCCACATACTAACCAGGGAAACAGGTCAATACGTTTTCTCGGCATAAATAATACCCCCCAGAGTTATAGAAAATGAGTAATAGGGCCGCGAATTTAAAAATTAGCTACTAATTCTTAGCAGGCCGCCAATAAAACGAAGTTAGAACTAAGCCGCTGCTGAGTCAGTAGACTTGTCAGTAATCACTTTAGAGGTACGTTTACCGTATTTTTGTTTGAATTTATCAACACGTCCACTGGTATCAACGATTTTTTGCTTACCCGTGTAAAAAGGGTGACATTTAGAACACACTTCAATCGTAAAAGCAGGCTCATCTAAAGTAGAGCGGGTTTGAAAACTATTACCACAACTGCAGGTGACAGTAACTAGGTTATAAGCTGGATGGATATCTTGCTGCATAATAATTTTTATATCCCTTGAATAGAATGAGGGCGGCATTATAACAGAACAAATTATAAAACAAAATTTTTGCCTTGGTGTGATAGTATTAAATCAGCTTTTATTACAGATAAAAATGTAAGTTAATCATCTACAAAAATTCACATTTTAAGCGTTTTACGCGGATAAAGTGCTCATCTCGAGCCTTAAAATGGATCAGCATATTATAATCTAAAAAATTTATTTAAACAGGGAGCCTGGTTTTGTTTGAAAAACTCTTAACTTTTATTAAAAAAAATAGTATCTATTGGCAATATATTGGACTCATATTGCTTAGTTTGGGCATCGAAAAAGGCTATGCCTCCACTTATGGCTTACAGATTTCTTATGGCACAGGGAAACCTGACCAATTAAAAGGCTACCGAATCGCTTTGCAGAAGTTTTGGCCATGGCTAGGGCTACCCCAAGCACCGATTAATTTAAGCGGATATTGGGATTTCAGCTATGCCAATTGGTATGTCAATCCCCCACAAGCTAATCAGCCTAGTTCTATCAGCATACTGGCTGCCTCGCCGATAATACGCCTTCAGAGTCGCGAAGCTTGGCTATTGGCTGCCCAGCCTTATCTAGAATTGGGAATAGGCGCGAGCTATCTTTCCAACAATCATTTGGGTCATCGAAATTTAGGCGGGCAGTTTGCCTTTCAAGATTTAATCGGCTTCGGTCTACGCTGGAGCAAAGCGCAAACCTGGTCACTGAGCTATCATTACCTACATTATTCCAATGCGCATTTATTCCCTCCCAATCAAGGAATTGATGTGAAGCATTTATTTACCCTCGGTTATGAATTTTATTAAAATAATTTACCTTAAATTAAGTCAGTGTTGTAAAATATCGTGATCATCTTATACTGCACACAAGTTGTTCTTAACCTAGCTACCTTACATCGTCGTTTAAAAAAGGACGGGCTTGCACTAGGGATCTTTTCTTTTAAGAGGCTATAAAGACAATGGCCAAAGCCAAATCACCTGAACCTGCCACGATTGAGCATCAAGCGCTACGTCTTTTTACCGAGAAAGCTTATCTTGATTATTCGATGTATGTCATCCTTGATCGTGCCTTACCTCATATTGGCGATGGTTTAAAACCCGTTCAACGGCGCATCATTTACGCCATGTCTGAATTAGGCCTAACTGCTTTAGCAAAATATAAAAAATCGGCGCGCACGGTGGGTGATGTGCTGGGTAAATTTCATCCTCATGGTGATACGGCCTGTTATGAAGCGATGGTTTTAATGGCACAAGCTTTTTCTTACCGCTATCCACTTATCGATGGCCAGGGTAATTGGGGCTCTCAAGATGACCCTAAGTCTTTTGCGGCGATGCGTTATACCGAATCACGTCTCACTCATTACGCCCAAGCACTGCTAACAGAACTATCCGACGGCACTGTCAATTGGCTGCCCAATTTTGATGCGACACTGCAAGAACCCGAACTACTACCGGCACGTTTACCGAATATTCTCTTAAATGGCGCCTCAGGCATTGCGGTCGGGATGGCAACGGATATTCCATCGCATAATTTGAGTGAAGTAGTGAATGCCTGTATCCATTTATTAGATGAACCGCAAACGACACTCGCCAAACTCTGTGAATACATTATAGGCCCTGACTTTCCTTCAGCCGCTGAAATAATTACCTCTAAAGCTGAAATTTGTCATATCTATCAACAAGGGCAAGGTGTCATTCGTGCGCGTGCTGTCTATACGGAAGAAAAAAATCAAATTGTTATCACCGATTTACCTTACCAAGTATCAGGGGCAAAGATCATTGAGCAAATCGCTGAGCAAATTCGCGAAAAAAAATTGCCGCTGGTAGAAGATTTACGTGATGAATCTGATCATGAAAATCCGACACGCTTGATTATTGTGCCTCGATCAAACCGCGTCGATAACGAAGTTTTAATGGCGCATTTATTTGCAACGACTGATCTGGAGCGCAGTTATCGTATTAATCTTAATATGATAGGGCTGGATGGAAAACCTAAAGTTAAAAATTTACTCACCATTTTACAAGAGTGGTTAGAATATCGACTCGCCACGGTACGTAAGCGCTTAGAATTTCATTTAAATAAAATTCTGGCGCGCCTTCACCTTTTAGAAGGTTTTTTAATTATTTATCGACATATCGATGAAGTTATTCGGATTATTCGCCAACACGATGATCCGAAAATACAATTGATCAAGCGCTATAAATTAAGCGCTATTCAAGCCGATGCGATCTTAGAAATACGTTTACGACAATTGGCGAAATTAGAAGAAATTAAACTGCAGTCCGAACAAGAAAATTTAATCGCTGAACGCGATAAAATTCAGAAAATTTTAGCGTCTAAAACCCAATTAAAACGTCTGATTCGTTCTGAGTTGCAAGCAGATGTAAAGTTACACGGTGACCCACGCAAGTCACCGCTGGTTGAACGTAGTGCTGCGCTCGCCTTACAACAAACAGAAATCATTCCGGCCGAACCAATGACGGTCATCTTATCGACGCGCGGTTGGATACGTGCGGCAAAAGGTCATGATTTTGATGTCGGTGGTTTAAATTTTAAAGCCGGCGATTCACTAAAAGCGACTCTGCTAGGTCGAAGCAATCAGTTAGTTGCGTTTATTGATTCAACCGGGCGCAGTTATTCTCTATCGATACACACGCTTCCTTCGGCACGTAGTTCAGGTGAACCGTTAACGAGTCGCTTTAATCCTCCTGCTGAAGCCAATTTTGAGGCCATGATAAGCGGCGATCCGGAACAATCTGTGTTATTAGCCTCCGATGCAGGCTATGGATTTATTACCCACCTTGCTGAACTGTATTCCAAAAATCGCAATGGAAAAACCCTATTGAAACTATCACCGCATTGTCAGGTACTACCCCCATTAATCATCAACAATATTGAAACTAGCTATATTGCCATTATTACCAATACTGGTTACCTATTGATTATTGCCACCAAAGAACTACCGATACTGGCACGAGGGAAAGGAAATAAAATGATCCAAATACCCCCTAAGAAATCCGCAAGCCGTGAAGAGTTTATCAGTAAGCTTGCCCTATTACCGTCAAAAAGCAGTCAATTAATGCTTATTTCCGGAAAAAAACAATTTATTCTAAAAGGCAATGACCTCATGCATTATATCGGCAAACGGGGACAACGAGGCCATAAATTACCGCGTGGTTTACAAAAATTAGATCGTGTCGCTGTTCATTTAATCGCTTAATCTTTTTTATGAAAAAAAATATAAATTATCTCTGGTTTTTCTTATTGGCTTCTTTTTGGAGCGGTTCATTTGTTGCTATTAAAGCAGTCGTGCTACACGTCCCGCCTTTTTTCGGCGCGATGCTGCGTGTTGGCTTGGCTTTACTCTTTCTTAGTATTATCTTTTATTGTTTAAAGAAAAAATTAGCCGTCGCTTTTACGCTGCGTTGGCGTATCTGGGTGATGGGCCTTTTTTCACAAGGCCTGCCCTTTTTGTTTTTATTCTACGGTGAACAACATATTTCACCTGGATTAGCGGGTATTTTAAATGGAACCGTGCCTATTTGGACACTAATATTTAGTTTAATTTCTCCTAAAACGAGAAATTTTTCTTTTTTAAAATGCATAGGTCTCTTCACTGGCTTATTGGGTATTTGCGTTATTTTTTGGCCACTCCTTAATTTTGATACCGCACATTCTGCCTTATTAGGCACCGCATCGATATTACTGATGGCGATTAGCTATTCGATAGGTAACTTACTCAACCAAGGTATGTTATCGGGCCAAACTAAATTAGATTTTTATGCCAACCTTTACCATCAACATTGGGCAAGCCTGGTTTTTTTAGCCCTTGCCTCACTCATTTTTGAAACTTGGCCTAGTAGCGCGCTACTACTGCACACACCTATCATTTGGATAGCCAGTATTTATATGGGATTATTCTCCACCGCTTTAGCCTGGATTATTTACTATTATTTGATCCGCGAGTGGGATGCCGTTCGCGCCAGTGCGGTGATGTATATCGTGCCTATCATGGCGATACTGTGGGACTTTGTCTTTTTTCACAATCGTCCGCAATGGACAGAAGGTCTTGGCGTAGCCGTCATCTTACTGGGGGTGGCCTTAATACAGTGGCCAAAAAAATTATCTAAGCTGCCACTATCTCCCTTACTAAAGAAACGCAACTAATTCAAATCCGTGTATTAGTACGTTTCTTTGAACCTCTTAAGGCGTCATTCGATTTTCTAGCGAAAAAATTTCAGCGATAATCTGCCGTAATTGCTGTACAAAATAAAACACATCCTGATAGCTATTATATAATCCCATAGGGGCTACGCGGACGAGCTTATCCCGTACATCACAGACTATCCCTTTATCTAGAAATAGCTGCTCTACCTGCTCCATCGATTGAAAGGCGATTACGCGTAATGACAGTTGGCATCCTCGTTCCTCTGGGTTCTTTGGAGTAATCACTTCGACGTTTTCCGTTAAATTTTTTTCTAGCAGATAATCTAAATAGGCCACTAAGCGCTTATTTTTCTCTCTGAGCGCGACTAAGTCCACATCATCAAAGAGAGAAAGCGTTTCATGTAAGGCAGCCAGAGAAAACATCTCTGCATTACTCAGCTGCCAAGCCTCTGCAGATAAGCTTGGATCAAAATCAGGTAACATGGCAAAACGTGTAGATGCTTTATTCCCCCACCAGCCTGCCAAACGTAAAATATTCCTATCATGTACGTATTGATTGTGAATATACAGGCCCGCTATCGCTCCAGGCCCTGCTGAAATGTATTTATAATGGCACCAAACGGCGAAATCAACACGCCAATCGTGCAGTTGCAAGGAAAGGTTGCCAATCGCGTGGGCCAAATCGAATCCTACTTTACAACCATATTGATGAGCTAATTGTGTAATCGCTTCGATATCAAAAAATTGACCTGTCAGGTAATGCACCGCTTCAAACCATAGCACGGCTGTCTGTTGCCCATGCTGAGCTAAGGTTTCGGCAATACGATTAAAAGAAATATAGCCCGCCTCATCCGGCTTAATTTCAATAATAGCTTCCGCTACCGTAAAGGGTGTTTCGGCTGAAAAAGCGCGCAAAGTTTCTAGTCGCTGGCGTACTTGTGATTCCAGCGCATAGGTATCCGACGGAAAACCCGCTAAGCGAATAATTTTATAACGCGTTTTAGTGGGTTGATAAAACGAAATAAACGCGAGGTGTAGATTCCCTGTCAGTGTCCCCATTGCGATCACTTCATCCGATTGTGCTCCCACTAAACGGGTTAATTGTTCGGTCACGCGCTGATGGAAATGCATCCATGGATTTTGGCCCTCAAAATGCCCTCGAACACCCAAACGCCCCCAGGTTTCGCATTGCTGAAAGACCGCTTCATTGATCCGTTTGAGCTTTGGGCCAAGGGAATTACCATTCAAATAAAGCATTGTTTGTCCCGCCACATTCACCGGGATATCAAACAGGTGGGTTAAAGGTTTAAATGGATCCATCGTATCTAACTGCGGCGCCTCTAAATCGTAGCTCATTTTTATTCTCTCTATATAGAATCAATTAAAACCGCGCGAACGGGCGAAGCATCTAAACCGACCAGCTTTAGTGGCAGTCCAATAAAAGTATAGACACCTGGATTGACTGCATCTAAATTTAGATACTCAACAATCTGTATCCCGTGTTGATAACACGCGTGATGTGCAGGTAATGTCTTTGAATTCACTTTATCTATTGAGATAGCGGTTGTACCTAATAGAATAACCCCTTTTTCAGCTAAATAAGCAATGCAGTCGCTTGATATGGAAATAAAATCCAAGCGTTCACTTTTTACTTTGCACAGTACGCGCGCTTGTAAGCAAAATCTCGCCAAATCCTCTGCGACAATACAATCAGTGACATGCATCAAGTCGATCACCACACAAGAACCCACAAACGGATTAAGCGCCAGCTGCTCAATAGTAAGACCTTCCTTGTCATAATGGGATGGCGCATCTACATGCGTTGCAGCATGACTTGACAGACTGATAGCACTTACTCTAACGGGTGTATCGTCACTGATATCGCAAGCAAGTCTAAATGTTGTAAGCGGCTCTGATGGAAATCCTTTTGTGGACTCGGCAATATCATGGCTAATATCGATAATTTTCATAGCTACCCCCAAATGAACCCAATCAATAAAAAAATCCCAATGGATAAAAGTAAAATTGCGCCGCATTGTCCGCGTATACACCCTTGCCCGGCTAGATAACGAAAGCGCCAAACCATCAAGGCGGGTAAAATAAGCATTAACACAATGGCGAGCATCCCTGCCATTGATAAACCCAATAAAAAAGCGCGTGGATAAAATAAAACCACCGCAAAAGGGGGAACATAGGCTAGCAAATAAACGAGCAGTTGCTTCCCACGTCTTTTATAGCCAGACAATCCATCGCTAATGAAATCGACCAAGCTAACTGAGTTCGTCAAAAAAGACGTCATGATACAAATGCCACTAAAAATATTGATGGCTTGAGTTATCCAAGTTAAGTGCAGCGCATGACTTAATGCGCGTTGTAAGTCTGAAACTGGATGTGCTGAGTTTGCCATCTGATGCAATCCATAAGCACCCTGTGGCGGAATGACACAAAAAATTAACGTGACCCACAGCAGATAGCACAGTAATGCAATCCCCATCCCCCAATAGATCATGCGTTTTATTTTTCTCACATCACTGTGATAATAACTACGTAAACTGGGAATAATGCAGGCAAAACCATAGGAGGTGAGTACAATAATAACTAATGATGATGAGATGCTTTGACTCGGCAACAGGAGAACATAGTTAGGGCTAAGGTGTTGTGAAAATCCAAATAGAACACTTAAAAAAACACACGCCTTAAAAAACATCAGCAACCGATTCACATAGTCAATACGCGCAATACCGAGTGTTACAATACCTCCAAAAAACAGCAAAAAAAGTAAAGGTCCCATTACAGAAGACAAAATCAAGCCAGTATGTTGTAGATTAAGGCTGACTAAATCTCCACCGCCGGCAATATAGGCGGCAATTAATGAGTACAATACCAATAAATTACAAATCCAAGCGGCACCAGCGCCCGGAAGCCCTAATGAGGTTCTCGCCATTGACACCAAATTACTGCCCGCTGGAAGGGCTAAATTGGCTTCCAAAAAATAAAATGCCGCTCCTAATAACATTAATGCCCAAAAGGCTACGAGTACTAATAGGGCTAAACCTAAGCCAAGTTGTGCTGTCGCAATGGGTAAGGCTAAGATCCCTGCCCCAATCACATTGCCAACGATCAATAATATACCGCCCACTAAAGAAGGACTTTTCACGCGAGTTGATAAGGCCATTTTCCTCTATACTCCGTGAATGCTATTGGCAAAGTGTTTTGCAAGTGTTAGAAACGCAGTTATTCCACTCGTTTCTAAGGCCTTAACCAGCCCACTGCCTACCACAACACCCTCGGCAAAACTTGCGACCGCTTGCGCTTGCTCTATAGTTGAAATACCGAATCCAACTGCAATAGGATGATGCGGAAAATAAGTACGTAAGGTGTGAATTTCCACCGCCAATGTTTGCGATAGCGTCTCTTGAACACCGGTGACAGCGCAACGTGAAATATAATAAATAAACGACGGATTTATGTGATGATAAAGCGTAAATCGGCTAGGACTGGTAGTAGGTGATGCGAGTAATACAACACCCAGATGAGCAGCTCGGGCTTGTTGATAAAACGACAAGCCTTCCTCTGCAGGTAAATCCACCACCAGCACACCCTGTATTCCTGCTGATACAGCCGCTGTCACAAAGGCTTTTTCTCCAAATGCTAAAATAGGATTAAAGTAACTAAACAGCAAAATAGGTGTCTCACAGCCACTTTTTCGAATTGATTGCACTAAATTTATAATTTGCTTAAGTGTAACTCCTTGCCGCAGCGCTATTTCCGCCGCGGCTTGATTAATAGGTCCATCGGCTGCCGGATCAGAAAAAGGCACTCCAAGCTCAATTAAATCAGCACCTGCACTGGCTAATCCAAGTATTGCGCGCCGTGTATCCTCCATAGAAGGATGACCTACCATAATAAAGGGAATAAAAGCTTTTTTATTTGTCTTGAAAATTTGCTTAAGCATCGACGCCTCCTAAGTAGTGACTTAAGGTTTCAACATCTTTATCACCTCGACCTGATAATCCGACCAAAAACACATAATCTTTAGGGTGTTGTTTAGCGCTGCGTATCACATAAGCTATAGCATGCGCACTTTCTAAGGCGGGAATAATACCTTCGTACTTCGCCAGTAAAAAAGCGGCATCCAGTGCCTCTTGGTCAGAGGCATAGGTGTATTGGGCACGTTTGGTATCATTTAAATAGGCGTGTTCAGGTCCAACCGCTGCATAATCAAGCCCTGCTGAAATACTATGGGTTGAGAGCACCTGACCAAATTCGTCTTGTAATAAATAACTTTTAGTACCTTGCAGAACACCGGTTCGCCCTCTCACAAAGCGTGCGGCATGTTGACCTGGCGCTAATCCCTGCCCACCGGCTTCCACACCGGTCATTTTCACCGCTTGATCCGCTAAAAATGGATGAAATAAACCAATGGCATTGGAACCGCCACCCACACAGGCGACTAATTCATCGGGAAGTCGGCCGATAGCTGCTTGAATTTGTGATTTAGCCTCTACACCGATGACCCGTTGAAAGTTTCTCACTATCATCGGGTAAGGATGGGGCCCTAAGGCTGAACCAAGCACATAATGAGCATTACTCACCTGACTCACCCAATCGCGCATCGCTGCAGACACCGCCTCTTTTAAGGTTTGACTACCGGTAGTCACTGCACGCACCTTAGCACCCAAAATCCGCATCCTTACCACGTTTAGATGTTGGCGGGCCATGTCCGTAGCCCCCATATAAATAACAACCGATAAACCTAATAAGCTTCCCACTGTTGCAGTCGCCACCCCATGTTGACCAGCACCTGTTTCGGCAATTAAGTGTGTTTTTCCCATTTTTTTCGCTAATAAGCCTTGGCCCAAGGCATTGTTAATTTTATGTGCGCCGGTGTGATTGAGATCTTCACGTTTGAGATATATTTGTGCGCCACCCAAGTAAGCTGTTAAACGCTTCGCATAAAATAAAGCCGTGGGACGACCCACGTAATGGCTGAGATAATCTTGTAACTCGGCGTGAAATTTAGCATCAGCTTGATAACGGTGATACGCTTTTTCAAGAGCGGCTAAGGGTTCGATTAAGGTTTCTGCAGCAAAGCATCCACCGTACTGGCCGTAATACCCCTTTTTATTATTCATAGTGTACTTGCCTTAAAAAAATGAGTTAATAAATCAGCATCGATTTTGCCAGGAATATTTTGCACACCAGTGGCAACATCCACCGCATAGGGTTGAACAACCCGTATCGCCTCGGCAACCCTCTGAGCCGTTAACCCCCCCGCTAATATGAGTCGATAAGTTTTAGCTAATTGACTCGCTAACGCCCAGTTAGCCAATCGTCCTGTGCCACCTAATAATCCATCTGCTCTTAATGGCGCATCTAATAATAAATAGCCATACTGTGCTAACACTTCGGGCGCTGGTAGGAATTCCTGTTCAGATACCTGCAACGCTAAAATCATCCTTTTTTTAAATGAGTCAAGCCCCTCCACCCGACTGTAAATTTGTAATAAATCTACCCCCGCCACTTGTATCAAGCTAGCTAATGCCACACTATCTAAGCCAATGACTATCCCCACTGTCAGCACAGTGGGTGGTAATTGCTGAATAATTTCATAGGCTGCTTGTGGTGAAATATAACGCGGAGATGCCGGGTAGAAATTAAATCCCACCGCCCACGCACCTAAGTAGATAGCCAGCTCCGCATCTTCAAGACGCGTAATTCCGCAAATTTTACAACGCATCAGGATACTCCTTGAGTAAGGCACTTAAGACCTCTCCCGGCTGAGGTGACTGCATCAGCTTCGAACCTATTAAAAGCCCATCAAAACCCGCTGTTATCATGGCTTTTATTTCGCGACAGGTAGAAATTCCACTTTCACAAACAGCAAAAACCGTATCTGGAATTAATTGAATTAATTGATAAGAGGTCTGTAAAGCGACCGCTAAAGACCGCAAATTACGGTTATTAATCCCGATTATTTTAGGTTTAAGTTCCAAGGCAAGGGATAATTCTTCGGCATCATGAACTTCAACTAAAGGCGTTAGATTCAGCGATACCGCATAGGTGTAGAGTTCCTGTAAAAGCGCAGGTGTTAAAAAAGCAACGATTAAAAGAACCGCATTTGCCCCGAAGACTTGGGCTTGTTTAATTTGAAGAGGATGCAAAATAAAATCCTTTAATAAAATAGGGCATAAAGGAAAAGCGCTGCGTATTTGACGGATGTATTGAATATCTCCTCTAAAAAAATACGGCTCAGTCAAAACCGAGAGCGCCCGCGCCCCGTGGGTACAGTAATTTTCAGCAAGCTGCACCGGCGTCAAGCTACCTGGGTAAATTGCACCCTGGGATGGGCTTGCGAATTTAATTTCTGCAATAATGGCAGGGCTTGATTTGTCCTGAAAAATGTGACAAAAATTTAAATGCTGGCTTGAAGCCTCCTCTAGTAACAAAGAAATTTGTTCTACGCGTTTTAATACCCGCGTCCTCATCACCGCTAAAAAATTGTTCATTAATGGTCTCCTGCTTGTAATTTTTCGACTAAAACTTGAGTCTTTCCCGATGAAATGGCCTCCTGTGCTATTTCAACCCCATCCAGTAAGGTCGAAACTTTATCAGCAACCAGTAAGCCCGCTGCTGCATTCAATACAACGATATCCCGCTTTGCATCGGCTATTTTTCCTGAAAAAATACCCTGAATAATCCTGGCATTAAGCGCTGGATCCTCACCTGAAATTGCTGCCACAGAAGCACTTTTAAAGCCTAGTTTTTTAGGACAAATACGATACTCCTTAATTTCACCTCGATAGAGTTCAGCAACCTCATTGGGTCCAGATAAACCCAATTCATCCAATCCTTCGGCTGAATGCACCACTAAAGCACGCACGGATCCAGAGGCTTTCAATACCTCTGCAACACGAGTAAGCAAATCTTTGCGGTAAACACCTATAACCTGTCTTTTAACGCGTAATGGATTAAGTAAGGGCCCCACTATATTAAAGACGGTCGGGAACCCAAGTGTTTTTCGAAGCGACCCTAATGCCTTCAAGACAGGATTAAAATAGGACGCACAAACAAAGGTATAATGGTGTGAATAAAGACTTTGTATGATATCGGCTGAATTTTGGTAGATTGGAATCTTTAGCGCCGCCATCACATCGGCACTCCCAGAACAACTGCTCACACTTCGTCCACCGTGCTTGGCCACATCAACACCACAACTGGCTACAACCAGGCTTGCCGCCGTAGAGATATTAAATCGAGCAAATCCACTACCGCCGGTACCCACCAGATCAACCGATTGTATTGGAGCGTTTGATAAGAGCGCTTGATTAAAAGTTGATTGTTTAAGTAAATAGTCACGTACAGCACAAATTTCATCGAAGGACTCTCCCTTCGCCGCCAACAACGCTAGAATTAGGGCTTGCTGTAATGGATTAGCTGTTAAAAAAGCACCCAACACAGCTGGCACTTGTGCTGGAATTAAAGACTGACCTGATAATAATTGACGAATAGTCGATTGCATAAATAGTGCCTCTGATTGAGTCATCTCATAAAAAAATTAAAACGCTAACTATAGACAGTCCATGACAATGAACGTATCTATTAGTGCATAGGTAATCTAAAAAGTTAGTACGTAGTTGAAATGTGGCCGATTGGCCAAACTATAAATGTTAAAATCAAAACAAGAATTAAATAAATACAGAAAAATTGAACGACAAGAAAAACCCCCATTTCTTTAAACTGCCGTGATGTAATACGAAGATTAGTAGAAGTTACACAAAGAATAGGCTTAGCGAATGGACTGCACGTATCGAGATATCTGTTTGAATTTAGGCTCAAGAACCCATGAGGATATAAAAAATATACATAGATGCACATGATGCAGATCTCTCCAAGATAAAAAAAGGGTAGCGAACTAAATCACCAACACCAATTCTCTCTTGTATTAATCACAGCAAATAACATCATAAAAAAAATCAATTTAAACGAATCAAAGCAATTGTAACTTACAAAATTTAAGCTGTCAATCTCGCATCTGCTCCGAAGTGCACTTGCGCAAGCGAGTCGCTATGCTCACGAAAAATTTTGGCCGTCGTGTCCCCAAAATTTGTTCGCATCACGCGATTTATATTAAGCTAGATGTTGATGTAAAGAGCGATAGCCACGCTGTGGCATCGCTCCTTTATTTCACTTTTTATTGATTAAAAGGGAATTGATTTAAAACGCCTAGAACTACAATTAAAATGTGTTATTAAATTCTAGCCTTTCTTCCATCCTATCCAGCTTAGAGTCAAACTCATTGATAGCATGCAAGGCGGCATCGTCAATCAAAAGTACCTTCGGATCAGCAGCTTGTTTAAAAAAACTATTAAAACGTTGTGGTGCGAATTTTTCTGCCAATGTTCTTAAAAGTAACACGGTGCCATTGAAATGAGCATTAATATTACTTGTCTGCACACCTCCGTGATTAATCTGATAACTATCTAACTCAGGAAACGAAGTATTGCTAGCCGCGTGTCCAATCTGAGGTGTTACTGCAAAAAAACGGGGGGAAACGAGATTAGGATTAACTTCACCGATACTAGGGTGTTTACGAGCCGCTGCTCGTAACTTAAGAAATTCCGCGATCTTTATATCCTCTGCGGTTTTATTTAAGAGCGCAATATCTAGCGCAGTATCACCTTCACTATCTTCGGCCTCTAAATCGGCACCTTGCTCAACAAGATATTTCATGATCTCTGTGTGACGATACCAAGTAGCCATATGCAGTGCTGTAAAACCTGAATCGTCTTTAGCCTCCAAATTAGCACCCGCATCTACAAAAAGCCTCACCAGATTTAAATTATCATTCAAGATAGATATGTGCAATGGAGCATAACCATCCGCATTTTTAACCTCTAAAAAATTCACCTTCTTTTGCGGGAGCTGGAGAAGGTATTTAACTAAATTCATATTAATATACCTATCTGAAATAGCGATCTGTAACAGTGAATTCCCACCCTCATCTTTAACGGCTAAATTTGCATGATTATCGACAATAAATTGTACTAATTTTATATTCTGGCTCTTAACAGCTTCCAGCAACAAGCTATCCTGATCTTTAGCCGCTAAATTACTACTCTTATTCATAAGATACTTCGCAACCTGTAATTCACCATTCGAGACAGCTAATTGTAGCGGTGTGTTCCCTGCCTTATCTCTAGCGTTTACATTTGCATTATAAGCTAAAAGAGCTTTCACTATTTGAGTGTGACCATTTTGGGCCGCTGCATGCAGCGGCGTATGACCATAGTTATTTTTGACCTCCAAATCGGCGCCTTGGCCTAGAAAAGAACGTACAAGATTGTAACGACCTTGCCAAGCCGCCACGTGTAATTTCGTATTACCATGACGATCGACGCTACTATTTATTTCAGGATTTGATCTTGTCGAGAGCTGAGATGTTTGAATGCTATTATTTTCTTTCATATGATGTACTCCTTATCATCATTATTCATATGCAATAAAGTTTATATTATCAAATTCAAGGTGCAAGTGGAATCATTTTTTTTCGGAGCGCGATGATAATCTTACTTAAAAAATGTTCTTCAAGTACGCGCGGTATATTTAACGGCTAAAATATTGCGTAAATGATTGGCAAATATCTGGCTCTCTTCTTGTCCGACGATTCGTGCGTCAGTTAATTCTTGTCCATCGGCTGTAAAAAATAAAAAAGTAGGCGGTGCTACGACATGAAACTGCTGCTCTAAGGCTTTATCAACGGCATCATTGGCAGTGACATCGGCACGTAATAATATAAACTGTGCTAACATGGACTTAACTGCCGGCGCCGTAAACACAACGCGTTCCATTTCCTTGCAAGACAAACACCAATTAGCATAAAAATCTAATAATACGGGTTTGTTTTGCTGTTTTGCGTATATCAACACACGTTTTAAATCGGCCACACTTTTTATCGTTTGGAAGTGACTCGTCGCCGCGGTTTCTATCTGATTAGGATGAAGAAGATAAAAAGGGCGCGAATTACTTGGAATAATACGTGCTAACAACCATACGGCCATGGCGAGCATCATAATACCAAATATTATTTTAATGCCGTTCATCCAAGGTCCCGATTTAGGTAACCATCTACCCTCGGAAGTGCCAATAATTAATAATGGCACGCCTGAACCTAATCCTAAAATAAATAAAGCTACACCGCCTAAGATGGCATTACCGGTATTACCAATATAAGTTAATACGCCGACTAAAGGCGCTGTCACACAGGGTGATATCACCAAGGTAGATAAGCAACCCATCAAAGCGACGCCGAGGTAATTGCCACCCTGCTGACGATTACTGATATGTATTAATTTTTCGTGCCAGCTCGCTGGCAGACGTAGTTCATAAAAACCAAATAAAGAAAAAGCTAAGAACACAAACAAAGCACAAACGATAATAATAACCCAAGGACTTTGTAAAAATGCCTGTAAATAACTACCGGCTAAACCGGCGAAAACACCGGCTAAGGCATAAGTCAGTGCCATGGCCAACACATAGGTCAAGGATAAGCCAAAGGCCTTGCCCGTTGTTAATTGCTTTTGACCTAGAATAATCGCCGATAAAACCGGGATCAGTGGTAAAACACACGGAGTCAGTGATAACAATAAACCGAAGCCAAAGAAACTAAGCAGCGTCAAAAAAATATTATGGCCGGCTAAAAGTTGCACGATTTTACTTTGTTCACTCAAACTTTTGCGGCTGCTTGCTTGTGCTGGATTTTTTCCTAGCAGCGAATTTTCCCCCATAGCAGAAATTACATTCGTATCCGCTTGGTTTAAAGTCGCGCCAGAATCAGTTAAAACAATATTCTTTACAATAGGCGGGTAACAAAACCCTGCCACAGCACAACCCTGATAATGAACTAGGATGTGTAATTTTTTAGCTGGCAGAGGATATTCAAACTTTAATAAAGTGCTTAGCTTGCCTTGATAGACCTCGTAGTCACCCAAAAATTGATTATGTTTAATCAGCCCTTGCGGAAAAATAACCGATTTGAAAAGAATCGGCGTGGTGTGAAAACTAATCTTATTACGATAAAGATAATAACCTGGTTTGATAGTCCAGCGCGCGGCCAGCGTCGTAGCATTTAAACGCTGTACCGAAACCTGAAAAACTTGATCGGCTGGCAAAGCTTGTATCGCATAAGCCGGCGAAAACAGTGTACTCAGCCAAAAACCTAGCCACAAAAATCGAAGCAGCTTGTTTAAATAAAGCAAAATGTATCTTCCTTCCATTAAAAGAGAGACTCATGGATTAATTTTTTCTATCTTTACTAAATAGACCTTTTTATGCGATTTTTCTAGCTAAAATTACCTAAAAAACTATCTTAAAATTATCTGTTGCCAATAAATTCGCTTAAAAAGCTACCCAAAATATTACGCTAGTTCTGAGAAAATTAAAATAATCCGCCAAAAGACGCTTGTCGCCACCCCTTAGCTACTATATCATGGGAACTCCTCTGACTTAGTCAAGACTCAAAGGATAATGTATATGCAAAATGCACTTGATCAACTTCCTGTTCTTCCTATTCAGGTCGCTAGCACCGGCACGCCTCAACAGCCGCTAAAAACCTATGTCGAACAGGCTTTAGAAAATTACTTTTCTCAATTAGATGGTAACTCACCGTCTAATCTTTATGGACTTGTTTTGGCTGAGGTTGAATCTCCTTTGCTCGAAGTGGTATTACGCCAGACGCGCGGGAATCAAACCAAAGCGGCTAAATTGCTCGGTATTAGCCGTGGTACTTTACGCAAAAAACTAAAACAATGTGATCTTGCCTAGTCGGTACCATACGCTGATAAATAAACGCTCCCTTCTTATAAAAAAAAATAACAACAATAAAAAATAAATTCCCTCTTTAATCACAAGAGAAGTTTGTCTTGGTGTGATGTTTTGATTTTTTATCAAAAAATGTATCCCTTTGGGGAATTGACGGCTATTATCGTGCCATTATTGCCCTTTTTATTTTTACAACCGTTTCGCCAATAAATGAAACCAACTTGTGGAATAAGGGTTTATTGCAAAAACTTTACCACGAAATGCCTATTTTATAGTTTTATAACTTGACAGAATTACTACGGCTTTAGGACAATGGGCGACCTTTGGCTATGTAGCTCAGTTGGTTAGAGCACAGCATTCATAATGCTGGTGTCGGTGGTTCGAGCCCACCCATAGCCACCAATGATTTCGATTCATGCAAGCACCGCTCTTTTACGGGCATTTTAATCGGGTCTTTCCCACTTTAGGGGGCAGATTAAGCACATAGAACTTTAACTCTTAAGCGGTAGTTTTCAAAATTTTTAAATCCATAAGCGCGACGTTGAATCAATTTCATTTTACGATGAAACCCTTCT